>NZ_JBICLU010000015.1:0-616557 GCF_043105645.1 Morganella sp. TYF_1 | reverse complement strand
TTACTGCCTCTGGTGGTGGCAGGAGCAGCTGTGACTCCCGTGGCAACGTCTTATGTGCAGGCTCTGAAGAGTAAAACAGTCATTGCAGCCAGCACAGCCATGGGGGTATTAGGGTTAACCGCAGGAGCAAAAGCACTGCGGGACCGTTTCAGTTCACCGGAATCGATAAGAAACGACGACATAAAATCAGATTTACTGAAAGCAACTGACATGGATACCCAAAAACTGAGTCTGTCCGGAACACCTAAAAAAGTATTCAGAACATACAGACTCATTAGTGATGAGTCCGGTCAATCAAAAAGAATACAACCCCGAAAAGCAATGAATTTAGATCTGATCAGGCTGGGTTCAGAGATGTATAAAACAAAAGACTATCTGACATTCTCTCTTCCCTCACAACACACGATTCCGGATGTTCATCAGATTGGCGTTGTTAAAAAAATAAAAAAAGGCATAAATCATATTACCTTTGATTTTAGATCGGATACCGGACACTCGAAATGTATTATCTTTAGCTTAAGAAAATATAACATCGAAGAGGTTTTTAAATTATTAAAGCACGGAAAGGATCTCATTGTATGGGACAATGGTAGCGAATCGATAAGAAAGAATTTCTTTATGGACCTTACTCAAATCAGTAAATTTGATATAACCGTTAATCAGGGACTGATGTCTTTTGTTGATGTAAACATTAACAATGAAAACATTTATAAGGATATGACTGACAATACGTTAAGTGCGTTTTTTGCGGGTATTAACTGCGAAAAAACAAGTAAGTTTTACAGAGAAGTCCATATTAAAGATCTGACAACAGAACACGTTAAACCTCATATTTTATTAACTGACTGGTCAGGTTTCATATCCGTTGCGGAAAAAAACGGGATAGAAATAGACCGGCGTATAAATCCATTTACTGAAGAATGTATGACATTTTATGGCAGTAAAGAGCACTTAAAAATAATATCTGAACGTGAAATATTATTTGAATCAATATACAAAGGCAGGGTTAAACGGTCAGTAAGTACTGATGTCTCGCTGACAACGGCCCTTAATGCTGTAAGCTTTATCCATTTAACCAGAGTCTTATCTGATCCGAAGGTAGACAGAGAAACAAAAGAAAATACTATCCTTGATTATGTGAAAATTACATCAGCTGATGTTTTTTCTTTCAGTACCGGACTGATTGAACATATGGATCCTTTTAAACTTGTTTCCGGGCCTTATGCCGCCGGAGTAAAAGGGATACTGAAAACAGCAGGGGCCTCCGTTGGAGTGATATTCAGTGCATTGAACTTCATCGAAGGTGTGGAGGAGACCGATCTGGCAAAAATTGCGTCAGCCTCACTGGGTATATTAGGTGCTATCTCTGGTGTTGTTCTGTCAGGGTTTACCGGGTTTGGGTTTGCCTTGTTTTTAATGGGAGGCGTATTAATTCTGGATGCTATATCAGATACAAAAAAAAGAGGCAGACAAAGAGAAGCATTTTTTAAAGATACCATACTCAATGTGACCAGAAATCAACTGTATAATTATGCATGGATATCAAAAACGAATCAGAAAGGTGAACATGAAGGCAGTTATAATGAATTTATACTAACCGATAATAATGCTCCAGGTGAAAAGCAAAAGAATCCGGCTGATGAATATTTATTTTATGAATCACTGAGCGGACATCAGTATATAACACCGGAGAAAACCGGTAGTTTTGATAATGTTACCTATAACACATCTCCGGAAAGTGAAAATATGGGTTTTATCGGTTTTAAAACACATGAAGAAATTAAGGGTAAACGGATATCTCATATTATTTACACATCAGATGCCGCTATAAAAGACACATCTTATATCGCTCATAATAATCAGGGTAAGGACAGCATTCAGGGATATGATGATTTTCTGAATGGCGATGATACTATTTATTCCAGAAGTACCGGAGCAAGGATTAATGCTGGTGATGGACATGATATTGTATTCGTATCAGGTTCGGAAGACATCGTTGATGGTGGCTATGGTAGTAATACGGCAATTATAGATGGATTAAAGAGGAAAATAGTTCTTAATGTTTTTGGTGATGGTCATGCGTCAGTCGGTAATACCGTGTTAAAAAACTTCGGAAGTTACCTATTAACAGGACGTGGTCATGAGATTATTGTTAACCCTAATGGCTTGTCTGATACTATTCCGGTATTTATTTGCTCTGGGGGAGGACATATCATTCTGCGGAATCCGGTAAGTACCAATGGTGAGGCCATTATTCTGCAAAAAGGTAACAAACTCAGGCTGCCGGCCGGAAAAGGTTTTACATATGCATCAATACCTAACAGTATTTCAGTCGGAGGAAAAATAATTGCATTACAAAAAGGGTTTGTTGTATCGACTCTGTATGATTGACAGGGAGGGCTTGTTGCAAAAGAAGCCTGAGTCTTTTTCAGATTGAGTTGATGATGAACACCAGGGAAGTTCAATGGTTAAGCGTTGAGCAAAAAACGCGCTCATTTATTATTTGTAACACGTTTATAAATGAAAATCATTTCCTGTAAAAATATTTTGTCACAATATCCTTCTGATTTTTTCTTTATATTAAGTACATTTACTATAATATAATTATTCAATACGTACGATTAATCAGAATGGTATATATAATGTACAAAAAATTATTGATGCTCCCTCTTTTTGGTATTTCATTGTTACTCTCCGGATGCAGCGAAGATATGCCCCCAAAATGCGATAGTAAGGAAACGAAAAATTTATTAAATCAGGTTGTTGTTAATTACTTCAATCAGATGGGTATCAGAAATGTAACCCCATCCATCACCGGTCATGAGATGTTAGAAAAACATGAAAAAGCTAAAGAATATACGTGTGAGGCCAGAGTTGTAGTCACTCAGGCAAATGGCAGAATGAACTCCGAGATAGTTAACTACTCCGTATTTCTTGACGAAAATAAAAAAGGACAATTTTTTGTCCAAATCAATGATGACTAAGTTATTTTAATATTTTTTGTAAAAAAGCCTCATTATAACGAGGCTTTTTATGTACCTCCCTCCCTGAATAAAAACCAGCGTATTCAGAAAACACAAAAATAGTACCCATGAAAAACGGAATCTATGGTCACTCCTGTTTTCAAAGCCGGTCCCTCCGGGAAGGATTATTTTTTTAAGCTTTCCAATAAGCCATTTTCGAATTCATTTGTAGATGTACAGTCAGTTGGCTTTATTTTTTCGTTACCATCAGAAGCAACTAAATCAGCATATCCATTAACCTGAACTGAAATATTACTTCCTTCTTCAGAACTCCATACTTGAGTTACAATTCGGTAATGCTCTTGAATATTCTGTGTCTGGGTCAGGTCAGAACATTCTAAATAAATGCCTGCTATATCTAAATTACTACCAATTGCAGCCACAATACCAACTTGCTGATTTTGAACAGATGGTATTAACCCTTTTTTTTGGTAATAAGATTTAACCATAGCGATAATCTCATCAGGCTTACGGTTTCCTATCAATGTTGTTAATATCGTTCCTTGTGCATCTTGTGCATCACTCTGACCCGATATTCCTCCTCCACTCATTGTGTCCTGATTTCCTGTTTTAACCGGACCATAAACTGAAATACCACCTGTTACACAGCCAGTTAAAGAAGAAAAGATACTGATCGCAACTAACGTTTTCGCTATGAATTTGTTCATATGCTTATCGGTAATAAAGATTATTACAGCTGGCAATAAAAACACAGGTAACTATCAACAAAAAAAATCTAATACTCATATTCAGATTTCCATTCTTATAAAATAGGGTGATTAAACTAAAGGCGACGAAAATTTAAAATAATGCCAAGATAAAATAATGTCAATATAAAATAACAAATGAACATCCCACAAGTAACCAGCATGCGATCTAAAACAAAGTCCATTTATGGTCTGAATACAATTTATGGGTTTCATTTCCATAGTGTAAATTGACTTATTTCAAGCGTAAAAAAAACATATTGAAAATCGACATCTGAATATAAATAAAAAACAAACTGGCAGCATTGACATTGTTTTAAATTATCGTACCCTTATTTTAATTTAAACGCCTTATTTTATAAGAATGGAAATCTGAATATGAGTATTAGGTTTTTTTTATTAATAATTACCTGTTTTCTTATTGTTGGCTGTGCGAACTTTTATTACCGATGAATAGCGGTGAACGAAAATAGGCAGATATCATTGAACTTCCCGCTGAAAAAGACTCAGGCTTCCGTGTTCAGCATCAATTCAATTTTTGCCGCAAGCCCTTTTTTCTGCCCACTGAAAAGAAAAACCCCTAATCGTTGGATATCCGACTTTCGGGGTTTACTTTACAGAGTGGTCAGAGGTGATGACGGATTGAGGCAGACCGTGTTATCAGGCTGCGGAAATCCGTTCCACTTTCGCCGGCAGTCCCTGCCGGACAGAGGCGCCGGTTACCCAGTCCAGCCAGGTGTTCGCGACCTGACGGGTCGGGTCAGCAAAACCCAGGTCGTTGATATTAATGCCGGACGCGATGCGTTTATCCATCGCCAGCGCTTCGCCGTCAAGATAGTGCTGACGCGCACCCATTTCGTGATGTCCGTAACCGTGTTCAATCGCCACCACCCCCGGCATCACCCCGGTCAGCAGGCTGATTTGCGCTTCAACACTGCCCCCCGGCGTGGTGATGCGAACAAGGTCCCCGTGCTGCACGCCGAATTTTTCGCCGTCCGCCGGGTTGATCGCCACCAGGTTTGACGGTTTCACATGGTGCAGGCGCTCAATCATGGTGGTTGAACTGCTCATCACATGGGATTTAAACGACATCAGTTTCAGCGGCCAGCTTTCCGCCGGATAAACGCGGTCAATATCGCTGCCGTCAGACAGGCGCGGCGGGTAATAGGCCGGACATCCGCTGAAACGCTCACCGGTGATAGCATGGCGGTTCTGCGCCACATCCGCATTCCAGATCTGCAGCGGCTGTTTCCATTGCGGCCCGGTTTTCTCTCCGTCCCAGCCCTTTTCATACGGTGCAAAACGACCACCGCGGCTGTAGAGATATGCCACACGGCTGATTTCATCCGCTTTCAGTACCTGCTGCATAGCAGGCATGATGCGATCCACCCCGGACAAACGGATATCCGCCTCTTTAGCCTCCGGCCCCGGTTTCTCGCCCATAAAGGCGGTATTGGCAGCGACACGCAGATAATAGTCTTCTGCCGTGTTCAGCGGATACGTGTTGCCGTCATTGTCTGCGATAGCATTATCACCAAATCCCGGCAGTTCAAGGGCTTTTGCCACCGCAATACAGAAGGATTCCATGGCAACCGGCTGACCATCCGCTGTTTTTGCCACACGCGGCGCAACAACCGGCCAGCGGGCGGTGGTGGCTTTGGTCTGCACACCGGACCACGGTGCACTGAATCCCCAGCTTTCAAAGTTATGGGTATCCGGGACGATGTAGTCCGCCAGTGCGGTAGTCTCATTCATAAAGGCATCAATGCCGATAATCAGCGGCAGGTGTGCCGGATCTTTCAGTTTCTCTTCCATCACCTGACGCATTCCCGCAATACCGTACAGCGGGTTGGTCATATTGGTGATCCAGGCTTTCAGCTTGTGCGGATACCCCTCAAGCGCGGAGCCGAGCTGTTCTGTCAACTGACCGGCTGCCAGCGGATACCACGGTGCTTTGGCCGGATACGGGTTCTGACCGGCAGACACTTTGTTTTTGTACTCATCGGACTTTTCATAAACTGACTTACTGCGCGCCAGGTTCATGCCTTTCGGTTTGACTTTGCCCGGGAAGCTGTCCATTTTGTAACACGGCCCGTCATTGGCACCGTTGAACTTACCACCGCCGACAGACACACCACCTTTCAGGTTCATGTTGCCAATCAGTGCGTTAAGCATGATCACCGCCCAGGCATTATAAAAACCGTTACCGGACATCATACCGCCGTGGGAAATCACGGCTGCCTGGCGCCCGTACGACGTCAGTGTTTTCGCCAGTGCGGCAATTGTTTCTTCCGGCACACCACATCGGGCGCTGTATTCTGCCGGGGTAAAGCGCTGCGCGGACTCTTTCAGCAGCAGGAAGCTGCTCTTCAGATTCACCGTCGTACCGTCTGCCAGCGTGACCGGCTGACTGACTTCCAGTACCGCGCGATCACAGTTGTCCGCAGGCACCAGCTCACCCTGCTCTGTCATCACGATGTACACCGGTTCTTCAGATGTCTGTCCGTTCAGTGCTTCCGCTGTCAGATGCTGACCGGCCAGCGGATGCGCATCATCGGTAATGACAAGGTGAGTCGCGTTTGTCCAGCTGCTCTCACCGACACGCTTCATGGAGGCTTCCCCCGGAACGGCGAGATACGCCGCGTTATAGCGGTTATTCTCAATCATCCAGCGGATCATACCCATCACCAGCGCGGAATCCGTTCCCGGTGTGATTGGGATCCAGTGTCCGTGATCATTGGCAAGTGTGGTGGTCAGCGGCAGTGCCGGTGAAACCACCGCATAGTTAAAGCTGTCGCGGATCCGCGCATTCGCCAGCTGACGCCCCTGGCGTTTGAACGGGTTACCGGACTGTGCCGGAGAGGTGCCGAGGAACAGCGCAAATTTCACATAATCCCAGTCCGGTTTGACGTGGGCGTTTTTATCCAGGTCGTTCATCAGTGCGCCGGAACCGGCGCGGTAAGCCAGTCCGCAGTACGAGCCGTGCGCACCGAAGTTTTTGCTGCCAAAGGCATTCTGGGCAAAACGGCGGATAAAGGTATCGCGCCCGTCATCCCCGGCATTGGTCACCAGTAACTGGTTTGCCACCGGGCCGAGAGCAGGCTGTGCCGGATCAATCAGCGTATCGAGGTCACGGATGGCACGCAGCCCGTCAACATGGCCTTCACCGAACAGATCACCGCCTTCCGTCACTTCTTTAATCAGCTGTTCAAAGCTGATACGCTGCCATTTGCCTTCACCGCGTTTACCGGCGCGCTTCATCGGCTCCAGGATACGCAGCGGGCTGTGCAGCCCTTCCATCAGAGTTGCACCACGGGCACAGGCGGTGGAACGCCCTTCCAGGCCGCTTTCGCCGCCCATATTTTTCAGGGCATCCGCCAGCGGCGTGTTATAGGCGATATGGTGGTCGTGAGAAAGCGGATGATACGGGTTACCGGCAATGCGGATCACCTGATTGGTTTCGCGGTCAACGCGGGCACGGATCCCGCACTGCGTCCAGCAACCGAAGCACTGGGTCATTGAGACTGCCTGTGCGTTTTCCGCCTGCCAGCCTTTCAGGGCATTCCCTTCCGGGATCAGCGAGTTGCCGTTAATGCGGTGCAGCGTCACTTTACCGGAAGTACCGTTCATCAGTCCGTCGACGGCGCGTTTCGCCACATCGCGGTAACTGTAACCGAACGCTGCCAGTCCGCCGATCGCCAAACCTGCTTTTAACCACTGACGTCTTGTTGACTTAGCCATGTTGTACACCCCCGTCCTGCGCGACTTTCTGTTGATTCTGTACTTTGTTATTAACCCAGCGGATACCTTCACGGAATATAATCACCAGAGCTATCCATAAACCGATCGTGCCGATAATGGCCTGAATACCATCCGTGCCCATCGGCAGGCTGTACGGATTGTGCATAACATTGTATTTCGGCAGCGTCTGTACCTGCATCAGCAACAGCCAGCGCAGCGACCAGGTCAGGAACAGCGTCAGCAGGGTATGAACGGTGACATACACCACTGAACCACGATGCGTCAGCAGACGAACCGCCAGCACCATCAGGACAATCCACAGAACGATTTCCCCCATCGC
This sequence comes from Morganella sp. TYF_1, assembly GCF_043105645.1. NCBI lineage: Bacteria > Pseudomonadati > Pseudomonadota > Gammaproteobacteria > Enterobacterales > Morganellaceae > Morganella > Morganella sp. TYF_1. The sequence goes on along the minus strand of NZ_JBICLU010000015.1, from coordinate 608,746 downwards.
CAGTGTCCACCCGGTTGTGCCGAAACTTAGCTGAGCGCGGATAGCGGCACCGGAAATGGTGTCACCGGCGATCCAGAAGCCCATACATACCGCCAGCAGCAGTAATGAAACCACCTGTAAACGCGCCAATTGCGCCTGGTACTGCGGCTCCCGGCGGGCTCCCAGCATCATCAGCGCAGGCAGTGCCTGTAATGCACTGAAAAAGAGCAGCACCGGGATCCAGTAACTGAACCAGATCGGATGCGCGCGCACCACAGACACCTCACGGCCGGTATACAGCAGCAGGCCGATAGCAAATGCGGCACTGCCGAGTGCCACCCAGCGGGTCAGTTTAAACTGCTTATGCCAGATTTTATCCGCCACCAGCGCCAGGAAATAGAGACCGATACAGCCGGTAAATGCCGGCAGGAACAGAGCGCCCCACGGCATCCACGACCACGGCGTCGGATAAGCATAGAAATGCCAGACACGGGCGGTCTGATGCAGATCCGCTGTCAGCGCCATCGGTGCGGCGATCCCGAGGGTGATGCTGATAAAGACCGCCAGCATCTCGAGGCGGGCATCCCGTTTGTCACCGCGCCAGCGCTGCCAGCAGGCATACAGGGCGGCACAGGCGGCGATCCCGATCATAAAGAAGTATTGCACCGCCCACGGCAGCCAGGTGATTTCCTGCGGCCGGGCCAGCACTTCCTGAATAAACATCGTTTGTTCAGTCATCAGTGGATCTCCTGCCATAATGCGGGTTGTCCGCGGTTTTCCAGCGGATGGACAAAAGCCTCATCCAGTCCCAGATAGAACACCTGCGGCAGTGTGCCGTTTTCCGGTTTCAGCACTTTAATCGCGGCTTCATGCTCTCTGAGCATTTTGCTGATGGTGCTGGACGGATCTTTCAGGTCACCGATAATACGTGCGCCGCCGACACAGGATTCCACACAGGCCGGTAACAGCCCCGCTTCCAGGCGGTGGGCGCAGAAGGTGCATTTATCTGCGGTTTGTGTGCTGTGGTTAATAAAGCGGGCATCGTACGGACAGGCCTGCACACAATAGGCGCAGCCGACACAGCGGGTGTTATCCACCACCACAATGCCGTCTTCGCGCTGGAAAGTGGCCTGCACCGGACATACCGGCACACACGGCGGGTTATCACAATGGTTGCACAGACGCGGCAGCAGCACGTTGGTGGTCGCCTCTTCATTGCGGATCTGAATCTGATACTGGCTGACACTGGTGCGGAACTGCCCCTGCGGGCTCTGGTTTTCAACAGAACAGCTGACGGTACAGGACTGACAGCCGACACAGCGGCGTAAATCAATCAGCATGCCGTAGCGCTTTGACGGGTCGCCTTCACGGCGGGTCGGCGAAAAATGCAGACCTGCCTCCGCCATCGGAACCAGGGCCGTACCTGCTGTCAGGACGCCCAGGTTTTGCAGAAATTTTCGTTTGCCAAGATCCATACTGCTCTCCGGTGTATTTGGAACGCCATTGCTCGTTGTATTCAAACTCAACCAAAAGGAATAAACATGTTGTTGAGTAAAGGGATATGTCATTATGAGGATTGTAAAAATTGCCGGAGACTTCCCCTATTGTGGTTAACCACATAACGGGGAATACGTTGATCTAAAACAACAGATTTTTCTCAGAAAACGGACACAGGACGCACTGACCCGGGGACACATGCAGATAGCCGCACGCACAGGTTTGCTGACCGCACTGTTATTTTTCACCTCTTTTTCATTTGCCGCACAGTGGACTATCGGTGTGCTGGCACTGCGGGGGGATGCGCCGACACGTCATTACTGGGAGCCGCTGACAGAGCAGCTCAACCGCGCCCTGCCCGGCGAACAGTTCACCCTGCTGCCGCTGACGCTGGATCAGATGCGGGAAGCGCTGCACAATAACGAAATTCAGTTTGTCCTCACTAATCCGGCACAGTTTATCCAGCTGGACAGCAACTTTCCCCTGCGCTGGCTGGTCTCCCTGCGTTCGGCTTATGAGCCGGATAACGCCACCCGTAATGTGATCGGCAGTGTGCTGCTGGTACGTAAAGAGAGCGCTTATCAGACGCCGGCGGATCTGACCGGTAAAAAAGTCGGGGCTGTCGCGCCGGATGCCTTCGGCGGCTATTTATTAGGCTATAAAGCATTGCGTGATGCGGGTATCGATCCGCCGCGTGATTACCACCTTCAGTTCTCGGGATTTCCGGCTGATGCCCTGCTTTATCTGCTGCGCGATAAGGCGATTTCCGGTGCGATTGTCCCGGCATGTCTGATCGAATCCATGGATAAAGAAGGACTCATTCACCAGGATGATTTCCGACCGCTGATCCGGCACGACAGTACCATTCCCTGCTGGACCAGCAGCGAATTATACCCGAACTGGTCATTTGCCGCGGGCAGTGATGTGCCGGACGAACTGGCGGATGAAGTCACCCGGGTGCTGCTGAACAGCCACGGCGAAAAAACCATGCGCTGGGGTGCGCCGTCATCCACCCGCCAGGTGGAAAATTTGCTGAGGGAGGTTAATCAGCACCCGCAGCAGCGCCAGTTCTGGCAGGAGATTATCAGCTGGAGCCGGAAAAACAGCTGGCTGTTAGGCTCGGTTGTTATCGTTTTTCTGCTACTCGGTATCAACCATGTGTGGATTGCTTTCCGGGTGCGCCGCCGTACCCGCCAGCTGGAAGCCGCCCATTCACAGTTACAGCGCCAGCAGCAGGATCTGGAAAAAGCCCAGCAGCTCAGTGTACTCGGGGAGATGGCCTCCGGTTTTGCGCATGAGCTGAATCAGCCGCTGTCTGCTATCCGTCATTATGCTCAGGGCTCGCAAATCCGGCTGGAGCGGGAAGATCCCGCCCATCCGCTGCTGCCGGTCATGACACAGATTGACAGCCAGGCCGAACGCGGTGCCAGCATTATCCGTAATCTGCGGCTGTGGGCGGGGAACAGCCCGTCCTCCCCGGAAGGCGCACCTGTGCCGCAGAATATCGCGGCGGTGCCGGATCTGGTCTGGAAACTGCTGCGGGTTACAGAACGATATCCTTCTGCGGTTTTATATAACACCGTTGCTCATGATGCCGTATTACACTTGCCCCCGGCACTGGCGGATCAGGTGCTTTCCAATCTGTTCAGTAACAGTTTGCAGGCCGGGGCGGATTGCATCCGGGTGACACACCATTATACACCGGGCGGGCAGATTCTGGTGGTGCAGGATAACGGCGGCGGGATGGATGAAGCACAGCTGGCGCAACCTTTTGCCCCGTTCCGTTCCACCCGGGCCGAAGGACTCGGGCTCGGGCTGGTGATTTGCCAGCGCCTGATGCGCAGCCAGGGCGGTGATATTCACATGGAAAATTGCACCGGTCCGGACGAACAGCCCGGCTTATGTGTTACTCTTATCTTCAGTGAACCGACAAAGGAACCCCCATGCCCGTGATCCACCTGGTTGATGATGATGTTGCTGTAACACAGGCGTGTCAGTTTTTGCTGGAGAGCCTCGGTTATGAAGTGCGTGTCTGGAATGACAGCCGGACATTTATTGAACAGGCACCGCTGCATACCTGCGGTATTGTATTACTGGATATGCGCATGCCGCCCCCTGACGGCTGCCGGGTACATCAGCGGCTTCTGGAGCAGCACAGTACCCTGGCGGTCATATTCCTGACCGGCCACGGCGACCTGCCGATGGCGGTTGAACAAATGAAACTCGGCGCGGTGGATTTTCTGCAGAAACCGGTGGCCACACAACCGTTACAGGCAGCACTGACCCGCGCCGCCGCTGTGACCGGTAAAGCTGTGGCCTGTGCCCAAATTCGTGACCGTTTTCAGACCCTGACACCAAAAGAGCGCCAGATCGCCGGTTTTGTGGCACAAGGACTGATGAACCGGGAAATCGCGGATATCGCCCATGTCGCGGTAAGAACGGTCGAAGTACACCGCGCCAAAGTGATGGAAAAAATGGCGGCGGGCAGCCTCGCAGAGCTGGTCACACAGCTCAACAGCATTACGGACGCTGAAAACAGCAGCGCAGAACACTAACACCTGCGACTGATACTACGTATAATTTAATGTTATATCATTTACATGAACCCGCATCTGCTGATGCTTTAAACAATAACGATGTCTGACTATGATTACAGCTCCTGAATTTCAACGCTCGTTTCTGCATCCCCGCTACTGGCTGACCTGGTTTGGCCTGGGTGTACTGTATGTACTGGTGTTGCTGCCGTATCCGGTGATTTACTGGCTGGGCACCCGTCTTGGTCGTCTGTCCATGCGTTTTCTCAAACGCCGCGCGGAGATTGCTGACCGCAATCTGCAATTGTGCTTTCCGGATATGCCGGAAGAAAAGCGCAAGGCGATGGTGGTGGCGAATTTTGAATCCGTCGGCATGGGGCTGTTTGAAACCGGAATGGCCTGGTTCTGGCCGGACTGGCGGGTAAAACGCTGGTTTAAGGTCGAAGGCCGCGAACATATTCAGAAAGTACAGGCATCCGGACAAGGTATTATCGTGATAGGCATCCATTTCCTGACCCTGGAACTGGGCGCACGGATTTTCGGTATGCTCAATCCAGGCATCGGGGTTTACCGTCCGAACGATAACCCGGTGATGGACTGGATGCAGACCACCGGTCGTTTGCGATCCAACAAATCCATGCTCGACCGCAAGGATGTCAAAGGGATGATCCGCGCCCTGCGTGACGGACAGATTTTGTGGTATGCACCGGATCACGATTACGGCCCGCGCAAAAGTGTGTTCGCCCCGCTGTTTGCCGTGGAGAAAGCTGCCACCACCACCGGTACGTCTATTCTGGTCAAAGCCGGTCGTGCAGCACTGATCCCGTTCACACCGCGCCGCCTGCCGGACGGAAAAGGCTATGAACTGCTGATCCAGCCCCCTGCGGACGGTTTTCCGGAAGATGATGATGTGGCTGCCGCAACCTTTATGAACCATGTTGTGGAAAAACAAATTTTACGCGCCCCGGAACAATATATGTGGCTGCACCGGCGCTTCAAAACACGGCCGGAAGGCGAACCATCCCTCTATCATGACCGGGATAAAGTCCATTAAAAAAGGAATTAAATTACTACCCTGATGCAGAACAAAGCCCCCAACCGTAACTGGAAACGAAATCTTTATGTTGTGTGGTTCGGCTGTTTTCTGACCGGTGCCGCCTTCAGCCTGATCATGCCCTTTTTGCCGCTCTATGTGGAAGAGCTCGGGGTGACAGACCATGAGGAACTCAATCTGTGGACGGGGGCGGCATTCAGTATTACCTTCCTGTTTTCTGCCATTGCCGCGCCTTTCTGGGGCAAACTCTCTGATCGCAAAGGCCGTAAGCTGATGCTGCTTCGCTCCGCGCTCGGTATGGCGATTGTCATGCTGCTGATGGGCTTTGCGCAGAATGTCTGGCAATTGCTGTTTCTGCGCGCCCTGCTCGGGCTGCTGGGCGGTTTCGTGCCGAATGCCAATGCCCTGATTGCCACTCAGGTACCGGTCAAGCGCACCGGCTGGGCGCTGGGCACGCTTTCCACCGGTGCCGTCAGCGGCGCACTTATCGGCCCGCTTATCGGCGGTTTTCTGGCGGATCAGACCGGATTGCGCCCCGTCTTCTATATTACCGCCACCGTACTGTTTATCTGCTTTTTCGTGACGCTGTTTTTTGTCCGTGAAAACTTCACACCGGCATCACGCAAAGATGCCCTCAACACAAAACAGGTCTTTGCAGCGATAAAAAATCCGCGCCTGGTGATTTGTCTGTTCTTTACCACAATGTGTATTCAGATTGCGGCGGGCTCAGTCAGCCCGGTTATCACCCTGTATATCCGCGAACTCGGCGGACATACTGAAAACCTGGCGTTTATCAGCGGGTTAATTGCTTCTGTACCGGGACTGGCGGCACTGATCAGCGCGCCGCGACTCGGAAAACTGAGTGACCGGATAGGGCCGGATAAAGTGCTGATTACCATGCTGGCGGTCTCTGTGTTTGTCATCCTGCCGATGGCCTGGGTCACCCATTACTGGCAGCTCGGTGCCCTGCGTTTTCTGCTCGGTGCCGTCAATGCCGCTCTGCTGCCTGCCGTACAAACCCTGATTATTTATCATATCTCCCATGAAATTGCCGGGCGGATTTTCAGCTATAACCAGGCACTGCGTGATACCGGCAATGTTGCGGGACCGTTAATGGGTGCCTGGGTGGCTGCGCATTTCGGCTTCGCTTCTGTCTTTTATTTCACCGCTGCGGTTGTACTGTTTAATCTGTTTTATTCGTGGTGGTGCATAAAATCGCAGAGCGTTCAGAAAATTAAATCCGCCGATATCGGGTAGATATCGCCGGTTTTCATCCGGTTACTTTTCACTGTCAGCCATTTGTTACTGAAATTTCATCTTTACGTTATCAATAAACTTTAACTGGTTGATTTAAAATAATTTTGTAAACATATGTAAGCTTCATAATCCACATCTTCTGTCAATAGACACCCTCACATTTTGTATAAATAAGTCTTGTGAAATGAGATTTTTGTCGACATTTCATCTAAAAAATGGTTTATAAAATAGAAAACGTGCTTTAAGTGAATACGATTCACGATAAGTGTGTTAATAATACTTTAATAAGACAGGATGTTTATTGATACGCAAAAGTATCATTTTGTTAACAGGAACTGTTTATCCTTACCATTTTCAGGCTTATTCTCCGGAATAAACCTTTGGGAAATTACAGATGCAATCAACAACAAACAAAAAACGTACTTTCTTCGGGCATCCTTACCCGCTGAGCTCACTGTTCTTTACCGAGATGTGGGAGCGTTTCTCCTTCTACGGTATCCGTCCGTTACTGATCCTGTTTATGGCAGCCACCGTCTATGAAGGCGGGATGGATATTCCGCGTGAACAGGCATCCGCTATCGTCGGTATTTTTGCCGGTGCGATTTACCTGACTTCCCTGCCGGGCGGCTGGCTGGCGGATAACTGGCTCGGACAGCGTCTCGCGGTCTGGTACGGCTCCATTCTCATTGCACTGGGTCACCTCTCGATTGCCCTGTCGGCAATCTGGTCACCAAAGCTGTTCTTTGTCGGTCTGCTGTTTATCGTTATCGGTACCGGGTTATTTAAAACCTGTGTGACGGTGATGGTCGGTACACTGTACAAAGAGGACGATACACGCCGTGACGGCGGTTTTTCCCTGTTCTACATGGGGATTAACATGGGCTCCTTTATCGCGCCGCTGGCGACCGGCTGGTTAGTGCCTAACTTCGGCTGGCACTGGGGCTTCGGTATCGGTGGTCTGGGGATGTTAGTGGCCCTGCTGGTGTTCCGCTTCTACGCGGTACCGCTGATGCGTCAGTATGACGGTGAAGTCGGTATGGATTCCAGCTGGGATCGCCCGACGGTCGCGCGCAAAAATGTCGGCATGTGGGTAGGTCTGGCGGCAGCGGTTATCGCGGTTGTCACTGCCCTGATCGCCGGCGATGTTATCCCGTTCAACCCGATGCTGGTTGCCACCAACATGGTTTACCTCATCTCCGGGATGGTTATTCTCTACTTCATCTACCTGTTTGTGTTTGCCGGTCTGCAAAGCAGTGAACGCATCCGCTTGTTTGTCTGTTTTATTCTGTTAGTCACCGCCGCCCTGTTCTGGTCTGCGTTTGAACAGAAACCAACATCATTCAACCTGTTTGCGAAGGATTACACTGACCGTAACCTGTTCGGTTTTGAAATCCCGACCGTCTGGTTCCAGTCCATCAACGCCCTGTTTATCATTATACTGGCCCCGGTGTTCAGCTGGTTATGGCCTGCCCTGGCGCGCCGTAATATGAACCTTAGCAGTATCACCAAGTTTATGTTCGGTGTCCTGTTCGCAGCGGGTGGTTTTGCGGTGATGATGATGGCGTCCGAACGCGTGATTGAAACCAGTGCCGGTGTCTCCCCGATGTGGCTGACGTTCAGTATCCTGCTGCTGACCCTGGGTGAGCTGTGCTTAAGCCCGATTGGTCTGGCAACCATGACACTGCTGGCGCCGATGAAAATGCGCGGTCAGGTGATGGGTCTGTGGTTCTGTGCCAGTGCGCTGGGTAACCTCGCAGCCGGTATCATGGGCGGTAATGTCCGTCCGGATCAGCTGATGAACCTGCCGGGCTTCTTCTCACACGTTTCTGTTGCCCTGCTTATCTGTGCCGCGGTCCTGTGTGTGCTGATTGTGCCGGTGCGGAAAATGCTGCAAAGCGCAGACAACAAATCTGCCTGACAGCGATAGTATATAAAGACAGAAAGGGTGAGCTTCGGCTCACCCTTTTTTTATGCGCAGGCTGCCCGGCGTGTCACCGTAAAAACGGCGGAACGCACTGGTCAGGGAGGATTGGGTACTGTAGCCGCAACGCAGCGCAATGTCCGGCAGAGTCAGCGGAGTATGGCAGATAAGATGGTGTGCCCGGCGCAGGCGGATTTCTGTCAGAAAAACCGCCGGGGTTTTACCGGTGGCCGCCAGCAGGCGGCGCTGAAGGGTGCTGGCCGATAATGCACAGCACGATGCCATCTCACTGACCGTCCACGGGTAATCAGGACGTGCGGTCAGCTGTTGTGTCAGTGTATGCAGCCAGCGTCTGTCCGGTTGTAACTGCGCCGCAAGCTGCTCAGCCAGCAGCATGTGTGTGCTTTCAGGGTGCTGATCAATCATCTGCGGATAACGGATAAGCCAGTCCGCATAAGCACGGGTGGCATCAGGCAGGACTGACCACAGGGAATCAGGGGATGTGAGGAAAAAGCTGTCAGCAGGCAGTTCCAGAACCACCTGGCGGTTATACCCGGTGCCGCAGAAACGGTGATGATATCCCGGCGGGATCGCCGCCATCCGCCCCTGCTCCACTGAACCGCTGTCACTGCCGACCGTCAGTTCCATTGCACCACTGCCGCCCAGCACCAGCTGCCACCTGTCATCATGACGGTGTTCCAGGGTCTCCTGCTGATAGCTGCGTAATGAGATAACAGGTCGTTTCATGGCATGCCCCTGTGAGTACGGAAAACGACAGGCGCAGGGTGTTACATCAGGCGGTGACCAGCCGGGACCGGCAGAGAAAACTCCGCGAGAACGATATCCCCGTCTGCGTTGGCGGCACCGGTGATCAGCACTTCTGATTTCACACCGGCCACCCGTTTCGGGGCAAAATTACACACACATAATACCTGACGCCCGATTAATTCTTCCGGTTTATATAACACGGTAACCTGTGCGCTGGATGTTTTCACGCCAAACTCACCAAAATCCACCGTAAAGATATAAGCGGGTTTACGGGCTTTCGGATTAAGCTCTGCGGTCAGTACCACACCGACCCGCAGTTCCACTTTTTCAAAATCCGCCCATTCAATTTCTGCTGATGTCATCGGTCTCTCTGTCTGCTGTACAACGGTTAATCAGGGTAATATTCCGTATCATTATACCGGTGATCAGCCACCGCTGCTGTTGCCGGACAGTCAGCGTTTATCACCGGACAGGCAAATCAGCGGTAGGCCTCTGAGCCCGGCAGTGATTCGCGGGTCAGCCCGAGGGAGCGCATCATCTCCTCAACCTCTTCATCCAGACGGCTGAGATGCAGTACACGATCCACAATTATGTCTTTTTTATCATTATTCAGCAAAACCACCGGTACCGCGCGGTAGCTGTTGATCATCTCAATCGCTTCTGACAGCGGAATATTATTCAGCATCAGTGAGCCCGATAACCAGTCGATATCGGTATATGTGCGCTGAAATACTTTCGCCCGGCCTTCCGGCAGAATTTCCAGACGCTGTCCCGGTCCCACCGTTTCGGTTTTGCCGTCAAAAAAGGTGGTCACCGTTTGATCCAGCGGACAGACCGAGACTTTATTATCCTCAATATCGACCACAAAGTTACCGTTACCGGATTCCACCCGCACACCATTAGCGGTGACCCGGAACGGACGCAACTCCTCACGGTTATCACTGACGGCAAAACGCGCCCGGCCGGACAGTAATTTTACCGCCCGGCTGCCGTTATCATAGGCCACTACGGCACGTGACTCCGTATCCAGCTTCAGCAGGCTGCCGTCACGCAAAGAATATTGTTTAATCTCCCCGCGGTGTGTGTAGTGTTCCTCAACGCCTTTTGCCTTCATCCGGATTGCGTTGTATACCCCGTAGCCTGCGAGGATAACAAGGAAGACACATAACGCGGTGAGTAAACGGCGGCGCCGTTGTCTGAAAAATAGGTGTTTCAACTGCATTCTCCTGCGGATAGTGAACGCCGTAATCGGTATTTCCGGCGTCACATATATCGTCCGGCAACCGGACGGCTCCGGTCACCGGTTGATAAGAAATCCCGATTAATCACTGCGGTTATTGTCGCAAATTACCTGTGTCAGGCTGTTGTGATTAGTTATCCGCAGAAACCACACACACAGTGATAAGTATCAGATAATTATCATTTACAATGAAAAATAAGTTCGCAGATATCCGGCGATATCCACAACAAAAATAAGGCCAAAAGTAAAATATCATCTTTTAATTCAGTTAATTAATCGATGACACGGTAATATTGGTGCAGCTGAGTATAATACACTTTCCCGGATGTAAAGCCGTGCTTTTACGTTTTGTTACACTATCTGTCATCCGGAAACACTCTTTTCAGGTGTGCTCTTTTGCCTCTGTTTTTTTCAGCCGGCCACGTAATGACGTGAATAATTCATTATAAATATTGAACAAGTTTATATAATTCAGTAAATCAATATGCGCGTATAAATAACCGGTAAAAATGTCATTTGCCAGCAGATCATACTTAATGGCATTATATCCGCCATAATATAACGTTTTCTCTGACTGCGGAGGGCTGTCACATGCTGGATATTATCCATTACCCACTGTTTTTACTGTCTGTTTTTATCTTTGCAGTAACGCCGGGGCCGGATATTGCCTATGTACTGGGACAAAGCCTGGCCAACGGCCGCAAAGCCGGTATTTTGTCCGCACTGGGGGTGATGCTCGGCAGCAGCGTGCATGCCATTGCAGGGGCGGTCGGGCTGGGAGCGATTATTGCCGCGTCACCGACACTGTTTACCGTGATTAAATATCTCGGCGCTCTCTATCTCGCGTTTCTCGGTGCCAAAATGATCCTCGGCACACTCAGAAAGCGCGGGCAGACAGCTGATGATAACGAAGAAGTGGTGATTCCGAAGGCAGCCGCAAAATCGATTCTGATCCGGGGGTTTATCACCACGCTGACCAATCCGAAAGTGCTGCTGTTTTTTATTGCCTTTTTCCCGCAGTTTATTGCGGCTGGCGGCAGTTATTACGCGGAATCGTTCCTGCTGCTCGGCGCAACCTATGCCCTGCTCGGGTTCTGCACTGATACCACACTGGCACTGATTGCCGGGACACTGGCTGCACGGATCTCCGGCAGCCCGAAAGCGCATTACTGGATTGACCGCCTTGTCGGTACCACCTTTATCGCCCTCGGCCTGCGCCTGGCATCAGTGGCCCGCTGAAGATTCAGCCTGCGATATTCACATCCAGGTGAGCCAGATAGCGGCGGATATCCGCATCAATATGCGGATCTTTCACCACATCGAAACAGGCAAATGTCGGCAGTGATGTCATCCCGGTAAACTGGTTGGTTTTGTGGAGCGGGAAATACACACTGTCGATGCCCCGCCCCTCAAAGAACTGCGTTTCATCCTCAAAGGCGTCCTGCGGTGCGTTCCAGGTTACGGATAACATGTATTTTTTACCGGTCAGCACACCGCCGGAGCCATATTTTTTACTGCTGTCACGGCGGCTGCGCCCGTCATTAATATGAAAACGATCGTCAGACTGCGTAAATACCTCATCAATGTATTTTTTCACAATCCACGGCCCTTCCATCCACCAGGCCGGCATCTGGTAAATAATGACATCCGCCCACAGGTAGTTCAGTACTTCCTGTTCATCATCATAACCATCATCAATACGGGTGACGCGGACATTCATGCCTTTTTCTGTCAGATGACAGCGGGCGATGTCTGTCATGTGATCATTCAATTTGCCGTCAGAGCCGCCGAATTCTTTTGAACCGTTAATAATAAAGATGTTTTTCATTGTGTTACTCACTCAGGAATGATGTCGTCAATCCCGTTATCCTAACCGGCCTGTCCCGCAAATACGTTAGCCTGTCCGCTCTGATGTTTGCCTGATCCTGTCATTTTGCCCGGAAATTACACACCGGTCAGAGAAGAACCCGCTTTTTATCCTGTCCGGGGGGTAAGCCGAATAACCGCCGGTATTCACGGTTAAACTGAGAGGCACTTTCATACCCGACCCGGAACGCCGCTTCCGAGGCATCCGCCGATTCCACCAGCAACAAACGGCGGGCTTCATTCAGCCGCAGCCATTTCTGATATTGCAGCGGGCTCATACGGGTAACACGGCGGAAATGGCGGTGAAATGAGGATTCGCTCATCTGAGCATGGCGGCAGAGGGTCTCCACCGATATCGGCTGATCAAAATGCGCTTTCAGGTAGTTCAGTACGCCGCTTATCTGGCGGCACTGTTTATTATGTGCGGCCATCAGCTGAAGCCGGGCCCCCTGGCCGCTTTTCAGCAGGTAATAAAGCATTTCTTTATGGATAAGCGGTGCCATGACCGGGATATCATCCGGTTTGTCCAGCAGCGCCACCAGGCGGCAGACCGCACTGAGCAGTGCTTCTGTGACCGGGCATACCGCCTGCGGCATGGCAGGTTCTGATGTCAGCAGCTGAAAGCCGCTTTCCTGCATCAGTGCCGGCAGGTCGCCGAGGTTAAGACTGACCAGCAGTGCCAGAAACGGTGCCTGTTCTGATGCCTCACAGACCTGCGCAATCGCGGGAATATCCACGGATGTCAGCAGGATATCCCCGGGACGGTAACAGTATGTATTATCCCCGAGTGTGATCCGTTTTGCGCCCTGAACCGCAAGCGCGATACCGGGCTCATAAGTCCAGGTTTGTGCCTGTGACGGGGCTGTCCACCGGCACAATGCGAGACCGGGAACGGCGGTATCCCACCCGCCGCTGCGCTCTGCGGTGTGGGTCTGTAACAACTGTTTCAGGCAGTGCAGGCGATTTTCCGTTTCCATTATATTCTCAGCAACCGATTGACTGGTCTGCAGCATAACGGAAAATACCGGCACCGTCTGTGTTTTACACAACGGTGCCGGTTATCAGATTCAGCGGAAGAAATTATCCCCCTGCGACATCAGAGTGGATTCGGTTGCTTCCAGCAATTCCAGCATATTCGCCATATGCGCTTTAATTTCACAACTCGCCGCATCCAGCAGCGTACACATGTTGGTGACCTTTTCGACATAATGCAGGCTTTCATGAAAACTCATTGCCAGATCCGTCAGCTCTCCCCGGATCATGGATAAATCATGGCTGCCGAGATGATTGTGGCTGTGGGCATTCACCATATCGATCCGCTGCTGTGTGCTTTGTCCCCGGCTCTGTAATACCACCACGGACTGTTTCAGCTTATACAGATTGCGCTGCAAATCACCGCCGAGCTTACTGAGGGTTTTACAGCTCCATTTGGCCGATTTGCGCTGCGCCTCAGTCTCACCGATTTCTGCAGCGACGTCTTTCTTATCATGAATATAATGCCTGATCTTGCGCATACGGCGTACTGCTTTCCCCTGCTCCATCACAGACAGTGCACAGGATGCGACCATTTTGCTGATCCCGCCGTCCGGAATAAAGGCCAGTGGTGCGGTCAGTCCGGAGGCCAGGTTCCGTTTCAGCTGCGTACGCCCGATATCCGCTGCTTTGCGCATAAAACGGTAAGAGAGATTACCGCGGCCTTTTTCATAATAATCCGCCGTTTCCGCCAGCAGATTTTTGCCGCCGATGACCTCTCTGTCGAGGTGTGTGCGCTGTGTGCTGTCCGTACCGACCATCACCGCAGTATGTGTCCGGATGCTCAGCGCCTGAGAAATAGAGGTCGAATACATTTTCTTTACCGACTGCGCAATTTTGGTGCGTTCTGCGGCCATGATCTTTTCATCCAGAATGGTCAGTCCGCCGTTCAGCGCCCCGCTTCCGGCGATAGTATTCACGTATCCGAGACCGGTTTTGACATCTGCTGCTGATATTGCCATAAAATTCCCTTTTTATTGTTGAAATCAGATTATCCGCCGATCAGCACTGACGGCAGGCCGGTGATAACCGTGCCGCCGTGTGCCGTGCTGTCGCCCAGCCGGGCGGCGGGCTTGTTGTTGATAAGCACCGTCATACTGCCGGTGATGATGCTGTCCGGCACACCAATACACAGACACAGCTGTCCCAGCGTGGCTGCCGGTAAGCCGCCAATCAGCACTGTCGCCGGGGCAGGCAGTACCGGGCCGCCGACATGCGGCACCGGTACAGGTGGTGTCTGGGCCGGGCACAGATGCATATCACCGCTTCTGGCTGCCGGTTTCATTGTTTATCCCCCCGGGCCACCGCCAGCCCGTGTGCCAGAAATGTCCGGTAATGTTCCGCAATGTGCGCACCGTCCGGCATTACTGCCATCAGGTTTATTGCGCCGCTCAGTGCCTGCGCATATAAAAACGGCGGTGCCGGTAACGGGGGCTGTCCGGCATCCAGCATACTGCCGGTGCTCCAGAACACCGCCTGTGCCAGCCAGCCCGCTGCCGAGGATAATCCCTGCTGCTTTGCCGCATCACCACAGGCACGGCGCTCTGATTCACCGGATCGGGTTATCCAGTCCCTGACGCTTTCCAGCACACGCCGCTCCTGATCACGCCATTCTGTCAGTTGTTGCGCACAGTGATATCCCCACCAGAGCGCCTCTTTCAGCGGCAGACCGTGCGCCAGGAAAAGCACGGCATCCCCATAATGCGCCTGCTGCTGCGCGGCGATCAGAAAATCCGCCGGTGCCGGATATTGTGCCGCCAGCGCCGCAGCTTCCCCGGAAGGGGTATAATTTTTCATCACCAGCATTGCGCTGCTGTAAGGCATTTTGTTCAGCATCGCCGTTCCTCAGTTAATTTTTGTCAGCGCACCGCTGATTTGCACCATCGCACCGGCTTTGACTTCCGTCATTGCCGAGCCGCTGATTTCCACCAGCGCACCGCTCAGTTGTGCTTTTGCCTGCGCGGACATCGCCAGCACCGCACTTTCCAGGCCGATTTTGCCGTTCCCTTTCAGGGTGATTTGCGGTGCCTGTAACGTGATGCCGGACGCAGACAGCTCAATTTTGCTGCCGCCCGCCGTCAGTGTCAGTGTCTGTGATGCGGATAAGGTGATCGTTTTCGCATCTGCGGAGAGTGCGCTGTCCGCCTGTAATATCAGGTTCTTTCCGCTGTTCTGGGCGATCCCTTCCGCTGCTTTCAGCTGCCATTGTTTATCACTCCGATGCTGCGTGTTTTCTTTGCTGCTGATGGTCAGATTTTTTTCTGTTTCACAGCGGATGTTGCCTTTAATCAGGGTTGTCCAGTCATTGTTGGCACTGAGGGTTAAATCCTTCTGTGCCGCCAGCGCCAGACACTCCTCATCCCGTTTGTCCTCGAAGCGCAGCTGATTGCCGTTCCCCTTTGCACCCGCCGGGGATGAGCGGCTGTATATACCGCCGGTCAGCGGGTCGGTGAAAGGCCGGGCGTGATTCTGATGCCAGAGTGCGCCGGTCACCACCGGTTTATCCGGGTCACCGTTGAGAAACTGCACCACTACGGCATCCCCGGCACGCGGCAGAAACTGAATCCCCGCCCCGGCCCCCGCGCTGTGTGAAAGCACCGGCAGCCAGGCCTGAGATAACCCGTTGTCCTGATTATCCTCTTCCCAGTGGAAACGGACTTTCACCCGCCCCTGTGCGTCATAACAGGTTTCGTCTCCGTCACCGGCAACGATGGTCGCCGCCTGAATGCCGTCATAACGGGGAGCAGAAACCGGCGGCAGACGAAAGGGTGTGCGGGTCTGATGACAACGGAACGTGTTGCTGTATCCGGGGCTGCCGCTGCTTTCACCGCAGTCAATGGCATGTGTAATCTCACTGATATAATATTCGCCGTTATATTCCGCCGCCGGATGATCATTCAGCCGGAAACGCATACCGGCACACAGCGCCATCACCGCCGACCCCGCCTCATAGTATTGCGCGGCAGCCGCTTCAGCCTCACAGGCAAACCGCGCGGTGGCAGGCTGTCCGTCATAATAGTGCGTCTGTTGTGTGGTACCGCTGCCGGAGAGCGTATGCTGCTCAGTACGGCTGTGATGCTGTTCCTGTGACCAGTTTTCTGCGGAAAATACCCCGCTGCTGACCCGGCGGCAGGCACGGAACGGTGTGATAAGGCGGGCGGAGATCGCTCCGGCGGACGGAGCATGCTGTAATCCGTCGGTGATTGTCCATTGGGTGGCATTGTCCGGATTACGCAGGCAGAACCAGCCCTGTCCTGCCATTATCCGGCGGATCATGGCGCTGTCGCTTTCATCCATCTGACACACACAGGGACGGGTTTCACCGTCGCCGCTGAGGGAAAAACGGATAAACGCCGCCAGCTGATGCAAACTGAGCAGTGTGCTGATCTGCCCCCTGCTGTTCTGATTCTGAAATAAGCGCCGCTGCCGCCCGTGACGGAGAAACGTCAGCGGATCCACCGCTGTGATGCGGTAAAAATAGAGCTGTTTATCCGGATGAAAACCGTCACATTCAATCTGTTGTGCCAGCCCGGCAAAGGTCCGCTCATGACAGGTCACCACCACCATTTTGCCCGGCAGCGCCTGATCCGGCGGTGACGGGCTGATAAAGTGTACTTCCAGCCATGTGCCGTCTGATAACGACTCCTTTGCATTCAGACGGGTCGCCACATACGGTGCGCTGTTATCCAGTGTCACGGTAAGCGGACGGGGCTGATCGGCATAGTTTTCCATAACATCATACTCATTATTCAGCCTGACAGAGCACACAGTGTGCCACAGCGCCACCGTTCTCTGCCTTCACCGGTCAGCGGGATTTTGTGGATTTTCAGCGGGATTTCCCCGGCTGAACAGTGACGGCGGCAGACGGTACTCCGCAAACAGCGCCGCCGGTGACGATACCGGTCTGCCGTTGATCCGGCTGCGGAAGCGGAACATATAACCGTTTTCCGTTATAACACTTTCCGGTGAGGCAGCGCGTCCCTGAGACTGCGCCGTCAGCAGCCAGCGCAGCAATCCCCACTCCCCCGGATAAGAGGCGGAGTAAACCGGTTTGCCGTGACGGAAATAGTCTGCCGTCAGCGGCTCTGCATCCGTGGCGGGCGGCCAGTAAAAATCCTGCCAGACCGCCGGGCCATGCTGATAAATCAGCGTATCATTGCCCTGTGCCAGCCGGATCCCCGACAGTTGCGGTGTCAGTGCCACCGGGCGCAGTGAGATCCGCATATTCAGTGCCGTGCGGTCATCCGCATAAAACAGCTGTCTCAGTTGTTCTGTCTGTGTTTCCGGCTGACTCAGTGCCGCATACAACGGGTCGCTGTGATGATCCGGCGGCAGTGACTGCATAAAGGCATCCATAACACCGCCGGGGGCCAGAAAAGCATGGAGATCATCCGGTTTCACGCCCTGTGCATTGTGGCTGAACGGATAATAAGGGGCGAGCCGATCCCGCCAGAACGGATACACCGTTGCCTGCCATTGTCTGTCGAGATAACGCGCCGCCAGACCGGCCTGTAATTGTGCTGCGGTCTGCCGCCATTGCCGCAGCAGGCTCTCCGGAAGCGGCGGACTATTTCCCGGCCCGGTCTCCGGCGGTTCTCCGCCGTGCATGAACTGCTGGTAACTCCATTCCTGCGGGTCAGCGGATGCCATTCCCTGCTGCCAGTGCTGCCGGAGTGATACCACTGACTGCTGCCATGCGGTCAGTGCCGGTGACGGTGTCCCTTCCGCTGTCAGTAAGGCGTGCCAGGCGGAAAAAGCACGGTTAATATGTATTCCTGCCGGTTCATCCGCTTTTTTATATTTGCTGAAGGCGGATTGCAGTCGTCCGGCTTTTTTCAGTTTGCTGCTGATTTTACTCAGCCCGAGCAGAGAGGCGGTCTGCTGCCCGGATTTCAGATCCGGTCCCGTTTCCGCTTTCGCCGCCGCAAAGGTGGTATTGCTGTTGATCCCCCGCACCAGCGCCATCAGCGGATCACTGAACGGCTGCTCTGTCAGCTGCAGTACGGCGATCAGGGCTTCCGGTGAACCGGCGCGGTGCGGTGTCAGCGATGACAAAAACTGCTGCCAGTAGCGGATGTATTCCTCGTCATACTGCCGGTTAATTTGCACAATGATACTTTCCGGTGACGCTTGTACATTGTCCGGCCAATGCTGCATAAGGGCAGCAAACTGCGTCTGAAAATCCGCATCCTCCCACTGCGCCTGCCAGGCAGTATAGCCTGCTTTGGTCATGGTGTACGGAACCGACAAAAAGCGGTTGCCCGGCTGAAACAGTGGGGTAATATCCGCCGGAAACAACGTTGCCAGCGGCACTGTGGCATGCTTACGGAGAAACTGTTCCCGCAGCACCGGATAGAGATGCAGTGCAGGATCTGACGCCGCCACTTTTTGCCGCGCCTGTGCCACCAGCCCGGCATGGTATAAACGGCGCTCCTCCGCTGTCAGCGGCTGAACAGGGTAATCTGCCAGCAGGGAAAGCACATCATCACCGCTGTCCGTATCGCTGATCTCTGCCCCCCGGTGGTTATCGGCAAACAGCTGCCGGTAATCATCAATCGCCTGTAACAGCTGCGGGGATGATTCTGCCAGCGCCCGCTGCAGACGTTGTTCCCGCTGTTTTGCCAGCAGCGGGAAGAGTACCTTGCGGATCTGCTGTTGATAATCCCGGTACAGCGGCAGCAAAGAGGATGAAAACCAGCGGCTGTGGTATTCACGGCGGATTTCCGCAATTACCGGCTGTAAAAGATGCAGGCGGTGAACCCGCTCTCCGGCCGGTGCTGACGCAACCCGCGACAGATAATCCCTCTGCCCGTTCAGTGAATCTCTCTGTTCCTGAAAACTGCGCCATTGTAAAACCCCGGCAGCAGCGGTACCCGCCAGACATAACATCACGGCCAGGCAATAGCCGACCAGTCTGCGCCGTTCCCGTGCCTGACAAATAACGTCATCACGGCCATGAATGACCCGTTCAAACAACGGCGTGGCAATATACTGATGCGCACATTCCGCCGCACACAATAATGCCGATGACAGCACCAGATGTGTGCCTGCTGTGCGCTGGTGCTGTAACGCCGCCACATAGCGCGTCCGCTGGTGAAGATGCGCCGCCAGTTGTGCGGGAAATGACAGCACTGCCGCATTATGCTCCGGCTGTTCTGCTGTCAGCGCGGTGAATTGTTCCTGCTGTAATGACAGCATTAAATCAGCGGTAAACTGTGCAAACGGGGCATCCGGCAAGACCTTCCGCTCGCGGCTGAAATCCGTGCTGTGACAAAACTGTGCCCGCTGCGGATCCGCAAACCAGCGGCGCAGTGCAGGCACACTGCCGAGCCCCGGAAGCATCAGATGCAGCGGCGGACGGCACCCGAGCAGAACAGAAAACCCGATACAGGCCGCATGATGCTGCTGACCGGCCTGTATTGCCTGTTCATCACTGAGTGCGGCAAAGGCAGGAGCCGGAGACAGTAAAATAAACCCGTTCAGCGGCTGAGACGGATTCAGGCGTACCAGTTGCCGGGCACTCTCCGGCCCGCCGTCACCGGTGAGCCACGCCGGTGTGCTGATACGGATCACCGTCTTACCCGCCTGATAGCAGAACGGCTCCTGCTCCTGCGCCACCGGGGTAAATCCGTGCTGACGCATACAGGCCTGTGCCTGCGGCAGATCCTCACACAACAGCCAGTAAGTACTGATCCGGGCGGGATCCCGCCGGGACACACCACCGCTGCGCCGCAGACGGCGGCAGGTCTGTTTCAGATAATGGCGCAGTTCACGGCACTGCTGCTGCCGCTGTAACTGCTGCACATCCGGCTCTGTCTGCCACGCGGTTTTGAGCAGCCCGTAAACCGCCAGACTCAGGCTCAGCAGAGAAACAAACACCGGTAACAGCACACTGCCGCCCTGAGTCAGCCAGTAATACCAGGCGGTTACGGTCAGTCCGGCAAGCAGCAGGATCACCAGTGCGTACAGCATTGCGGTTCTGATTTTCATCACCAATCTCCGTTGTTCAGAACAGGGCCGCCAGCGCGTCACTCAGTTGCTGTAATAGCTGCTGATAACTGAGATCTGCCGCCACCCGGCATGCTGCATACAGCAACAGTGAACCGGAAAAAATCAGTGACAGCGGGATCCGTTTCGCCGGACGATTCCGGTCTGTACAGCGGCCCGGTGGTGCGGACAGCACTGCCGGTCTGCTGTTGATCAGAATATGACGTAGCCGGGTATAGCAGGCTGCCAGCGCCTCCGGACGGGTGCGGTACTCCCCGCGGAAGCCGAGTGATAACAGATAAAACTGTAATTCGAGGAAATCCCGCAGCGGGACGGGGTTATGCAGCGCGAGGTGCAGATAGCGGAAAAACGCCTCGCCGCCGCGCCGGTTCTGAAACACCGCACCGGTCAGGGTGTGTTCCTGCCAGACTGATTCCGCCCCCCACGATGTGCTCAGTACCGCCTCATCCAGCGCCGCACACCAGACAAACGCACTCTTTCCGGTCAGAGAAGGGTGGAGCTGACGGGCTGTACAAATCCGGTAAAACCGGCTCACGCCCTGTAACATCTGCTGACGGAACAAGGTAAGATCCGGCGGTGTTCCCCCCTGTGCCAGCATAATCAGCGCCTGAAGTAACGGCTGCCCGGCGCTGATCAGCACATTGTGTCCGGAATCTGTTTCCATGATTGATTACCTCCGTGTGATCAGAACAGCACTCAGCCGGGCATGCGGCAACTGGCCGTCAATATGTAACGCCAGAACCGGATCATCCTGTGCCCACAGCGGGCTGCGGGTATCCGGTTCAAAATAAATCGCCCCGGGATGTGGTGTGCTCCCGTCCGGGGCGCTGTTCAGTGACAGCAGCGGAATGCCGGTCAGCCCGTTATTGACACAGGCGGCTATCTGATTATTTCCGGCCAGTTTCAGCAAACGGGCTGTACGGGCCGCATCCGGCGGCCTGCCGCTGTCGTCACGGTATTCCAGGATCAGACGGCTCTGTTCCGCAAAAGCGGATTCCGGCA
The DNA here is from genome assembly GCF_043105645.1 of Morganella sp. TYF_1. NCBI lineage: Bacteria > Pseudomonadati > Pseudomonadota > Gammaproteobacteria > Enterobacterales > Morganellaceae > Morganella > Morganella sp. TYF_1. The sequence goes on along the minus strand of NZ_JBICLU010000015.1, from coordinate 587,588 downwards.
AGGCCAGCCGCAGTAAACGCCGGGAAGTCAGCAGCCGGGTATCCCAGCTCAGCGGCTGTACATGCTGCCGCGTCTGCGGGGCAAGACGCTGTTTCAGTGACTGAAGACAGGGGGAGAACAACCCGGCGTGATCCTCATTACGCCATGGCTGCGGTTCCGGCGGCGGCGCACCGGTCAGCGCACACAGTACAGATTGCAGATGCAGACAGAAGCGGTAAAAATCCCGGCTGGTAATGCGATCCCCTGCCGTCAGGCTTTGCAGCTGTGTCAGCAGCGGCTGTAAATGAAGACAGGCCGTTTCACCGTCCGGCGTGCTGTACAGCCGCTGCAACCGTTGCGCCAGCAACAGCCGCACATCCTCCGCCCGGCGGGTCAGCCACGGATTGTCCTGCACAAACAGGAACGGCGCACAAAATTCCGGCTCCGGCAGCGGGTATCCGCCACCGTCACGGCAATGCAACCGGGCGACCGCCAGCCCGGTTTCATCGTCACGGCACTGTGACTGGCATTTCAACTGCAAATTCAGATACGCGGCACTGATCGTCACCGGTCCACGGGTCTGCCCCGCACGGTTTTCACTCACGCTGAGCGGTTTTGCGGTAAAGCGATCCGGCGCACTGCTCAGCGGCAGTGTCAGCAAAAAGGTCATATCGCCGGACAGTCCGTCCAGACTGAGACTCAGCGGGACATCGGTGACAAACGGTGTGCCGTCCGGCATCACGCCGTGCGCCTGTAACAACGTCAGCTTTCCGGCACCGGTCAGCGATTCATCCGTCACCAGCCGGGAAAATCCGGCCATGCCGCCGCTCAGCTGCTGTGTCACATCCCGCAGACAATCGCTGTGCAGGCGGCTCTCACAGATAAAATGCGCCGGCCGGAGAAATAACCCCTCCTGCCACCAGACACCGGCGGTTTCATGATTCATCGTCTGCCCCCGCGGTGAGTGACAACACCTGTCCGTCCAGGAACAGTGATACTTGCATCAGCGGCAGCGGTAACACCGCAATCACCTGCTTATTTTTCGCCTGCGCCGCCGCAGAGAAACCCGCCAGCACGCCGATGTGTGTTGTACCGGGCTGTAATTGCAGCAGCAGTGTTTCGCGGCTGCCGGGATAGACCGGCTCCGTCACCTTGCGGGCCAGAAGTTGTTCTTTTAGCAGCGCCTGATCCTGCTGCCACAGCGGCATAAAACGCTCACGCTGAAAGATTTCGTCACTGCTGAGCTGGTAGATCCGCAGCACAACCGGCGCGGGCTGGTTGTCGGCATTCGGGTTGCTGTTTTCTTCTGCCCGGATCAGCACCCGTAATATCCCGGTTTCCGGCGCTGTCCCGAACTGACAGGACACCGGGCCGAGAAAAAGAAAAATAAATATAAACAAAGAAATACGGTGTTTCATGATGACTGAATAATCTGGGTGTAAAATTCACTGCGGAAATAATCCGTCAGCTTGTTTTTCAGATTGTCATCCGCAATCTGCTGACTGAAAAACCGTTTATAGGTCTGCCAGTAGTCAATTTTCCCAGCAATTTTCTGGTCGCGGTGCAGGGCTTCCAGGTGCTGCGGAGAGATATCGCGGATGATTTTTTCCGCCGCCGCGCTCAGTGCCTGACTGATTTCCGGCAGCAGTGATTGCAGCAGCACCAGTTTGTCACCGGCCGGTACCGGCGGCAGCGGCGGTAAAATAACCGGAGACGGTGCGGTGATCACCGGCACAATCTCCGGTTGCGCAACAGGTTCCGGTGCGGGCACCGGACTGCCGTAAGGCCGGGCCACCGCTGAAAAACGGTAGCGGATATCATGCGGTGCCGGTTTTTTCACCGGTGCGGTGCCGAGGAACGGATCGTCATCAAAACAGCTGTTATCATCCGCCGGGGTGAACAAGCTGTGCAGTGCCGTTTCTTCATCAGCGGTACTCAGCGGCTGAGGCGCGCTGCTCAGCGGGGAAAAACAGGACACCAGCAGCCGGAACGCCCCGATGCCGAGCATATCGCCGTCCTGTAACAGATAGTCGGTACCGTGCCCGAGTGCCTCCTGCCGGTTGTTGATAAAAACCCCGTCACGACTGGTGTCCGTCAGGATATAACCGGCGGTCGTGCAGCGGAATGTGGCGTGCGTATCCTCAATACGGGAATGCGGGTCATCCAGCACTATATCGGCCTGAGCATCACGCCCGATGGTGCCGTCTCTGCCGTCAAAACAGTATTGCGGCAGTGTGCTGCTGTGCTCCGGTGCGCTGACTATCCGAATCGTCAATGACATAGCGGTGTTCCTGGTGTTAATCAATAGAAACAACAGGCTTATTATCCGTGACTGATAATAAAACCCGGGTAATGGCAGTCTGCTGTCTGCGTTTTTCAATACAGGCTTCGGCAATCTGCGGCAGAAGTTTACCCGTCACCCCCTGTTCAACCGCTCTTGCGCCGGTTTCTGCTGAATAAGGCAGTGATAACAGATAAGTGATTAATTCATCTGAATAACTGAACTCACACTGATAGGTTTCATGAATGCGTTTACCCACTCTGTCCAGCGCCAGCCGGGCAATTGCCGCTCTTTCCGTATCACTGAGCGGGTAATACGGAATAATGGTGGTGCGCCCGAGAAACGATGGCCGGAAATGACGTAACAGCGCCGGAAAAATCAGCGGCACCAGTTCTGTCACCCCGGGGCGTTCATCACCGCAGTGCGCCACAATCTCATCCTCCGCCGCATTGCTGGTCATAATGATGATCGTGTGACGAAAATCGACCTCCCGCCCTTCGCTGTCTGTAATGCGGCCTTTGTCGAAAATCTGATAAAACACGTCATGAATGGCCGGATGAGCTTTTTCCATCTCATCGAGCAGTAAAATAGTGTACGGGTTGCGGCGCACCGCTTCAGTCAGCACCCCGCCTTTGCCGTAACCGGTGTAACCCGCCGGGGCACCCAGCAGCATGGACACTTTATGCGGCTCTTTAAATTCGGTCATATTGAGCGTCACCATCCGGCGCTCGTCACCGCAGAGGGCTTCACACAGCGCCAGCGCGGTTTCGGTTTTTCCGGTACCGCCCGGGCCACACATCAGGAAAACACCTTGTGGCCGCTGCGGGTTATTCAGTCCGCTGCGGGCAATACGGATAGCTTGTGCTACCGCCGCCACCGGGGCGGTCTGACCGATCACCCGCTCCGCGACTTTCGCTTCCAGGCTGCTGAGGCGGGAAATATCATCCGCCGCCAGATGCCCGGCCGGAATACCGGTCCACAACGCAATCACCGCCGCAATCTGGTTGTCATCCACAGCCTCTGCCGCACTGTCCGGGGTAACCGACTGCGAAACCGATAACCCGGCACAGGCGGTATCCAGCAGACTGATGGCTTTATCGGGCAGTTGCCGTTCCGGCAGATAGCGGACCGAGAGCCGTACCGCCGCCTCACAGGCCGCCTCCGTCACCGGCAGGCCGTGATGCTGCTCCAGTACCGGTTTCAGGGCACGGAGAATGGTCAGGGTGGTGGCCTCATCCGGCGGTGCGATTTTGACCGGCTGGAAACGCCGGGTCAGCGCCGGATCCGGTTCGATAAACTGTTTGTATTCAGACCAGGTGGTGGCCGCCAGGGCTCTGAATTCCCCTCTTGCCAGCGCCGGTTTGAGAATATTGGCGGCATCCCCCTGTCCTGCCGTGCTGCCTGCACCGATCAGGGTGTGCGCCTCATCAATAAAGATGATTTTTTCAGCGCTGCCGGCGCGGATCTCCGCCAGCAGGTTTTTCAGGCGCTGTTCAAATTCCCCTTTCATAGCCGCCCCCGCCTGCAATGCGGTCAGATCCAGTTCCCACACCTCACAGCCGCGCAGACGTTCCGGCACATTGCCGTCACAAATCGCCTGAGCCAGCCCTTCGGCAATCGCGGTTTTTCCCACCCCGGCCTCGCCGACCATAATCGGGCTGTTCTGGCGGCGGCGGCAGAAGATATCGAGGATCTGACGGATTTCACTGTCACGGCCAATCACCGGATCCAGTTTTCCCGCCCGCGCCAGGGCAGTCAGGTCGCGGGCATACGCGGAAAGCAGCGTCTCACCACCGGTACTGCCCGCTGCCGGTGCGGATGCCTGCGGCAGTGCAGTTATCTGCTGTGCCAGCCATTGCGGATCCAGCGATTGCGCCCATGCCGTCACCGCAGGCGGAACACCGCTGCATGCCGTCTGGCGCAGCAGCTGTAAAATATGGATCTCACTGATGTGCTGTCCGCCCTGATTCAGCGAGACATGCAGCCAGAGCTGTTTCAGCAGTTCTGTCAGCTCCGGCGCAAACACCGGTGAGCCATCCGCCGCCTGCGGCAGCAGCGCCAGCGCATCATTCAGACTGTATTGCAGCGCATTGTTGTCCGCCGGTGCCGCGCACCAGGTCAGTTCGCGGCAGCCTGCTATCACCAGCAGCCAGTGCAGTGGTGTGACCGCGCGGTGGCGGCGGCGGACACACTCCTGTGCCGCCTCCTCCAGTGCTGTCATCAGCGGCGGCGTTAAACGGCGGATAAGTTGATGCAAATCGATAGTCAGCATAGTCCTTCCTTGTCAGAGGCGGGTATTTCGTCCCAGCCGTGATGTCATGGCGGCGAGTTGCACGGGCATCATGCGGGTGTCATCCGTCCGGAAAATGACAGTAAACGTCAGCGAACGGCGGAAAAAAGTGCGGATAAACTGCCCGAGATAATGATGGTATTCCCCGCCGGGCTGCCAGGGGGCACGGGGTTGCAGCGGATCAGCAAACACCTGCACACGAAGATGCGCCGCCCGCAGATAACAATGTGTACCGAGTACGGCACCGCCGCCGAGGCGGTTGCCGGTTCCGGCGGGCGGGTGATATGGCATACGGACCGGCGGGGCATACTGAAATTCCGTGCGGCAGGCAAAAAAGGCGGAAGCCGTCCTGTTCAGTACCCGCAGCCGGGTATTTCCGCTCCATAGCGATGCCGCCGCCGGATAACAGAGTGCCGGTTCCGGCAGCAGTGTCTGCATCAGCTTTGTCAGCGGTAAACCGGCAGCTGCGGATTGTCCGGCGTGCTGCCTGTCAGCCAGCCGGCGGCAGACAGTATCAAAAACCAGAAAAAAATCCTGCGGGGCAGTCTGCTGATGAGCCTGTGCATATTCCGCCACCGTTCCGGTGATATAGCGCGGCAGCACACCGCCGGTACCGAGCAGCCCGGGCCGGTCAGAACGGTTCATCAGCTATTCTCAGCGGACCGTGATACCGCGCTCCGCTGTCATTACGGCGGCGCAGTGTGAGCTGAATAAATTCATGGTCATCACTCAGCGCCGTGAAAACCGCCTCCAGCAACGCGGCAAAAAAAGCGGTTCCTGCCGCCGGGGTATGCTGTGCCAGTGTGACAGTGATGTGCTGCCCCGGAATGGTCAGCGGCAGGTGATGATAAAAACGAACAGTCACGCCGGGCGAGGATGTGATCTCCTCAATCGCGGCAGTCAGCCCGGAAATCACCGGTGAGTTCTGCCTGTCATACAGCGACAACAGTGCCTTCAGCGCTTCCGGAGAATCCGTAAGATCAGATAACCGGGCCTGCCGGAGCCGCAGAAAGAGCGCGCACGGATCCGGCTGTACCGGCAGCGGCAGCCGCATTGCCCGCTGAGCGGCAACCGCATGATACATCAGCGGATCAGCCTGCTGCGGTGTCACGGTTTCACCTGCGGCGGCCACCGCCCGTTCACCCTGCGTGCCGCGCCCGTGTATCACCCAGAGCCGGACAGATTCCGGTTCCGCCGCTTCGCCGGACAGCAGACAGTTAAGATGTGTCACCCCGCCCTCTGTACCGCACACCGGCTGCCAGCAGCAGGCAGAATGCGGTGTGATCCGCGGATGATACAGCTGCGGCACCGGCTGCGCAGGCAATACGGTGATATCGGTCACCGCTTCCGCTGAATGCAGAAGCACATCAGATTGGGTATCCGCGCATACCGGGTGCGGATTGCAGTCCGGCGATACCCGCAGCGGTTCACTCTGATGGGCGAAACAGTTTGTCAGCACAGTGCGGAACAGAACAATGCTGTCCTGACGGGCGAAACGTACCGGTTGCGGCGGCATGTCGCGGAAGAAAAATGTCAGTGTGAAGGTCTGTCCGTTGCAGTGCTTCAGCGGATCCGCCAGTGAGATCACTGCACCGGCAGCCTGTTCCGGATACCACAGTGCGTCATACAGCAGCCTGTGTGCATCATCCTCCGCTTCTGCACGATACGTCAGCGGCAGCCGCTGACACGCGTCCGGCGGTAAAAAAACCTCCGTTTCCCCGGCGTTCAGCCGGATGGCGGCACACTGCCGGTGTACCGCATCATCCGTCAGCCAGGGAAGATCCCCGTCACCGGTAAAATGCAGTGTCAGTGATGTCAGGTTCAGCTCTGACAGGGAAACGCCCGGCACGGTCACCGAAAATGTCAGTTGCAGGGAACAGACAGCGGTGCGGGGCTCCCCCTGCTCCGTATAGCCTGCCGCCTGCGGGATAAATTGCTGTGTTGTGATCGCCAACGGCATCAGTGTCAGCGGGTACTGTGTGCGCCAGTGAATGTTTTCCCCGGCAGCCGTATGTGTGATGAACGGTGTTTCTGCCGCCAGGATCTGCGTTTGTGCCGCCGCCTGCGGCGTAAATACCACCGGCAGCAGCGCCGGTACCGGACGCAGATAATCAGGAAATACCGTGCGGACCAGGATTTCCGTCAGCTGCGGCGCGGTCAGTGCCAGTTGCTGAGCAGTCAGCCCGGTCAGATAGGCCACGCCGTCGAGCAGCGCCCGCAACTGCGGATCGGTTATCATCTGCCCGCTGATCCCCAGCAACTGCGCCTGATGCGGATGCTGACGGCGGTAGGCTTCCAGCCCGTCCAGCAACAACTGCCGCTGTTGCTCAAAATAGTGCAGAGTGTTGTTATGCATCAGCGGCCTCCGGGTTTATCAGTTGTCCGGCGTTGAAATCCAGGCAGACCGGCAGACACACTTCGTGACCGCCGCACAGCGCCGCTATTTCAAAGTGAATCTGATGCTGCCGGTATGAGTGCGGCACGATAGTGACACTCACCCGCTGTAACCGCGGTTCATAACAGCGGATCAGACTTTCAATTTCCTGAGTGATCGCCGTGAGATGAAATTTCCCCTGTGCCCGCAGCAGATGGCTCTGGCCGAACCCGGCGATACCACTGCTTTTTCTGCCGTCAGCCCAGACCGGCGCGCGGGCGTTGATGATCCGGTACAGATGTGCTGTCACCGAACGCTCTGTACAGGGCTGATACGGCGGTGCATCCGCCTCGTGACATAATCTTTCCAGCAGGCTCATGACAACACCTCTCCCTGCGGCCGCGAAAACCAGAGTGTGAGATCCACATTTGCCTCACTGATGTCGTACTGATACTGCGGCTGCAGGCAGATACGGCACTGATAGCGGGTCGGGTCTGCCGGGTCCGCACTCATCACCACCGCCGCGCGGCGCAGCGGATAGTCCGCCATAATGGCATCCTCGCCGTAATCCACATCACTCACATAGCGTTTCAGCCACTTTTCAATGCTGCGCTGACAGGCGGACAGAGAATCAAAATTACCGATTTTGTCGCGGATTTGTGTCCGGATAGCATGAGCAAACCGGCACGCCATCAGATTCACCGGCAGCATGGTCAGCTGCCGCCAGCGCGGCTCCGGCGGCTGCCAGACACTGTAATAGCTGAAAAAACCGGACTGCCCGCTGAGATACAGTGAGGTGCAGGCCGTCAGCCCCTGCTCTGCCCAAAAATTATCCTGCTCACAGGCCAGATTGGTTTCCGTGATAATCTCCGGCGGCGTAAGGCTGTCCCCGCCTGTCAGTGCAGCCACAATCGCCCCCTGTGTGCCGCTGCTGTTATAACTGCGCAGAAAGCCGAACCAGCTGATCCGCTCAAACTCGCGGATAACATTTATCACCACCAGCCAGGCGGCATTACCCCATAACTCCCCGCCGCTGTGATTGTCCGGCTGATAAACAAAACCGCAGCGCGGTGTTTTATGCGGATAACGCAGCAGAAAACGCGGCAGTGCGAGGTATAAAAAGCGAGCCTGTTCGTGACAACGTAACTTTTGCCACAAACAGTAATCCGGGCTGTTCAAAATCCGGGCAATTCTGTTGTGATCTGCCGAAAACCAGTGCAGGTCATCCCCGGTAAAATGCGGGTCAGTCCCGGTGATCACCGGACATAACGATACCTCACCCAGTTCCGCCAGCCGGGTGGCGGTGTAGAGTTCGTCATACTCACCGCCGCCGGTGAATACCATCTGGTGATCCACCAGCAGCAGCCCGAACGGCAGTCCCCCCGCCGTATTCAGCTCACGCTGATACAGCAGGCGGTACAACAGAGTATGGCGGATATCAAACGCGGTATTCAGCTCACGGGCCAGTGACGGCCAGGAGAGATCCAGCAGGCGGATAATCACCCGCCGGGATGATGAAACCCGGGCAGTGAGATGACGCAGACTGCGCCAGCGGGCTTCCAGCGCACAAAAGTCCGGGTGATGCAGCACCTGTTGCAGCTGTGTACTGCACAGGCGATCAATGCCGTGAATACAGTGATTTATCAGCGTACAAAACTGACTGTGATCCTGCTGTGCCGCTGCCTGATGCAGCGCGGTCTGAACATCTGCCATCCGTGACATTCCGCATTACCCGCCCGGAATATCCGCCACCATCCGCAGCGAAGCAGTGAGGGCTTCCATCTGTAGCCACGGACGGATCCACGCCACCGCCGCATACATCCCGGGACGGCCCGGTAAATCCGTCACCGTAACTTTGGCTTCCGCCAGCGGGTGAGTTGCTTTGGCTTCATTACCGATAGCATTGGGATTGACATACTGATGCAGCCAGCGGTCGAGGGATTTTTCCACGTCTGCCGCTGACAGGTTTGATCCGACACGGTCACGCCCTATCACCTTCAGATACTGGGCAATACGGCTGCTCGCCATTACATAGGGCAGTCTCGCGGAAATTGCCGCATTGGCGGTCGCTGCCGGGTCGGTATAGATTTTCGGTTTATGTACTGTCTGTGCGCCCATAAATACGCCGTGAGCCGCATTTTTGTAATGCACCAGCGGCAAAAAGCCGAGGTCACTGAGTTCTTTCTCCCGCTCATCGGTGAGATTGACCTGTGCCGGACAGAGCTGGACGGCATCACGGGCATCATTGCGGTAGATATAATTCGGCAGATTATCCACTTTGCCGCCATTCTCCGCCCCGCGCACTGCAGTACACCAGCCGAAGCGGCGGTATGCCTGTGTCAGCAGCAGCCCGTAGGCATACGCGGCATTACTCCAGACAAACTGATCCTGTGACGACACCTGTGCAGAGCCGTCCGCCCGCTGCGGCAGTTCCTCAAATTCAAACCCGCTGATACTTTTACCGCCGGTGCCGTAAGGCTGACGTGCCAGGGTTTTCGGCAGCGTCAGCGCGACATAACGCGACTCATCGGCGGCACGGAACGCATTCCACGACGCATATGCCGGGGCATCAAACCCGGCGGCGACCGGTTTGCCGTCCGCAAACTGTGTTACCGACTGAAAATCAAACATCGACTGCCCGGCCGCCGCCACAAACGGTGCATGGGAGGCGCTGGCCACTTCGCCGATGTAACGCAGCAGCGCCACGTCTTCATCACCGTAACCAAACTCAAAATCCCCGAGCAGCACGCCGTACGGCTGACCGCCTGCGGTACCGAACTCTGCCTGATACACACAGTTAAAAAACGGGCTGCGGTCAATCGCGGGAGCATTTTCAAACTGTTGCAGCAGCTCGCTTTTGGTGTAATCCGTCATGCGGATTTTCAGATCCGCTCCCGGGTCACTCTCCCTGACCAGTTTATGCAATCCCAGCCAGCTGCCTTCCAGGCGCCGGAAATCCGGAGCGGTCATCACTTCAGATAATTGGGATGAAATCTGTTTATCAATCAGTGTGATAGCCTTACGCAACGTCAGCGTCAGGTTTTTATCCCAGCTCACCGTACCCGCCATTGCCTGACGGGTCAGTGCGGTCATCAGATCACGGGTGGTATCCGGCGGGGTCTGCACGGTGGCCTGTACCGCACGCTCGAGAAAACTGAGTTCCGCCGTGCCCTGCGGTGCCGCCGCCTGCTGCTGCGAAGTGTCACTCATCAGCCCGCCTCCGGCACAGCCAGTTCAGCATTCAGGTAACTGAGTGCCTCGGTATTCTGCAGGATTTCTTTGAGCAGCTGCTCAAGGTCGCGGGAACGGTCGGCTTTACTGAGCAAAGTTTTCAGCTGATTACGGGTTTCGATCAGGGATTTGAGCGGTGCTATCTGGTTCACCAGATTTTCCGGATGAAAATCCGCCATCGATGTGAAAGTGAGTTCCACCGGAAACTCGCTGCCGTCATCACTGAGGGTATTGGTGACGTTAAAGGTCAGTTCCGGGTTTATCTGCGCCATCACATCATTAAAATTGTCATTATCAATGCCGGTAAATTCCCGGTCTTCCGGCGCACATTTTTTATCCGCCGGTTTATGCCCGGAAAAATCCCCGACCACCCCGACGACAAACGGCAGCTCCCGGTTTTCTGATTCACCATTGACTTCAACATCATACGTAATACTGACGCGGTTTTTATTCACCCGCTTGTGCTGTGCATTCATTGCCATAACAATTTTCCTGCGGTTATCAAAAAATCGGGAAGCCCGAAGGCTTCCCGTCAGGTATTATTTCGCGCCGGACAGCAGTTTGCCCTGCGGCAGGTTGTAGGTGACAATACCGCCCTCTTTCAGCTCGCCGCCTTCCAGTTCATAGGAATGTTTCTGAGAAATTTCCACATAGGAGAAGGTGATCATTTCATGCGGCTGTGCGCCGTCATAACCGCTGACGTTATAGCCGGTCAGGCGGGCATGAGAGAGCTTGATTTGAAAATACACCGATGCGCCCGAGCCGTCCGCTTCCGGTTTGGTGAAGGCGATTTCCACGGTTTTGCCTTCTTTGCCCGGATTAAACAGGAAAGAAAGCAGATCTTCCGATGCACCATCAATCTGTTTTGCCACGCTGACCGGCTGAATCGCGACCATACCGGAGTCGGCGTTATTGCCGTTACCGATATCCATCGCCACATTGCGGGAGCCGCCCCAGCTGTAGGAATCCACCGCAAACCAGTTCGCGCCGTCCAGGCCGATAACCGTTGCGCCGCCTTTAATATCAACGCCATCAATTCGCATATAAATACTTGCCATAACTATCCTTATTATGTGTGTGTAATAATTACCAGCGCAGCGCGGTATTGCTGTGCTCTGCCGGTAAGGTCGGGTTTTCATCTGCACATGCCGGACCGCTTTCCGGCACCGGCAATTCGGTCATCTGCATATCGTTCAGACCGGTCAGTGAAAAAATCCGGTCCAGCAGTGTGCTGTTGTCTTCCAGTAATATTTCCTGCCACAACCCGGCCAGCGACATTTGTCCCCAGCGGATGGCTTTTTCCAGCAGGTAAGAGATCGGGCTGTGCGGTTCGCTGTCCCTGAAATAGCGTGAAATTTCACGCAGCTGCCGCAATGCGGTATCACGGTTATGGTGATTACGCTGTCTGAGTGCCGGGAAATCCGGCCGTCCTGAGGGTTCCGCAACCGGGGAAGCCGTTTTCTCCGGCGGATGTTCCGGCTGTACCGCTGTAACCGGCGGCGCAGAGAGTGCCAACCCGCTGACAGCCATCACCGCATTGCGGTAACCGGCCAGTAATTCCGTAAAAAAGGCCGGTGATACTATGCTGCCCGCGCCTCTCTCAGTAAAAAATGCCGACAGTGGCTGTAAGTGCGCCAGACACTGCGTCAGCACATCAATGCGCTGCCGGGCGTCCGCCTGTGATTGCGCAGAATGCGACGGGCTGTCCGGCAGCACTCCCCGGTGCTGACATTGCAGATAGTGGTAATACGGGATGTCATCCGCCACCGGTAACAGCAATACCGCACTGTAAAACAAACAATTTTCGGTACCGGAGCCCAGAATCAGACTCAGTTCCTGTAATTTTATCTGCTCCGCCTGCGGGTCTGCCTCATGCTGCGGCGGCAATTGCTCCCAGTGTTTTGTCATCTGAACGGAGAACCAGGCGAGCGACTGCTCAAGGGCGCGCAGTGACGGATCCTGTAATATCTGACACCAGAGATACCAGCCGGAAAGGCTGATATCACGTGCTGTATCTGTCAGGACAGGGAGCAGCGCATCTGCCAGGGCGGTCTGATCGGCAAGCATCTGCTGCCGGTGCTGTGCTCTGCTTCCTTCATCCGTCTGCTGTAACAGGCGGCGCAGCGAGGACTGGGCAATATTGAACAGATTACGCAGCGGCCGGTAACGGGCACCATCTGCCTTTAAATATTCCCCCTGCGGCTGTCTTTCACAGACAGGTAACCACAGTATTTTCTGCTCATCCTGAGACAATGGCATACCTTTCCCTTTGCGTTCCGCCGCTGTTTTCCGATGCGGCAAGTAAACCACATTGAAAGTAGCGCCACTGTCAGCAGCCTCATTGATTTTTTTAGCTTTACGCCGAACCACGGCAGCATATCGTGCAGGGAGGGATAACCGGAGGAATGTTTACTTTATCTTTTAAAAACAGAAATATACCCACATTTACAGTAAATACTGTCGGGCATATTTCATTAGCTGGCTTATTATTTTAATTTTATTCATTATTTTGTGATCCCGTGCTGTGTATTTTTATTGAATTTACGCGGGAAAATAAAAATAATAATCCGTCCTGTCTGATTATTCAGGACAAAAACCTGGTGGCGGTGAGATGATCACCGCGTTTGCATAATATGGTTAACTATCATGAGCAATGTAATTGCGTTTACTGATGCGGACACCAATCCCTGCATGCAATGCGGGGCATGCTGTGCCTATTTCCGGGTCTCGTTTTATCACGGGGAAACGGACAGCACGGGCGGCGTGGTGCCGGCAGAGATGACAGAGAAAGTGAATGATTTTATGGCCTGTATGAAAGGTACTGATCAGCCATCCCCGCGCTGTATCAATCTTGAGGGGGAAGTCGGTCAGTGTGTGGCGTGCAGCGCTTACGCACAACGCCCGTCCCCGTGCCGCGAGTTTGAACAATCGTGGGTCAGCGGTATACACAATGCTGCCTGTGACCGGGCAAGAGCCGCACACGGCCTGCCGCCGCTGGAACCGCCGTCCCGCCACAATGATCACGCGGCCTGATCACCGCCGTTTTGCACTAACGTTTTTACGGCTGTTCAGGTAGGATAACCGCATTACTATCAGACTGAATAAGGACCGCCCTATGAGCGATTATGCACAGCGTGTTGCTGACGTGGAAAAAGCCATTGAGAGTAACAGTATCACTGAAATGAACGAACTGATGGTCAGCCTGGGTGACAGTAACCCGCTGCCGTATGAACAGCGTTATGAGTTACAGCAGCGCCTCCGTCAGGCGATAATGGATCACGGAAAAATACATCACTAGTTAATTCTTATTCCGTACCGGCTTATTTCCGGAATACTATACCGGTACGGAGTGTCATGTTTATTGCGTTAATGTCAGCTTTTGCAAAAGTCACCGTCATTCCTGTACTAACCGCCTTTTAATCCGCTATGCTTTTCCTGTCAGCTATCTCATTCATTCATCTGATTATTATTTATAACAAATCAATCTTATCTGCCTGTGAGTTAACAGTCGTCAATAAAATACTCTATTACATTGTTTTATATGACAGTTTTATGAATTTTTTAATTTTTTCACCGTCTGAAAAATTCCTTATTTATCGGTAGAGGAAAGAGAATAATCGGCATATGATATTGAATACGTTTCACTGACGTGACTATTTACACGTGCGTGGTATCCGGGTTTGTAAGGAATGCTTATTATGGAAGTATCAAACTATTCACCGTTACTGAGCTATTACGCGTACATCAAAAAGTTTATTGCATCACCGGCCACGATGGGAACCATCACGCCTTCATCACGCTGGCTGTGCCGTGCTATGGTCCGTCACGTCGATTGGCGCGGTGTGCAGCATTTTGCTGAGCTGGGTGCCGGTACCGGAGTGATTACCCGTCAGATCCTGGATCAGATGGATCCGCTGGCTAAACTGGATGCTTACGAAATTGACCCCTATTTTGTCAGCCTGCTGAATAAGTTTCAGGATGGCCGGCTGGGGATTTTTTCTGACTCGGCAGAGAAACTGAGCCGTCCGTATAATGTGATTTTTTCCGGGCTGCCGTTCCTGTCAATTGATCGCCGTACCGGGCTGCGTATTCTGAAAGCGGTGCGTGACAATATTGAACTCAGCGACGGACAGTTTATTCTGTTCCAGTACACCACCAAATTTGAGAAATACCTGCGCCGTTATTTCCATTTCCGCAAAGAGCGTGTATTGTTCAACGTTCCGCCGGCCTGGGTGTATATCTGTACCCCGAAGAAACGTTATACCAATAACTGATCACCCGCAGCGTGTCCCGGAATACCGGGACACCGGCCATTCTCAATACCCCTGATTTACGGATCCCCCTATGTTAATTATCGTCCCCGCCAAACCGGATCATTTCCCGCGCCTGGTTGCCATCTGGGAATCATCCGTCCGCGCCACACACGATTTTTTATGTGAGGCTGATATTGAAAAACTGCGTCCGCTGCTGCTCAATACCTATCTGCCGAACCTGAATGTGGTGGTGGCACAGGATGAAAACGGTGAGATCCACGGTTTTCTCGGCACAGACGCGAACCGGATTGAAATGCTGTTCGTGGATGCGGAAATCCGCGGCAAAGGCACCGGCAAATTCCTGCTGAATTATGCGGTTGAACAGTTACAGGCCGATGAGCTGGATGTGAATGAACAGAACCCGCAGGGCGTCGGTTTTTACCACCATATGGGTTTTACACAGACAGGCCGTTCTGAACTGGATGGAGAGGGAAATCCGTTCCCGCTGCTGCACATGAAATACACCGGCAAAACAGCGGGATAATGTCTCAGCCGAAAACGCCGGTTGAGAGATAACGGTCGCCGCGATCGCAGATTACGGCGACAATCACCGCTCCCGGGCTCGCTTTTGCAATTCTCAGTGCACCGGCCACCGCGCCGCCGGAACTGACCCCGCAGAAAACACCTTCCTGCTGTGCCAGCTGACGCATAGTGTCTTCCGCTTCCTGCTGTGTGATATCCAGAATATCATCCACCAGCTGCGGCTGAAAAATCCCCGGCAGATAGCCCGGTGACCAGCGGCGGATCCCCGGAATCTGGCTGTTTTCCGCCGGTTGCAAACCGGTGATATTGACCTGCGGTGCCACCTCTTTCAGATAACGCGCCACCCCGGTAATGGTGCCGGTGGTGCCCATGGCTGAGACAAAGTGCGTGATACGCCCTTCCGTCTGCTGCCAGATTTCCGGGCCGGTTGTCCGGTAATGGGCCAGCGGGTTATCGGGATTATTAAACTGGTCAAGCACATAACCTTTCCCGTCCGCTGCCATCTGTTTCGCCAGATCCCGCGCCCCTTCCATACCCTGTGCCCGGCTGACCAGCACCAGCTCCGCGCCGTAAGCTTTCATGGCAGCCTGGCGTTCGGCACTCATATTTTCCGGCATCAGCAGTTTTAATTTATAACCGCGAATCGCTGCGATCATCGCCAGTGCAATGCCGGTATTGCCGCTGGTGGCTTCAATCAGCGTATCTCCGGGACGGATCTCCCCGCGCTGCTCGGCACCTTCAATCATACTTTTCGCCGCACGATCTTTTACCGAGCCGCCGGGGTTATTGCCTTCCGGTTTGACCCAAATTTCTGCGCCGCTGCCCTCACCCAGCCGTGCAAGCCGGAAAAGCGGGGTATTGCCGATGCCATTACTGATAGATGCCACGTTGTTCTGCCTCCTGAGCCGTAAACGGAAACCATACCGCCGCCGCAAGGCAGTATGCAACCGGAATTATTTTCATCTTTATGCGCACTGTGCCTGCGGCAGCAGCGCCAGTTCATCTTCGCCGCGAAACAGCCGCAGTTCCCTGATTGTCAGCCAGACAGAATCACCGGCGGCGGCACGGGTGTCCGGCGGTAATATTACCGTCACTTCGTCTTCAGCCGCTTCCGTGGTCACCACCGCAGTGCGGTAATGCCCGTGTGAACGGAGGGTCACAACCCGGGCGGCAACCGCATCGGCAGAAAAGGTATGCTGCAATATCAGCGACCAGGGGCGCACAAATACTGACACCGGCCCGGAACCGGCAGTCAGTGCGGCAACCGGCTGGCGCACAGCGCCAATCCTCACCCCGCCATCCGCACCGATATCACCGCGGAAAATATTGATCTGACCGAGGAATTCGGTCACGAAGCGGTTGCTGTCATCATTCCCCAGGCTTTCGGGTGCCGCGATCTGCTCGATATGTCCGCCGCGCATCACCACGATGCGGTCAGCCACTTCCAGTGCCTCTTCCTGATCGTGTGTCACGAACACAGCGGTAAATCCCAGTGACTGATGCAGCTGACGTAGCCAGCGGCGCAGTTCGGTTCTCACCCCTGCATCCAGGGCACCGAACGGTTCATCCAGCAACAGGATCTGCGGCTCTGCCGCCAGCGCTCTGGCCAGGGCCACCCGCTGTTGTTGTCCGCCGGAAAGCTGTGCCGGGTAGCGATCCGCCAGGTGCGGCATCTGAATCTTTTCCAGCAATGACATCACTTTCGCGCGGATTTCTTTTTTTGACGGGCGTGTTTTGCGCGGCAGTACCGTCAGCCCGAATGCAATGTTGTCAAACACCGTCATATGCCGGAACAGCGCATAGTGCTGAAAGACAAACCCGGCGCGGCGCTCCCCTGCCGCCAGCCCGGAGACCTCTTTCCCGCTGATATACAATTCTCCGGCGGTATGCGGCGTCAGCCCGGCAATAATCCGCAGCAGTGTGGTTTTTCCGGAGCCGGACGGTCCCAGCAGCGCCACCATTTCGCCGTCCGCCACCGACAGCGAGATATCCTGTAATACCGGCTCCGCACCAAAATGGTGTGTCAGATGACGGATCTCAATGCTCATATTTCCTCCGGGATCCCTGATATGCCATCACGCCGTGGCGGATGCACAGGGTCACAACAGCCATCAGCGCCAGCAGACCGGATGCGGTAAATGCCGCCACAGTCTGATAATCCTGATGTAATAATTCCACCTGTAACGGTAAGGTGAAGGTTTCCCCGCGAATTGCGCCGGAAACCACCGACACCGCCCCAAACTCCCCGATAGCCCGGGCGTTGGTCAGGATCACGCCGTAAAACAGCGGCCAGCGGATATTCGGCAGTGTCACCCGCCACCAAATCTGCCACGCACGGGCTCCCAGCAGTACTGCGGCCTCTTCTTCCTGTGCCCCCTGACTGAGCATCACCGGCACCAGCTCCCGCACCACATAAGGACAGGTCACGAAAATCGTCACCAGCACAATTCCCGGCAGCGCAAACATGATTTGGGTATCCAGCGAGCTTTCGAGAAAGCCCCCCAGCCAGCTGTTTGAGCCGTATAAGAGCAGATACAGCAGCCCGGCGATCACCGGCGATACCGCAAACGGCAGATCCGCCAGAGTCAGCAATAACTGGCGGCCGGGAAAACGAAACCGCGTCACCAGCCACGCCAGCAGTGTGCCGAAAATCAGATTCACCGGCACAGTGATCAGCGCCACGATCACTGTCAGCCAGATAGCGTGCAGCATATCCGCCTCCGCCAGCGCGCGGATCACACCGCCGATGCCATCAGACAACGCGGTGACAAAAATCCACACCAGCGGAATCACCAGGATGAAAAATGTCAGCAGCAGACCGGCAGTGATCAGCAGCCACTTCTGCCACGAAAAACGCCGGCGGCGCAGAGAATCAGCCATGTGACCTGCCTGTGCGCAATCCGGCGCGGCTCTGAATAATATTAACCGCCAGCAATAACACCAGCGAGGTCATCAGCACCACCGAGGCAATCGCTGCAGCCGCGGGGTATTCAAATTCCTGCAGACGGACAAAAATCAGAAATGACACCACTTCTGTCTGCCACGCGAGGTTACCGGCGATAAAAATCACCGCGCCGAACTCGCCGAGGCTGCGGGTAAAGGACAAAACCGTTCCCGCCAGCGCGGCCGGGGCGATTTCCGGCCAGATCACACGGCAGAATATCTGAAAGCGTGAAGCCCCCAGCGTTTCTGCCGCTTCCTCATATTCCGGTTTCAGGGTTTCCAGCACCGGCTGTACCGTGCGGACCACAAACGGAATACTGGTAAACATCATCGCAACCGCAATACCAATCCAGGTATTCACCACGGTGATATTAAATGAGTCAAAAAAACGGCCGTACCAGCCGTTCGGGGCAAAGAGAGTGGCGAGTGTCAGCCCTGCAACTGCCGTGGGCAGTGCAAAGGGCAAATCCATCAGGCCGTCGAGAATACGGCGGCCGGGAAAGCGGTAGCGGGTCAGGATCCAGGCCATCAGCACACCAAACACCGCATTAAACAGACTGGCGGCCAGCGCGGCGAGCAGTGTGACTTTATAGGCGGCAACCACCTGCGGCCCGGTGATCACCTGCCAGTACTGCGCCCAGCTCATCTGCGCCAGCTGTAATACCAGTGCCGTGAGGGGCAGCAGCAGGATCAGCCCGCTGTAGAGCAGCGTAAACCCGAGGGACAGGCCGAATCCCGGCAACACCCGCCTTGCCATATCAGCGACCCTGAGCCATCAGGGTGTCAAATTCACCGCCTGAATTAAACCGGCTTGCCATCACTTCAGACCATGAACCGAACTGATCTTCCACCTTAAACAGGGTGACAGACGGAAATTGCCCTTTGGTCGCCGCCATCACATCCGGGTCAGTCACGCGGTAATTAAACTGTGTCATTTTGGCCTGTGCCGCCGGGCTGTAAAGGAAATTCAGATACGCATCGGCAACAGCCTGTGTGCCGTTCTTTTCCGTGTTTTTATCCACCCGCGCCACCGGGAATTCCGCCAGAATATTGGATGCCGGGACGATAACGTCATAATCATCCGCGCCATATTCATTACGGATATTATTCACTTCTGATTCAAAACTGATCAGCACATCCCCCAGCCCGCGATCAATAAATGATGTGGTGGCGCCCCGGCCGCCGGTATCAAATACCGCGACATTACTGAGGAATTTTTTCATCTGTTCCTGTGTTTTGGCGCTGTTTTTACCGTTTTTCTGCTGCCAGAAACCTTCCGCCGCCAGATAGGTGTAACGACCGTTACCGGAGGTTTTCGGGTTCGGGAACACAATTTTCACATCATCACGCAGCAGGGAATCCCAGTCTTTGATCTGTTTCGGATTGCCTTTGCGTACCAGGAAAGCCATGGTGGAATAATACGGCGAGCTGTTATTCGGCAGACGCGCCTGCCAGTCCGCTGCCAGCAGATTGCCTTTGTCATGCAGAACCTGCACATCGGTCACCTGGTTATAAGTAACCACATCCGCCCTCAGCCCCTGTAATATCGCCAGCGCCTGTTTTGAGGAGCCGCCGTGAGACTGGCGGATAGTCAGCGGATCGTCCGGGTGTTCCGCGTTCCACTGTTTTTCAAACAGCGGGTTGATTTCCGTGAACAGCTCACGGGCAATATCATAGGAGCTGTTCAGCAGCTGAGCAGCACCGGCAGCGCTGCTCCACACAGTTGAAAGCAGCAGCAGACCAGCAGGTAATACAGCGTTGACAGATAGTTTCACGGCGGAGAACCTCATTATGATGATGCGTTTCAGGTAACTCCGGTCAGTGTGCATATATCAGTAAAGTGATACAAGCCATTTACTTATATCATTATGGAATTATATATAGTGATTATTTCCTTCAGAATATTATACATCGATATGTTTAGTCTCTTCCTGTGTCGTGTATATATACACGCAGGACAGACGTTACTCTCAGGGGAAGGTACAGTGGAATAAGGATAAAAACAGACACAAAAATGTGCATCACTGCGGGAAAAGTATGACGGTGATAACGGGTAAAAGAAACGAAAAGCATGCGCGCCACGGATGGCGCGCCTGAGCTTACAGGGATGTATTCACAGCGACTTTTCGTTTTTGCCCGTTATCAGCCGGTTCCGGGCTTAAAGTGACCCCCTCCTACAGCGCACTCAGCTGTACCAGCGACGGCGCATAATAATAAGCCCCGGTTTTCGGTTTACTGAACCGCAGCAGATCATCAAATTTACCGTCAGTTTCGCCGAACATACTCAGCAATTGCTGCTCAATATTGTGCAGACGACCGCAGTAGGCGATAAAGAACAGGCCGTGCTCACCACTGGCAGTACCGTACGGCAGGCTCTGGCGCAGAATGGAAAGCTCTTCACCCTCCTCCTCAATCACCACACGCGACACATGAGACGTTACATTGCGCACATTTTCATCCAGCTCAGTGCTGTCTGCCTTGGTGCGGCCAATCATCTTTTCCTGCTGCTCTTCGGAAAAACGGGTCCATTTATTCAGGCTGTGTGCCCAGCGCTGAGTCAGGATATAACTGCCGCCCGCATCTTCCCCATCCGCGATCAATGCCACGTCCGGACGCTCATCCCCTTCCGGGTTTTCTGTGCCGTCGATAAAACCGCTCAGGTCGCGCTCTTCCGTCCAGCGGAAGCCATGAATTTCGCCCTGAATCTCAACTGCACCCGCAAATGCCGCCACCGCTGCCTGTGCCAGTGAAAAGTTAATATCGTGACGCTGAGAATGGATATGGATCAGTAAATCATACTGTGTTGCCGGCGCCAGGCCGCGCCCCAGTTCACGGAAGTTTTTCAGTTCCGGCGCACTGCTCCGACTGCCCAGCTGACGCCACAGGTCGTGACCGAATGCTACCGTAGCACTCAGCTGATCAGCCGGAAACTGAGTCTGTAACGTTTTCAGTGCTGCCAGAAAAACCTGACAACCACGCCGGATCGCCGGTAAATCACCTTTGGTGTTTGCTTCAATAAAAATACCGAAACGGCAGTGTTCCGGCAGAATACCGCTTTGTGCTTGTGACATATTGCTCCCTTTGCATCGTCAGTCTGATCAGGAAATGGCCTTATCATAAATCACTGACGCGGAATTACGTTGTTATTCCTCAAGTTCATTTATTATTCCGGGTTATTTATTGGCCCAGACGATATAACTGACGCGCCAGTTCTTCAGAATATCATCGGACGGCATCAGAGTTTCAGGGCCGTTCCAGGTTCCGCGGAAAACATAGGAAACACGCGGGGTTTGCGGTGAGCGGCAGATAACCTGAGCACTGTCATCAAATTCAGTGGTCAGGGTGCAGGCACCGGCAACGGCCTGCGGATAGATATCAGAAAAGAGGGTTCCGGTTTTGGTGTCCCATTCTGTACGGATATCCGCATCATTGGCGACAATACGCTGCACAGTACCATTTTCCGGCCCGGACAGGCGAATAACTGTTTTATTGTCTTTCCGGCCTTCAAAAATTTTAACGATCTGCCCCTGCTCGGTCTGCATACCACCGCGCAGTGTGTATTTATCGTCCAGTCCCTGACTGATCGCCGCTTCGGTCATGGCTGTCCGGTTATTCACACCGCCGACACCCTGTGCCGTTACCGTCAGCGCACTGCTGCTGAACCAGCTTACCGGCGATAATGATGACCACGAAAATGAACTGCACCCGTTCAGCATCAGTACGGCACCGGCCACGGCGGCCAGCTTCATTGCCTGATAACACTTCATTTATTGCTCCTTTGCATTCGGTTCAGATATCAGACTCCGGAATTGACAAAACATTCATTCTGAATTATTACATCAAATAACTTTAACCAAATACGTATATTTACGAATTCAGTAACGTAACATTTCCGATAAGATATCTCCCGGCATATCACCGACATTCTCAGTTACCGGCGACATAAGCTATGGCTAAAATGACATTCACATCATCGTCTTTTTACCTGTTTTCAGCGGTTGTGCTGGCAGGTACATTCTGGTTTCAGTCTGCTGCTGCCCTGCCGTCCTTTTCTGCCTATGAGTATCATCAAAGCACAGTAAAATGTGAAACAGCACAGCGTTTTGTCATCAAGCAGCTGCCCTATCTGCAGGATAACAGCCGGGTGATTCTGGAAGGCAATATTCAGTCTCAGATTTCAGCGGAGCACTATCTGCTGGGGGATTACAGCGGTATCGTCGAAATAAAAATTCCGGCGGATTTATGGGGGAAAAAGATTATCACCCCTAATGATACCATCCGTATTGAAGGCGGAATGGAAAAAGACCGCCATGAGATTGTCGTAACCGCAGATTCGCTCAGTGTGGTAAACGCCGGCAGTTAATATTCCGGGTCGGTGATCAGCCGTTTGCTGTAGGTCAGGCTGTCCTGCTGACACTCGTCGTAAGCCAGCTTGTCAAACATGCTCAGTGTGGCGGTATTCTCATCCGGAATCGACAGCAGTAACTGCGGACATCCCCGCGCCAGCAGCTTTTTCTCGAGTCTCGCCACCATCGCATTGGCAATTCCCCGGCCCTGAAATTCCGGATGTACCGCCAGATAATAGGCATAGCCCCGGTATCCGTCATAACCGCCCAGCAGTGTGCCCACCACCTCGCCGTTGACTTCCGCCACCAGAAACAGTGCCGGGTCGTGTGCCATTTTCCGCTCAATCACGGTTTCCGGGTCATCCGGAGGGGTGACCAGATCACAACGCTCCCAGAGTGCAACAACCTCTTCAAAATCGCCTTGCTGAAATGTGCGAATGTCCATACCGTTACCTGTCTGCCGGTTGTCTGCCCGTGTCCGTGACGGAACGGGTGTGATATCTTATAAAAACAAAATGATATACTAAAGTTTATCCGCAGCTCAATGGTCGTGATGTAATGAATATCCCTGATAGTGACAGTGTTAAAGATTTTTTTCTCCGGTTACAGGATTCCCTGTGCGGACAACTCGCCGCCTGTGACGGCGGTGCTGAGTTCAGCGAAGATAAGTGGCAGCGGGAGTCCGGCGGCGGCGGGCGCAGCCGGGTACTGAAATCCGGCGCACTGTTTGAACAGGCCGGTGTTAATTTTTCACATATCAGCGGGGACAGCCTGCCGCCGTCAGCCACGGCACACCGCCCGGAACTGGCCGGGCGTCGCTATCAGGCCATGGGGGTTTCCCTGGTGCTTCATCCGCATAATCCGTACGTCCCGGCCGTACACGCTAATGTGCGCTTTTTTATTGCCGAAAAAACCGGCTGTGATCCGGTTTGGTGGTTCGGCGGCGGTTTTGATCTGACCCCTTTCTATCCTTTCACTGAAGATGCCGTACACTGGCACAGTGTCGCCCGGGACATCTGCACCCCGCTGGGCGAAGATGCCTGGCCGCGTTATAAAAAGTGGTGTGACGACTATTTTTATCTGAAGCACCGCAACGAAGCGCGCGGCATTGGCGGCCTGTTCTTTGATGATCTGAATAAACCCGGTTTTGAGGAATGCTTTGCCTTCACACAGGCTGTCGGCAACGGTTTTACCCGGGCTTATCTGCCGATCGCGGAAAAACGCCGTTCTATTCCCTATGGTGAGCGCGAACGGCAGTTTCAGCTCTACCGGCGCGGCCGTTACGTGGAGTTCAATCTGGTGTGGGATCGCGGCACACTTTTCGGTTTACAGAGCGGCGGGCGGACTGAATCCATCCTGATGTCAATGCCGCCGCTGGTTCGCTGGGAATATGATTACCAGCCGCAGGCCGGTTCCCCGGAAGCCGCGCTGGACGATTTCCTGATCCCGCGGGACTGGGTCTGATATCAATTCACAGTGTGCTGACTGAAAAGCAGGCTGATAGTCTGCTGCGGTGAGTATTTTTCTCCGCAAAGATGGTCGCTCCAACAACAGGAGAACCGTCTATGTCAGCACATGCCCCGCGCTATTCATTTTTACCGCCCTGGATCCTGAAAAAACGCCTGCTTCATGAGGGGGATCACGAGGAGACTCAGTTATGTTATCAGCATATGCAGCGCTTGCTGGGTTACCGCCGTCTGCCGGAAACAGAGACAATGCCTCTCAGTTATGCCGCCCTGCCGGATGCCGGATGCCATTCTCCGGCGCACCGCCGGGTGATGCATCTGAAAAACCTGACCACTGTTCCGGATCTGTATTACCGTGAGGATCGGAAAGCGGAAAACCCTCAGCCGCATATGGCTGTCCGGCAGGATACCGATACCGACAATATGTTTGAATATCTTGATATCATTTACGGCTTTTTTGATGATGTCTTTGATTACAAATCCTTTAATGACAGCAATGCCACTATCTCTGCCATGACACATTACGGGCGCGGCTACTGCAATGCCTTCTGGAACGGCGCACACCTGGTGTTTGGTGCCGGGGATGCCGGAATGAGTATCACTCCTTTGTTTCTGAGTTTTGCCCAGCTCGATATCGCTACGCACGAGTTTTCCCATGCGGTGATTGATCACCTTTCCCCGCTGACTTACAGCCACCAGTCCGGAGCCCTGAATGAATCTGTCTGTGATGTGTTTACCGTTATGCTGGGTCATTACCGCAGCCGTCACGCCAGCCATCAGGGGGACTGGCATATCGGCAGAACACTGTTTAATAAACAAAGCGGAATTAAAGCACTGCGTTCCCTTTCATCACCGGGAAATGCCTATAACCATCCGGTGATCGGCAAAGATAAACAGGTGGCACATATGCGGGATTATATTGCGCTGCCGGATGATCCGGAGAATGATAACGGCGGCGTGCATTGCTACTCCGGTATCCCGAATCATGCATTTTACCATTTCGCTTCCGCCCTCGGCGGATACAGCTGGGAAGTGGCGGGGCAAATCTGGTTCGACACGCTGCGCAGAGGCAACCTGCCGCCGGAATGTGATTTTCTGACCTTCGCCCGCGAAACCCTGCTCGTTGCGGATGAAAATTATGATGAGGAGGTTGCAGCCGTGCTGCTGAACGCCTGGAAAGCCGTCGGGCTGGAACCGTGATGACGTTCAGATATAAAAAAACCCGCATATCAATGCGGGTTTTCCTGATTAACGCCCTTTCTTAATATGGGACATCAGACGTTTACGTTTGCGCAGCTGGGTCGCTGTCAGTACGTTTTTCTTATCCGCAAACGGGTTTTCACCCTCTTTAAACTGGATGCGGATAGGGGTTCCCATCACTTTCAGAGACTGACGGAAATAGTTCATCAGGTAGCGTTTATAGCCATCCGGTAAATCTGACACCTGGTTACCGTGGATAACAATAATCGGCGGGTTATAACCCCCTGCGTGCGCATATTTCAGTTTGACGCGACGACCGCGAACCAGCGGCGGCTGGTGGTCATCCGCTGCCATTTTCATAATACGGGTGACCAGTGCGGTACTGACACGACGGGTTGCGCAGTCATACGCTTCCTGTACCGAGTCAAACAGGTTACCGACACCGCTGCCATGCAGCGCAGAGATAAAGTGGATACGGGCGAAATCGACGAAACCGAGACGCAGTTCCAGCATATCTTTGACATGATCGCGATCCTCTGCGGTCATACCGTCCCATTTGTTGACGGCGATAACCAGGGAACGACCGGCATTGAGGATAAAGCCCAGCAGTGACAGATCCTGGTCTGAAATCCCTTCACGGGCATCAATCACCAGCAGCACCACGTTCGCATCTTCAATCGCCTGCAGTGTTTTGATAACGGAGAACTTTTCAACCGTTTCAGTGACTTTCCCGCGTTTACGCACACCGGCGGTATCAATGATGATATATTCGCGCCCGTCGCGTTCCATCGGGATATAAATACTGTCACGGGTGGTGCCCGGCATATCGTAAACCACCACACGCTCTTCACCGAGGATACGGTTGGTCAGTGTGGATTTCCCGACATTCGGACGCCCGACAATCGCCATTTTAATCGGCTGATCAATCGGGTTGAAATCATCTTCCTCTTCGCTGTCTTCCGTTTCTGCTGCCTGTGCCAGGGCTTCCTGCTCTGCCCAGTACGCGGCGTTAGCCTCTTCTTCGGTTAACTCGCGATCATCATCCTCACTTTCCGGCTCACCATAGAACGGCACCAGAGCGCGGGTGATCAGCTGACTGACGCCACGTCCGTGCGAGGCGGCGATAGGCACCACTTCCCCCAGACCCAGGCTGTAGAATTCACCCAGCGCCAGATCCTGATCAATACCGTCGATTTTGTTCGCCACCACAAAGGTGGTTTTGTTATCGCGGCTGCGCAGATGTTTGGCGATACCGCTGTCCGCCGGCATCAGACCGGCGCGGGCATCCACCATAAACAGCACGATATCGGCTTCTTCAATCGCCAGCAGTGATTGTGCGGCCATGTGGGTTTCAACACCCTCTTCCGTGCCGTCAATACCGCCGGTATCGATAATAATAAATTCCTGTCCCTCAACCTCTGCACGACCGTACTTACGATCCCGCGTCAGGCCGGGGAAATCAGCAACCAACGCATCGCGCGTACGCGTTAAGCGGTTGAATAATGTGGACTTCCCGACATTGGGACGCCCGACCAGAGCAACGACAGGTATCATGCTTTTACTGCCTCATAACACTGAAAAAATCCCCTGCACCATACAGGAGATTAAAGACGAAACGGCCCCTGTCATTCAGGAGCCGTCAATGAAACCACTCCGCAGTCAGCTGCCCTGCCGGAGTGATGCCGGAAACAGCGGTTTACTGTCAGCGGCGGAGCAGATACAGGCGTCCGTCACGGGCCTGCACCATCAGTTTATCACCGGCAATTGACGGACGACTGAGAATGCCGGAACTGTTGAGCTTATTCTGTGCCACAAACTGCCCGTTGGACGTATCCAGCCAGTGGAGATAACCTTCGCCGTCACCGACCACCAGATAGCCGTTAAAGAGTTCCGGTGCGGACAGATTGCGGTGCAGCAATTTATCCTGTGACCACATGGTAACGCCATCCGCAGCACGCAGACCATAGATGTTATCATTCTGATCAACAACATAGAGGGATTCACCATCCAGCACCAGTTCGTTGACTGAGCCGAAATCGCGTTTCCACAGGATTTGTCCGCTGCGCATATCCATCGCCACCAGATTGCCGTTATAAGCGATAGCGTAAACACGGCCATCAGCAACAACCGGGGTCATATCCACGTCATTCAGACGGCTGATTTCGGTGGTACCGGTTGTCTGCGAAATACGCTGCTGCCAGATAATCTGACCCTGGCCGAGCATAACCGCACTGACACGGCCATTATCACCGCCGACAAATGCCGCGCCCATAGCCACTGCCGGGGCAGATTCACCACGGACAGACAGGCTCGGGGTATCCAGGTTCAGGCTCCAGCGCTGTTCGCCGGACGCGGTATCAAATGCCTGTAACAGACCGTTACCGGTATGCACCAGCACCAGACCATCACTGACTTCCGGACGGGACAGCACCTCACCACCGGCGTTAGCGGTCCATGCAATTTCACCGTCATTCGCGTTCAGCGCGATCAGCGTACCGCGCTCTGTACCCACATAAACGTGTTCACCGGAAACGGTCAGACCGCCGGATAACATCGCCGGGATATTGGCGGATAAGAAACCGGTTTTTTCTGCCAGATTCACTGACCAGATTTCAACGCCGGAATCGGCATCCAGGGCTTTGACCAGGCCATTGCGGTCAGCCGCATAGACACTGGAACCTTCCCATGCCGGGGAAAGGTGAGAATAATATTTACCGATACCGTCACCGACGGATTTATCCCACACGGTTTCCGGGGTGAACTGACTTGTCACTTCCGGCAGTGGTGACATCACGATAGTATCCTGTTCACTTGAACAGCCGGCCAGCAGCACAGAGGCGACTAATCCTACCAGCAGTGTTTTACGCAGTTGCATTATCGAGAGTCCCCTCACCCGGCTAAATTATCGAGTTTGAATGTCATAACGGATTTGATAGTCCCGGCACCTTCACTCTGAATACCGGTGGTGTAGGCTTCCTGCGCGCCTTTCACATCCCCTTTCTGTAACAGGGCATCACCGCGGATATCCTGTGCGTAAGCCGCCCAGCCTTTCCCTTTCACTGCCGCCACCGTTGCCAGTGCGGCATCCGGTTTTTTCTGACCCAGCTGTACACGAGCCAGACGGGCATTAATCAGATCTTTTAAATCGTCATTATCGGTTTTTGTCAGCGCCTGACTCAGGGCATTTTCTGCCGCCGGAAGGTCGTTGCTGTCAACCGCTTTCATCGCCAGATCAAGACCGGCAATAGCGCCATAGTTGTTATTGGCTTCTTTCGCAAACGCCTGCAGACGGGCTGTCTGCTCTGCCGGGGTGCCCTTTGCTGTGACTGCCGTTTCATAGGCAATCGCCGCATCCTGTAATTTGGTGACCTGGTGAGACTGATAGTAGTTCCAGCCGGCAATACCGCCGATACCGATGATTAAACCTGCCGCGATTGCTTTGCCGTTTTCGACAAAGAAATTCTTCAGCGCTGATACCTGTTCATTTTCTGTGGTATAGACTTCCACACGTCTCTCCTTAACCTAAAAGTTCGCTCAGACGAGCGGAAAGCCCGCTCTGTGCCAGCGTCTGCTGCTCACCGGTGGCCAGTTCTTTGACAGTGACTGTCCCGTTGGCAATTTCATCCTCACCTAAAATCAGGGCGATGCGCGCACCGTTTTTATCCGCACGGCTCAGCTGGCGCTTGAAGTTACCGCCGCCGTAGTTGGTCATGATACGCACATCCGGCAGGCTGTCACGGATCTGTTCCGCCAGCATCATTGCCGCGACCTGGCTGCCTTCACCGAAGGAGGCCAGATAAATATCGGTCACCGCAGTTTCGCTCACAAAGTCAGGATTGACAGACTGAACCAGCAGTACCATACGCTCCAGACCCATCGCAAAACCCACCGCCGGGGTATTATGACCGCCGAGCTGTTCAACCAGCCCGTCATAACGACCACCCGCGCAGACTGTTCCCTGCGAACCCAGTGCGGTGGTCACCCACTCAAACACAGTGCGGTTATAGTAATCCAGACCACGGACCAGACGCTGGTTGATGCGGTACTGAATACCGGCGGCATCCAGGATGGCGCACAGGCCGTCAAAGTGGGCTTTTGATTCTTCATCAAGATAATCAAACAGTGCCGGTGCATCGTTCAGGAGTTCCTGAACAACTCGGTCTTTGGAATCCAGCACACGCAGCGGGTTGGTGTACATCCGGCGTTTGCAGTCTTCATCCAGTTTGTCTTTGTGCTGTTCCAGGAAGGCCACCAGTGCTTCACGGTAGTTTGCACGCGCCTGTAACGAACCGATTGAGTTCAGTTCCAGGGTGACATGCTCCGCAATGCCCAGCTCACGCCACCAGCGGGCGGTCATCATAATCAGCTCGGCATCGATATCCGGTCCGCTCAGACCGAAAATTTCCGCACCCAGCTGATGGAACTGACGATAGCGCCCTTTCTGCGGACGCTCGTGGCGGAACATCGGTCCGATATACCAGAGGCGCTGTTCCTGATTATACAGTAAGCCTCTTTCAATCCCGGCACGAACACAGCCCGCTGTTCCTTCCGGCCGCAGTGTTAAACTCACATTTTCTTCACGGTCCTGAAAAGAGTACATTTCCTTTTCAACAACATCGGTCACTTCGCCGATGGCGCGCTGAAACAGGGGGGTATGCTCGACAATCGGTGTACGGATTTCACTGATCCCGTAGCTTGTCAGAATGCGTTTAAGCGTGTTTTCAATACGCTGCCATACAGCAGTATCAGCCGGCAGATAATCATTCATACCACGAACAGATTGGATTTTAGTCGCCACGTTAATTCTCTTAACTCAATGAAATATGTTTCCGATTATAAAAGCGACCCGGTGCGGGTGCAATATCGGGAGGCGGATATATCGTCCTAAAACCGCATATCCGCCAAAACAGACAATACCGGCCCGTTAATCATGAGCCGGTCCGTGATTATTCTTTCTCAACCAGACTGATATCAATCCGGTTATTCTGATCCAGCATGGCCGCCTTGGCACGGATTTTCGCTTCTAACTGATCGATCATATCCGTGTTATCCAGACGCTCTTTCTGACGGACACCGTCTTCGTAGAACCCGCTGCGGGTTTTCGCCCCGGTCACGCCCAGTGTGGAGACTTCTGCCTCACCCGGACCGTTGACCACACAGCCGATAATCGACACATCCATCGGTGTGATGATATCTTCCAGCCGCTGTTCCAGCGCATTCACGGTGCCAATCACATCGAACTCCTGACGGGAGCAGGTCGGACAGGCGATAAAGTTAATGCCGCGCGAACGGATACGCAGGGATTTCAGGATATCAAACCCGACTTTCACCTCTTCCACCGGATCAGCCGCCAGCGAGATACGCAGCGTATCACCGATCCCTTCCGACAGCAGCATCCCTAATCCGATCGCTGATTTTACGGAACCGGCACGGGCGCCGCCCGCCTCGGTGATCCCCAGGTGCAGCGGCTGATCAATTTTCTGCGCCAGCAGACGGTAAGCACCGACGGCCAGGAAGACATCTGACGCTTTGACACTGACTTTAAACTGGTCGAAATTCAGGCGGTCGAGAATATCCACATGACGCATGGCGGATTCCACCAGTGCTTCCGGGGTCGGTTCGCCGTATTTTTCCTGGATATCTTTTTCCAGTGAGCCGCCGTTCACCCCGATACGGATAGGGATATTATAATGACGGGCGCAATCCACTACCTGACGGATACGCTCCTCACTGCCGATATTGCCCGGGTTGATACGCAGACAATCCACACCGTACTCCGCCACTTTCAGCGCAATACGGTAGTCAAAATGAATGTCCGCCACCAGCGGTACAGAGACCTGCTGTTTAATCAGTTTAAAGGCTTCCGCCGCATCCATGGTCGGCACTGACACGCGGACAATATCCACGCCGACACGCTCCAGGGATTTAATTTGTCTGACGGTCGCCTCAACATCCGTTGTCCGGGTGTTTGTCATTGATTGCACGGCGATAGGTGCACCATCACCGACCGGCACATTTCCCACGTAAATTCGGGTGGACTTGCGTCTTTTTATCGGGGATTCATTATGCATATGTCTTTCTCCGGAACATCCTTGTGTCCTTAATCATTGCTGTGTTTATTGTGTAGTAAAGGTTTAATTTAAAAACCAATTATTCACCGGCTTTCGGCACACTCAGTTTTGCCACCGTGTTTGCTTTGATGAAGCGGCTCAGATCAACACTCTGACCTTTGAACTGCACATCCACGGCAGCCGGTGCGCCGATTTTCAGACGGTAAGGTTCTGCGCCCGCAAATTCCAGGGTATCCCCTTTTTGTTTGGTGCCGCTGAAAATTTTTGTTCCTTTGTTATCGGTCACTTCCAGCCAGCAGGTGTTTTTGAAGGTCAGAACCAGACCATCCTGTGTCTGTGTGGTGGTCGGCAGTGTGCCGCCTTCGCTGTCCACGGCGCGGTTAACGACCGCCGGTACACGATCACTGCCCGGCAGCGGCACAATTTTGCTGCTGTCAATTTCCTGATCCTGCGGGGTGGCTGCCGATAATTCCAGTGCAGCGGTATTGGTATTACCCGCCGGTGCGGCATCCGGTGTGCCTGCCGAGGCATTCAGTGTCTGTGGTGTATCACCGTCTGCCGGATCGGTACCCGGTGCATCTGCCGCGGCATTCACGGTAACATCATTCTGCTGTGCCAGTGAGGCAATATCGGCCTGTTGTGCCTGATACTGCTGCCACCACCATACCCCCACCAGCGCCAGAACCACCAGCAGCACCAGCCAGGTAAATTTCATCAGCCAGCCTTCGCGTTTTTTACGCTGACGACCGAGCGTCACACTTTTCATCGGCTGGACTTTGGTCATCTGAGCGGGCGCGATGTTATCAAGATAAGGCATGATTGCAGATTCAGGGATCTGCAGCAGCTTGGCATAGGTGCGGATATAACCGCGGATAAAGGTCGGGTTGGTTTCTTTCAGTGCATCTTCTTCGATTTCACGCACTGTAGTCAGTTTAAGACAAAGTCTGTCGGCGACTGTTTCCCGTGATAACTGAAGTTGTTCCCGACGTTGTGTTAAGAATTGGCCAAGAGTGAGTTGGAGATTATCTTGAGATTGAGAGTTATTCATGAGTTTCAGGACACAAACAGTTCTGGTTACGAGAAAGCGCGGAGATCTGCCTTTCCGCGCACCGAAGTTCCGTATTCCGGCATACAGCATGCCACCCGTAATAATAAAATAACCCTGAAAACAACATTACTTTTATATTGTTTTACAGACTCTTATCCGGCGGACACTCATAAGCCAAAATGTACTTTACCACACTATCACTGCCTGACGGGGAATTCACGGCTAAATTCAGGTATTTTTCCGCGATTTCAGGCTGCTGATCGCATTTTGCACTCAGCGCCGCGCCTGTCAGGGCACCGGTATGCTGCGGCTGTGCTTTCAGTACCCGGTCAAAATGATACCGTGCGGCATCATACCGGCCGGCCTGAAGATAAGCCTCACCCAGTGCAAGACGGGTACCGGTCGCAGCCGGTACTGTCTGTGTCACGGGGGCTGTCCGGCATCCTGCCAGCAGCATTACTGCAATTAAGCCCGGGGAATACGTCCTTATCATACTGCCTCCTTGTCTGTAAGGCAGGTATATTAACGTAAAGTGTCACCCGGGAGTGTTACTTAATATTACTGTCAGACTGCTTTGACAGCGATTGGTTCACCGGCCATGCGTTTTTTCAGTGTCCGTTTGGTCCGGTCGATAACATCCCCGGCCAGCTGTCCGCAGGCGGCGTCAATATCATCACCGCGTGTTTTACGGACAATGGTGGTAAAACCGTATTCCATCAGAACCTTGGCAAAGCGGTCAATCCGGCTGTTTGAGCTGCGCCCGTAAGGGGCGCCCGGGAACGGGTTCCACGGGATCAGGTTGATTTTGCTCGGTGTGTCTTTCAGACAGGCTGCCAGCTGATGTGCCTGATCAGTGCTGTCATTAATATGATCCAGCATGACGTATTCCACGGTAACACGGCCGCCGTTCGCATTGGATTTTCCGAGATAACGGCGCACAGATGCCAGGAATGTCTCAATATTGTATTTTTTGTTGATCGGCACGATTTCATCACGCACGTCATCGGTCGGTGCGTGCAGGGAAATGGCGAGCGCCACATCGATCATATCACCGAGTTTGTCCAGCGCCGGAACCACGCCGGAGGTGGAAATCGTCACGCGGCGTTTGGAGAGCCCGAAACCGAAGTCATCCAGCATGATTTCCATCGCCGGAACAACATGGGTCAGGTTCAGCAGCGGTTCACCCATCCCCATCATCACCACGTTGGTGATCGGACGGCGGCCGCTGGATTTCAGGGAGCCGATGATTTTCGCGGCACGCCAGACCTGGCCGATAATTTCAGATACCCGCAGGTTGCGGTTAAAGCCCTGCTGTGCGGTTGAGCAGAATTTGCATTCCAGCGCACAACCGACCTGGGAAGAGACACACAGGGTGGCGCGGTCTTCTTCCGGGATATAGACAGTTTCCACTTCCTGGTCGCCGACACGGATAGCCCACTTGATGGTGCCGTCCGCAGAGCGTTGTTCTTCCGACACTTCCGGTGCACGGATTTCCGCCACCGCTTTCAGTTTTGTGCGCAGCACTTTGTTGATATCGGTCATCAGATCGAAATCATCATAGCAATAGTGGTAAATCCACTTCATCACCTGATCAGCACGGAAAGGCTTCTCGCCCATATCGGCGAAAAACTGGCGCATCTCTTTGCGGGTCAGATCGAGTAAATTAATTTTTCCGTTGATTTTTTCAGGAGCAATCGGTGCGGAGCCTGTTGCACAGGCGTCTTGGGTGGTCAGTTCTGACATTGTTAACATTGCCTCGTTGTTACACTTTCGGCGGTGACACGCGGCGCGCATCACAGATACAGGAATAAGGATAGCCGCTGAAACGGACGGCGTCACGGATACGGCGGAAATATAAAAGCCCCGTATCATAACGGGGCGCGGCATTGTACAAATATTAATGGTGATATGGCAAATGAAAAAACCGGATACCGCATTTCAGTAATAAGATAATACATTATCCCACTCTTTACTGATCCGGGATCGGTTTGAATCCGTTATTTTTTCAAACAACGGGTCACCGTAGCGGTAGCCTGTTTTATAAAAATCGCCGCCGATATGACACACCACGATATTATTCAGATAACATTGCTGATCTGCCGTTACCGGAATATCTGCGGCGGTTGATACCGCAACATTATCATCGGAAAACAGATATAACGCGCCGGTCTTACTGCCTTTTTTCAGGGTAAACCCGCTGTTATCGTTTACCGCGCGGTTTCCCCTTAATATGATCCCGCTCATCAGGGTTTTCCAGTTCACTGACACCGGGATAATACGGATATCGGTCAGGTCATCCCATGATTCATCAGCTACTTTCCGGTAATCGAGATACAGATGCTGATTATCGGTATACAATTTTTCCGGCAGTTTTTTATCCGGATTATCCGTAACTACACGCCTGAATGTGGCAGGATCCGCATCGTCCGAACGATAAAAACCATTGAAATAAACATGTTCTTTATCATACGCATAATTGTAATAGCGTGTATTTTCGGGGTACAACCTGAAACTGTCCGCGTCCTCACTGACCAGGTCCAGCCGGATATTATATTCACGGATATTATCACCAAACCAGCAACGCGGCGTCACCAGCGGTGTAATTGAAAAGTCCCCGCTGCTGCCCTGACAATCCGGGTCACGCAATGTGTTCATCGTGACATGATAAACCTTGCCGTTCTCTGCCAGAAAATGAACCCGGGTATTTGCGCTGAAAAAGAAATCGTTTAAATCCGCTTTGTCGTACTTTACTTTTCTGACAGCGTCATTATCCGCAGATTGCCCGACGTTCTGCTCCCACAAAATAACATTTTCTTTCGGTGTGCATATTTTTCTGACGTTATTACCGTAATCTTCAATACAGTCCGGCCCGCCGCTTATCTGTGCGATAAAAAAAATACTGACAAGCAGTATACCGGCAATATAAATATATTTTTTCATACGGGTTCCCTGACAGCATAAAATATCCACATTAATTTTAATGTTTATAGCACAATCTCAGCGGAACAAAAATATAAGAGAGGACAGAGGCGGGAGCAGCCGGAACCTGCGGGAGGCTCCGGCTGAAATACGTGATCAGCGCGGGCAGATTTCATCTTCAGTGAAGAAATAGGCAATTTCACGGGCGGCGGATTCTTCCGCATCAGAGCCGTGTACCGCGTTTTCAGTGAAGCTGTCAGCGTAATCCGCACGGAGTGTACCGGCCAGTGCATTATCCGGATTGGTGGCGCCCATCAGGTCACGGTGACGCTGCACAGCATTTTCCCCTTCCAGCACCTGTACCATTATCGGGCCGGAGGTCATAAATTCCACCAGACCATCAAAGAACGGACGGCCTTTGTGCTCAGCGTAGAATCCTTCCGCCTGTTCACGGGTCAGGTGCAGCATTTTGGCGGCGATAATACGGAAACCGGCGCTTTCAAAACGGTGATAAATGGCCCCGATAGCATTTTTCTTTACGGCGTTTGGCTTAATGATCGAAAATGTGCGTTGTACAGACATGAATTGACCTCATTGTGCGCTTGTGCGCTGTTGTCATTGTTATTTGCGGCTGACGGCAGACCGGTCCACACCTTGTGGTAAGGCGATGATTATACGGGCTCACCTCTGTTTCGCCTACAGTTACGCAACATTTTTGCAAAGTATTTCGCATAGCAGATCACAGATTTTTCGTCTGTATCACACTTTTTCCGCTGCTGTTCCCGCCGTTTCTGCTATTTCAGGGTAAAACTGACTGAACTGACCTGCCCGCTGAGATCCAGCACGGTCAGCTGATAACGCCCCGGGGTGTCCAGCGTTAGCAGCAGCGGCTCACCGGTTCCGGTACTGCCCGCCTGGTCGCCGTTAAGAAACCACCACTGAGTGCCCTCTCCGCCCTGCGTC
The DNA here is from genome assembly GCF_043105645.1 of Morganella sp. TYF_1. Classification (NCBI taxonomy): domain Bacteria; kingdom Pseudomonadati; phylum Pseudomonadota; class Gammaproteobacteria; order Enterobacterales; family Morganellaceae; genus Morganella; species Morganella sp. TYF_1. Next base: position 551,681 of record NZ_JBICLU010000015.1, on the reverse strand, counting down.
ACTACCCGCAGATCAAGGGTTTTCGCCAGCGGCAGACGGCGCAGCACATCCCCTTCGCGGATCCCGGAAATCAGCAGCGGCGCGGCTTCCACCCGTAACGGCGGACAGGTTTTGCTGACCGGAGGCAGACGATGGCTGCGGCGTTCACCCGGCGGCAGCCAGCTTTCCAGCGCAATCGGCCACAGCGCCACGGTTTTCTCCTGTGCATCCGGACAATCCGGTGACACCCGCTCCCCCTGCCCGTTCACCCAAATCACGGCATTGGTGCCGGACAGACTTTCCTGCCCTGCGGACGGCAGTGTCGGCGGCACAGTATTATCCAGCACCAGCGCTATCCGTTGCTGACGGCAGTTCGGATCCTGCTTATCCGCCACCAGTCCTGACGGCCAGCAAATCATTTTACTGCTGACACTGATGGGTTTCGGATCCGGCAATTTTTTGCCGCCGCGTGCCCGCAGATAACTGTCCACCTGATACAGGATCGGGATCGCGGTTGCGAACCCGGCCTGTCCGGCTACCGGCGTGCCGTCCGGACGACCGACCCACACCCCGATGGTATAACGGTTATTCACCCCCAGCGCCCAGGCATCACGGTAGCCGTAACTGGTGCCGGTTTTCCACGCCAGCGGCACATCCTGCGCCAGCCGGTCATCCGCCAGCGGACGCGTCTCTCCTGCCATGACCCGGCGCGTGATCCATGCCGCGCCCGGGGAGATCAGTTGCCGCTCTGCCAGCGGATCCTCCGGACGAAAACGCACCGGTGCCACTTTGCCCTGACGGGCAAACGCGCTGTAGGCGGCGATCAGCTGATCCATCCGTGCCCCTGTCCCGCCCAGGATCAACGACAGGTTCGGATCACTGCCGAGCGGAAAACGCAGTTCCAGACCGACATTACGCAGTTTGGCACTGAAACGCTTCGGACCATAAACATCCAGTAACTGAACCACCGGCAGATTCAGGGAGCGGCGCAGTGCCTCACTGACACTCACCGGTCCGCTGAACCCGGTATCAAAGTTGCCCGGCCGGTAATCATTAAAGCGGCGCGGCACATCCTGTAACAAGGATTCACTGTGGATCAGCCCCTCATCCATTGCCAGGGCATATAAAAATGGTTTCAGTGTGGAACCCGGCGAACGCCAGGCGCTGTTTACATCCACATGCCCGAAACGGGTGTCATCAGAGAAATCGATAGAGCCGACATAGCCCTTCACACTCATATCGAGGTTATCCACCACCATAATGCCGAGTGAGGTTTTCTCCGGCAGCTGATATTTGCGGTTGCGGGCCATTTCCTCCAGCTGACGCTGAATGGCGGGATTGATAGTGGTGCGGATCACCGGGTCTTTCACTCCCTGCGCCACACGCCGTGCCAGCAGCGGCGCGGAATGTGGCACCTGGCGCGGTGCCAGCCAGATACTCTCCTGCTTTAAATCGTCCACTTTTGACTGCGGCCACACCTCAAATTCGGCCAGCCGGTCAAGCACCTTATTACGGGCCGCTTCCGCGCGCTGCGGATAACGATCCGGGCGCAGACGGCTCGGTGCCTGCGGCAGAACCGCCAGCAGTGCTGCTTCTCCGGCGGTCAGTTCCGACGGTGGTTTGCCAAGATACATCCAGCTCGCCGCACCAATACCTTCTACCGTGCCGCCGTACGGGGCGCGGTTAAGATACATCTCCAGAATCTCATCTTTGGAATAGTGCCATTCCAGCTGAATAGTCCGGAAAACCTGTTTCAGTTTGCCGGTCAGTGTGCGGTCATGAGGGTCGATCAGACGGGCGACCTGCATGGAGAGCGTGCTGCCGCCGGAGACAATACGTCCGGAGGTCAGATCCTGCAACGCCGCGCGGCCGATAGCCACCGGGTTGATGCCCGGGTGCTGATAGAAATAGCGATCTTCGTATGTCAGAAGCGCTTCAATAAATTCCGGTGATACATCCTTCAGTGTGACCGGGTAGCGCCACACGCCGTTACTGTCGGCGAAACGCCACAGCGGTGATCCGTCCTCAGCCGTAACCGTACGCGCCATCACCACCTCATCCAGCGGCAAAGGCCAGATTTTATCGGCCAGCCAGAGCAGCGGCGGCGTCAGAACCATTGTTATCAGGCCGGTCAGCGCGAGACGTTTAAACCACACTTTCATGTATCAAACCGCATTATCAGAATTCTTAAGATAAAAATGCCCTTATAACAGACTATAAGGGCATAAAACCTATTTTGCTGCCGCAGCCCGGAGGCTGCGGACAACAAACGGTACTGTTAACGAACCACTTCCAGTGTTGCCGGTGTCACACCGGTGGCGCGCCAGACCGGAATATACATCGATTCCACCTGCGGTGCCGGAACACTGTATTTACCCGGAGTGACCGCACGGGCCAGATAGACCAGCGTCACCGGACGGTACTCTTCCACCGCCACCTGGGAGACAAAGCGATCATCACGGTATTCGGTATGACGAATATTGGCCTGCTGCATATCCTGAATAGCTTCGGCCAGATTCGGCGCACTGTCAGCCAGACTTGCACTGGCTGCCGCCAGGTTCTGGTTTTCCAGCTCCAGACCGGCCGGTAACAGATCCACTACCAGCGCATCCGGCACGTTGCGGTCGGCCTGAATATCCAGACGGACAGCCACCAGATCACCGCTACTCAGGCGGTCAATGCTGATCGGGTTACCGTTCAGATCCATATACGTCCGCTTGATCTTCAGCACTTCAGATGACGGAGCCGGTGCCTGTAACGGATAGCCGGTGATATTGACACGACCAAACAGCTCTGCATCCCCGCGGTTAGCGACACTGATGCCGTTGTTCAGCTGTGCCGCTGTAAGAGTCTCACGCAGCGCGCTGTCACGGCTGACTGCCGGGGCCTGCCCGTTGATCAGGGCAGACCACGGTTTTTCGCTCTGATTAATGTACTGACGACCTGCCAGGTACAGCGCGTTGCTCTCCTGAGTGGAGAAGTAACGGTTATTCTGTATCTCTGCAGAAAGTGCCTGCAACTTGCCGTAACGCTGATCCGCATTGGAATCCGCCTCACTCAGCAGGGCAATAATCATGGCATCATCACGTATAGTGCTGCCGTAATCGCCGGTATAGACGCTGTCACGGTTTTTCATCACACCCAGACGGATGGCTTCATTACCGCGATCCGCATCACCCATTTTCTTCAGGGCGATACCCAACTGCACCAGTGCCAGTCCGCTTGCGGCATCATCACGGCGCTGATACACCTGGCGCAGTGCCCCGAGCGGCGCTTTCTGCTGCTGTGCCAGCACATAACCGGCATACGCCTGTACCGCGAAGCGCATCTGGTCGCTGTTGCCGTAATAGTTACTGCTGATCACCGAGCGATCCTGTAAATAGCGCAGCAGGCGGTTATTGGCATTGCTCAGCGCATCCGCCGGAACGTCAAACCCGCGCTGTCCGGCACGGAACAGGAAGTCAGTCGCATACGCGGTCAGCCACGGCTCTTCCGCACCGCTGTTATCCCACAGGGAGAAACTGCCGTCACTGCGCTGCATGCCGAGCAGATGCGGGATACCGGTCATCACTGCCTGGCGGCGTCCGGCATCAGTCTGGGTTTTAATGCCCAGTTTTTTCAGTTCCGCTTCAGAGGAGTACAGGGACGGATACAGCCCGCTCACGGTCTGTTCCAGACAGCCGTACGGATAGGCATAGAGTTCACGGATGTAACGCGAGATATCCAGCGGCGGACGGCTGGTCAGCGTCATTTCACCGGACACGGTATTGGCGTCCAGATAGCCGATCTGATCTGCCGGTAACGCCCATTCCCCGCTATTGCCGAGTGACATCGAGTAAGAAACGGTTTCAGCCGGATACGCCGGACGCACGCCGATTTTCCAGCTGTTTTTGTAGGTGTTGCTGCTGTCATCAGGAAGTTTCAGCCCTTTGACCGTCATAAACACCTCACCCTGACCAAAGCCGTTGGCGGCTTCAACCGGGACATTCACGGAAGTGCGCTGACCTTTCGCCAGCGTGACTTCTTTCTCTGCTGCCCCTTTGAGATGCACCATGCCGTCCGCGCTGAAATTCACGGTCAGATTCTGTGTTTCATCGGTCAGGTTGGTCAGATCCAGTGTCAGCTGCGAACGGTCACCGCCGGCCATAAAGCGCGGCAGCGCCATCTGGCTGATCACCGGTGCGGCAACAATCACTTTATTCTGCGCATGACCGAAATCTTCATCCGTCCAGGCTTGTGCCATCAGGCGCAGTTCGCCGTTGAAATCCGGAATCGACAGGGTAACGGTACCTTCACCCTGTGCATTCAGTTCCACCGGTGCCGCCTGCTGCGCGATAATCTGCACGTCGGTCAGCGGTTTCAGGCCGCCGCGATCGAGGTCATCACCGCCGTCGCCCCCGAACCGCAGTGTGCCGAGACGACCGCTGCCCTCAATCAGCTGACCATAGACATCATACTGATCCACACTGTAGCGCTTGCGACCGAAGAAGGCGTCATACGGATCCGGTGTTTTGTAGTCGGTGATATTGAGCACACCGGTATCCACAGCGGAAATCAGTACATTTACTTTTTCCGGTGCCGGTTTGCCGTCCTGTGCTTTCGCTTTGATTTTAACGGTCAGATCCTGATTCGGACGGATGCGGGCCGGAGTATCCAGTGTCACATCAATCTTACGGCCCGGGTCGGCCATCGGGATATGCAGAATACCGACCGCACGCTTGACGGTCGCCTGACGGGAGCTGTCCCCCGGACGGACAACCACCGCCGTCGCGTACAGGTCGTGACGTGTCCACGCTTTGTTCAGCGGGATTTCCACATCGGTGCCGCCTTCCGGCACATCCACTTCCTGCCACCACAGCGGGCCGTCACTGGATTCCAGCAGCACATAACCTTTACCGGCCTGCGGTGCGGTCACATTCAGTTTTACTTTATCACCGGCGTGATAATTTGGTTTATCCAGTTTCAGTTTCACCTGATCCGGACGAACCGCGCCGGTACCGCCGGTGTTATCCTGCCAGGAGTATCCGGCCCAGAAACGCACACTGCTGGTCAGCCCGGTGGACGGATCCACCACTTCCAGGCGGTATGCCCCCCAGGAGACCGGGACGGTCACTTTTGCGGTACCGTCTTTGGCAATACTGATTTTGTCATCAGACATTACGAGGTCTTTCTGATCATACCCGGATGACCAGCCTTCGGAGTCAGACCAGCGCCAGTAATAATCACGGCGCTCATAAATCAGACGCGCATTCAGATCATCTGCTTTTAACTTATTACCCTGACGGTCGGTATAGACAATTTCAAATTCAGCCAGTGAATCTTCATCCATACTGTACTGCGACACATATTTGTCAGTACGGTAGTCGTAAACCTCTTTTTTGGCGAAGAGCGGACGGATACCGGCCATTTTCGCCGCAGGCCATACCGCAACATCGGCACGGCGGGTCACCGGACGACCGCCGGTCTCCATCAGGCTTGCCTGGAGGATCAATTTAAACGGCGATTTCACCTCTTTCCAGTAATCATTACTGATGGTGAATGCCAGCTCACCGCCGTCATCCATGGTTTCGTCGAATTCATCCAGGGTGCGGGTCAGGCTCGCTTCCTGAATGTCACCGAATTCAAAGCCCGGCAGTTTGGCGGACGCTTCACGATCCGGGCGCATAAACAGCTGTCCGGTCAGCTGATTACCGGCAGCAGGCGCACCATAGAGATAATGACCTTCAATCTCAAAGTCGGCAGACTGCTGTGTGGTGATCGGCTGTTTGTCAGTTTTGATTTCCATTGCCATACGCTCAGGCATGAAATCTTCCACATTGACGCTGTAGAAGCGCGGCGTGTTATCCCCGAGATCAAAACGCAGTGTCAGCTTACCGGTTTCAATGTTTTCCGGAATCGCATACTGATACTGATAAAGACCGTTTTCCGGCTGCCAGACGAAGGTGGAGGCTACCTGTCCGTCGTTTTTCAGCACATCCACTTTGACAGGCTGATCTTTCACCGGATGGCCGTCACCGTCACGCAGCAGGCCGTTGATCACCAGGGTTTCCCCCGGACGATACAGATCACGCGGACCAAAGACGAAGAATTGTTTTGCATAACCCTGCGGACCGGCGATATCAAACTCTGCCAGGTCAAGCGCCGGGTTTTTCAGGTCGATCATACTGGTCTGGCCGTTATTAATCGCCAGTAACAGCGCGGCATCCGCCCCGCGATCCAGTTTGGCATGACCGCTGCTGTCGGTTTCTGCTTTGCTGAGAAGCTGACCTTTGCTGTCGAGCAGACGGATTTCCACGCCTTTCAGCGCGCTGCCTTTCGCCAGCGACTGCGTAAAGACATCCAGCTCATTCAGGTAGCTGTGCATGGACACGCCGATATCACTCAGGGTAAAGAGTGTGGCAGGCATGGTGTAGCTGTAGCGCCCGGCCTGCTGCATCACCGCCAGATACACGCCCTCTTCCTGTAACGGCTTGATATCCTTCAGCGGGATCTGCATATTTTCGCGGGTGTTTTTCTGCGGATTGAGATCAAAACGCCCGGTATAGACCAGATCAGTGTTATTCAGCAGGTCATCCGAATTCCAGTACTGGAGATTGTTGCCGTACTGCCAGCTTGCGAGGAAAGAGGCCAGGGAATCCGGTTTGATGCGGTAGAAATTAACATCAATACTGTCCACGTTCAGCGCGAATACCGGTAATCCCTGTAAGACATCTGCCGGGAACAGTGAGCCGCGGCTGGCAAAGCCGACACTCGGCACCACATCCGCAGTGGTCAGTTTTAAATCGTAACCGTTAACCAGTGTGCGCTCATTGATACCGCGCACGCCGCGATCGATACTCAGCTGCAATTCCCGTGACGGCGGCAGATGGCGCATGCGCAGTTCCATCAGATTATCCGACAGCTCCCAGGCACCTTCCAGCTTACCGTTTTTCACGTCCACCAGACGGGCAAACTGACTGAAATCCTGGTTCGGATCCAGCGGAACGGAGAAGGTCACCACCATCGCATTTGCGCCGTCGAGCTGGATCTCAGAGGCGTCGATGATAGTCACATCTTTCCCGGCATAGCGCTTGCTCAGCTCTGCCAGTGATGCAGCATCCTGTGTTTTTTTCGCAGACGGGGAGGAAACAGATGAGGAAGACGGGTTTTCTTTATTATTAGCCGGCGTGCTGTCATTACTGCCCGCCGCCGTGGTGTTACTGCCGGTGTCATCACAACCTATGAGCGCCAGCGCTGAAGCAAGCAGCACTGCAATGCAGCGTTTTTTGCCGGGAGCCTGTCCTGCAATCGGAGAACGCATAATCAATCCTTTCTGGTGAGCCCGGAAAACGGGCACTTGTTCGGTATTATTTCACGAAGTGTAAACAAAGCCTAAACAAGCGTATAGTGCATTATTCTGAATATATGCACTATACATATTCACCATCCGGATAAATTATTGTTACGCTTCTGTTACCGGAATGGCATTGCGCAGCCAGCCACCAAGGCGGCGCTGATAAAATGCCTGAATGTGTTGTGTAAGGAAGTGTGTCAGCCCGTCATTCTCATCCGGGTTTAAAAGACAAAAATCAATATGTTCCCCGTCAGCGAGGTGCTCCATCGCAGCCTCTGCCGCCTGACGGATCACGGTATCCGCATCCTGTTCTTCGCTGAGTTCCAGCACAATCAGCAATACCGGTTCATCCGCGACAGTATTGTTTTTTTCGGCTGCCATTACCCAAAATGCACGGCGCACCGGTTTGTGCTGTTTAAACACACCGGTCAGTGCATCAAGCACCGCATCCGGTTTGTTCTCCGGCACACTCAGCAGCAGTGCGCTGCCCTGTTCAATCATTACTTCCTGTACCGGGAGTGTATCCGCCATTACAGAACTCCTTATTTCAGCATCTGTCTTCTTAAATATCACAGAAAAACGGTCACATGTTTATGTGACCGTTTTACCGCAGAATCAGCAGGGCAATGCCCGGTTACTGTCCGGCTTTTTTCAGCAGCAGTGCCGCCACGGTGCGTACACCATAGCCGGTGGCTCCCGCAGACCATAAGTCTGACGGTGCTTTGCGGTAAGTGGCTGAGCAGTCAATGTGCAGCCAGTTTTTGCGGTAATCTTCCACAAAGTGAGACAGGAATGCCGCTGCGGTACTTGCCCCGGCAGTATTCGGTGCCCCGGTGTTGCTCAGATCAGCAAAGGAGGACGGCATCTGACGGCGGTGGAATTCTGCCAGCGGCAGACGCCAGAACATCTCTTTTTCCTGATCAGCGGCTGACATCAGTTCATTGTACAGCGCATCATCGAAGCTCATCACCGCGTGATAGTCGTTACCGACGGCTGTTTTCGCCGCCCCGGTCAGGGTCGCTGCATCGATGATAAACCCGGCGTTATCTTTGTCCGCTTCAATCAGACCATCCGCCAGTACCAGGCGCCCTTCCGCATCGGTATTCATGATTTCAACGGATTTACCGTTGCTGTAACGGATAATATCACCCAGTTTGAAGGCATTACCGCTCACCAGGTTATCCGCGATACACAGGTACAGTTTGACGCGCTTTTGCAGGCCGCGGCTGATAGCCATTGCCAGTGCGCCGGTCAGGGTGGCAGCACCGCCCATATCGGATTTCATGGAGTCCATGGAAGAAGACGGTTTCAGGCTGTAGCCGCCGGAATCAAAGGTGATCCCTTTACCGACCAGGCTGGCAAACACCGGTGCGTTTTCCTGTTTGCCCGGATTGTAATCCAGCGCCAGCAGTACCGGCGGACGTACAGAACCACGACCGACAGTATGGATCCCCATATAGCCCTGCTCGCGTAAATCGTCCCCTTTGATGATACGATAACTGACAGAATTGCAGGAAACGCCGCACAGCAGATCAACCGCACGCTGCGCCAGCTGTTCCGGGCTCAGTTCTTCCGCCGGGGTGTTAATGATATCGCGTACCCAGTCAATGATACGGATACGGTGTTCCAGTTCGGTTTTATCCGCTTCAGGTAATTCCGGCCATTCAATCGAGCGTGCGCCTTTCGGACCACGGAAGCCCTGCCAGAAGGCCCAGCTGGTTTCCAGATCCCAGTTGCTGCCGCTCAGCACCACATTGCGGATGCCCTGACCGTCGATTTTGCGGCCCGCGCTCTGCACGGCGCACAGCATCCCTTTACGGCTTAAATGAACCGTCATTCCTTTGTCAGTCGCGCTGACCAGGGCTTTTTCTCCCCACGCCGGAGAAGCAGGTTCATACGATAAGGTTACAGGCATGATGAGTTGCGTCATTTCGTTCTCTCTTTTGACTTTTAGACTGCCGTAACAGTCAGATTTTTTTGAGGAATGCACGGCGTGCCGGTCTGCACAGGAGGCGGTAACAGCATACGCGCATCAGAGACCGCACGCTAACACAATTGTGCGGCCTGATGCGCGTAACAAAAGACATCATTCAAATTCGTCGAGCCAGACTAACAAAATTGCTTCTAACACTTTTTCGTTAGATTTTTCAGGTGCATCGTCAAATTCGTCCAGTTCGCAGATCCACTGGTGCATATCGGTGAAACGCACCGTTTTCGGATCCGTGTCCGGGTACAGATCATACAGTGCTTCGCCGATTTCACGGCTGTCCTGCCATTTCAGTCCCATTTCAGGCTCCTTTAATCAGTGCTCACGCGCGTGGTTGATGGTGTATTTCGGAATTTCCACCACCAGGTCTTCATCCGCGACTTTCGCCTGGCAGCTCAGACGGCTTTCCGGCTCCAGTCCCCAGGCTTTGTCCAGCATGTCATCTTCCAGCTCACTGCTCTCTTCCAGGGAGTCAAACCCTTCGCGGACGATACAGTGGCAGGTGGTGCAGGCACATGATTTCTCACAGGCATGTTCAATTTCGATACCGTTACGCAGGGCAACATCCAGAATTGACTCACCTTCATTTGCGTCGTATACCGCACCTTCAGGGCATAATGACTCATGCGGTAAAAAAACAATCTTAGGCATAATCTTCCCGTTATATCTCATCCACAGAGTGGCCCGCGAGTGCCTTGCGGACAGAATTGTCCATCCGGCGTGCCGCGAATACCTGTGTTTGCTTGTCCAGTTGTTTAATTGCGTTTTCAATGGCGGCTGGTGAGTCGCCTTCAACGCTCTCAATAAGCACGCCGACTGCCGCATCAATAGCCGCATTTTCGTCGTCGCTCAGTAAATTGCCATCCTCTGAAAGTGCCTGGGTCAGGCTCTCCAGCAGGCGGGCAGCTTCCACTTTTTGTTCCGCCAGACGGCGGGTGGATAAATCATTTTCTGCGTTTTCGAGTGAATCTTTGATCATCCCGGCGATATCGGTATCGCTCAGGCCGTAAGACGGTTTTATCTGGACGGAGGCCTGCACACCGGTGGATTTCTCCAGTGCGCTGACACTCAGCAGCCCGTCCGCATCCACCTGGAAGGTGACGCGGATATGGGCGTTACCGGCGGCCATCGGCGGGATACCGCGCAGGGTGAAACGCGCCAGGGAACGGCAGTCGCTGACCATTTCCCGCTCGCCCTGCAGCACATGAATGGTCATGGCGGTCTGGCCGTCTTTAAAGGTGGTAAATTCCTGGGCACGGGCTGCCGGAATGGTGGTATTGCGCGGAATGACTTTTTCCACCAGGCCACCCATGGTTTCCAGCCCCAGCGAGAGCGGGATCACATCCAGCAACAGCATGTCACTGTCCGGTTTGTTACCGGCCAGAATATCCGCCTGAATGGCCGCACCGATAGCAACCACTTTATCCGGGTCAATCGACGTCAGCGGCTCTTTGCTGAAGAACTCACCGACCAGCTCACGCACCAGCGGTACGCGGGTTGACCCGCCAACCATCACCACTTCGCGGACTTCATCCTGATCCGTTCCCGCATCTTTCAGGGCACGGCGGCAGGTCATCAGGGTTTTTCTGACCAACGGACGGATGAGTTCCTCAAACATGTCACGGGTCAGTACACCTTGCCAGCCATCCAGTGTAATTGTGGTTTGTGCGGCATCGGACAGTGCAATTTTAGCTTCCGCCGCCGCGTTTAATACTTCGCGGTGCTGCGAATGCCCCTGCGACTGAATGCCGCGTTGTTCATAAATCCAGTCAGCGATCAGGTTATCGAAATCATCGCCGCCGAGCGCGGTATCACCGCCGGTCGCCAGCACTTCAAACACACCACGGCTCAGACGCAGCACAGAGATATCAAACGTACCGCCGCCGAGATCATAAACCGCAATCACCCCTTCCTGACCGGAATCCAGTCCGTAGGCGATCGCTGCCGCTGTCGGCTCATTCAGCAGACGCAACACGTGTAACCCGGCAAGACGGGCGGCATCTTTGGTGCCCTGACGCTGCGCATCATCGAAATACGCGGGGACGGTGATCACCACGCCATCCAGTTCACCGCCGAGGGTTTCCTGCGCGCGCTGTGCCAGCACGGACAGAATATCCGCCGAAACACGGACAGGATCTGTCAATCCGGCTGCTGTGCGGATGATTGGCAGGCCGTTTTCGCCTGCCTGTAACTGATACGGTAAATCAGGGTAGCGCTGCGTGATATCGGTCAGTGAGCGTCCCATCATGCGTTTGACAGAGATAATGGTATTCTGAGGATCTGCCGCTGCGTTTGCACGGGCATCCCAGCCGACCAGGCGGCTGTCCGCGCTGTACTGCACGACAGAAGGCAGTAAATAACGCCCTTCGTGGTCGGGCAGCACGTCTGTTTCACCACTGCGCACAGTGGCGACCAGTGAATGAGTGGTGCCTAAATCAATACCCGCAGCAAGGCGGCGCTGATGCGGGGCGGGAGCCTGTCCCGGTTCGCTGATTTGTAACAGTGCCATATTTTCCCCTAGAAACTGTCGAGCAAACGTTCTTCAAGATTTTCAATTTGTTGCGTCAGTTTACTTAAAAATCGTAATTTACGCACGCTGTCCGCCGCAGCGGCCCACTCTTCGTCATCCAGCTGACGAATCATCTCTGCCATCCGGGTTTTTGTCATTTTAGTGATAGTGGCAGCAAAACCGGCCAGTGCATCACTGTCCTGTTTCTGTTCAATGATATCGAGGGCTTCGCGCAGCTCCAGCTGCTCCATCAGAAATGCGGTATCATGCATTGTGTGCTGTTCATTATTGATATCAATATCATGTAACAGCAGCATATATTCCGCGCGTTTCAGGGGATGTTTCAGGGACTGGTAGGCGTCATTGATGGTCGCGGCCATCGTCAGTGCCTGCGCTTGTTCTTTCGCATCACCGGCAGCAAATCTGTCCGGGTGATACTGGCGCTGCAAATCCTGATAACGACCGGCAAGTACCTGTGTGTCAAGGTCATAACGCACAGGCAGGCTGAACAGGGAAAAATAGTTCATCGTGTTCTCTTCGCGGATAAATGGATCAGTTAAACGTGGAAACTCTCGCCGCAGCCGCATTCGCTGTTGACGTTCGGGTTATTGAATTTAAACCCTTCGTTTAACCCTTCCTTCACGAAATCCACTTCCGTACCGTCAAGATAAACAATACTTTTTCCGTCGATGATCACTTTTACGCCGTGATCTTCAAAGACGACATCATCTTCATTAATGACATCGGCAAATTCAAGTACGTAAGCCATACCAGAGCAACCGGAGGTTCTCACGCCTAACCGCAGACCTACTCCTTTACCACGGTTTGCCAGAAAACTGGTGACCCGGTTTGCCGCACTTTCTGTAAGAGAAACGGACATTACACACCTCGCTCTATAAACCAGTATGGCGGATGACCGATGAGATCAGTATCCGCCATTATTTTATTGTTTTACCTGCTGCATATCAGCAGCGGCGGGCTATTAGTTGCCCCGGCGTTTACTTTTGTAATCCGCAATTGCTGCTTTGATCGCATCTTCAGCCAGAATCGAGCAGTGAATTTTCACCGGTGGTAATTCCAGTTCTTCCGCAATCGCGGTATTTTTGATGGCTTCTGCTTCATCCAGGGTCTTCCCTTTCATCCACTCAGTCACCAGTGAGCTTGACGCAATCGCCGAGCCGCAGCCGTAGGTTTTGAAACGCGCGTCTTCAATCACGCCGTTATCGTCAACTTTGATCTGTAACTTCATCACGTCACCACAGGCCGGTGCCCCCACCATGCCGCTGCCGACAGTCGGGTCTTCGTTGTCGAATGAGCCGACGTTGCGCGGGTTTTCGTAGTGATCGATTACTTTATCGCTATAAGCCATTGTTTATACTCCTGAAACCGTCTGATTAGTGGTGTGACCATTCAATGCTGTTAATATCAACACCTTGCTTGTGCATTTCCCACAGCGGGGAAAGATCGCGCAGGCGGCCAATTGCGTTATGGATAAGTTTGATAGCATAGTCAATCTCTTCCTCTGTCGTGAAACGACCCAGAGAGAAGCGGATTGAGCTGTGCGCCAGTTCGTCGGTCATACCCAGGGCACGCAGAACATAAGACGGCTCCAGGCTGGCGGACGTACAGGCAGAACCGGATGATACCGCGAGGTCTTTCAGCGCCATCATCAGGGATTCACCCTCAACATAGTTGAAACTGACGTTAAGAATATTCGGTGCGGAATGCTCCGGGCAACCGTTCAGATAGGTTTCTTCGATATCTTTGATACCGTTCCACAGACGCATACGCAGTGCGGACAGACGCTCAGCTTCCGCGGCCATCTCTTCTTTGGCGATACGGTAAGCTTCACCCATACCGACAATCTGATGCACTGCCAGAGTACCTGAACGCATACCGCGCTCGTGACCACCACCGTGCATCTGCGCTTCAATGCGGATACGCGGCTTGCGGCGGACATACAGTGCGCCGATACCCATCGGGCCGTAAATCTTATGGCCGGAGAAGGACATCAGATCCACTTTCAGTTTGCTTAAATCAACCGGGACTTTACCGACGCTCTGGGTGGCATCCACATGGAAAATGATCCCTTTGCTGCGGCACAGTTCACCGATAGCGCCGATATCCTGAATCACACCAATTTCGTTATTCACATGCATGACGGAAACTAAAATGGTGTCCTCACGCATTGCGGCTTCGAGTTCAGCCAGGTCGATCAGGCCATTACGCTGCGGCGCAAGATAGGTCACTTCAAACCCTTCGCGCTCTAACTGACGGCAGGTATCGAGTACCGCTTTGTGCTCAGTTTTACAGGTAATAATGTGCTTGCCTTTTTTCTCATAGAATTTGGCAGCCCCTTTGATCGCCAGGTTGTCAGACTCGGTGGCACCGGAAGTAAACACAATTTCACGCGGATCAGCACCGACCAGATCAGCAATCTGGTTACGGGCAATATCGACGGCCTCTTCGGCCTGCCAGCCAAAGCGGTGGGAACGTGACGCCGGGTTGCCGAAGATGCCGTCCATTGTGAGGCATTGCATCATTTTTTCAGCAACACGCGGATCAACCGGGGTGGTTGCTGAGTAATCTAAATAAATCGGTAATTTCATCGCTCAATTGCTCCATGAACTACGGTTGCGTTGTTAACGCAGGTTTCTGCTTATGCTTGCAGATTGATAATCGTTTCGTTAATTGCCAGATTATGTGCACGACGTTTATCATCCTGGCGATCAGCAACATCAATCACTTCTTTATGATTTACTAACTCTTCCAGACTGATACTGCTTAGGAAATCAGTAATACGGTCACTCAGGTCACGCCACAGCGCGTGTGTCAGACAGCGGTCACCGCCCTGACAGCCTTCCCGGGTTCCCTGACAGCGGGTCGCATCAACGGATTCATCGACGGCTGAGATGACCTGAGCAATGAAAATCTCACCGGCACCGCGTGCCAGAAGATACCCGCCGCCCGGCCCGCGAACGCTGGAAACCAGCTCGTTTTTACGCAGACGGGAGAAGAGTTGCTCAAGATAAGAGAGAGAGATACCCTGACGTTCAGAAATGTCAGCCAGTGGTACGGGCCCCTCATGGGAGTGCAGCGCTACGTCGAGCATAGCGGTTACCGCATAGCGCCCTTTTGATGTCAGTCTCATAACCGGATCCCCGTGATAAATGGTGAAGAAATTGTGTCATTCCTGAGTAATTTAGTCAACTATTTAACCCAGTAATTTACTCAACTATTTTTTCGCCCATTTCTCAACAGAAGTCAGGATACCCCGCAGGATATTCAGCTCCTGTGTTTCCGGATGCGCGCGGGTAAATAAGCGGCGCAGACGGTTCATAATCTGACCCGGATGTGCTTTGCGGATAAAACCGGATTCATTGAGAACCGATTCCAGATGCGTGTAAAACCGCTCCATATCATCCGCCGGCGGATAGTGTACCTCATCTGCCTCATCATTATTTGCCGGTTCGCTCTCATTCTGAGAGGCAAGAAATGCCATCCGGATCTCATAACTGACCAGTTGCACCGCCATCGCCAGGTTCAGAGAACCGTATTCCGGGTTGGTCGGAATATAAAGATGGTAATTACACTTCTGTAATTCATCGTTGGTCAGCCCGACCCGTTCACGGCCGAAAATAATCGCGACCGGTGCGGTCTGTGCGATTTTAACACTTTTTTCCCCGCATTCACGCGGTTCAACCATCGGCCACGGCAGTGTACGTGACCGGGCGCTGGTGCCAATCACCAGTTCACAACCGGCAATCGCCTCATCCAGGGTGCTGACAATCTTTGCATTGCCGATAACGTCACTGGCACCGGCAGACAGCGCGATGGCGTGAGAGTCCGGCTGTACCTGCGGATTAACCAGATAAAGGTTGGATAACCCCATTGTTTTCATCGCCCGCGCAGCGGAGCCCATATTGCCTGTATGTGAGGTTTCCACCAGGACGATTCGGATATTTTCGGACATAACACACTTTCTTTGAGAAATTATCGCAATATCTTAACACAAGAATAGTCAGATTGACGATCACCTGTTATACTCTGCCGCGTTTATTTTCGTTCTTTAACATCCCGGTGGACAACCCCATGCATCCGATGCTTACCATCGCCATACGTGCTGCACGTAAGGCCGGCAACCTGATTGCCAAACACTATGAAATGCCTGACACTGTTGAGACTACTCAGAAAGGTTCCAATGACTTTGTGACCAACGTGGATCGCGAAGCCGAGCAGATGATTATCGAGATCATCCGCAAATCTTATCCGAAGCACACTATTATCTCCGAAGAGTGCGGTGAGTTACTCGGTGAAGAACATGATATGCAATGGGTGATTGATCCCCTGGATGGCACCACCAACTTCGTCAAACGTCTCCCGCACTTCGCGGTATCTATCGCATTCCGTATCAAAGGCCGCACTGAAGTGGCGGTTGTTTACGATCCGATGCGTAACGAATTATTCTCTGCGGTCCGTGGTCAGGGCGCACAGTTAAACGGCTACCGTCTGCGCGGCGCCACTGCACGTGATCTCGACGGCGCGGTACTGGCGACCGGCTTCCCGTTCAAAGCCAAACACCACGCTGATACCTATATCAAAATCCTCGGCAAACTGTTCACCCGCTGTTCAGATTTCCGCCGCACCGGCTCTGCCGCACTGGATCTGGCGTATCTCGCTGCCGGCCGTGTGGACGGTTTCTTTGAAATCGGCCTGAAACCATGGGATTTCCTCGGCGGTGAACTGCTGGTCCGTGAAGCGGGCGGTATCGTTACTGATTTCACCGGTGATCACCGTTATATCGACAGCGGTAACATCGTTGCAGGCAGCCCGCGCGTGGTCCGCGAACTGCTGGCAGAAATGCGTGATGAGCTGACTGAGTCACTGAAACGCTGATTCTGTTCCGCCAGATGTGAAAAAGGGTTATGACTTTCGTCATAACCCTTTTTTATTATGCGTTTTCAGGGGTCTGCGGCCGGACTTTCGGGCGCAGGAACAGCGCAGGAACCACCGTCAGCGCCATCAGATAAAATATGCCGCCGTGGATATCCTCATACAGATATCCCGCCACCAGCGTCATCACCGCAATCGCCCCGCCCATTGCCAGTGCGGAATACGCCGCCTGTAACGGAATGATTTCCGTGGATTTGCGCGCACCGATAAAACGCATCGCCGCCAGATGGCATACAGTATAGGTGCCGCTGTGCAGGATCTGCGCCACAATCAGCACCGGCAGCGCCGCCGACATGCCCAGCAGTGACCAGCGCAGAATACCGCAGATACCGGAAAGCAGTAACAAGCTGGCCGCACTCCAGCGGCGGAACAGTTTATTACTGAAGGTAAAGACAATGACTTCCGCCACTACGCCCAGTGACCAGAGATAACCAATCGCGGCATCAGAATAGCCGACTTTCTGCCAGTAAATCACACTGAAACCGTAATAAGCGGCATGTGCCCCCTGTAACAGACTCACACACAGCAGAAAACGAACAACGACATTATCTTTCAGCAGAACACGGAAACTCACCTGCGGCCCGCGCTGTTTCATTTCCCCGGACGGCATAATGCGCGGACGCAGCAGCGACGTCAGCAGCAGAGTTCCGGTACTGACCACTAATGCTGCCAGGATCACCTCATGCTTCCAGATATCCATCAGCATCCCGGTAACCGAGGTGGCAATGATAAAGGCCACTGAACCCCAGACACGGATCGAGCCGTAGTCCATCGGGAACTGTTTTTGCCAGGTCGCGGCAAGGGAATCCCCCAGCGGGATCATCGGGGAGAAAAAGAGGTTAAATCCGGCCATGACAAAGAAGAGCCAGAGCCAGTGCGAGCCGAAATAAAACGCCACCGCGAACAGAAAAGCGCAGAGCGCCATCAGCCTCAGGGCAAAAATCAGCCGTGACGGGTCTTTAAACAGCGGTGTGATAAACAGGCTGCCAACGAAACGCGCCACCAGCCCCACACTGAGCAGCATACCGACCGTTGCCACATCATGCCCTTCACCTTTCAGCCATGCGCCCCAGTAGGGAAGAAAAATCCCGTAGGAAAAAAAATACGTAAAATAATCAAGCGCCAGCCAGAGCGATGACGGAACAAACATCTGCCTCTCCTTTCAGGAATACAAAAAACCCGCTCGCGGCGAACGAAGCGGGTTTTGGTTACATCAGATTGGTAACGCGATTATGCGTAAACCGGATATTTCGCGCAGATAGCCAGAACTTTTTGTTTCACAGCTTCAATGGTCGCTTCATCATTGAGGTTATCTAACACGTCACACATCCAGCCGGCCAGTTCACGGGCTTCTGCTTCTTTGAAGCCGCGGCGGGTGATCGCCGGGGAACCGACACGGATACCGGAGGTCACAAACGGGCTCTTCGGATCGTTCGGCACACTGTTTTTGTTGACAGTGATGTTTGCACGGCCCAGTGCCGCATCCGCATCTTTACCGGTGATGTCTTTATCGACCAGATCCACCAGGAACAGATGGTTCTCAGTACCGCCGGACACCACTTTATAACCACGGTTCAGGAAGACTTCAACCATTGCTTTGGCATTTTTCACAACCTGGACCTGATTTGCTTTAAATTCAGGCTCCATTGCTTCTTTTAACGCCACTGCTTTACCGGCGATAACGTGCATCAGCGGGCCACCCTGGTTGCCCGGGAATACGGCTGAGTTCAGTTTTTTGTACAGATCTTCATCACCGCCTTTTGCGAGGATCATCCCGCCGCGCGGACCCGCCAGGGTTTTGTGCGTGGTGGTGGTGACAACGTGAGCATGCGGAACCGGGTTAGGATAAACACCCGCAGCAACCAGACCGGCTACGTGGGCCATATCAACAAACAGGTAAGCACCGATGCTGTCAGCGATTTCGCGCATTTTCGCCCAGTCAACCACACCGGAATAAGCAGAGAAGCCGCCGATGATCATTTTCGGCTGATGTTTTTTCGCCTGTTCAGCGACATCGTCATAATCGATTTTACCGGCAGAATCGATACCGTAAGGGACGATATTGTACAGTTTACCGGAGAAGTTTACCGGAGAGCCGTGAGTCAGGTGACCGCCTTCCGCTAAATTCATCCCTAATACAGTATCGCCCGGTGACAGCAGTGCGGAGTACACTGCAACGTTAGCCTGGGAGCCTGAGTGCGGCTGAACGTTGGCATAATCTGCGCCGAACAGTTCTTTTGCACGGTCAATCGCCAGTTGTTCCACGATATCCACATATTCGCAGCCGCCGTAGTAGCGTTTGCCCGGATATCCTTCCGCATATTTGTTGGTGAGCTGGGAGCCCTGAGCTTCCATAACGCGCGGGCTGGTGTAGTTCTCAGAGGCAATTAATTCAATGTGCTCTTCCTGACGACGATCTTCGTCTTTCATCGCCTGCCAGAGTTGTGGGTCGTAATCTGCAATATTCATTTCACGCTTTAACATTCGCTTCTCCTGACTCGCCTGATGCCGATAAAAAAACACCCCTTTCCGGGGACGAATGCCCTACAGTGTAAACCCTTTTTCTGAATTGAGATAGCCCCGGAAACAAAAAATACGCAAACGATTGCATGTCGGTAAAATCAGGTAATTAGCATACTTATTATTTTATAAGAATATCCTGTCCATCGGACACAATACCGGATTTGTGATCCCCCCTTACCCACGCTCACTGATCAATTTCGCTATTTTCAGCGGATTTTCAGAAACAGCAGAAAAATTTGCGCTTTACAAATTCTGCCCTGTATTATAAGTTGCATAAAAAATGCATGTTATAAATTTCACACTGATGTGATGCTTTTTCAGGAGCCCTGCTATGCTCGATGCACAAACTATCGCCACCGTAAAATCCACTGCCCCGCTGATTGCCGCCACCGGCCCGAAACTGACCGCCCATTTTTATGACCGTATGTTTCGTCAGCATCCGGAATTAAAAGATATCTTCACCATGAGCCACCAGCAGAATGGTGCGCAGCGTGAAGCGTTGTTTAATGCGGTCTGCGCCTATGCCATGAATATTGATAACCTCGGCGCACTGGGCGCGGTAGTGGAAAAAATTGCCAATAAACATGCCAGTCTGATGATCAAACCTGAGCATTACCCGATTGTCGGGGAAAACCTGCTGGCCACCATTGAAGAGTTACTCAATCCGGGTGAAGAAGTGCTGACCGCCTGGGGTAAAGCGTATGGCGTACTGGCAGATATCTTTATTCAGCGTGAAGCCGGGTTATATCAGGAAAAAGCGGCGTCACAGGGCGGATGGGAAGGTCTGCGTGAATTCCGCGTGATCCGCAAACAGCCACAGAGTGAACTTATCACCAGTTTTGAACTGGCACCGGTTGATGGCAAGCCTGTCGCGGATTACCGTCCGGGGCAGTATATCAGTGTCTATATCAATGACGAGGCGCTGGAAAATCAGGAGATCCGCCAGTACTCTCTGACACAGGCACCGGACGGTAAAACCTACCGGATTGCGGTCAAACGTGAGGACAAAGGCACGATTTCCGGCTGGCTGCACGCCAATGTGCAGGAAGGTGATGTGATCAGACTAACGCCGCCGCTGGGGGATTTTTTCCTGGAGGCAGAAAAAGAAACGCCGGTGGTTCTGATTTCCGCCGGTGTCGGCTTAACACCAATGATGGCTATGCTGCAAACACTCGCCGCACAACAGCATCCGGCGGACGTAACCTGGCTGCATGCGGCAGAGCACGGCGGTGTGCATGCCTTTGCGGAGGAAGTAAACCGGTTTGGTGCTCAGCTGCCGGCGTTCAGCCAGACCGTCTGGTACAGAGAGCCGCGTGCTGATGAAGCGCATCCGCACCTGACCGGGCTGATGGATTTAACCGCTCAGCAGGATATCCTGCTCAGTAAAACCCGCCATTATTACCTGTGCGGCCCGGTGGCCTTTATGCAGCACATTGCGCGTCAGCTGACCGCAATGGGCGTCAGTGCAGACCAGATCCATTATGAATGTTTCGGTCCGCACAAAGTTTTATAATCGCGACAGAACAACAATAACAACACGCTGAGTATTCAGCGTATGTGCTGAAGTAAATGCACATTTGAGTAACAGTGACATAACCGCCGAATTTATATCTATCCCATCCTTTCGCCCGGTTCACTGTTACTCTTTTTTTTATCTGTCAGTTCTTATACCGTGCCCGGTTCGCACATTTTTTGACTGCCTGTGAGAAATACATCACCTTGGCTGAATTAATACACGTTTCCAGCTCGTCACGTTCTTCTTTATTTAAATTCATCCCGGAAACCTGCGCAAACAGCGCCGGCAATTCATGCTGACCGGGGTCTTTCAGTGCTGACTGCAGAATAATAATACCGGCCATCACCAGCATAATCACCACCGCACATACCGCAACGATCCATTGTATTACCCGCACATGTATTGCCCGCACTGCCTTCTCCTTTTGCTGACAGATAAAAAAATCCGGCGGTGTCAGAAATAACAGCCGCCGGATAAGTATGATTTGCAGGGATGCTCAGCAGAACTCAGATAGCATCTTCATCCTGTTCCCCGGTACGGATCCGGACAACCTGTGCCACATCGAACACAAAGATTTTACCGTCACCGATTTTGCCGGTCTGCGCCGTCTGCATAATGGTTTCCACGCAGGTTTCCAGAATGTCATCGGCGACAACAATTTCAATTTTCACCTTCGGCAGAAAATCCACCATATATTCCGCGCCGCGGTACAGTTCGGTATGCCCTTTCTGACGACCGAACCCCTTCACCTCTGTTACGGTCATCCCGGTGATCCCGACTTCAGCCAGGGCTTCGCGGACATCATCGAGTTTAAACGGCTTAATAATTGCCTCAATCTTTTTCATTGTCAGATCCTGTTACCAATTTTTGCGGCCAAACCCGGATGTAATCGGGTAACGGCGATCTTTGCCAAAGTTCCGGGCGGTAATGCGCGGTCCTACCGGTGACTGGCGGCGTTTGTATTCATTAATATCCACCAGCCGGATAACCTTGCGGACCACCGCTTCATCAAACCCGGCGGCGATCAATTCATCGGCGGACATGTCTTTTTCAACATATCCTGCCAGCAGAGCGTCAAGGATGTCATACGGCGGTAGACTGTCCTGATCCAGCTGACCCGGCGCCAGTTCTGCTGACGGCGGACGGGTAATAACCCGCTCCGGAATCGCCGGAGAGAGTGTGTTGCGGTATCTTGCCAGTTCAAACACCATGGTTTTCGGCACATCTTTCAGGACGTTAAAGCCCCCGGCCATATCCCCGTACAATGTGGAGTAACCGACAGCGCACTCGCTTTTATTACTGGTGGTCAGCACAATGCGGCGGCGTTTATTGGACATCGCCATCAGGATCACCGCCCGGCAACGCGCCTGTAAATTCTCTTCGGTAGTATCCACCGGCGTTCCGGCGAATTTCGGTGCCAGTTCGTGCATAAAGGCGTCAAACATCGGCTCAATCGACACCACATCAAATTCCACCCCCAGCAGCTCTGCCTGCTCACGGGCATCGTGGATGCTGATATCGGAGGTGTAGCGGAACGGCATCATCACCGCCTGCACTTTATCTCTGCCCAGTGCATCCGCGGCAATCGCAACGGTCAGGCCGGAGTCTATCCCGCCGGACAGACCCAGCAGCGCCCCCTGAAAACCGTTTTTGCGGACATAATCCCGTGTCGCCAGCACCAGCCCCTGATAAACCTGAGCCAGAACAGACAATGACGGTGCCGGATCCGCCATCGGCGTGATCGTTAAATCCGTAAACTGACACTGCGCGATTTGCTCTGAAAACGCCGCAAGACGATGCGTTACACTGCCATCTGCGGCGAAAACTGCAGAATCACCATCAAAAATCAGCTCATCCTGGCCGCCGACCTGGTTGAGATAGACCAGCGGCAGCCCGGTACGGCGGCAGTGCGCCTGTATCAGTACATCCCGGGTATCAATTTTATCAGTGGAATACGGTGACGCATTCAGTGTCAGAATGATTTCCGCACCCGCCGCTTTCAGGGCATCCACCGGGCCGTCAGTCCAGATATCCTCACAAATGAGTAACCCGAGGCGATAACCGCGAAAATCGATTACACAGGTTTCTGTCCCTGCCGTAAACCAGCGTTTTTCATCAAACACACCGTAGTTCGGCAGTTCCTGTTTGAAATAGCGTGCGCGGAGTGCCCCTTTCTCAAAGAACGAGAGGGCATTATAGATGTGACCGTTTTCCTGCCACGGGTGCCCCACCAGCACAGCACAGTCACCGCTGGCCTGTTGGATCAGGGTGAGGCTCTGCACTATCCGCTGATGAAAATCAGGACGGAAAACCAGGTCTTCCGGTGAATACCCGGACAATGCCAGTTCGGAAAACATGACCAGATCAGCCCCTGCCGCCCGCTGTTCCGCCATGGT
Source organism: Morganella sp. TYF_1 (assembly GCF_043105645.1). NCBI lineage: Bacteria > Pseudomonadati > Pseudomonadota > Gammaproteobacteria > Enterobacterales > Morganellaceae > Morganella > Morganella sp. TYF_1. The sequence goes on along the minus strand of NZ_JBICLU010000015.1, from coordinate 528,485 downwards.
TTTCAGAATACGTTCACCATTGCCTTCGATATCTCCGACCAGAAAATTCAGTTGGGCCAGGGCGATATTAAGTGTACGACGCATAAAATCCTGTTCTCCCGGGATAGATCTCACCGTATGTAAAAATTAATAATAAAACAGCTAATAATGAAGATGATAGCAAAATGTGCCGGTTCGCACCGATTCTTTGCTTATTCTTTAAAGTCGGCCGCATCCAGCTCATGCCGGGACAGTAATTTATAGAACTCTGTCCGGTTACGCCCCGCCAGACGGGCTGCATTGGTCACGTTACCTTTGGTCATCTGGAGAAGTTTGCGTAAATAGTTGAGTTCAAACTGGTTACGGGCCTCCGCAAAGGTCGGCAATGCCGTGTTTTCCCCTTCCAGCGCCTGTGTCACCAGCGCCTCACTGATCACCGGTACGGTAGACAGCGCCACGCACTGCTCGATAACGTTCAGCAGCTGACGGACGTTGCCCGGCCAGCTCGCGCCCATCAGGCATTTCATGGCATCCGGAGAGAAGCTGCGGACAAACGGCTTATGTTTTTTCGCCGCTTCGCGCAGAATATGATTGGCCAGCAGCGGGATATCTTCCGCCCGCTCATGGAGTGTCGGAATTTTCAGGTTAACCACATTGAGGCGGTAGTAGAGATCTTCACGGAATTCGTGTTTTTCCATCGCCTTGGGTAAATCGCGGTGTGTCGCGGAAATGACGCGGACATCAATATCAATGTCGCGGTTACTGCCGAGCGGGCGCACTTTGCGCTCCTGGAGAACACGCAGCAGCTTGACCTGCAGCGGCATCGGCATATCCCCGATTTCGTCGAGGAACAGTGTGCCGCTCTCTGCCGCCTGAAACAGCCCTTCCCGGCTGCTCACCGCACCGGTAAAAGCCCCTTTGGCATGACCGAACAGCTCTGATTCCAGCAGCTGTTCCGGCAGCGCGCCGCAGTTAATGGCAATAAAGGGCTTTTTCGCTCTCGGGCTGGCTTTGTGAATGGCCTGTGCCAGTACCTCTTTCCCGGTACCGCTCTGGCCGTTGATCAGCACACTGACATCGGATTGCGCCACCATACGCGCCTGTTCCAACAGACGCAGCATCAGCGGACTGCGGGTCACAATGCTCTCACACCAGGATTCATCACTGACCGTGGTGGTGGAGAGGGCCAGCGCATCGTCAATCGCTTTATATAACGCATCGCGATCCACCGGTTTGGTCAGAAAACTGAACACGCCCTCACGGGTGGCAGCCACCGCATCCGGAATGGAGCCGTGGGCCGTCAGGATGATCACCGGCATACCGGAATGGGTTTTCTGGATCTCGGCAAACAGTGCCATACCGTCCATTTCATCCATCCTCAGGTCGCTGATAACCAGATCGATTTTTTCTTTATTGAGTACCTTCAGCGCGTCAGGGCCGCTTTCTGCCGTTGATACCCGGAAACCTTCACTGCTCAGGCGCATGCCCAGCAGTTTCAGTAAGCCCGGATCATCATCAACCAATAATAAGTTTGCGCTGCGGCGTACTGTCATGCCGGGGTTACTCCTTTTTATCCTGTGCCGGTTTGGTTTCTGCGGCTTTCGGTTCTGCCGGTTTAGTTTCTGCCGGTTTAACATCAGCAGGTTTAGCTTCTGCCGGTTTGGCTTCCGCCGGTTTAACATCAGCAGGTTTGGCTTCCGCCGGTTTCGGCTCTGCCGTACCTGCCGCCTCTTCTAATGCCTCGCGGCGCTCTTCGAGGGTACTTTCCAGTTCCGTATCCGCTTTGGTCGGTTGTTTACGACCGGCCAGCTGGCGCTCGATGTTGCTCAGGTTTTCCAGCTTGCGGGTAGTATTCTGCAGTTCAAACTGCAGCCGGGCATTGACCGCACGCAGCTGATCAATCCGGCCGTCAGTATCACTCTGCAGGCGGCGGTAACGCTGGCGTTCATCACTCAGTGTAATCGCCTGTTTCAGCTGAGCACGCCACAGGGTCATCAGCGGGCGCAGTGATACCGGGAACCCGGTACTGTAAGTATTCAGGGTCTCAAGCACCTTACGTTTATCACTGGCCGGGCTGCCGGTGTTATTGAGTAAAATACTCTGGCGCAGCGCGGAATCCCAACTGTCCGGGGTGATTTTTCCCGCCATAATGCGGGCCGTATCACTGCTGAGCAAATCAGCGCAATCCATCATCCGCAGCCAGTAAAGCGCATTTTCTGTCGCAGCCGCAGAGTTGAGTTCCCAGATAGCGTGACAATCCGCAATCCGGTAATCTGTTGTCCGCTCCTGCGGCAGGACGACAGACGCCAGCGCGGAAAGATCCGGCGGCGTTGCGGTTTTTACACAACCGGCCAGCAACAGCGGGACGGCGGCAATCAGGGACTTAAATGTCATTTTCAAATTAATGCTGACCTGTTATTCCAGTAAGGTGTGGAACGGAAGCTGAATACGGAAGCACACATCCGCACCTTCAGAACCGACTAATATCAGTTCGCCGCCCATCCGGTTAATACAATCCCGGGCAATACTCAGCCCCAGCCCGCTGCCTTTGACCGCACCTTTGCGCTGCAGCGAACCCTGGTAGAACGGTTCGAAGATCATTTCCTGTTCTTCTTCCGGGATCGGTGTGCCGGTATTGGCGACATCTATCTGTATATGCTGACCGGCTTTCCGGCTGGTTATCCGGATCTTACCCGATTCAGCGCCATAGTGTACCGCATTTGAGTAGAGATTATCGAGTACACGTGTTAATAAGACCGGTTCAGCCCAGACACTGGTTTCATCCAGCCCGACTTCCGTCGTGATTTCTTTGCTTCTCGCCGGTAAGCTGTGGGCGCTGACCACCTCGTGTACTACCGTATCGAGGTTAACCCATTTGGCTTCTGTCGGGCTGTCCACCAGGGTGCGGTTATACTCCAGCAGCTGTTCAATCAGCACCTGTAAATGGCGGCTGCTTTCACTCAGTATTGATACCACCTCTTTTTGATCCGCCGTCAGCGGTCCCGCCACTTCATCTGCCAGCAGTTCAGTACCTTCCCGCATACTGGCCAGCGGTGTTTTCAGTTCATGGGAAATATGGCGCAAAAATTCGTGACGCTGAGACTCCAGCCAGTCAAGACGCTCACTCAGCCAGACAATCCGCAGCGCCAGCGAACGCAGTTCTCTCGGGCCGTTAAAATTATCAAGGCGCTGTATCAGGTTACGCCCTTCTCCCAGACGGTTAACCATCCGTTCAATCACCTTCACCGGTCCGATAATCATACGGGTAAACAGAATAATCAGTCCGGTGCTCAGAACAAATACCAGCAGGCTCTGCCAGCCGAATGACTGGCCTTTGCGCGCGATAGCATTCTGGAGTTCCTCACCGCGCCGGAAATTCGCCTCACGGATAGCCTGTACCAGATCAGCATTACTGCGGGCAAAGGCTTCCAGGTGGGTGGTCATGGCGGCAACCGGCTCACCATTTTCACACTGCAGGACAGATAACTGTCCGAGGCTGGCGGCGATATCATCAGTATAGCGCGGATCGGGGGTGGATTGCTTCTGGCGGACGAGATAGTCCTCATAGCGGAGATACTGTTTGTGCCAGACATTTTTCAGGGTTTCATTTCCCAGCACACAGTACTGACGATAGCTGCGCTCCATTTCCAGCGCCAGGCTCGACATTTCCTCACTGCGCCGCGCATCCTGTACGGTTGAGATACTGATTTGCGCCGCCTGATTACTCAGCTCATCAAGACTCTGATACGCCTGCCACGCCAGTCCCAGCAACGGCAGCAATACCAGACAGAATGCCACCACGACCAGCTGACGCAGCGAACGCGGAAATAATCGCCATTTTTTCAAGATTGTCATCTCTTAACCTGTTGTCATGTGCATGATGCTAACCGGTTCCGGGATAAGAGAAAAGTCTCAGCATGCATCAGTGCGAAAAAGAGAACAGAAAAGACGCAGGGAAGGTATAAAATGATGACGGGACGACAGTTTCCTGCCGTCCCGTCAGTGAGATTAAGGTGGTGCCTCACTCAACGTGTCGCCCTGTGTCTGATAAAGCTTGCGCAGTTATCGGTATTAACGGACGGTAGGCACCTTACTCTGGCATCATTCCCGGGCTTATGTGGCATGTTTCCGCCTTATTGCGGGCCGACATAAAAAATTGAATGAGCAACTGAAGAAGATATTGCAACTGCCGTGCCAACTTTGGAAAATAAAAATCAATCCATTGTTATTAAAGGATAAATATTTTTAAAAACAGCTTTACTCTTTTCAGGATACGGTCATGGTCACATAAGAATCCGGTTTTGCCCCTATTTTATGAAAAACCGTCTCTGATTTGCGACAGTCTTTTTTGTTCTTTTTCATCTCTTTATATATCAATCAGTTAAATGTCCCCTTTTAACGACACTCACAAACCCTGTTGTCGCTTTTCTGTGACACACCGGATGTTTTTTCGGCAAACAGATAAAAAAACGGCGGGGATAACCCCGCCGCAGAACCGGTAACCAAATGAAAAATCAACCGAATTGTTTACGGGCATTGCGGAAGATCCGCAGCCACGGTCCGTCCTCGCCCCAGTTTTCCGGATGCCATGAGTTGCTGACCGTACGGAAGACACGCTCCGGATGCGGCATCATAATGGTCGCGCGTCCGTCATCGGTGGTGACTGCCGTGATACCGGCCGGTGAACCGTTCGGGTTCGCCGGATAGCGTTCGGTGATCTGCCCGTAGTTATCCACATATTGCAGCGCGACCAGGCCGCGTTCCGTCAGCGCCTGCTGATGTGCCGCATCACGGAATTCCGCCAGCCCTTCGCCGTGAGACACCGCAATCGGCATCCGCGAACCGGCCATGCCGCTCAGCAGCAGTGACGGGCTTTGTGCCACTTCAACCAGACTGAAACGCGCTTCAAAACGTTCAGAGCGGTTACGGGTAAAGCGCGGCCATAAATCCGCCCCCGGGATCAGATCCCGCAGGTTTGACATCATCTGACAGCCGTTACAGACCCCGAGCGATAAGGTGTCCGGACGTGCAAAGAACTGTGCAAATTCATCCCGTACCTGCAGATTAAACAGAATCGATTTCGCCCAGCCTTCACCGGCACCCAGCACATCACCGTAAGAGAAGCCGCCACAGGCAACCAGCGCCTGAAAATTGTCCAGCGGAAGGTGCCCGTTCAGCAGATCACTCATATGCACATCAATAGCATCAAAACCGGCACGGTGGAAAGCCGCCGCCATTTCCACATGGGAGTTAACCCCCTGCTCACGCAGCACCGCAACACGCGGACGCACGCCTTTTGCAATATACGGCGCAGCGATATCCTCATTCTGATCGAACGTCAGTACCACGTTGAGGCCCGGGTCTGTCAGATCCTGTTTCGCTTCGTGCTCTTCATCGGCACAGGCCGGGTTATCACGCTGACGCTGCATCTGCCAGGTGGTTTCTGCCCACATGATCCGCAGTTCACGGCAGGACTGGTGATAGACTTCCGTATTATGGCTGCGGATAATGAAATCATCCCCCGGCACAGCATCTCCGAGAACATGCAGCATATCTGCCAGCCCGGCATCGGTGAAGGCCTGCACTACGCCATCCAGATCCGCTTCACGCACCTGAAGCACGGCGCCCGGCTCTTCGGTAAACAGTGCGCCGAGAATATCCTCATCAAATGCACTGATATCCGCATTCACACCGCAATGTCCGGCAAACGCCATTTCCGCCAGGGTGACAAACAGACCGCCGTCCGAGCGGTCATGATACGCCAGCAGTTTTTCATCCCGTACCAGCGTCTGCATGGTATCAAAGAATGCACGCAGTGCCTGCGGATTGCGCAGATCTGCCCCTTTCTGTCCCAGCTGACGATACACCTGTGCCAGCGCAGTCGCCCCGAGGGTATTACGGCCCTCTCCCAGATCCACCAGCAGCAGACGGTTCGGCACATCGCTCCGCAGTTGCGGAGTCACTGTCCGGCGCACATCATCCACGCGGGCAAATGCGGTGATCACCAGCGACAGCGGCGAGGTCATCTCACGCTCTTCGCCCTGCTCATTCCAGCGGGTTTTCATCGACATCGAGTCTTTACCGACCGGGATAGTCAGGCCGAGCGCCGGACATAACTCCTCACCCACCGCTTTTACCGCCGCATATAACCCGGCATCTTCGCCCGGATGCCCGGCGGCAGCCATCCAGTTAGCGGATAATTTAATCCGTTTAATATCACCAATCTGAACACCGGCAATATTCAGCAACGCTTCCGCCACCGCCATCCGCGCTGACGCGGCAAAATCAAGCAGTGCGACCGGCGCACGTTCACCGATGGACATTGCCTCACCGTAATAACTGTCGAGGCTGGCAGTGGTCACCGCGCAATCCGCCACCGGGATCTGCCACGGACCGACCATCTGATCGCGGGAAACCATGCCGGTCACCGTGCGGTCACCAATGGTGATCAGAAAGGTTTTTTCCGCCACCGCCGGTAAGTGCAGCACACGTTTTACCGCTTCATGCAGATTGATATCACGGCGGTCAATCGGTGTGCCTTCCGCCGTCAGTGTGGTGACATCGCGGCGCATTTTCGGGGTTTTCCCCAGCAGGATATCCAGCGGCATATCAATCGGCTGATTATCAAAATGGCGGTCATTCAGGATCAGGTCACGTTTTTCTGTCGCCTCACCAATCACCGCATACGGCGCGCGCTCACGCTGACAGAGTGCTTCAAACAGCGGCAGCTGCGCCGGCGAGACGGCCAGCACATAACGTTCCTGGGATTCGTTACACCAGATTTCCAGCGGGCTCATGCCCGGCTCGTCACTGAGAATATCACGCAGCTCAAAACGTCCGCCGCGCCCGCCGTCACTGACCAGCTCCGGCATGGCGTTGGACAGACCACCCGCGCCGACATCGTGGATAAACAGAATCGGGTTGTTATCCCCCAGTTGCCAGCAGGCGTCGATCACTTCCTGACAACGGCGTTCCATTTCCGGGTTATCGCGCTGCACAGAGGCAAAATCCAGATCCGCATCCGACTGACCGGATGTCATGGAGGAAGCCGCACCACCGCCCAGGCCGATATTCATCGACGGACCGCCCAATACAATCAGTTTCGCGCCCGGCGGGATCTCCCCTTTCTGTACGTGGTCAGCACGGATATTGCCGATACCGCCCGCCAGCATAATCGGTTTATGGTAACCGCGCAGTTCCTCACCGTTGTGGCTGCTGACTTTCTCTTCATAGGTCCGGAAATAGCCGAGCAGTGCCGGACGACCGAATTCGTTATTAAATGCCGCGCCGCCGAGCGGGCCTTCGGTCATGATGTCATACGCGCTGACAATGCGATCCGGTCTGCCGAAATCCTGCTCCCACGGCTGGGTAAAACCCGGGATGCGCAGGTTTGAGACAGAAAACCCGGTTAATCCCGCTTTCGGTTTGGCACCGCGCCCGGTCGCACCTTCGTCACGGATTTCACCGCCGGAGCCGGTTGCCGCGCCCGGCCACGGGGAAATGGCGGTCGGGTGGTTGTGGGTTTCCACTTTCATCAGGATATGGGTCTCTTCCTGATGATACTGATAGCTGCGCGCTTCCCCTTCAGGGAAGAAACGCCCGACAGACGAGCCTTCCATCACCGCTGCGTTATCTTTATAGGCGGACAGCACATGATCCGGTGTCTGTTCAAAGGTGTTTTTAATCATCTTAAACAGGGATTTCGGCTGCTCTTCGCCGTCAATCACCCAGTCAGCATTAAAAATCTTGTGGCGGCAGTGTTCAGAGTTTGCCTGAGCAAACATATAGAGTTCCGCATCGGACGGATTACGACCGAGTCTGGTGAATGCATCCGCCAGATAATCGATTTCATCTTCCGCCAGCGCCAGTCCCAGCGAAATATTGGCTTTTTCCAGTGCCGCACGTCCCTGCCCGGACAGATCGATCACGGTCAGCGGTACCGGTTCATGACGGGCAAACAGCGCCTGAGCCTGTGACAGCTCACTGAACACCGTTTCTGTCATGCGGTCATGCAGCAGCACACTCAGCTGCTGACGTTCATTCTCTGTCAGCCCTGTGGCAGTAATATAGTAGGCAATCCCCCGTTCCAGCCGGGTAACGGCTGACAGACCGCAGTTATGCGCGATATCCGTGGCTTTCGATGACCAGGGAGACAGTGTCCCCGGGCGCGGCGTGACAAGAAACAGGATCCCTTCCGGCGCATGTTCCGCCAGCGACGGACCGTAGCGGAGCAGCTGCTGCAATTTGGTGTGCTCATCGTCGGTCAGGGGTGCGGAAAGATCAGCAAAATGCACATATTCCGCATAGATGTTGGTCACCGGCAGGTGGTGTTCAGTGAACGCGCTGATAAATTTTGATACGCGAAACGCAGATAACACAGGTGAGCCACGCAAAATTTCCATAGTTGTCAGTTCTCTCTTTTTAACACGCAGAGCCATCGGCCCGGAGGGGAAACGGGCACATTATAGAGCAATACTGACGCCGACGAAACCGTTTGCGTGACGTTTTTTCCCGGCGGGATTTTTTCCGGATTTCCCCCCCTGAAAACGGAATAAAGTTGCACAGCGACAAAATGTTGAGCAAAATGTCCGATTACTGGAAATATAACCATGGTAATTTATGCCTCAGAATGCATTTTTTTGTGTAACCGGTGAGACACGCCTTTGGTACATAAAAAACTAAATTACGTCGTCATCGTCGTCGTCGCGTTGTTCGCTGCGGCGCTGATCGCTATCAATATCAGCTGGCCATCACAGCAGCCGCAGCTCAACCGTATTCTCGCGCGGGGGGAGCTGCGTGTCAGCGCGATGGCATCACCGCTTATCAGCTTTAATAAGCAGGGACAGGCCAGCGGGTTTGATTACGAACTGGCGCAGCGTTTCGCGGACTATCTCGGTGTAAAACTGGTGGTGCGGGAACGCAGCGGCGTTAATGATCTGTTCAGCGACCTTGACAATAACGATGCCGACCTGCTCGCTGCCGGGCTTATCTATAATGAAGACCGCCTGGACACTGCGCTGAGCGGCCCGACTTACTACACCGTGGCACAGCAGCTTCTCTACCGCATGGGTAACAAACGTCCGCGGGATTTGGGCGATCTCGGCTCCCCAGTCTGGGTCACGGCCGGCAGTGCTCACGCCCGGCTGCTCCGCCAGCTTAAAGCAGATAAATATCCGGATCTGGACATCCGCGAGGTTACCGATAAAAACAGCAGCCACCTTCTCCAGCGGCTGGCAAAAGGTGAGATTGATTATGTCGTCAGTGACTCCGTCAGCGTGGCACAGGAGCAGCATATTCACCCGAATGTCACGGTCGCCTTTGAGATCACGGAAAATCAGCCGCTGACCTGGTATCTGAAACGCAGCGAAGACAGCAGCCTGAACGCCGCCCTGCTCGATTTTTTTAACCAGACACGGGAAACCGACACTCTGGCACGCCTGGAAGAGAAGTATTTCAGCCACATGAACCAGTTTAATTATGTGGATACCAAAACCTTTATTAATGCCATCAATACCCAGCTGGCCACTTACCGCCCGCTGTTTGAAAAGTACGCCGGAAAAATGGACTGGCAGATCCTGGCGGCGATTGCCTGGCAGGAATCACACTGGAACCCGACCGCCACCTCACCAACCGGCGTGCGCGGCATTATGATGCTGACACGACCAACCGCGGATTTCTTCGGGATTGAGGATCGCCTTGACCCCGAACAGAGCATCAAGGGCGGCGGGACATATATTAATTATCTGATGGATAAACTGCCGGACTCTATCCCGGAAGATGAAAAAATCTGGTTTGCCCTGGCGGCTTATAATATGGGCTACGGCCATATGCTGGATGTCCGCAAACTGACCGAAATGCAGGGGGCGAACCCGGACAGCTGGCTGGATGTGAAATCCCGTCTGCCGCTGCTGAGCAAAAAAGCCTATTATCAGTCTCTGCCATACGGCTATGCGCGCGGTCATGAAGCTTACCGCTATGTGGAAGGGGTACGCCGTTACCAGCTCAGTTTGCAGGGCTATCTCGATTTACATCAGGAAGAACTGCGGTTACAGCAGCCGCAGGAAGAAACGGCAGAGATTCTGACCTCTGCCGCACCATACTGATCACTCACCTTCTGTCTGCGGATTGTCCGTATTCTGTTTTTTCAGGGCTTTTTTCTCCGCACGGCGGCGGCGGAAAAATTCACTGAGCATTGCCGAACACGCCTCCCCCAGCACGCCTCCCGTCACTTCCATATAATGATTGAGACGCGGTAAGGTCAGCAAATCAATAAATGACCCCGCAGCGCCGGTTTTGGGCTCTGCCGCGCCGTACACCAGACGTTTGATCCGGCTGTGGATCAGTGCCCCGGCACACATCATGCAGGGTTCGAGGGTGACATACAGTGTGGCATCGGTCAGCCGGTAATTTTCCAGCACCGCTCCGGCCCCGCGCAGCGTGACAATTTCAGCGTGGGCCGTCGGGTCATGGCTGAGGATCGGCTGATTAAAGCCCCCTGCAATGCGCTGATTATCTTTCACCAGCACCGCCCCGACCGGGATCTCCCCCGCCAGTGCGGCCTCTTCCGCCAGCGCCAGCGCCTGCCTCATCCAGAATTCATCATTATTATAAGGTGTTGTACTGTCAGTCACGTGAATACCTGCTTGTTTAAAATCAGGCACAGTATAGCGTCACTTTTAGCAGACAGGCAGTGTCTTTACGCCGTAAACAGCGCCAGTTTGGCGGCAAATCCCATGAAAAACAGCCCGATGGTACTGTTACCCGCTTTTGCCGCCTGTTTTTTGTGGCGGAAAAACTGTGATAACTTCGTGCCGCTGTAAATTAAAAAGGAGAGATACAAAAAGCTGACCGTTTCCAGAATCAGCGCCAGCACGCCGTAGCTCACCGCCGGATGGGTATAATTAAAATCAATAAACTGGATAAAGAAAGAGACATAAAACAGAATTGCTTTCGGGTTTGTCAGGCTCAGGATCAGCGCTTTATTAAAGGCATTTTCCGCTTTCAGCGGTTTATCCTCATGACGCCCCTTCTTCTGCATAAACGTGGCATAGAGGATTTTCAGTCCCAGATACAATAAATACGCGGCACCGAGGTAACGCACGGCGGTAAATAATGCCGGGGAGGCTTTAATCACTGAGGCCACCCCCAGAAATGACAACATGATCAGTACCGCATCACCGGTAAATACGCCCAGCGCAGCCTGGTAACCTTTTTTGTATCCGAATGTCGCGCTGGATTTAAGGACATACAGTGAGTTCGGCCCCGGCACGAGGATAATAAAAATAACACCGATAATATAAGTACCGATATTCAGTATGCCCAGATTTTCAAACATAACGCCTCCGTGGTGTGTGCCTGTTTACAGCTGTTTTTTTATTATTTTGTGTTCAGATTAATAAATCACAAAATACACGCCACGGATATACCCTCTCTGTTATAAGGTTATTTTCCCGTTTTCCTGCGGCATTTTGCGGCGGCGGGGATAAAATATCAGGATAAATATCCATACTGCCGATAATGCTGCGCCTGCCATTGCCAGATTAAACCCGCCCGCAAAGGCTTCATAAACCGCATTCTGCACTGCGTTTGTCAGTTCTCCGCTCTGTACGCCGGTGATAAGCTGCTCTGCTGACGGCAGCTGACGGTGCTGCGCAATACTGACCGCCCGCTGTATCATCAGGGTGCCGAGCAGTGCTACTCCCAGCGTCATACCGGTCTGGCGCATCATATTCAGTGTCGCCGAGGCCACGCCGGAACGCGCCGGGTCAGCGGCATGCATAATCAGCGCCCCGGTGGCGGGAATCGATAACCCCATGCCGGTGCCGAGCATAAACAGCATCAGCCCTGTCAGCGGATATGGCGTATACGGTGTCAGCAGTGTCATCAGCCCGCAGGATGCTGCGGTCAGCAGCAGACCGGTACCGAGGATCAGCCGGATACTCAGTTTGCGGGCGATCCGCCCGAAAGAGAATGCAAACAGCGCCATGGCGATAAATTCCGGCGACATCCGCCATCCTGCTTCAAGGGCATTCCAGCCCTGTGCTTTCTGTAAAAACAGTGCAATAAAAAACACATTAGTGTAGGCCGCAAAACCAATCACAAACGAGGCCAGATTATAGTGCAGATACTCGCGGCGTCTGAAATCCGCCAGCAGCAGAAGCGGTTTTGCCACCCGGCTTTCGGTGTACAGAAATAACAGAAGAAAAATAATTCCGCCGGTGACAGTAAACAGCGTCAGCGGATGCAGCCAGCCGTGAGTACCCGCTTCCGTCAGTCCGTACGTCACGCAACCCAGCGCCGCAATACTCAGCAGTTGCCCGGCAGGATCAAACGCTGCTTTTTCCGGGTCGGCACTTTCGCGGATGCCGTATTGCCCGAGCAAAAACGCAATTATACCGACCGGAATATTGATCAGAAAAATACCTTCCCAGCCGGTGGTGTGCACCAGCACGCCGCCGAGGATCGGCCCGGTAATCAGTGACAGCGCACTGACCGATGACCAGATACCAATCACACGGATACGCTGCTGATTATCCGCAAAGGTATGTGTGATCAGCGACAATGCGCCGGGGATCAGCAGCGCCGCCGCGATTCCCTGTACCACCCGCCCCGCCAGTAACAGCGGCAGCGTGTCCGCCAGGGCGCAAAGCAATGAGCCGAGGGTAAAAATCAGCACACCCGCCAGCCACATCTTTTTGCGCCCGTAACGGTCACTCAGCGGCCCGGCGGACAGGATAAGGGCAGATAAACACAAGGCATAAGCATCTATCAGCCACTGCAATGACACCATCGGTGCATCCAAATCATGCTGAATGGCCGGCAGTGCCACATTCACAATGCTGATATCCAGTGTTGCCATAAAAGTACCCAGGCAAATCGCGGTGGTAACGGCAAAATAACGAAGTCTGTTCATCGTGTTCTCCTTTCATAACAGCAGAATATACATTGACCGACCGACGGTCAATCGAAATAAGAACGTATTTCATTTGCGTGTTTTTTTCGCCTTCATATCCCGGAAATGGCATAATCAGGGTTTTCCGTTATACAAGGCGCATTTATGACTCAGTCAGCAGAACACAAACCCCGTTTTAAACCTGCCGATGTCCGGATCAATGAACTGATGGATGCCGCCGAATCACTGTTTCTCGAAAAGGGATTTGATGCCACTACGGTCAGTGACATTGTGGCGCGGGCCGGTGTCGCCAAAGGAACCTATTACCACTATTTTGCCGCTAAACCGGATATTTACGAGGCATTGCGCCACCGTTATATGGACTGGTTTCTGTCACAGACGCAGCAGGCGATGGATGCCTGTGCGGCGGATGATGCGGATGCCAGACTGGCCGCCTGGTGTGACCGGTCTGTCACCGCCTATACGGAGAAACAGGAACTGCATGATGTCCTGTTCCATCAGGGATTTCACCAGCAGGGCAATGACCATGAAAACGCCGTACTGAATCAGCTGCTTGCCCTGATTGCGGAAGGTGAGAAGCACAGTCACTGGCGGGTGGCACATCCGGATATCACGGCAATGATTATTTATCACGGTATGCATGCGGCGGTGGATACCCTGCCGCAATCCGGACAGTACACCGCACAGACGCTGGGCGGCGTGCTGTATGAACAGTTTCTGCGCTTTCTGAAAGCCTGATCTGCTCTGATAAAAAAAGCCCGGTCGCAGCCGGGCTTTTCACACTCTGTTGTTTATACAGATAAAAATCAGCGTAATGTTTCATCCGCACGCAGAGTTAACACTTCATAGCCGGTCGCGGTCACCAGAATGGTGTGCTCGGACTGCGCGGATAATTTTTTATCCCGCGTCACCACTGTCCAGCCATCTTTTTTGGTTTTAATTTTCGCGCCGCCCTGGTTAATCATCGGCTCGATGGTAAAGGTCATCCCCTCTTTCAGTTCCGTCCCTTTACCGTGCACACCATAGTGCAGCACCTGCGGGGCTTCATGCATCTCACGGCCGATGCCGTGACCGCAATACTCACGCACTACGCTGTAGCCGCGTGACTCGGCATAATGCTGAATAGCAGAGCCGATATCGCCCAGCGTCGCGCCCGGTTTCACCTGCTGAATACCTTCCCACATAGCCTCATAGGTGGTTTTCACCAGTTTACGTGCCAGCGGGGATGCTTCCGGCATGACATACATTTTACTGGAATCGGCAATAAAGCCGTTCTTCTCCAGTGTGATATCCACATTAATGATATCTTTGTCTTTCACCAGTTCGTCCGCTTTCGGAACACCGTGGCACACCACTTCATTCAGCGAGGTATTCAGCACATACTGAAATCCGTACTGCCCTTTACTGGCAGGGCGTGACTGAAGGGTATTCACAATATAATCTTCAACTTTGTCATTAATCGCCAGCGTGGACACACCCGGTTTAATGAAATCATCCAGCATGGCAAAAACGCTTGCCAGCAGACGGCCTGATTCCCGCATCAGCGCAATTTCTTCCGGTGTTTTTATAACGATACTACTCATGCTGTTCTCCTTTCCGGCTGACAGATTCTTTTTCCAGCATTTCGCTGACAAGCATTGTGAAGGTTTTATCCGGATTCATTTCAGCCTGCATTCCGATTTTGATCCAGAATTCTGCCTGAGCATTGATAGAGCGCGACATGACTGTACTCGCCCGGCGCAGATATTCATGTAATTCATCGGAGATTTTGACAATACCCACGTGAAATCCTTAACTGATAAACCATATATAAAACAGATATGGTTCATATAGTAGACCTCCCGCAAACGGGAATCAATCGCATCCTGATAAATCAGCATATTCTGTCAATCAGAAGAGCAATAACCCCATTCCCCGTTTCACCCGATCCAGCGTCTGCTGTGTCACTTCCCGCGCTTTTTCTGTTCCGCTGCGGATCACAGAGAGCAGATAAGGCTTATCCGCCATCAGCCGCGCCCGCTCCTCACGGATCGGTGCCAGCAGTGTCTGCAGGCATTCGTTCAGCACTGACTTACACTCTCTGTCACCTAACCCGCCTGCCTGATAACGTGCTTTCATCTCAGCAACCAGGGCTATATCCGGATGAAACGCATCAAGATACGCAAACACCACATTGCCCTCAATCCGGCCGGGGTCAGACACCCGCAGATGATGCGGATCGGTAAACATAGCATTGACGGCGCGCGTCAGTTCATCGGCACTGACAGAGAGATTAATGGCATTACCCAGTGATTTGGACATCTTACCGTTACCATCAATCCCCGGCAGGCGGCCGGTTTTACCGACTTCAGCACGACAATGAACCAGTAATTCCTGTCCGGTAATATGATTGATTTTGCTGACAATCTCATTGGTTTGTTCAATCATCGGCAGTTGATCTTCCCCGACCGGCACCAGATCAGCTTTAAACGCAGTGATATCCGCCGCCTGGCTGACCGGATAAATCAGAAATCCGGCCGGCAGTGTACGGGAGAACTGCTTCTGAATGATTTCCTGTTTAACCGTCGGATTCCGCTCCAGCCGGGATACGGTCACCAGATTGAGATACAGCAGTGTCAGTTCAGCCAGTGCGGGCAGCGCCGATTGCAGACAAATCACCGAACGGGCGGGATCGATGCCTGCCGCCAGGTAATCCGCCGCCACATCATAAAAATAACGGTTTACGTTTTCCGGTTGCGCACCGTTATCCGTCAGTCCCTGCATATCCGCCATCAGAATATACTGCACGGCAGAATGCTGAAGTCTGACCCGCTGTTGCAGCGAGCCGGTATAGTGCCCGAGGTGCAGCGGCCCGGTGATACGGTCACCGGTCAGAATAACGGATTGCGTGTGATGAGCAGACATACGATTTCCTCTTTTATTATGATCAGAGGCCGCCGGGGTGAATGCAATATGTCTGAAATGAAATCGCCGCACTCCGGCGGCGATTTTTGCAATTAAAACTGAATAACAAAAACGGCGCCGCACGTTGTGCGCCACCAGCAAGTATTGAGTGATAAACAGACTGCCATTTTATTATTCATCATGCTGACAATGTACAACCTTTATGGTTTATTACCACTCTTTTTTTGGCTGCGACGGACAGATGATCTTTCTGAACGCGAATAAGGCAATCACATGATTTCGGCTTCGATGCAATCAGGGTAGTTTGTCAATCTGGATATCACTGAGTCATAGGGTAAGTAAATATGTCTTTAGTTATAGGTAACGGTTGCTTTCCGTGTATTATTGATACTTATAAAGTCTTAGATGTATTTAATAATACTGCTCCCCCTACCCTGAGTATCTGGGAGAAAATTAAGGAGTTTTTCTGCCGTACTCATCAGACAGAGGCTATGTCATACCTTCATAAACTCTGCCATCCTGATCCTCCCCTGACAAAAATTGAAACAAAGGCACTCTTCGAAAAATTACGTGAGTTGGCTTATCCCGGCTTTGAGGATTATTTTTCAATTGAAGAAGTTGATGAAGTTGATGAAGTTGATGAAGCTGATGAAGTTGATGAAGTTGATGAAGTTGATGAAGCTGATGACGTTAATGAAGATAATAAAATTCTTAATTTACGCATCACGAGTACTGAAGGTTACAACTTGCTGACAATACGTATTAAAAATAACTATTTTATTGAGTGGAACGACAATATTCATTGTCTTTATCCACTCCGTCAGTCAGCCTGAATTTAATTATGGTTTCCATAGCGGACCGGCTTAAAACATGCCCGGTTTCGTATCACGTTCAGGATGCCATACAATCGCTATCGTGTTACGCGCTACCGTCAGGAGATTCACATCAATACATCTGCTATTACACTGACAGACACGATGACCGGGGAATACCCTTTTATTTACATACGTTATTCTTTGTCAGCACGAGCGGGGGTAAAAATGACAAATCATGACAATAAATCAGTTTTCTTTCATTGAGTTACCGTCTTTATCCGGTAGAATCAGTCAATGAAAACACATTATGATTTATCACCTCTTCCGGAGAATATTTATCGGACCAGATTAAAGTTACGTTAAGGAGAATATATGTTTTTACTGACACTCGGATTTATTATTTTATCCTGCCTGTTTGCCACCGTCATGAGCCCGAAATGGGATGATTAAATGAACGCAGCATTATCTCTCTGAACGCCTTTCAGTATTATACCAACACTGAAAGGCGTTTTATTTACGATGTTGTACAATACCGTATTCTCCCTTACCTTCCCGGCAAAACACACTTTTTGACCAATCATTTTTTGACTAATTCATATAACTTAACTATCTTAGACATGTCACCAAGCTGAAAGTAACACCTGACGCCTCTGAACCGGTTTCGTTTGTTCAGAGGCTTTTTTATTTCCTGCAGGAAATCCTGATTACCACCCCGCCAATATATTGTATTTTCTGAATAAATTACGCCATGATACATACGCCCGGCCTGATGCAAACCACTACGTGCAAATACTAAAAATAATCACGGATACATTTTTATACTGTACATATTCCAGATAGTGGTTATATTGATAAGCAGTTTTAATTAATTGATATTCACATTACTGACCTGCTCCTGACTATGCAGGTACACGTTCTGACATGATTTACCCGCACACTAACCTGTGCGGGTATTTTTTATTCCCCGGATGACGGACAGCAGCAGGATTTTTTACCTGTCAGTGCGGCTTCCTGCACCGGCGGACAAGCCACCGTGCCGTAAGAACAAAATACGCAGCAATCACCCTGAAGTGGTTTTAATAATGTATGGCAGTGCTCACATTCATAAAACCACTGACAGGCATTCACCGGCATGGTTTCTGTTTTTTCTGATCCGCAGACCGGACAACTCAACGTCGACTGCAATTCAATTGCTGCTGAATTTTCCATTTTTTATACCCCTGATTTTGATGTGACATCGTATAAAATAACATATTTCCTCCGGGCACAAAAAAGCCACCGAAGTGGCCTCCGCTGCCGCTGACGGCTTCACATGCGACATACCGGTTTACAGATAACGCGGTGATATGTGCATTTGTATACTCTATACTCTTTAAGTCCGAATCAGGAAATCCTTTTTTAATGTCATAAAAAACGGAAGACGACCGCTATATCCCGGTATTCATGTTAATTAATCTGTCGTCTTTTTTCTTATTCCCGCTGATACCATCCTTCTTATTGCATTATAATATTTTGACACAACCTGTCTGATTCTCATTATTGTTATATTAGATTTCATTAACAATGGATATTGTCACTATTTTAGCCTGTCTTTATTATCTTATATTCATAAAATCAGAATAATAACCCAAAATATCAAGCGAGTGATTTTGAACCAAACTCAATAAAAAATACCGAACGCTATGAATACTAACGATTATTTACCACTTCACTAATATACTACTTATTTATTACACTTCAGTCATTTATATTGTACCCACATTACGACTATTGCATTAGCAATTACCGTGCGTAGAATATACATCGTCGTCACACAGACAGATTATTTATATTAGCCAGGCATGATACATTAATTATATTACTTCATTCTCATTATTCCGGGATCCCCTTTGTTATCTGTTTATAAGGTTCTTATTTATGCCCGTTAATAACAAACGAAATTCCGCTGTCATTAATCAGGCAGCTGGTGCGGTTATTCGATCATTGCGGAAAGAAAAAAATTTGTCAGGCTATGATTTAGGCTGTTTAACCGGATTAAGCCAGCAGCAAATTTCCCGCTATGAGCGTGGCAGCAACCATCTGACACTAAACCTGCTCATTGCAATATTGCTTGCTCTGGATACGACACCAGAGGATTTCTTATACCAGATGAACATTCATTGTGGTTTTACTGACAGTAAAAATATGCTGTCAATTTTCAGAAAGAAACGTTCATCATTTAATGATGATGATGAAACTGTATTCTACAGCTAATATTTACCACTTAATATCGGAAATATTATATTTATTGTATTAATCTTCAATATAATCAAACGAAAATCGGTGACAATAATACTATCTTATTCATTGAAAATAACTAATGAATATTCAGTCACAAATACAATTTTATTTTTTATTACTGTCCGACAGGAATTCAATAACCGCTCAATGGGTAACTCCGTGACGCTGAACAGAACACCAATAGCATCCCGTTCGGTGCCATTGCCACCCTGCCCGACAATAATGCCGGTGAAACGACCACCGGCATTATAACATCGTGTATTATTCACACAGACGAAGGTGTGTGTTTCAATACATCCCTTTATTTTCTCGCTGAAGAACAAAAATAAATTCCGGCTATAATGAATACACCACTCAAAAAATGATAACTGTGTAATTTTTCACTGAGGAAAAGAACACCAAAGAAACCGCCACTCAGCGGGATCAGGTGAGAGAAGATCTCCCCTCTTGTTGCGCCGATAGTCAGTATACCTTTATTCCACAGCAGATATGAGAGCCATGACGGAAAAATAACCAGATAGGCAAGTCCGGAGATAAACAGCGGTGAGGCATAATTGCCTGTATTACTGATCTGAACATCATGTAAGAACAGATAAATAATCAGTATCGGTAACATCATCAGACTGCCGGTCACCGAGCTGATAGCCACAAAGGCATTACCGTTTACCTCACGGGGTTTCAGTCTCAGGAAAGCACAATACAATGCCCAGCTGATAGCAGATCCCAGTGCCCACAAATCCCCTTTATTTAAATGACTGATGACTTTTGTAAAATTAAGGTCACCTTTGAATATCAGATAAATCACACCTAACGTACTCAGTAATACGCCGATATAATTTCTCCTCTGAATTTTTTCTTTAAATATCAGCGCATTAATCAGTAAAACAAGGGAGGGTGTCGCTGACATATAAATAGCGGCATTAAGCGCCGTGGTATATTGCAAACCGATATACAGCGTGACCGGGAATAAAACCTGTCCGCATAATGACAGAAACAGGATTATCCCTTTTGCCTTTTTCATAAACGCCCACTGCTGTTTAACCTGACTGAAATACAGCGTCATCAGCAAAACGGCCGTCACCAGCCAGCGCAGCTGCGATAAAATCACCGGGTCAGCTTCAGATACCAAAAGATGCCCGACAACATAGTTCCCGCCCCAGAAACACGCCGCCAGCGTTAAGAATAAATAAGGCATATCCCGCTCCAGCCTGGTCAATATTTATCCGACCGTAACATGATGCCCCCGGAGCAGGCTTGTTATTTATCAAAATAGTTATGGATTTTAAAATAATTTTTAAGATGTATGACTCAGAGTGCGGGGCCGGTTATCACTGCTGCGGTTACAGACATAATGCAGAGTCCGTTCAGCCGGGGTAAAGCATCTATCTGCATCTCTCGGAATAATCCACTTGCGCATGAATTTTTGAAAAGGCAGGATGTTAATCCTAAACTAAATTGATAACGACTATCGATTCAGACTAAAAATTCATCAATAGCAGATCGGGTATTTAACAAAAAACCAGTCAAGAAGTAAAAATATCAGTAAAACAAAGCATTGCCGCTATCCTGTGTTACGACCCGAAAAATTAAAAAAGGTAACAGAATACTACCGCCACTATCTGATTGATATTTATCAAAAAAAACACACACTCGGAAAAAATAATATATATAAAACGATAAAATTCCGGTTTTATCGTACTGTTATTTTTTAATATCCGAAATATAATATCGCTTATCGCCCGATAACTTCATCCCCTTCCTCTTTATCCACCAATACTGCCCTATTCTGTTTGCAGAATTTGTCTGAAAATCGTTTTTCATCATGAAAAATGTTTCCATTTATTAATAAACCGAATTTATGCAATATACATAAGCACATGCTAAAATTTCTGCGTTTTTTTTATAAATTAAAAAATACACATATAATTATTTATGATTTCATTAGCAAATGTAAAATAATATTTCGCCATTTAAACAGTGACTTTCTCTCACAGGGCTGTTTAATTTTCACTCAGTGCAATTATCGTACAGTTACAGCATTGATTATTTAATATGCTTCAATTGCCTTCTCTATAATTTTCTTTATTTTCAATCACCCTCTGATTAACTACTATTCATATGAGTAATTAATAAAAGATTTTACTAATTAAAAACGCAATTAATTTAACATTTGTATATCACTTGACTAACACACCCGGTTTATTAGTAAAATAATTTTATTGATTGACAGGGGCGTGCCGCAGGCGATAACTTCTGCGCTAACGTATTCCACGATCTGAACTTAAATCAAATATTTTAATTAACACAAAATACAACTAATTACATAGATTACGTGTATTCATCCGGTGACACAGCCCGGTGACAGCAATCACTTATCTTATGTATCTGTACGGGACAGTTAATTCCCTCTCAAAAATTCATAAGGACAGTCAATGAGTAAAAATGACCTTGGCAGCGTTGCGCCGAAAGAACGTATTAATATTAAATACACACCTCATGACGGCGGAAGCCAGGCAGAAATTGAATTACCTCATCATTTGCTGGTCATTGGTGACTTCAAAAACAAAGAAGAAGATACACCGATTGAAGAACGTAAAACCGTTTCTGTCGATCAGAATAACTTTAATTCCGTGATGGAGAATTCAGGTATTAACCTGACATTCGCTGTTAAAAATCACCTTGAAGAAGAAAGTGATTCAGAAATTCCTGTCAATCTTGATATTAAATCTCTGCGTGATTTTTCCCCTGACAATATTGCGAAAAATGTTCCGGAATTAAATAAGTTACTCGAATTGCGGGAAGCATTAGTTGCGCTGAAAGGACCGATGGGAAATATCCCGGCATTCCGTAAACAGCTTCAGGCTCTGCTGGATAATGAATCCACCCGTGAGCAACTGTTAAAAGAACTGGATATCGTCAGTAATAAATAATTGATGGGAATTGTATTATGTCTACAGCAACAGAAAGTATAAAACAGGAAGCAGGCCAGATCCCTGCCGGTACATCCCTGCTTGATGAAATTATGTCGCAGTCGCGGATGACCCCGGAAACCGAAGCCTACGATATTGCAAAACAGGGTGTGGCCGCCTTTATCAGTAACATCCTGGCCAGTGACTCAAAAGAAGAACCGGTCAATAAGTTACTGATTGATAAGATGCTGGTCGAACTGGACAAAAAACTCAGTACCCAGATGGATGAAATTCTGCATAACCCGCAGTTTCAGGAAGTGGAGTCCTCCTGGCGTTCCCTGAAGTTACTCGTGGATCGCACTGATTTCCGTGAAAATATTAAAATTAATATTATTCATGCCACCAAATCCGAACTGCTGGAAGATTTTGAATTTTCACCGGAAATCGTCCAGTCCGGTTTCTATAAGCACGTCTATTCCGCCGGTTATGGTCAGTTTGGTGGTGAGCCGGTTGCCGCGATCGTCGGGAACTATGCTTTCAGTAATACCACACCGGATATGAAGCTGCTTCAGTACGTCAGTGCTGTCGGTGCCATGGCTCACGCCCCGTTCCTGTCATCTGTTTCACCTGAGTTTTTCGGTGTGAGCAGCTATACCGAATTGCCGGCGATTAAAGATCTGAAATCTGTTTTTGAAGGTCCGGCACACACCAAATGGCGTTCTCTGCGTGAAGCGGAAGATTCCCGTTATCTCGGTCTGACCGCGCCGCGTTTCCTGCTGCGTCTTCCTTACGACATGGTTGAAAACCCGATTAAAAACTTCAACTACCGTGAAAGTGTCAAGCAAGACCACGACCACTATCTGTGGGGGAATACCGCATTTCTGCTGGCAGCCGGGATCAACAACAGTTTCGCCAAATACCGCTGGTGTCCGAACATCATCGGGCCGCAGAGCGGGGGGGCCGTCAGCGATCTGCCGGTTCACTGCTTTGAGGCGCTGGGCGAACTGCAGACCAAAATCCCGACAGAAGTGCTTATCACTGACCGCCGTGAATTCGAACTGGCAGAAGAAGGCTTCATTACCCTGACTATGCGTAAGGGCAGTGATAACGCCGCATTCTTCTCCGCCAACTCGGTGCAGAAACCAAAACATTACCCGAACACCCGTGAAGGTAAGATGGCAGAAACCAACTACAAACTGGGTACCCAGCTGCCATACATGTTCATTATCAACCGCCTGGCACACTATATCAAAGTGTTACAGCGTGAGCAGATCGGTGCATGGAAAGAGCGCCAGGATCTGGAGCGTGAGCTGAATATCTGGCTGAAGCAGTATATTGCCGATCAGGAAAACCCGCCGTCAGATGTCCGCAGCAAACGCCCTCTGCGTTCCGCACAGATTCAGGTACTGGATGTCGAAGGGGATCCGGGCTGGTATCAGGTGGCTATCCAGGTGCGTCCGCACTTCAAATACATGGGTGCCAGTTTCGAACTGTCACTGGTTGGCCGTCTCGATAAGGAATAACCGTCATGGGGGCGTATTATCATCGTCAGTCTTCACAACCGGTACGCCTTTTTGAACGGATAAGAGGGAAGCACGCCGGTGCTTCCCGTCAGTCCCGTACTGCCGCTCTGATTAATTCGGTCAAATCACACCTGACACAGGTGCTGAATACCCGGCCGGACACCTGTCAGAGCAGCAGTGAACTGGGTGTGACGGATCTCAATGATGCCACCGCAACAGCGGTGGATTTCCGTGCCAATCTGGAAACGTCCATCAGAGACTGCATCCTGCGCTATGAGCCGCGGATCAGTGATGTCGCGGTGGAAGGTGTGATTGATGAACATAACCCGCTGCTTCTGGAGTTCCGGATCACCGCACTGGTGTTACTGGAAAATCAGTCTCAGCTGATTGAATTTAATATGCAGATGGACAGTCACCGGCATTACAGACTGAAGCAGGCCTGACAGAATGCCACGTAATCCCCGTTTTTCTGATGAACTTGAATATCTGCAACTGCTGGAAGATACCGTTGCGCGCCACAAGCCGCATCTGGTTAATTTTCTGGCGGAGAAGAGCACTGATCCGGATGTGCTGCGCCTGCTGGAAGGATTCGCTTATCTGTCCGCCTCCCTGCGCAGTCAGATTGAACGCCAGTTTCCGGAATTATCAAACAGCCTCGTCACCATGCTGTGGCCCAGTTATGCCCGGCCGTTTCCGTCAATGACAGTGATGCAGTTCGTGCCGTCCTCTTCCCTGAGCCGGCCTGTTTCGGTACCGGCGGGAACACGGTTTGAGAGTCAGCCCGTCACACTGGATGAAAGTGATGCGGAGGAAGATATTCTGCATCAGATGACCTGCCATTTCACACAAAGCCGTGATCTGCGGGTGATGCCGTTTACCGTCTCCTCTGTCACCGCTGACAGACAGTCAGTCACGGTTTCGTTTTCACTGCCGCAACCGGTCCGGTTAGCGGATGCCGGTCTGGCGGAGTTACAGATTTATCTCGGCGGGGATGATTACACCTCGCAGGAACTCTATTTTCTGCTGAATCACGCGGTATCCGGCGCAACACTGGCCACCGGAAAGCATACGTATCAGCCGGAAAACATGGCCGTATCACCGGTCGGGTTCAGCCGTGAGGATGCACTGCTGCCCTATCCTAAAAACAGTTATGAGGGGCATCGCCTGCTGCAGGAATACTTCAGTTTTCCGCGTGCCTTTCTGTTTCTGAATATTGAGGGACTTAATGATATTCCGGCGGTGATGTCCGGTGATCATTTTTCCCTGACCATTCACTTTTCCCGTCCGCTGCCGCCGGCTGCGGATATTAACAATGACAGCATCCGGATTAACTGTGTACCGGCGGCTAACCTGTTCCCGATGGAAAGTGAAGCCATTGAGCTGGACGGCAGACAAAGTGAGTACCCGCTCAGTCCGGGCTTTGCTCACCCCGGCAGCTACGATATTTTTTCTGTCACCCGGGTGGACGGACTGCGCCGCTGTGCCGGACAACCGGCAAAAATGACACATTACACGCAGTTTGAAAGTTTCCATCATCAGGAGCCGGTCAATAAAGGTGATGACGAGCTGTATTACCGCCTGCGCACACTGCCGTCGCCGGATGACGGCGGGTTCCGCCACCGGATGTCTTTTGTCCGCAGTAATGAACCGGCATTGATCGGTTGTGATGAAACCATTTCCGTTTCTCTGCTCTGCACCAACCGGGATGTGGCCGGTTATCTGCGGGCCGGTTCCGTTACCCGCAGCACGGCACCACTGCCGGATATTGCCGCAGTCAGCAATATCATGAAACCGACACAAACATTGCGGCCGTTGCTCGACCACTCGCTGCACTGGTCTGTGCTGACGAATATGTCGCTGAATTATCAGTCACTGCTGAGTCTGGATGCATTACGGCAACTGTTACAGCTTTATGATCTGACCTCTGTTTTCCACCAGCAGACGGCCCGTCAGACACAGAAATGCCTTGATGCCCTGGTGAGCATGACCACGCAGCCCGCTGAATACCTGTACCGGGGATTGCCGGTGCGCGGGCTGAAATCCACCTTATCTGTTCATCAGAGTGCGTTCTCATCCGAGGGCGGGCTCTATTTGTTTTGTTCCGTTATTGCTCACTTTTTCGGGCTCTATACCAGCGTGAATACCTTTCATGAGCTGGAAGTGATCAATATGGATAACCGGGAAGTGTATGTATGGCCGGCGAAAGTCAATCACACCGTTCTGCGCTGACATCCTCCGCCGGCGATGGTACTGCCGCCATGACGGAGTATGACTTTTATCAGCTGGCAGAGTTACTGATTAAATCCGTGACAGCGGCCGGAAAGTCCGCACAGGAAAGTATCCGTTTCTCGGCAAGTGCCGGCATCGCCTTTCCGACACGGGATGTAACCGATGTCACCCGCCGTGAGGACGGCAGCTATGATGTCAAAGTGGCGTTTCTGGGCCTGCACGGCAGCCAGTCTCCGCTGCCGGGCTATTACCTCGACAGCCTGGCGTGGGAAGAAGCCCAGCAGACCGAAAGCGTCACAGATTTTCTCAATCTGTTTAATCACCGCTTTGTCACACTGCTGCACCGGATCTGGCGGAAATACCGCTATTACATTTCGTTTGAGCCGGACGGACGTGATCCGTTTTCCCGCTATATGTTCACGCTGCTCGGGCTGGGCAGCGAAAGTAACCGCAGCCGGATCCGGATCAATCACAACAAAATGCTGGCCTATGCCGGATTACTGGCAAGCCCCGGGCGCTCAGCGGATGTGATATGCAGCCTGATTTCCCACTGTTTTGATCTGGACCATGTGGAGCTGTCAGGCTGGGAAAGCCGCCGGGTGCCGATTGCGGACGATCAGCAGAACCGGCTGGGTGAAATTCTGTACAGCGCAAGCCGGACCGCGCAGCCGCGTTCCCTGCTGGGTGAAAATTTCAGTCTCGGCGCCCGTATTGAAGACTGTAACGGAAAATGCACTATTGAAATCAGTGAATTACCACTGAGCCGTTACATGCGTTTCTTACCGAACGGCCCGGATTATCTGCCGCTGGTCGCCTTTGTGTCTTACATCATGCACGAGCAGCTGGCCTGGGATCTGCGGCTGCGGATGGCGGAAAAACAGGTCGGCGGGATGGTTCTCGGCGAAAACGATAACAATCAACTGGGCTGGCGGAGTTTTATCGGGCAACCGGAACTGAAGCCTTTTGTGACGATTTCAGTATTGGAATAACATCATGGATAAACCACAACTTAATTTTCATTTGGTGAACAGTAACCGGCTGGAAAGCGGCCGGGCTGCAACTGCGCAGTTTTCCTCTCAGGGCGGCACTATCGGCAGTAACGCCGACTGTACCTGGTCACTCCAGGACAGCCTCGGCAAAGTCGCCGGGGTTCAGTGCCGCATTGTCTGGCAGGATCAGACATTCTGCCTGAAAACCCTGACCGAGCAGGTCCGCCTCAATCAGACGGCGATCCCCCGCCACGCGGGTGCTGTCCGTCTGTCACAGGGCGATATCGTTGAGATCGGCGAACTGCAGTTTAAAACCCATCTTGCCATGACCGATGAACCTTACCGCGACCCGATGGCTGTGGCACCCCAGGATATCGTGTCCGCCGGCAGTAATCCGCTGGATAACCTGATGGATACCCGCACCACACAGGATAACACCCTGCATCAGGGCGATGATACCGCGCCGGCTGTTTTGGGTTCACGCACCCGTGACCCGTTACAGGCACTGGAAAATGAAAGCCTGACCGGCGGCGCGCAGATAAAAAACGATATCTCCGGTCTGCTGGCCGATAACTATCCGGCCTCATCCGCCGCCATGCCGCTCTCCGATAACAGAGGGAACACCATTGTGCAGGAATATATGGATCTGCCGACACTGTCCGCCACCGATCGCACTGATGATCTGCTGCCGCTCACCGATGCCGATCATATTGCGGTAAATCCGCTGATGCGCGGGCTGGAAGCACATTTACCGATGCACAATTCCCGTCAGGCCAATGATTTTCTGACCGAGATCGGCCGGACACTCAAAGCGGCTATTGAAGGACTTCTCGCACTGCAGAAAACCCAGGATAACCTGCGCGACAAACAATTGCGCCCGATCGAGGATAACCCGCTGCGTCTGAATGTGGATTACCAGGAAGCTCTGCACCTGCTGTTCGGTGATGAACGCAGTCCGGTACATCTGTCCCCGACCGCTGCCGTCAGCGAGAGCCTGGCCAATATGCAGCTTCATTATCAGGCCAATCTGGAAGCGATTTCCGTGGCACTGGATACCATGCTCGATGCCTTCTCACCGGAGCGGCTGCTGGCGCGTTTTTCCCGGTATCAGCGGGCGGGCGAAGAGAGCAGTTCAGATCCGGCATGGGCATGGCAGATGTATGTCAGCTACTACCGTGAGCTGAAATCCTGCCGCCAGCAGGGGTTTGAGAAACTCTTTTATGAAGTTTACACCCATGCCTATGACCGGGCATTACGTAAAAGTTTATAAGGGACATCCATCATGAGTGT
This sequence comes from Morganella sp. TYF_1, assembly GCF_043105645.1. NCBI lineage: Bacteria > Pseudomonadati > Pseudomonadota > Gammaproteobacteria > Enterobacterales > Morganellaceae > Morganella > Morganella sp. TYF_1. The sequence goes on along the minus strand of NZ_JBICLU010000015.1, from coordinate 500,654 downwards.
GAAACTGCGATACGGATTGTTGCTGCTGATCCTGGTATTAAGCGGATGCAGCAAATCCTGGGAAGCGACCAAAAAAGTCGGCAAGGTGCTGTGGGATCCGGATACGCCGGTGGGCAAAGCGAGCCAGCAACCCTCTGAAATTGCTATCACACTTCTGGCGGAACCCGATATCAATCCGAATCAGGATGGTGAGCCGTCTCCGGTGGAGATGCAGCTTGTCTATCTCAGCGAGGACTCCCGCTTTGAATCGATGGATTTCGATCAGCTGGATGAAAAACCGCTGCCGGATGTGCTCGGTAAAAACTATATCGATCACCAGGATTACACACTGACACCGGATCAATACAAACCGCTGGCATTACTGCGGACCACCGGTGAAAACCGCTATCTGGGTGTGATCGTCCGTTACTCGGATCCCAATGTTACCGAATGGAAAAAAATCATCAAATTAAGCGGAATCGGACGGCAGTATTACCTGCTGGTTCATGTCAGGGCAAATGAAGTGGAATTGCGCAAAGAGGAAGAAGAATAATATGTCGATGAAAAACCGGGTTATCTGGCGCGAAGGTCTGTTTATCAAGCCCCAGCATTTCCAGCAGCAGCAGCGCCACCAGGATTATGTGACAGAGAGCCTGCTCTCTGCGTTCTTCGGTCATCATGCCGGGTTTACCTCGCTGGTGATCAACGACGATATTCTGCGGCTGGGCCGGATCGGCATTTCAGAGGCGACCGGTGTGATGCCGGACGGCACCCTGTTCTCCATGCCATCGCAGGATGAACTGCCGCCGCCGATTGATATCGCACCGATCAATGATACCGGCAACAACATTATCTATCTTGCCCTGCCGCTGCACAGTGCCACTGTCAATGAAATTGCGGCCGGGCATAACAACCACCTGACGGCGCGCTATAAAGAGTTCAGCCTGGATGTCCGTGATCTGCACACCGAAAGCGGTGATGTCAGTATGCTGAATGTGGCAAAACTCAGCCCGGTCCTGAAACAGGGTGCAACAGAGCTGAATGCCTATGTGTCTGTGCCTGTCTGCCGTATCAGTGAACAGACAGCAGACGGCGGGCTGATCCTCGACGATACCTTTATTCCGTCCTGCCTGAATATTCGTTTATCGCCATCCCTGACAGGATTTCTCGATGAACTGAGCGGCACACTGGCCGAACGCGCCCGGCAACTGGCCGGACGGATCGGTTCACCGGGGCAGCAGGGTATCGCCGATGTGGCGGAATTTATGATGTTACAGCTTCTCAACCGTGCATCCCCGCGTTTTGCGCACTTTGCTGCCCAGGATGTGCTGCATCCGGAGCCGTTATTCTGCGAACTGCGCTCATTGTGCGGTGAACTGCATACTTTTACCGATCAGTCACGGCTGGCAGGGCAACTGCCGAAGTATAACCACCAAGCTCTGGCTGAATGCTATCCGCCACTGATGCGGGCACTGCGCCTGGCACTGAGTGTGGTACTGACACCACGTGCTATTGCGATTCACCTTCAGGAACAGGAACACGGCATCCGCGTGGCGACAATTCAGGATCCGCAACTGTTGCAGCAGGGCGAGTTTATCGTGGCGATCCGCGCTCAGATGCCGCAGGAACAGCTGCGCCGCCAGTTCACCCAGCAGACCAAAGTCACCTCCATCAACCGCATCCGCGATCTGGTCAGTGTCCAGCTGCCGGGGGTATCACTGATTTCTCTGTCTGCTGCTCCGCGCCAGCTGCCGTATCACGCGGGTTACACCTATTTCCGGCTGGATCGCCAGGGCACAGCCTGGCAGGAAATTCAGCAGAGCGGCTCTGTCGCCTTCCACGTTGCCGGTAACTTCCCGGAGCTGGATATTCAGTTCTGGGCCATCCGTAACGGGGGCGATTTATGACCGATGATTTACTGACCGGCAGCCTGTATGAGGATACCTCTGAGGATGCACAGTATCTGCGCCAGCGGAGGCATAAGCAGTACCGGATCCCGCTGCGCGGTGAAAATATTAACCCGATGATTGATGCGGCCACCCCGCTGCTCGGTATGGTTATGCGGATGCATACGATGTCCGGTTCGCCGCTGCCGGACAAGCTTTATCAGCAGGTGGTGACAGATATTCAGGCTATCGAGCAGCAGTTGCAGTCTCAGGGCTATGAACCGGGCGCGATTGTCTCGTTTCGCTACGTGCTTTGCACCTTTATTGATGAAACCGCGCTGGGCCTCGGCTGGAATGCGGATAACGGCTGGGTGAAAAAATCCCTGCTGGTGCATTTCCACAATGAATCGTGGGGCGGGGAAAAAGTGTTCATTCTGATCGAACGCCTGCTCGGTGAGCCGAAACGCTATCTGGATCTGATTGAGTTTATCTGGCTGTGTCTGTGCCTCGGTTACCGGGGCCGTTATAAAGTCACCCAGGGCCATAACGATGAATTTAACCGTCTGCTGCGCCGCCTGCAAAAACAGATCCGCCAGCTGCGCCCCGAACAGGGCGCTGTTGTGCTGTATGAAAATACCACCACGGATCCTCACCGCTACCGGCTGGGAAAACGTCTGCGGCTCAAATATATCTTTATCGCCGGCATACTGATGGCCGCCGGTATTTACGGCCTGTATCTGTCACAGCTCAATAATCAGACACACCATATTTTGGAACAACTTACTCCGTTACTGAGTCAGGGTATACACTGATGATAAATATCGATCTTTCTACACTCGTTAACCGCCTCGATCCTGTGGCAAAACATGCACTGGAAAATGCTGCCGCCCGCAGCGTCAGTGAACAGCAGCCGGAAATCACTGCCGCGCTGTTTTTAGGCTGCCTGCTGGAAACGCCGTTAACCGATGTGCGGGTAATCTGCCAGCGCGCCGGTATTGATCACAGCGAACTGGCGGACATGACCGCAGCGCTGATCCCGCCGCATCAGGCACTGACCCAGGGGTATCCGGGGTTTTCCCCGCTGCTGACTGAGCTGCTGAAAGACAGCTGGCTGGTCGCTTCCGCCGAATATCAGCATACCACGCTGCGCTCCGGTGTTATCCTGCTGGTGCTGCTGCAGATGCCGCAGCGTTACCTGCCGCAGCAGGCCTGCACACTGCTCAGTAACATAAACCGTGAACAATTAAAGCAGCAGTTTGATGAGTGGACAGCGGGTTCGGCAGAAAGCCAGTCCGGTGATTTCAGCACTCAGCCTGCGGGCAGCAATACCCCGGCGGCGGACAGCCTGCTCGCCCGTTTCACTCAGAATATGTCAGAGCTGGCACGGCAGAATAAGCTGGATCCGGTTCTGTGCCGTGATAACGAAATCGACCTGATGATCGATATCCTCTGCCGCCGCCGCAAAAATAACCCGGTGGTTGTCGGTGAGCCCGGTGTCGGGAAAAGCGCACTGATTGAAGGCCTGGCACTGCGTATTGAGGCTGGTGAAGTACCGGAAAAACTGCGCCGCTGTCAGCTGCATGTGCTGGATCTGGGCGCGATTCAGGCCGGTGCCGCCGTCAAAGGGGAATTTGAAAAACGGTTCAAAGGGCTGATTCAGGAAGTCACCGGTTCCGCCACCCCGATCATTCTGTTTATTGATGAGGCGCATACCCTGATCGGTGCCGGTAACCAGCAGGGCGGCACCGATGTCGCCAACCTCCTCAAACCGGCGCTGGCACGGGGGGAGCTCTGCACTATCGCGGCAACCACCTGGAGTGAATACAAAAAGTATTTTGAGAAAGATGCGGCACTGGCGCGGCGCTTCCAGTTAGTTCAGGTCAAAGAACCGACGGCGGCGGAAGCGGTGATTATCATGCGCGGCCTGCGCACGGCCTATGAGTCCGCCCATCAGGTCTTTATTGATGATGATGCGCTGCGGGCCTCGGCTGAGCTGAGTGACCGCTATCTGTCCGGTCGTCAGTTACCGGATAAAGCCATTGATGTGCTGGATACGGCCTGTGCGCGGACCGCGATCAATCTGACTTCACCACCGAAACAGATTTCCGCCCTGAAAACACAGTTACACCAGATCAGCACGGAGCGGGATGTGCTGGCGCGCGAAGCCCTGCTCGGACTGGTGGATCACACTGACCGCCTGGCCGCGCTGCAACAGCAGTCTGAACAATTACAGCAGTCACTGGATCAGTTACAGACTGACTGGCAGGCACAGCAGACATTAGTCCGCGATATCATCCGCTTACGGGCGAAACTGCTTGGCAGCGCAGAACAACACGCAGAGACAAATGATACAACGGTACAGACGGAAAACGCATCAGACCCGGCAGAGACCGGTGAAGCCGCTGAGCCGGAAACCACAGAAAGCATCCGTGAACAGTTACAGACACTGAATGCAGAACTGGAAACCCGCCAGAAGCTCTCCTCCCTGGTGTCCCCGCATGTCGGCAAAAAACAGATTGCTGAAGTGATCGCCGAATGGACCGGTGTTCCGCTCAACCGTCTGTCACAGGATGCCCTTGCCGTGGTCACCGAGTTACCGGCTTATCTTGGGGAATCCATCAAAGGTCAGGATCTGGCGATTGCACATCTGCATAAACACCTGCTGACCGCCCGTGCCGACCTGCGGCGTCCCGGCCGTCCGCTGGGGGCTTTCCTGCTGGCCGGGCCGAGCGGTGTGGGGAAAACCGAAACGGTATTGCAGATAGCGCAGCTGATGTTCGGCGGCACACAATATCTCACTACCATTAATATGTCCGAGTTCCAGGAAAAGCACACAATTTCCCGCCTGATCGGCTCCCCGCCGGGGTATGTCGGTTACGGTGAAGGCGGTGTGCTGACGGAAGCCATCCGCCGCAAGCCTTACTCCGTGGTGTTGCTGGATGAAGTGGAAAAAGCCCATCCGGATGTGCTGAATCTCTTTTATCAGGCCTTCGACAAAGGGGAAGTGGCTGACGGTGAAGGCCGGGTGATTGACTGCAAAAATATCGCCTTTTTCCTGACCTCAAACCTGGGTGACAGCACGATTGTCGCTTATGAAAACCGCCCGGATGAACTGCTGGATGCGCTGTATCCGGAACTGACCACGTTCTTCAGACCGGCACTGCTTGCCAGGATGGAAGTGATCCCGTATCTGCCGCTCAATGACGAAACGCTGACACGGATCATCCGCGCCAAACTCAGCCAGCTGGAAGCGCGTCTGGTACAGCGTTTCGGCGCACAGGTCACTATCAGTGATGCCGTTTATAACGCCATTATTCAGCGTGCAAACCGGGCTGAGAACGGTGCCCGTATTCTGGAATCCGTCATCGATGGTCACTTACTGCCACCGCTTTCCCTGCTGCTGCTCAAACACACGGCAGCCGGAAAAACCATCCGCCATATTACGCTGTCAGCCACGGATGACAAATTCACCGCTGAGGTGGATGCGGAATAATGAAGAACCGACTGAAAAATGCGCTGTCACTGATAGACTGCCCGACAACCGAATCACTGATAACGCAGTTTCTGCCGCACTGTTTTTTCCGCAGCTCCCTGAGCGCACTGGCTGTGGTCGTACTCAGCCCGCGGGATAACCGGCTGCTCAGTTACTCGGTCGATTATTCACAACCACAGGTCACTGCCGGTCTGCTGGACACCGATGCGTCTGATATCAGTCAGCCGCTGGTACAGGTAACCTTTAACCGGACACCGCTCTGCTGGACAAACCTGTCACAGGGCAGCCATCTCGAGGAAAGCAGTCTGAAAACGTTTATCCGCGGATTACCGGCGAACAGCGGTATCCACGGATTTCCGTTCTGCGATCACGAGGGCAAACCCGCCGGGGCTATCTGCCGTCTCGGTACCGGTCTGACCCGCAAAGAACACGAACGGGGCATGACGGCGATCTATTACCGGATTTTTTGTCATCACTTCTGCTCGCTGACCCAGCGGATGCAGATCCGGACACAGAATCAGCAGCTGCGCGGGCTGCTTCAGCTGGCTCAGGAAAAGGAGCGCAGGCTGGAAGCGATGATGACACAAACCATGGTGACCCCCGCACTGCCACCGTCATCCGATCCGGATATGTCCGGTATCAGAGACCTGACCTCCGCCCTCGACCGGTATGAATCCGACATTCTGAACTACCGGATGCAGGCGGATAACCACGACCTGAATGAAGCCGCAGTGAACCTGAATATCTCCAAACGTGCCCTGGTGTACAAATTAAAAAAATACGGATACATGTCATGACCAAGAGGATGCTTCAGAGCGTGACCGCTTTGCTGATACTGACACCGCTGTGGAGCCCGGCACAACCGGTTCCCGCACTTTCCGGTGATATGTCAGCACGGCTGGACACCTGCCGTAAAGAGTCGTCACCGCTGGTGCGGCTGGACTGCTATGACAACATCGGCAGGGACAACGCCGTGCCGCAGACGGCCCCGGCGGCGAAAGGCGAGATCCGGCGCCGGGCGGCAGACAATGAAGAGAAACGGACAGAACATACCGTGACCTTCATCACCACCCAGCCCCGTGAAGGTACCTGGCCTGTGGTCATGACCGCACCGGCGATCGGCACACAACCGCCCCGCCCGATCCTGATGCTCAGTTGCATCGATAACATTACACGGATGCAGCTGATCATGAACGCCCCGGTGACAGTACATGCTGTCCGTTTATCCACCCCGGAAACCTCATTCAGCAGTGACTGGTTTATCCGCGAAAGCGGTTATGTGCTGGAATCCAGCCGGGGTCTGGCCGGGATCGGTGAAATCAAACGCATTATGACCGGCGACTCACTGACCATCACGCCGGAAAACGGGGAACCGGTGACTTTTGATCTGTCTCAGCTGACAGAAAGTATCAAACCTTTACGCGCGGCCTGCCGCTGGTGAATAGCATGATAGCAACACGTTTTAACTGGTCTGAACAACTGCTCGCCCCGCTTGATCCCGGGCAGATAAGCAGTATGGTCAGTGACAGCAACCCGGACTGGGAATATATCGACAGTGAAATGATTAAATTCGGCTCCCTGACGCATGCCTCTCTGGATATTGAGGCTATTCAGTCACGGATCCTCACTCTGCTGTCTGCCACCACAAAAGATCTCCGCCTGGTGGTACACCTGCTGCGCACTCTGCAGCATGCCGGAAATGCAGAGGAAATCACGCTGGGCGCGCAACTCTTTTCCCTGTTCTGCCGTCAGTTCTGGCACGACTGTTATCCTGACAATATCAGACTGAAAGTCCGTCTGACACAGCAGGTTTTACAGCGTTTTGAGCTGGCACAGGATAATTTTACCCGTCAGGCCACCGCTGCACAGCGGGATAATGTCCTCGGGGATTTTGCCGGACTGGCGCAGTTCTGGAGTGAAAACCACCAGGTCCTGTCACAAAAACTGGATGATCTGAGCCGGGGTTACCGCCGCATTGAGAACAGCGCACCGGACACTGTCACGGCCTCTGTCCGTCCGGCGGCAGATACCACCACAACCACAGCCCCTGCAGATCCTGCACCGCGTAGCCTGCCTGCCGCAGAAACCGGAACGGATGGCGGTTTTCCGGTCGCTGACCTTGACAGCGGAAATGACCGCACCCGCAAATCGGCCCTGCTGAATGCCGCGGATGCCCTTTGCCGCAGCGCCCCTGAAAATGCCATCGGCTATCAGCTGCGCCGTTATGCTGTCTGGCACACTATTCAGTCCGTACCGTCCGCCGATGCCACCGGAAAAACCCCGCTGGCAGCCGTTGCTGCCGATCGGGTTACCGCTTACCGCAAACAGCTGACACAGGCTGATCCGGTATTACTGGCTGATATTGAACAGAGTCTCAGCCTCGCACCTTACTGGCTGGACGGTCATTATCTGGCCGCGCAGGCCGCGCAGCAGCTGGGACTGGATACCGTTGCACAGGCCATTCGCCGCTGTGTATCGGAGTTTGTCGCCCGTCTGCCGCAGCTGACCACCCTGAGTTTCTCCGATAAAACCCCGTACGCCGGGGCAGACACCCTGGCCTGGCTGACCGCAGCGGATTCCGCCGGGACAACCGGGGTCAGCAGCGCCGGGGCAGACACGGATGAGATCACCCGCTGCTATCAGGAAAACGGTCTCGATGCGGCGCTGCAAAAGATTGACACCGCCATAAACCGGGCTGAACAGCTGCGTGACCGCGTCTGCCTGCAACTTCTGGCAGCATCACTGTTTGAGCAGTCAGGCATGACGGGACTTGCTCAGGCTCAGTATCAGCAACTGCATGACATCGTATCACGCAGCACAGTAACGCAGTGGGAACCCGCTTTACTGCAACAGCTTACCGGAAAACTTCCGGAGTCCGATTTCAGAAGGAATAACGTTTAATGAAAAAACCATCCTTATCATCCGTGGATGCACAGGGTCTGATCAGAAAATGGTTTAAAGCCGATAAACCCAGACTTAAATCGGCATGGGCTGTTTTTCTGGCCATCATTCCGGCGCTGATCCTTATCTGGATTTGGATTTGGGGAGCGGATTTCAGCTTCCGTGATGACTATCCGCTGCGTCCGGTCAGCGCCCGCTGGCTGGCAACATTCGGGCTGTTCCTGATTGTTATCGGCTGGGTGGGATACACCGCCCGGCGGCGTGTCCGCGAACTGGAAAAACTGAAACTGGATGTTGAACTGACCGTTTCAGACCCGGTCCGCAAAGATATTGAATTTCAGAACCGCTATCTCAGCCGCTGGCTCAGCGAACTGCGCCGTCACCTCGGCGACAATCGTCATTCACTCTATCAGCGCCCGTGGTATCTGGTGCTCGGCGCGGAAAACAGCGGCAAACATACCCTGTTTTCCGCTAATCTCGGCCTGCTGGATCTGGTACCGCAGGACAGGATCGTCTCAGAAGACGGTATCGCCCTGCATGTCCGCTGCTCACTGACAGATAAAGCCGTGCTGCTGATGCCGCGCGGGCATCTGATCACGCAACCGCACGATGACAGTGAAAAACCGCAGCTGTATCACCGCCTGTGGAACAGCCTGCTCGGGCGCATGGCAGAGGAGCGTACCCGTCAGCCGCTGAACGGTATCATTCTGACCATCGACACCGCCCGGCTGATGACCGAAGACAAAGAAGCCGGCAGCCGTTATTTTGCCGATATTCATATGCGGTTGCAGGATATCCGCCTTGCCTTTAACACCCGTCCCCCGGTGTATATCGTGCTGACCAAACTGGATCTGTTACAGGGTTTCAGTGCCATGTTCCAGTCACTGGGTGTGGCAGAACAGGAATCCGTTCTCGGCGTCACATTTACCCGGGACGATCAGCACAACTGGATCAGTGAACTCACCACCTTCTGGGAGAAATGGATCAGTCAGCTCAACGCCGCTCTGCCGGAAATGATGCTGAACCGGGTCGATGACAGCCAGCGCAGCGAGCTGTTCAGCTTTATCCGCCAGATGGTCGGGCTGCAGAACCGGGTGACAGAACTGACAGAACAACTTATCGGCAGCAATGATGACGACATCCCGCTGATCCGCGGTATTTATCTGACCTCTTCCGCCCAGCGCGGTCAGATCGACGATATCTTCACGCAAAGCGCCGCCATGCAGTACAACCTGCCGCCCGCACCGACACATACCTGGCCGGTCAGTGAAAGTCAGCCCTGGTTTACCGGTCAGCTGTTCCGTGATGTGCTGTTCTCAGAACCGAATCTGGCGGCAGAAAACCGTTTCTGGTTACGCCGCCATCACCACAACGTCTTTTTTGCCTCGCTGGCAACGGCGGCCGGGATTATTGCCCTCTGGGTCGGCTGGCATCATTATTATGACCAGAACTACCAGGCAGGTAAAAACGTGCTCTCCGAAGTCAGTGCATTCAGCAGTGTGACGGCGGATAACCAGCAGGACACCACCGGCGTGCGTCAGTTGCCTATCCTCAATCCGCTGTCGGAAGCCACGCTGGCTTACGGCAATTACCGCGAGAAAAACGGTATCCTGACCGATCTTGGTCTGTATCAGGGGAAAAAAGTCGGCCCGTATGTGGAAAAAAGTTATCTGCAACTGCTGATCGAACGTTTTCTGCCGGCCATCATGGCCGGATTACAGCAGGATCTGGCCCGTGCGCCGGAAAACAGCGAGGAAAAGCTCACTATTCTGCGTGTCATGCGCATGCTGGAAGACAAAAGCGGCCGTAATAATGCGATTGTCAAAGATTACCTGCGCAAACGCTGGAGCCGTGAATTCACCGGGCAAAACGAAATTCAGTCACAGCTGATGGCGCACCTGGATTATGCCCTTGAGCATACCGACTGGGCAGCAGACCGCGAGCGCGGAGATGCGTTAGCCGGTCAGGCCTTCCAACCGTTTGCCCCGGCTATCCGTAACGCCCAGAAAGAGCTGAGCCGCCTTTCGCTCTATCAGCGGGTATATCAGACACTGCGCCTGAAAGGCCTCAATGAGCTGTCGTCACCGCTGGATCTGCGCCATATGATCGGGCCGAGTTTCAGCCATGTTTTCGTCTCACTGGATGATGAAAAACTGGAAGTGCCGCAGTTCCTGACCCGCAACGGACTGACCAATTACTTTATCCGGCAGAATGAGGCGCTGGTGGATCTGACCGCACTGGATGCCTGGGTACTGAATCTGTCGCAGGATGTCCGTTACAGCGAAAGTGACCGCCGGGAAATTCAGCATCAGATCAGCGAACAGTACCTCGGTGATTATGCCGCAAACTGGCGGGCAGCAATGAGCAATCTGGAAGTCCGTGAGTTTGAAACCATCCAGGATGAAATCAGTGCGCTGGAGCAAATTATCAGCGGCGAGCAGCCGTTACGCCGGGCCCTGCAAATCCTGCGGGATAACACCAGTCTGCCTGCCGTGGACAACAACCTGACAGAGAAAGAAAAACAGGCCCTTATGACGCAGGGTGAGTACCGGTTACTCGGGCGGATCAACCGCGAATTCTCGCCGCAGACAGAAATACTGGTCAGTAACAACGGCGAAAACCTGCAAAACGTCAACCAGAAACTGAATGATCTGCATCGTTACCTGCTCAGTATCGCAAATGCGCCGGTGCCGGGCAAAGCCGCACTGAAAGCCGTTTTTCTGCGTCTGGAAGAAAATAACCGCGATGCCATTTTTGAAGTCAGCCAGATGGCGAAAACCATGCCGGAACCTCTCGGCCGCTGGATTGGTGAACTGGCTGACCAGGCGTGGATTGTGGTACAGAAAGAGGCGATCCGTTATCTCGAAGTGGAATGGAATGAATCCGTGGTCAAACAGTACAACAGCTACATTGCCGGCCGTTATCCGTTTGATCCGCAATCAAACCGTGATGTTCCGCTGAGTGAGTTTGAGCGCTTCTTCAAACCGGGCGGGACACTGGATGCTTTCTGGCAGCAGAATCTGCGACCGTTTGCCGAGAACAATCTGCTGGTGAATGAGGACGGGCAGTCACTGATCCGCCCGGATGTGCTGGAACAGATTGAAACGGCCAACCGCATCCGTAATACCTTCTTTACCCCGCAGGGTAACCTTGAAACTCAGTTTGCCATTGAACCGGTTCAGTTGTCCGGAAACAAACGGCGCAGTGTGCTGAATCTTGACGGACAAATTCTCGATTATGCACACGGACGCAGCAACACCGTTCATATGATCTGGCCTAACTCCATGCGTTCCGGCGGAGAAAGTAAGCTGACCCTGGTTTCCGGCTCCACCGGCAAATCACCGCGTGCGATTGTCCGCAATGGCCCGTGGGCACTCATCCGGCTGATTCAGTCCGGTAAACTGACCAATGTGAACGCCGACAGTTTCGATGTCCGCTTTACGGTGGATGACGGGGAAATGACCTACCGCATCTCTGTTGATGAGTCGGATAATCCATTCTCCGGCAATCTGTTTTCCCGTTTCAGCCTGCCTGAAACCCTGTATTAATGACGGAGAAAAATATGGACGGCATTGTTATCCGGACAGGCACTTCCCCGCTGGATTTACCGGCATTCGCGGAAATCCGGGAAGAAATCAATAAACTCAGTCACCCGTCCCAGCCGGAAGTCAGCTGGTCGCGGGTGGAGGCCAAATCCCTGGAACTGTTCAGACAAAACGGCGTGGATTTGCAGACGGCGGTTTACTACACCCTTGCCCGTCTGCACCGCGGCGGTCTGGCGGGGCTGACGGAAGGTTGTGAGCTGATTGCCATGATGATGGTTCATGACTGGGATGCGGTATGGCCGCCGCAAATCAATCACCGCATTGAGATTCTTAACTGGTTTATCACACGGGCCATGGCAACCGTACGCCGTCTCGCCTTCCGCCGTGATGACCTGCGCCTGCTCTACCGGGCAGAGCGGGCGTTACAGCTGATCACCGGACGGCTGTCGCAGGCACCGTCCGGCAAAATGCCGATCACGGATAATCTGCAGTTTTACTTCCGTAATGCCGCCAAAGAGCTTGAGCAACTCTCACCGGCGGCAGGCGGTGACGTGCCGCCGGTAACCGTCGCTCCGCTGATCTATATCGCGGAAGAGAGCCCGGCAGGCTCCGGAAGCCATGCGGCGTCTGACGGCAATTCCGGTCACAGCACCGTCCGTTTTGTGCAGATGGTGCCGGAACCGCCGCCACCCCGCAAAACCTTTCCGTTTGCCGGATTTGCGGCGGGTCTGGTCACCGGACTGATTCTGATCGCCGTGCTGTTCTTCACTGTCTACAAACCAGTGAAAGATGAACTGGACAGCGTCGCCGCACAGCCCGGCAGTGCGCCGGTTCTGTGGTTTGCCAACCCGCAGCTGGCGACTTACGGACAGATTCTGGCCGATGCGGAACAACAATCTCCGGTTGCCCCGCTGCTGCTGACCGAAAAGATGACCGACATTGCCCGTCAGCGCTGGCCGAACGACCCGGATCAGGCGTATGCCACCCGCCGCTGGCAGGACACTCTGCAGATGCGGATTGCTGATGCGGAACCCACGGACAGCTGGTATCTCACCAATGAACGGTTACAGGCACTGTCCAACACCATTGTTGAACGGGAAAAAAAACGCGGCAGTTTTACCCTGTCGTATCTGAAAACGGAAATCTACAACATCCGGCAGGCTCATTCAAAAACAGTTCCGGCAGAAGAATATCTGCGGGCCTTGTCTGACGACATCCGCAACGGCCGGCCGGTTTCAGCCGCACAGCTGCACCGGATTAACCAGCAGCTTAACGGCCTGATTGCGCTTTATGCGGATTTACAAAAACAGGCGGAACAGGCGGGTCTGAAACCCGGCAGCGGCAAACAGGAATAAGGAAAACCATTATGGCGAATATGATCTATTTAAATCTCAGCGGAAACCAGCAGGGCAATATTTCACAGGGTTGCGGCAGTCTTGATTCTATCGGTAATAAATATCAGCAGGGCCATGAAAATGAAATATTTGTACTCCATCTGAATAATATGTTCAGTCGTACCCAGAACCTGACATTCAGCCCGGTGAATTTTGTCAAGCTGCTGGATAAATCCACCCCGCTGCTGGCAAATGCGATTGCCAATAATGAAGTGATGGAAATGGTATTCAGTTTTTACCGGACGTCACAAAACGGCTCACAGGAAAAGTATTTCACCGTCACATTACGTCAGGCATCCATTGTTAATATTAACAGTAATTATCCGCACTCTGCGGATAATAATGACGCGCAGCCGGAGGAAACCGTCAGTGTGAAATACAAAGATATTATTTTCCAGCATGTTATGGCAGGAACATCCGGCTATTGCTGCCAGGAAGAGATCACACGTTAATTTTCCGTACACTACATACTGATTACCGGCAGCGGCAGAGTCACTCATGAGCGAAATTAAATTTTTACAGGAACAACATTATTTACAGCAACTCAGCCGCAGGTTTATCCGCGACTATCCGCATCTTGCTGATGTACTCGACCCGGATGATGAACAAAGCGGCAGCCTGCTGGAAGGGTTTGCCTTTCTCAGCGCCCGGTTGCAGGAAAAAGTGGATGATGCCTTTCCTGAAATTACCCTGCCGCTGTTACAGCGCCTGCAATCCCGTGCAATAAAAGGTATCCCGGCCACTTCGGTTGTCCGTTTTGATGGTCAGGAGCAGATTGATTTTCCGCTGCCTATCCCCGCCGGTACCGAGGTAAAAGGCGCGGCTGAGGAAATCTTCACAACCTGTAACCCGGTACTGATGCAGCCTTACACCTTATTACGCCGCTATGTGACGCATCATCCGTCAAAAAGCTGTCTGTCACTGGAATTCAGATACCGCGGCAGCCACAAAAAGCCGGAAACCGCACAACTCAGCTGTTTTCTTGATCCCGATGTTTCTTCCGCCGGTATTTTATTACTTTGGCTGAGTCAGTATTTTGATCATATTGAACTGGCTCATAACAATACGCTGTATCACGGTGATGAAACCCGGTTCAGCTTTATTCCGCAGATAGGAAAACATAACGCCGTGTTATCCGGCGCGGATGAAAAACCGAACTGGCCGCAAAAATTGCTGGAAGGATTATATATCGATCATGTCCATCACTTTATCAGCATTGATATTCCGGCGATTGTTCCGGTGCTGGACTGGGTATCCGCAGACACCTTCACACTGAATATTTATTTCAGTAAACAGTTGCCATTGCGTAATGATCAGCTGACAAACAGCTTTCTGCTTAATTGTGCCGCAGTTGTAAACCAGGAAAAAGAAAACGAAGTCATCCTGGATTTCCGTGAAAATGAAGCGGTTTATCGCCTGCCGGTGGATGACGGATATTATATTACGGAGCTTAAGCATATTCAGCTGTCTTTTGAGCCGCATGAGGAATCACGGGGCATTGTCGCCGATTTCCATCCGGTGATTCACCTCGCCCCTGCTTCCCGGCTGCTGCCGCAATATCAGGATGCCTGGTTCTACGCACTCAGTATCGATAAAACCATCACCGGTCAGAATCATTATTATATCCATTTTTATGATAATCACGGTAAAGCACTCACCCTCCCGCCGGGGCCGCATTTCCGCTGTACCTACCGCTGCATTATCAGTGCGCCGCAAAGCCGTGCTGCGGATATCAGCCATCTCAGTCCGCAGCTGCCGGATTTGCTGACTGCCTCCGGTGTCACACAATGTACACCGTGCTATCCGCCGATAACGGATAACCACGCTTACTGGAATCTGCTGTCACATTACAGCGCCAACAGCTTTATGCTGTCATCTGTTGATTCAGTGAAACAGCTGATCAGCGACTATGTATTATACCAAGAAACAGACCGGCAGCGCTGCAAGCAGATAAACCAGCTCCTGAGTGGCATTCATGCGGTTGATTCGGTACTGGAAGACCGTCTTGTCCGCGGAAAACCATACCGCTGTCTGGATCTGACAATGACACTCGATGCACACAAATATGATAATCCCGGCGATGCCTTTATGTTTGTAATGCATTTATATCATTTCTTTCCGTTCTGCCTGTCAGAAAATATGCTGCTGAAAATGAATGTGCAATTCACCGATAATGATACGATCTGGCATTTATCACCTTATTTACTGAACGGATATAAGTCGCTGATTTAAATCAGCACCCGGAAGGCTGTCACTGAAATAAACGGGCAGTTATCAGAGATAAACTGCCCGTTTTCAAAGAAGGGGTTAACCGCGTATTTATTCGTCAACAGGACAGAGATACATTAAATTTTATCGTCATCATTATCAGTACTGTGATTGACCTGATTATTCCGGACATCTGTCAGCATTTTTCCCCGGGCAAAATCTTCTTCTAATGCATTCATGCAATAGTTAATATAGAAGTATTGAAAGAGAAATGTCAGGGTTCTGTTAAGATATAATGTAATGCCGAACTCTCTTTCTGCATAATTTTCCAGCGCACGCTTCATTTTGAACGACCAGACAACCCAGAAAACAGTGACAGAAATGGAAAACACATTACTTAATATAGTATATATGTCATCCGGCCCGGCAGTATATCGGTCATGATATACATTATTCATCATACTCAGCACATCCATATGTAAAGATAGACCCATGACAATTGCAAGATAAATAAATATCTTACTTTCAAATGTTTTTTCTTTCAGTTCTGAATTAAATGCATCTGCATTCTTCCAGGCCCACATTACCGGATAAATACCCGCTGTTAACATACTGAGTAATACAAACCGACCTGTACCCTGATTTGTGATTGACTTTAATGTATTAATATCTTTCATTATATATCCGCTGCATTGATTAAATAATACACAGGAATTTCCTGTTCTGTTGATTAATATATCTGTAAATTACATTCGTCATTTTCTGCTGCTATCGCATAATGTAAACACGATCACCAAAAAATTTAATGTAGATATATTACAGTTTTACAGATAAATCATAAATGCTTTAACATTAAGTTGGCGTTAAAATTCAAAAAATAAGATAAATAAGAAATTTTTGACCAACGCAATCCAGTGATGATGATTATCTTATCAAAATACACTGCGGCAGAATTCATATTTAATCTGAACATAACAGTTTCAATAAAATAGTCACACAACTACACATAATGAGAGTTTGTGCGAACGGTGACAAAATAGTGAGTGATGATAACTCACCTGTCTGTAACCATTATTAATCGGACAGAAGATATACAACTGTCCCGGAAACCTTAGCGCAGAACAATAAATATTTTTTGTTTTTCACGACGACTATATTAGAATTACTTTTTCCATGCAAATGAACAGGTTAATAAATGACATCGATAGACAGAGTACAACACAGTTTAGTCTGTGTTATTTTTTTTGCGGGTTGGTTCTTAATTCAGTTTGCGATACTGGCGTTCCCCGGAGCAACCACCAGCAACGGCGTCTTTGCAGCCTGGCCGGTATTTATGATCTTATTTGTCCTGCCTTATTCTCTGTTTTCCCGGGCATTTTACCAGAAACGAACCGGACTGATGCCTTTCGGTACAATACGATTGTCAAATCTCTGGTTACCGGTAATCGCGATGATGATATTATCTGTTGCAACCCAGTTTTTCGGCGAAAATGAAACGTGGATGCTGCGGATATTTACCCTGTCCCCTTTGCACCAGTTTATGATGGCCGCAGCTATTATTTTTGCTGCACCGGTTATTGAAGAGATTATTTTCAGAGGCTTTCTGCTGAATACAGGAATAGGATATGGCCCGAATGGTAAACACATAGCTATTCTTATCACCTCGCTCTTATTTGCATTAGTACACTCTCAGTATCATTCCCCCGTCACATTCATTATGATTTTTGTGATGTCCGTTATTTTTTGTCTGGTCAGAATTAAGACGAATTCCCTTATAGCACCGATTGTCTTACATGCTCTGTATAATGGCATACACATGCTGCTGTTTTTTCTTTTGACAGATGTCAGCTAAATGAGAATCAGGATCTGTGTTTGTAAACCAAAGAGTCAACAAATGAAAAAACGATTCATTTCCATGCTGTTCACAGTATCAATTCAATCCGGATTCACCACTGAAAACACCCCCGGCAACGTAATCACAACGTTGCTACTTTGTTGCTGTTTTGTTTTTTGACGCAGACCTCATTTTATTTTCCACCGCCATGATTAACTTAATCAGGTTATTATGTTAAAAATCACTTTTAGCGACGACAATAATTCACAACAACACTCATTACAGAGGTGAATATGAAAAAGATACTTTGTTCCCTTTTTACTGCTGTGATTGTTTTTTCTTCTGCCCCTGCGTTTTCCTGTGTCATGTGGGGTCAGCATACATGCAATCAGGATTGTAAAGACATGCCCGCATGGCTGTATCCGATATGTATATATGGCGGCACTCATACTCATTGATAAAGATGCATTAAAAAATGCCTGCTCAGTGAGCAGGCTTGGTTTCATCAAATCGATACGGGGTTCCCGCGTAAACGTTTTAATCCTGAATCCCATCAGGTCAATAATGGTATGTCTGTCATACACCTTATCGCCCAATTCAACGTTAGATTCAATAATATGACGGGCGCGGTTTATATACGCCACAATCTTCCCATAACAGCCAGAAACACAGGCGTAAATTTAGCTCCGGAAGCCGGACACAGCCTGACACATTGCGCTTAGTGACATATCGTTTAGGATACATTTAACTTAAGTATGTATAATTACCTAATAGTATCCTTCGTAATTGTGTGTTTATGATTTACTTCCCGGCTTGCCCCGTTCCTTGGTTACGGGGCTTTTTTTTTGCCCCTCCGTTTCAGTCTCCCGCATTATCTGTTTACCTTGTTTACCGTCAGCTGCCTTGCACGGCCGGGGCGATTTATATCCCGGAATAACAAAAACTGTAATGGCTATGTACAGAAAACAGAAAATGTTAAACAGGTAACTATTAAAGCAACGATGCCATGAAGCGTCAGTGCTATCATTGTCCGGGTCGTATCAACGTTACCGTTTTTTCTGTTACTGACTAATTCACTCAACGCAATCACAGAGAAGAAAAGACAATAGACACCTGCACCAAAAATAATAAATGCCATACTCAAGCCTCTGGACAACGTTGACCACCCGCCAGAATTGTTATGAGCGCTGACCTCATTAATAACCAGTGCGGCTATAAATACGATAAGCCCGAACCAAAACGCATTTAACACGCCTCTTCCGACCACGGTGACGTCTGTTTTATCAGTATCCATGTAATTTCACTTTTATTAAAATGGGCATTAAGTAACATATACTATCCTTTTCAGATGATTTAAAAGCGTATAATTTATCCGAAAATCACAGAGTAATAAGTGTACGCTTTGCATTTTACGGAACCAGACAACGCACACAGCCGGAAAAATTTTTTCTTTCGTACTTTGCTCAGCGCGATTTTTTGAGATAATTAAGACAGTGACAGCAGGAGTAAAGGCTTGTGTTGCTGATTTGTGTTCCTGAAACAGGAAAACCAAGGTTATAATACTGGTTATATTTACAGAAACCGGTTAGATAGTAACGTATAAGTGCAAGATATAAGTTACTGAATTTTAAATAATTTATATGGTGATAGCGACTATGGCGTTACTGATTACCGAACGTTGCATAAACTGCGATATGTGCGAACCCGAGTGCCCCAATGAAGCAATTTCAATGGGGGATTCTATCTATGAAATTAATCCTGATTTATGTACTGAGTGTGTCGGGCATTATGATAAACCGACCTGCCAGTCCGTCTGTCCGATTACCAACACGATTATTATCGACCCGGAGCATACCGAGACACAGGAAATGTTGTGGGATAAGTTTGTGCTGATGTATCACGCCGATAAGATTTAAGCGCAATAATGCGCCCGCAACCGGGCGCATCTGTCAGGAATGGGTTTCAAGGATAACCGTTGCACAAGCGTAATGACGCTCGTCGGCAATAGAGACATGGTAGTGTGTGACTTCACGGGCGGCAGCCAGTTCTCCGGCATAGCCGAGAAAGGTCAGGTTAGGTTTGCCGAGTGAGTCATTGCTGACTTCAAACTGATTAAACGCCAGCCCCTGACGGATCCCGGTGCCCAGCGCTTTGGATGCGGCTTCTTTAACCGCAAAGCGCTTGGCCAGAAAGCGCACCGGTTGTTTATGCTGCCGGTACACGTCCCACTCCGCGTCACTGAGGATCCGTTTTGCAAAGCGGTCACCGGAACGCCCGATAACCGCTTCAATACGACTTATTTCAACAATATCTGTACCAATGCCGACAATTGCCATTAACGACGGGCTTCCCGCAGCAGGGTTTTCATATCCGCAACAGCCGCAGCCAGCCCGCTGAAGACCGCACGGCCGATAATCGCGTGGCCGATATTCAGCTCATAAATCGCCGGCAGTGCTGCTACGCGCTGAACGTTGTGATAGTTAAGACCGTGTCCGGCATTCACTTTCAGGCCTTTACCAGCCGCATAGGCAACCGCATCTTTAATACGGATAAATTCTTTGTCTTCTTCCTGAGAGGTTTCCGCGTCCGCATAAGCGCCGGTGTGAATTTCAATGAACGGTGCGCCGACATCATCTGCAGCATCAATCTGGGTATGGTCAGGGTCGATAAACAGGGAAACTTTGATACCGGCTTCAGTCAGACGTTTCACCGCACGGGCGATTTTTTCTTTCTGACCAGCGACATCCAGCCCGCCTTCCGTGGTGACTTCCTGACGCTTTTCCGGTACCAGGCAGCAGAACGCCGGTTTGATACGGCAGGCAATATCAACCATTTCATCGGTGACCGCCATTTCCAGATTCATACGGGTCTGAATAGTTTGTCTCAGCAGTTCCACATCACGATCGGTGATATGGCGGCGGTCTTCGCGCAGATGCACAGTGATACCTTCCGCACCCGCCTGCTCTGCGACAAATGCCGCCTGAACCGGGTCCGGATAGTTGGTGCCGCGCGCATTACGGACAGTTGCAATGTGGTCAATGTTTACACCCAATAAAACTTCACTCATTTTTTATCATCCTCCGGGTAACTTTTGTTATTCAGTTTAACCTTTTTCAGACGAAGAGGAACCACCGCAGCCATTTTCTTTTGAAACCAACGGCGGGCGCACAAATTGACGAAATAATTCGCGGCTTTTCAATGGCTTTCCGCCGAGATAGGGTTTTAAGGCGATACGGGTGAAGCGTTTGGCGGCACGTAACGTTTCCGCATCCGGAAATTCCCGGGCGGCAAGTGCTTTCAGCTCACGACCGGTGAAGCTGCTGTTATCCACCACCAGGCTGGCGATAAAGCCTTTCTCCTCGCGGTAGCGGTAGGTCATGGTATCAGAGACTTCCTGTCCGCTGCCCGCACAGTGGAGAAAGTCCACGCCGTAGCCGATATGATGCAGCAGTGCCAGCTCAAACTGACGCAGTGCCTGTTCCGGTGTGGTATCGCTGGCCGCGAGATACTGAAGGCAGCGCAGGTAATCAAAAAACAGCGCGGAATACGTGACGCCGTTAGCCAGCACACGAGAGAGCAACTCATTGATATACAAACCGCTGTAAAGAACAGTGCCGGTAAGAGGTAATGCGAGGGAGATAGGATCCGCGTCGCGCAGGGTTTTCAGTTCCCCGCGCCCGCCCCAGCGGATCAGCAGCGGCGTAAAGGGCTGCAATGCCCCTTTGAGACCGGAACGGCGGCGGCGCGCCCCTTTCGCCAGCAGGCGCTGCCGCCCTTCCTGTTCAGTGAACACATCCAGCATCAGGCTGGTTTCACTGTAAGGGCGACTATGGAGTACAAATGCGCGCTGCCAGCCGTCCATTGCTGCGTTACTTCAGGTCGTCAACATAACCCAGGCTGCGCAGTGCCCGTTCGTCATCGGCCCAGCCGGCTTTGACTTTCACCCACAGTTCGAGGTGAACACGGGCATCAAACAGGCGTTCCATATCAATACGGGATTCAGTCCCGATCGTTTTGATACGGCTGCCTTTGTTGCCGATAACCATTTTTTTCTGGCCTTCGCGCTCAACGAGGATCAGACCGTTGATCTGAAATACGCCGTTGTCCTGCACAACAAACTGTTCGATTTCCACCGTTACTGAGTACGGCAGTTCGTCGCCGAGGAAACGCATCAGTTTTTCACGGATGATTTCAGAGGCCATAAAACGCTGCGAGCGGTCAGTGATGTAATCTTCCGGGAAGTGGAACGGCGCCTGCGGAATATGCTGACGCACAATGTTCGCAATAGTATCAACGTTCATTTTCTTCTCGGCACTCAGTGGCACCACGTCGAGAAAATCCATTTGCTGACTGAGGAACGCAATATGCGGCAGCAGTTTGGTTTTATCTTCCACGTTGTCCACTTTGTTGATGGCAAGCAACACCGGACAGCGCAGAGAGCGGACTTTATTCAGTACCATCTCATCATCCGGCGTCCAGTTAGTGCCTTCAACCATAAAAATCACCAGCTCAACGTCACCGATGGAACTGCTGGCTGCACGGTTCATCAGGCGGTTGATTGCCCGTTTCTCCTCAATATGCAGCCCCGGGGTATCCACATAAATAATCTGATAATTATCCTGTGTATCGATCCCCATAATGCGGTGCCGCGTGGTTTGCGGTTTCCGCGAGGTAATAGAGACTTTCTGACCCAGTAACTGGTTCAGTAAGGTGGATTTGCCCACATTGGGACGTCCGACTATCGCGACAAAGCCGCAATAGGTGTTTTCTTCGCTCATTCAAGCTCCAACAAAATTAATGCTTGTTCCGCCGCGGCCTGTTCGGCTTTCCGGCGGCTGGAACCGGTTCCTTTTACCGGCTGTTCAACACCGCTGATTTGGCAGTGAATGGTGAACTCCTGATCGTGAGCTTCACCTTTTACCTGAACAACCAGGTAGTTCGGCAGAGGCAGATGCCGCCCCTGAAGGTATTCCTGTAACCGGGTTTTCGGGTCTTTTTGTTTATCCCCGGGCGAGATTTCGTTCAGTCTGGATTCATACCAGCTGAGGATAATCCGCTCAATTGTCTGAATATCACTGTCGAGAAAAATCCCGCCAATCAGGGCTTCGACAGTATCCGCGAGAATGGATTCACGGCGGCTGCCGCCGCTTTTCAGCTCTCCGGGTCCCAGGCGCAGACATTCGCCGAGGTTAAATTCACGGGCCAGTTCCGCCAGGGTATTTCCGCGCACCAGTGTGGCACGCATCCGGCTCATATCCCCTTCATCCACTTTCGGGAAGCGGTGATATAAATCATTGGCAATAACAAAACTTAAAATAGAATCGCCGAGAAATTCCAGGCGTTCATTATGTTTGCTGCTGGCACTGCGGTGAGTGAGTGCCTGCATTAATAAGTCCTGACGGGTAAAAGTATAGCCGAGTTTTCGCTGCAGCTGGTTTATGACTATCGGGTTCATGTGCGACCAAAAATTAGGATGTTTATAAAACGCACACGCAACAGACCTGTAGCCGCGAAAAACCGCGATACAAAACTGTTGCGTTTGCACTGGCTCCCCGGAAACCGGGGAGCCAATCATTTTGCGGGGCATATTCTACACTGTGATGACAGGTAATGCTCAGCAAATTCTGTTTTTTCTATTCTATCCGTCCGAAACGGCTCAGGCGCAGGCCGGTAGGCCATTCACCTTCCTGTTTTTCAAGGCTTAACCAGATAAAGCTGGCACGACCAACCAGGTTTTGTTCAGGCACAAATCCCCAGACACGGCTGTCCGCACTGTTATCACGGTTATCACCCATCATAAAGTAATGCCCTTCCGGCACCACCCAGGTGTACTCCGGTAATCCCGGCTGGCGGAACAGACGCTGCCCGCTGATGCTGTCCGGGGTGATTTCCGGGACGGTCAGAATATGATGAGCTACCGGCCCCAGATTTTCAATCCGTTCCGCCTGACGACGATAACCGACTTCCATATCATCTTCGATCGGGAACTGACGGGCACCGCCGCTCATAAAGGAGCCGCCCAGCGGGGATTTTTCCCAGCGGATAGCCCATTCGCTTTCATATTCCTGACCATAAGTGACCGGCAGGGTTTCACAGCTGCTCTGGTCTTTAGTACAACCCGGATAGACCTGTAACTCTTTGGCATACGGATCATAAACGACTTTATCGCCCGGCAGGCCAATCACACGTTTGACATAATCGACACGCGGATCTTCCGGATATTTAAACACTACAATATCACCGCGCTTCGGCTCCCCGGTTTTAATCAGGGTGGTCTGCGTGATCGGGTCTTTTAACCCGTAAGCGTATTTTTCCACCAGCATAAAGTCGCCGATAAGCAGTGTCGGCATCATGGACCCGGACGGGATCTGGAACGGCTCATAAATAAACGAGCGCACGATCAGAACAATCGCCAGCACCGGGAACAGGGATGCAGTACCTTCCACCCAGCCCGGTTTGGCTACTGTTTCAGCCAGATGAGCCTGATCCATGGTTCCTTCTGTCAGCTCCGCCATGCGCGCCAGTTTTTTCTTACGGGCCGGCTGAATTTTAAATTTATTCACCACCCAGATGATCCCGGTAACCAACGTTGCCAGGGTCAGGATCAGCGCAAAAGTGTTCGCCATTATGTCTCCTTACAACCTGCTGAATAATTAATCTTTGCCGACATGGAGAATGGCTAAAAACGCTTCCTGTGGTAACTCAACGTTACCGACCTGTTTCATGCGTTTCTTACCGTCTTTCTGTTTCTGCAACAGTTTTTTCTTACGGCTGACGTCACCGCCGTAGCATTTCGCCAGGACGTTTTTACGCAGCTGTTTCACTGTTGAACGCGCAATAATATGGGTGCCGATAGCCGCCTGAATCGCGATATCAAACTGCTGACGCGGGATCAGATCTTTCATCTTCTCTACCAGCTCACGACCGCGGTACATAGAATTATCACGGTGAGTGATAAGTGCCAGCGCATCCACACGATCGCCGTTGATAAGCACATCCACGCGCACCATATCAGACGCCTGGAAGCGTTTGAAGTTGTAATCCAGTGACGCGTAGCCGCGTGAGGTGGATTTCAGGCGATCGAAGAAATCGAGCACCACTTCCGCCATCGGAATTTCATAGGTCAGCGCGACCTGGTTGCCGTGATAAACCATGTTGGTCTGCACACCGCGTTTTTCGATACACAGCGTGATCACGTTACCGAGGTACTGCTG
This sequence comes from Morganella sp. TYF_1, assembly GCF_043105645.1. Taxonomy (NCBI): domain Bacteria; kingdom Pseudomonadati; phylum Pseudomonadota; class Gammaproteobacteria; order Enterobacterales; family Morganellaceae; genus Morganella; species Morganella sp. TYF_1. The sequence goes on along the minus strand of NZ_JBICLU010000015.1, from coordinate 476,200 downwards.
CGGCAACAGCATATGACATTCTGCGATCGGCTCGCGCAGCTCTTCAATATTATTGAGCGGCGGGAGTTTGGACGGGCTGTCAACATAGACGATTTCACCGCCGGTCGTTTCCACTTCATAGACAACCGTTGGTGCGGTGGTGATCAGATCGAGATCATATTCACGCTCCAGACGCTCCTGGATAATCTCCATATGCAGAAGACCCAGGAAGCCGCAGCGGAAACCGAAGCCCAGCGCGGTAGAGCTTTCCGGCTCATAGAACAGGGAAGCATCGTTAAGGCTCAGTTTACCGAGCGCGTCACGGAAGCCTTCATAGTCATCAGAGCTGACCGGGAACAGACCTGCGTAGACCTGAGGTTTGACTTTCTTAAAGCCCGGCAGCGGTTTATCCGCCGGTGCGCGTGCGCCGGTTAAGGTATCCCCGACCGGTGCCCCGAGAATGTCTTTAATCGCACAGACCAGCCAGCCCACTTCACCGCATCTGAGGATATCTTTATCCACCTGTTTTGGTGTGAAGATCCCCAGACGGTCAGCGTTATACACCTGACCGGTGCTCATGACTTTGATTTTATCGCCTTTGCGCAGTGTGCCGTTTTTGATACGGATCAGTGACACAACGCCTAAATAGTTATCAAACCAGGAGTCAATAATCAGTGCCTGTAACGGTGCATCAGGATCACCTTCCGGCGGCGGAATATCGCGCACCAGGCGTTCGATCACATCGGTTACACCCACGCCGGTTTTCGCCGAACAGCGCACCGCATCAGCCGCTTCAATCCCGACGATATCTTCAATTTCTTCCGCCACCCGCTCCGGGTCGGCAGCAGGCAGGTCAATTTTGTTCAGAACCGGCACCACTTCCAGGTTCATTTCCAGTGCGGTATAACAGTTTGCCAGCGTCTGCGCCTCAACCCCCTGCCCCGCATCAACCACCAGCAGCGCCCCTTCACAGGCGGCCAGTGAACGGGAGACTTCATAGGAGAAGTCAACGTGTCCCGGGGTGTCGATAAAGTTGAGCTGGTACGTGTCCCCGCTCTGCGTGGTATAATCGAGTGTCACACTCTGGGCTTTGATGGTAATGCCGCGTTCGCGTTCCAGATCCATTGAGTCCAGAACCTGCGCCGCCATTTCGCGGTCGGATAAGCCGCCGCAAATCTGAATAATGCGATCTGATAAGGTGGATTTACCATGATCGATATGAGCAATAATGGAAAAATTTCGGATATGGTTAATTTTCAAGATAAAATTCTTCTTTGTAATGCCCTATAAAACTAGCTTTGGACACCTGTAAGGACTCAAAGCCAACACTCTATATTGCTGGTTAATAGACTTATTGCCAGCATTCTACATGCTACAGACACTCAACTCAAAGAAACGTTCATTCTGCGGGGAAAAAACCCGTTTTTCCGGATAACCGGCCGGCCATCCGGCAGCGGACATTATCACCTGACCCCGTTGAACCAATCACCTTTTCACATAAATATATCTGCATTTATAAATTTTAATGATGATTTGATAAAAAATATTCACCTATGAATATCATTAATAATCAAATGATTAAGTGTAACATCAAAAAATAAGCATCTTATGACGATCTGTTTATTTGACTAAAAAGCTATTGGCGACAATTATTGTTAATGGTGATTTTTACTTATTATCCAATGTAATTAAGCTAAAAATAAGACCATATAATAAATTACAGGAATATTTTATCGATAAAATCACTTACATTAGATAATTTAACATTTATGAGGCAATCATTAATGGAACAAATAACCAGAGTCCTTGAAAAAATAAATCAGGGGCGTAACGACCAGCCTCTCACCCTGGCCGATTTCATGCCACTTTCCCTTGCCGAAATCCGTAATACGGGTCAGCTTTCACGGGATGACGCACGGTTACTGTACCGTGCCGCGCAAAAAGAAAAACAAAACAACCTGCTCTATACCGCACGGGCACTGACCCGCGCCAATCCGCTGCTGCGCAACGAAATGAGCAGAGCCCGCTATCACGGTGCAACCCCTTATGGCTATGATGATATTATTGTGCCGCGCGCTGATGAGTTTGCCGCCCCGGGTGCTGTCTCTTCCATGTTTTCCCCGGCCGGTTATCTGACAGAACTGTACCGTGAAGCCCGGGGACTGCATCCAAAAGACAGTGACCATAATCTGGATAAGCGCCGTCCGGACCTGGCAAAACTGGTGCTCTCTCAGGACAATCTGGATAACGAAATCTCTGCTCTGTCACTGGCGAATGAGCAACTGGAAACGGCGCTGATGACAAATGCCGGTCAGACAGACAAAAGCACATACTATGAAACCCTGGCAAAGTCCTGCAACAGTGGTGTAACGCCGTATAACCTGCCGTTTGAGGGAATACATAACGCCCTGGCGCAGCGGAATTTTGTTCTGCCGGATAATATTCTCAGCACCTCTGCGAAGTTTGCCATACTGACGGCATACAACGCCGGTATCTCACCAACGTTGTATGCCATACTGACAGAAGATACAGAGTCATTAACCGGTCCCGACCTGAAAAAATCGCTGAAAAATAACTTCCCGACGATTAAGATTAGAAAGCTTATGACTCCGGATGCGCTGGCCAATTATTATGAGCTTCCGGCAGATGACATTCAGGCCCTTATTGCCGCCGAAATAACAGGCCGGTTAGCAACACCGGATATGTATAACAAGAATAATAAACTGATAATACCGGCAATAAGCGCCGGCGGGAAAATAACATTCAGTGAACTGGTCAGAACACCGGATGATCAAAAACAGGCAGACTATATTGATTTAATTCCGCAGGGTGGTAATCAGTTTTTAGTTAATTTTAGTGTAAAGGAAACCCTGAAAGACGCGACGCATTTTAGTATAGGCTGTAATGAATCGTTTAATGATCTGGCAGATAAAAAGGGGTTTGTTCCTCTGGCCGGGGAGCACTACAGTATCTCCGTCACACTGGATGCTGAGCTTTTAAAAGCAAAAACCAAAATCGGAATCACCAGAAAAAAACCGGAACCCGCCAGCGACGGGAACTATTACACCTCAGCCACCTTCACCATCAGTCCCAATACGAAACCGGGTATATGGTTCCTCAGACTCAATAAAACACTGCGTCTGGCAAAAGTCAGCAGTATGATCCCGCTCGAAACACAACATGCCTTAATCCACGTAAGAAATGGTTCAAGCGAATACGAATTACACCGCTTCACCGAAACGCTGCTTTACCGTAAACGTTACGGTATTGATACTGAAACCGCATTAATGCTGTGTAACGCCGGTATCAGCAAAATCCGCTATGACGGGCAGCTCAGCCATTTTGACCGCCTGTTTAATAATCCGCCGCTGAATGGTGTAACTTACACTTTAGGTGGTGATGATATTCCGATGGAACCGGATACCAAAGACCCGCGTCGTGAAGTCCTGAAACGCGCTTTCCGGGTAGATAATACCGGTTTGTGGCAACTCTTTGTTATCACAAATCGTGAAAACGAATCCAAAACTATCGAAAACAAGACAGAAAAACTTCGTGGTCTGTTATTTGTTCGTCTGCTGGCGGATGTGCACAACCTGACAGTAACACAACTGGATGCCCTGCTGCAGATTTCCCCTTACAGGTCAATGAACGTTTACGATTTAGATGGCAAAACGCGCCAGAGAATCCTCTCTTTTCTGTCCCGGATCACCCAATGGCTGAATACACAAAACATTACGGTTGAACAGCTGATGCTGCTGCTGAGTAAAGAATCTCCGGCGGCGCCGACCAAAGAGATGCAGCTCCTGCTGGATCTCTTGCGTAACGGTGGTATTGACAAAGCCGATACAAAAACGCTGTATACCACCATGGCACCGGTGATTACCGCGGCTATGCAACTGGACGTCACGGAATCAGGGGAAGCACTGCTGCGCTGGCTGGATAACAATCATCCCGAAAAGATACCCGCCATCACCGAGGCTTGGGATCTTATTATCAAAAAAGATCAGACAGCCGACGACAAGAAAAAACTGGCGGCCTGGTGTCAGGCACTGGCACAACGTACATTGGTCATTCGCACCTTTACACTCAGTCATGCCGAACTTCAGACATTGTCACAAGGTGCACCGGCCGGCACCATTACTGACCTGTATAACATCTGTGATTTCCATAACCTGACTAACCGCTGTGGTGAACAGGCCGGTACGGTACTGGATGCACTGCAAAGCAGGACACTGACAGTGAACATTCTGGCACAGGCACTGAATCGGTCAGAAGATGTGATTACTCAGGCACTGACACAGGCCGGACAAAAACCGGAACTGACCACATGGCAACAGCTGGCCACATTGCCGCCACGGCTGGATTTGGCCGATACCCTGCATATCACCCCGAAAGATATCACCACGCTGCTGACAGTGTCTGAGAATGTGAAAGCGTCTTATGCAGACCTCTCCGCACTGGCAGGATTGTTACAGGCCGGTCTGAACGAACAACAGACCAGACAACTGCAAAATCAGTCTGAACCGCGCCGCAATGAAGCCCTCAGCGGGGAGTACCGTTCTCTGGTCATGAACAATCCGGTGGCAAACCGTGATGATATCTGGCGTAATCTGCTGGTGGACGGAAAAGTCAGTGCCGGAATCACAACCACCCTGCTGGCGGATGCCATCGCCGGTATTCAGCTCTATATTAACCGCACCATTGCCGGTGATGAGCCGGATGCAAACAGTGCAGCTCTTGAGCGTCAGTTCTTTAAAGACTGGGATACCTGTAATAAACGCTACAGTACCTGGGCGGGTGTGTCTCAGTTAGTCTATTACCCTGAAAACTACGTTGACCCGACCCTCCGTATCGGTCAGACCGCGATGATGAACACCATGCTGGAGCAGCTTTCACAAAGTGAACTCAGCAAAGATACCCTGGAAAACGGCTTCCGCCAGTACCTGACCGCCTTTGAGCAGGTCGCTAATCTGAAAGTGATCAGCGGTTATCATGATGCCGTTGATATTGAACAGGGCAACACCTGGTTTATCGGTACCAGTCAGACGGAGCCGAAAAAATATTACTGGCGCAAAGCGGATCACAGTAAATGTCAGAATGGCCGCTTTGCCGCCAATGCCTGGAGTGACTGGAAAGAAATTACCTGTGCGGTGAATCCGTACAGGGATATGGTGCGGCCGGTGATTTTCCATTCACGTCTTTATCTGTTATGGATTGAAAAACAAGTACAGAAAGATAACACCGGTAAAGATACGCCATCTTTTACCCTGAAGCTGACACATATTAAATATGACGGCAGTTGGGCTTCACCATTCAGTTATCATGTGACTGAAGACTTCACCACCGGCGGAGAAAAAAATGGTCTGTACTGTGCCGCCAACCAGGACGATAACTCATTGCTTATTGTCTGCTATAAAAAAGTAAAAGAAAATAACACAGTACCGACTGAATCCTTCGGATTGAATATTCTTCCGGATATGACCCATGAAAAAGAAAAAAATATACAAAAAATATTAACGAAAGTTTCCCATCAATTAGATACAGAAACTACCGTCAGGGTAAATACCCTTCTGAATCGTCAATTCACTTACAAATTTACCCCGGTATCACAAGACGGAAATTCGGCACTGAATCTCACCCTATCCCCTGGTGACTATTTAATCAGTGATCATAATAATAAAAAAACACTGACATTGAATCCTGATGCTTGTATTACCATCGACCCCGGTAAAATATTTGATTTTATTCCCGATCCTTTGCAGAAAGGATTTATTAGTAAACTCATAATTACTGACGCTACAATTTATAAACCGGAATCAATGGAAATAAAGCCTATCGATAATAAAATGTCCGGCTCCATTGATAAGCTTGCCGTAGTGGGTATCAGGCCAACAGATTCGATAAGTGTGATTGCGCTTTCCATCTGTAATCTTAAGCCGGAAGTTGATGACATTATTCTGACAAGTAACACAACAAAACGGAGTTTCACTCTGGGTTTTAACGAAAAATCAGGGTCATGTTCTGCATATAATTGTACTCTTCAAGACGCATTAGCGATGAATAGTGAAGAATATGCTATTCAAACTGATGTACCAAATGCGGGTACACTCCTCTTGGGCGAGATGAAAGCTCAGGCCAAACCTATCCATGCAAATAATATCGAAATTACATTTAAATCCAAGGAGAGTGAATTAAAAAAAATAAACGGTCATGACGCCGGGATCACCCCTCCGGAGTACCCGCTTCATTCAAAAAAAATACTGAAATTCCCGTTTGGGGAACAGAAAATAGATCTTCCCGACAATACAGATGTTAATAACCTGGAGATCATAATAACTGTTAGTTTCAGAAATACAGACATTCTTACAGCGACTGCCACTTATAAGTTGGTTATAAAGAATGCTGCTTTAGATTCCAGACCCATATCCCTGTACACCACGCCGGACGGCGCTCAATATATGGAGCGGGATGGTTACCGTACCCGGTTAAACACGCTGTTCACCCGCCAGTTAATTGAGCGTGCCAATAACGGCATTGACGCAATATTATCCCCTGAAACCCAGTATCTGCCTGAACCGAAACCGGGACAGGGCACCTATGTCACACTGACACTGAAACCGTATGACAAGAATATCCACGGCACTGACCGGGCATTTACGATTTATTACAGCAATGATGTCACGGACACCGGCAAATTTTCAGTTTACAGCGGCTCACTCAGTATTACCGATACGACAGAAGTAAAATTATTCATTCCGCTGATTAAAAACGCCGCGGGTCAGTCTGCTGATACGCAGCAGGATACTTTATATCTCAATGCTAAATACCAGACAGGAGCAACAAAGCCGATCTGTCTGTCCCGCGCCGATGCTGATAAAAATAATCCTGAAGGCTGGACATTGGATAAAAGTGTTAACAAAGGCACCTTCGCCGGCCTGGCAGAAGACGGGGTCTCCGGTTTATTACAATCCGGTGAGCCGATGGATTTCAGCGGTGCCAATGCCCTCTATTTCTGGGAATTGTTCTATTATACGCCGATGATGGCAGCAACGCGCCTGTTGCAGGAGCAGAACTTTACCGACGCTAACCGCTGGTTAAGCTATATCTGGCGTCCTGATGCAAATGGAGCCGGTGACTGGCGGGTACGCCCGCTGAAAGAAGATACCTCCTGGAATGCCGACCCGCTGGATTCGGTTGATCCCGATGCGGTCGCCCAGAATGATCCGATGCACTACAAAGTCAGCACTCTGATGAAACTGCTGGATTTGCTGATTGCCCGTGGTGACAAAGCTTACCGCATCCCGGAACGCGATACCCTCAATGAAGCGAAAATGTGGTATATGCAGGCTCTGGGGCTGCTCGGGAATAAACCTGTCAGCATTCTCAGCAATGACTGGGAAAATCCGTCACTCAGTAATGCGGCAGATAAAACTCAGGCAAAACAGTTCCATGACAAAATCAGCCGAATCCGCAGCGGCGGCCTGCTGCCGGATGTCCGCACTGCTAATACCCTGACCGGATTGTTCCGGCCGCAGCAAAACGAAAAACTGCTCGGCTACTGGCAAACGCTGGAAATGCGCCTGTTTAATCTGCGCAATAATCTCTCCATTGATGGTCAGCCATTATCTTTGCCAATCTTTGCCGCACCGGCAGACCCGGCCGCACTGCTCAGTGCCGCCGCCGCAGCCTCCGGAGGCAGCAAATCGTTACCGTCTGCTGACATCCCGGCAATGCGCTTCCCGCAGGCGCTGGAAAGTGCCCGCTCGCTGACCGGGCAACTGATGCAGTTCGGTTCCACCCTCCAGGGGCTGATTGAGCGCCGGGATGCGGAAGCGATGAGTGAACTGCTGCAAAACCAGGCCGGTGAACTGATGCTCTCTTCCCTGCGGATACAGGAACAGGCTCTCACCGAACTGGATGCCGAGAAAAAAACTCTGGAACAGAGCCGGGCCGGGGCACAATCCCGTTTTGACAGCTACCGCACGCTGTATGATGAAAATGTCAGTGCGGAAGAAAAACGGACCATGGATCTGTATTTATCGTCTTCTGTACTGAGTACATCCATTGACGCACTGAATATGGCTGCCGCCGCTGCCGATATGGCACCGAATATCTTCGGCGTAGCCACGGGGGGCAGCCGCTGGGGCGGTATCCCGAAAGCCATTGGTGCAGGTATGAGTCTGGCGGCGTCTGCCACCAAAACGACTGCCGATAACATCAGCCAGTCTGAAGCATGGCGCCGCCGCCGTCAGGAATGGGAAATCCAGAAAAATAATGCCGAATCTGAAATAAAACAGATTGATGCACAACTGGAAACCCTTGCTGTCCGCCGTACCGCAACAGAAATGCAGTACAAACATCTGGAACTCCAGCAGGTGCAGACTCAGGCACAACTGGAGTTAATGCAGCGTCAATTCAGCAATAAAGCACTTTATAGCTGGCTGCACGGCCGTCTGGCATCCATCTATTACCGCTTCTACGACCTGACAGCAGCCCGCTGCATGATGGCGGAAAAAGCTTACGGATGGCAAACCAATGATACTGCAACCCGCTTTATCAAGCCCGGCGCATGGCAGAGCAATAACGCCGGCTTGATGGCCGGGGAATCCCTGCTGCTGAATTTGACTGAAATGGAACAGGCATGGCTGAAACGGGATAGTCGCTCACTGGAGGTAACCCGCACTGTTTCTCTGGCAGAAGTGTACCGTACTGACAATGTTATTCTGGCAGAAGAAATTGCTGACCTCCTGCAAGGTAGTGGCAGCGGGGATACACCCGCATTAACCGGGCTTTCAATGACGGAGGATAAACAACTGCATGCCGCATTCAACCTGAAAAAATTGGGTATTGAGACAGACTATCCTGCCAGCCTGGGCAGTACACGCCGTATCAAACAAATCAGTGTAACCTTACCGGCGTTGGTTGGTCCGTATCAGGATATGCGTGCCATATTCAGTTACGGCGGCAGCGCGTTGCCGGCCGGTTGCAAAGCTATTGCACTATCCCACGGTATTAATGATGACGGCCAGTTCCGGCTTGATTTCAATGACGGTCACTGGCTGCCGTTTGAAGGTATCCCGGTGAATGATGATAACAGCCTGACCCTGAGCTTCCCGGACGCAATCGGTGAGAAGCAGAAACCACTGCTGCTCAGCCTGACCGATATCATCATCCATATCCGTTACACCATTTGTTAACTTTTATCCTGACGACACGCTGCGGGCATCAGATTGTCGTCAATAAAAACAACCCGCAGTGATAAATAACAGCCTGTCATTCAGGCTGTTATTTTTTATTCATACTGCAGGCGGGTGACTTTCCTGCATGGTGTCCTGCGGGTAAAACCACAAGACATGCCCGCGGTAAAAAAAATGCCGGTCAAATCATGACCGGCATTTTTTACAGAAAAGAAAACAGAATCAATCAGGACTCACACATATCAATACTGAGTTCTGACGGTGGCAGGCCGATTTGCAGTATAACCGGCTCATAATCCTCAGAGCCGCTCCAGTGACGGGCTATTTTACGCGCCAGCAAAAACCCGGCTGCGCCACCCAGAATACCGCCGGCAAGAACCAAAGACTGGCTTTCTGCCAGTGCCTGTACCAGTCCCGCTCCGGCAAACAAACCCAGCAGCGGCGTGAGATACACCAGCATTGCCGAACGTAATAAGCTTCCTTCCGGGATCCCGACTTCCACTTTCTGACCGGTCACCAGCGGCTCACTGACCGGAATTTCAAGCTGATGCTCTGCTTCCGGCCCCAGTTTATTCAGCAGATAAGAGCCGCATGCCGCCCGGGCTTTGCAACTGCCACATCCGGCAGATGACCCGTAACGCAGGACCGCGCGCCCGTCCTGCCAGCGCACCACGGTTGCCCACTCTTTGACCATATTAACCTCCGCTGAATGTCACACCGTCAGCTATCTGCCGGGCTGTCGCCGGAGGCAGTTCGCCGAAGACGGTGATCTCATTATCACCTTTACGTATGGTATACAGCGTACGTGAACCCTGGCGCATTGTCTGTTGATTTTCTGCTGTCTTCACGGCTTTGGCGACATTCACAGAAAAAGAAAACAGACCATCGCTGAACATGACCGTCTCCACCCATTCCTGTTCCCCCACCTGACGGCGGTTACGGGTCATTTCTTTAAACCCGTTAGGAAAACGCATCACATCCCAGTCAAATTTGACCTTTTCCGGCTGCGGAATCGCCAGTACCGGCGGCATGGTAACAGACTGCACCGCTTTCAGTGCCTCTGTCACACTACTGTTATTCACGGAAGCAGAAACCACGCGGAACTGCTCAAGTGAAACATTATTCTGATCCAGCAGATCCACCTGTAACGGCAGACCGGTTTCTTCATCTGCGACAACAATATAATTGTAACGTGAATTATCTTTTGAGGTGATGCGCACCACCCGACCCGGATGATCACCGATGTGGATCCGCCCGACATCAATAAAATTGTAATAGGCTTTCAGCGCATTGAAGTCTGCGAAAATAATCGACGGCAGATAATCAACAATGTGATTACCGCTCAGGCTGAATGAATCCAGCCCCGGTTCATAGTAGCTGATCTCCTGACCACGCTGGACAATTTCCCGGCGGGAGCTGTCCATCTGCATAATCTGCGCGACAGGCTGACCATCCATAACCGCATAGCGGTAACGGACCGGTGTGATACCTTTCGGGGAGATGGTGATAAAAGAGAGTTCATAACTGAGTGTGCGGGAAGCGTTACCCATATTCTGCAGCAGCGCCTCAGCACTTTGTTGTGCTGAGGCCGGTGCTGCGAGTAACAGGCTGCCCGTCAGAAAAGCAACGGATAACCAGATTCGTTTCATTACTACTGCTGTGGTTGTGAAGACGCGCGACCCTGTTCCGGGGTGGCTGTCTGTTTAACTTCAGGCTGACCATCCGTGTGTACACGGCGATCCAGTTCATACTGCTGGAAAATCGCATTCAGACGCGCACCGCGCTCCTGATCAAAACGGGTCTGCGGAGCAAGGCCCGCGCCGTTTTTCAGATCCAGGCTGACCGGTGAGGCACTGCCCATAAACGGAACAGTATTGAATGCGGATGCATCACCGTTGACCACGCTCTCTGTGCCGTCAGTATTATAGTGCTGAACACCGATAATCACGGCCAGTGATACACAGGCTGCCATACCGATTTGTGTTAACTGACTGGCCCACGGGCGCAGTTTTGCCACAAATCCGTAATCACGCCATGTTTTCGGTTCAGGCTGAGACTCAGGGATCGCCTGAGGTGCGATATAAACCGGCTCCTGCGCCAGTGCTTCAGCTACCCGTGACGCAATATCAAAATGCATAACATCCGGCAGATCGCCGCGCAGGGTATCACGGATAAGGTGATAACCGGCCCATTCTGCCTGCAGATCTGCATCCTGTGTCAGTGCGGTAACCACTTCACTGTCAAGAGTTTCTCCGTCCATCAGTGCGGAAAGTGTCTCTTTTTGCATGCCTACGTTCCCTTCAGTGTGATTTAAGTGCTCACTGATTTTGTATCAGTGGCTGAACTTTATTATCGATGGCTTCGCGTGCGCGGAAGATACGGGAACGAACCGTACCGACCGGACAATCCATAATCTCAGCTATTTCTTCATAGCTCAGACCATCGAGCTCACGCAATGTAATCGCCGTTTTCAGATCCTCGGGTAAGGAATCGATCGTGCGGAAAACCACCGCTCTTAATTCTTCAGACAACATTAAGTTCTCTGGGTTCGAAATTTCTTTTAACGCCCCTGAGGATTCAAAATTCTCAGCATCACCGGCATCCACATCACTGGACGGCGGACGGCGCCCCTGAGCAACCAGGTAATTCTTTGCTGTGTTGACTGCGATACGGTACAGCCAGGTATAAAATGCACTGTCACCGCGAAATGACCCGACTGCGCGGTACGCCTTAATAAAGGACTCCTGCGCCACATCCGGAACATCACTTTGCGGAACATAACGGGATACCAGACTTGCCACCTTGTGCTGATAACGTACCACCAGCATATTAAAGGCTTTCTGATCCCCTTTCTGTACCCGCTCAACCAGCATTTGATCCGTTAACTGCTCGCTCATTCGCAGTGTTATCTCCCGAAGCTCAGCTTCACCATTCTCTTTCCTGTTTCGCTTCACTTCATCATGAGCAAGCGATACTTTGAGTCAGCTAAAATAGCGAAGTTCATTTTTCTTTTAAAAAAATTACAAAAAAGGATCCTTTTTGTGATCCTTGCTGCATATTTTTCGGATAAGTCCGGTGTATTTACCCGCACACTCTCTTTCCGGTAATTAACGTTACAGATTACCACGTTTTTGCCGGTAATCCCTCTGATAATCGCAGAAAATTGCCTCAGGGCAGTACAAATATCCTGTTTAATGTGTTTTTCTCTGAAAAAAGCACCGTTACTGTTATCACAACAGCGTAATTCAGTATTTCAGATAAAACCCGGTAATAAATGATTTAAAATCAGCGCTGTAACTGCCTTCTTCCGTTTTAATACTTACCGTCCGGTGCAGCGCACTGACCGGACGGCGTGATAAGGCGATCAATGTCCGGTGAAAAGGAGTGTCCGGTTTATCTGATACCGCAATCTGCGTGTGCAGAAACCAGTTCTGCTCACCGGCGGCGGTGATAAAATCTTGTCCGGTGGTGTACGGCAGCACCACACAGAATAAACCGTCCGGCGTAATAAGTTGTGCCGCATGCCGTAAAAGCTGCGGGTGCTCCAGTGATGTGGTGTAACGGGCGGTTTCCCGCGCACTGTCACGGCAGGCAACAGCCGGAGCGAAATACGGCGGATTACTGACGATAAGATCGTAACGGGATTCCGGGCAGGCCGCGGTAAACTCACCAATATCCTGATGAAACACCCGCAACCGGTCTCGCCACGGTGACGCCAGAAAATTTTCCGCAGCCTGGGCCGCTGCGCCGGCATCAATATCCACCGCGTCAATCTGCGTATCCGGCAATGACCGCTGCGCCAGCATCAGTGCCACCAGCCCGCTGCCGGTGCCGATATCCAGAATATGGCGGGCATTTTCGCACGGTGCCCAGCCGCCGAGCAGCACCCCGTCGGTACCGACTTTCATGGCACAGCGGTCATGGGCCACAAAAAATTGTTTGCAGGCAAAACCACGGCGGCGGGCGGGTTGTTTTTCGTTTGTCATCATCACTGAGCTGTTTGTCTGTTAAAATAAAGAAATCTCGGCGACAGGATACGGACTTCTGCCCGCAGAAGAAAGTCCCGCACGCTGACAACTATTTTTGATGAAGATCCTGTCCAAGCCGTTTATAATCAGCGGTCCAAACAGAGGTATATAATGACTGCAACTACTTTTTCTGAACTTGAACTGAACGATGAACTGATCCGCGCACTGGATGCCAAGGGCTATGAGCGCCCGACGGCCATCCAGGAAGCGACTATTCCGGCTGCGCTGGATAATCGTGATATTCTGGGTTCAGCCCCGACCGGCACCGGCAAAACTGCCGCCTATCTGCTGCCGGCCATTCAGCACCTGTCTGACTTCCCGCGTAAAAAATCCGGGCCGCCGCGCGTGCTTATTCTGACCCCGACCCGCGAACTGGCTATGCAGGTGGCGGATCAGGCCAGAGAATTCTGTCAGTTCACCCATCACGATGTCGCCACGATCACCGGCGGCGTGGCTTATATGAACCACGCCGAAGTGTTCAGTGAGAACCAGGATATTGTTGTCGCGACCACCGGTCGTCTGCTGCAGTATATAAAAGAAGAAAACTTTGACTGCCGCGCGGTTGAGATCCTGATCCTTGATGAAGCTGACCGCATGCTGGACATGGGCTTTGCCAACGACATCGAAACTATCGCCGGTGAAACCCGCTGGCGCACACAGACCATGCTGTTCTCTGCCACCCTCGAAGGTCAGGCTATCCGCGATTTCGCCAAACGGATCCTGAACGAACCGGTTGAGATCGAAGCCGATCCGTCACGCCGTGAGCGTAAAAAAATCCAGCAGTTCTATCTGCGTGCCGATGACCTCGATCACAAGAAAGCCCTGCTTGCACATTTGCTGAAACAGCCGGACGTCACCAAAACAGTGGTATTTGTCCGTAAACGTGAGCGCGTGCGTGAACTGGCTGACTGGCTGCGCACACAGGATATCGTTTCCTGTTATCTTGAAGGTGAGATGGTTCAGGCGAAACGCAACGAAGCCATCAGCCGTATGACTGACGGGCGCGCTACGGTGCTGATCGCCACCGATGTGGCCTCCCGCGGGATCGATATCGACGATATCAGCCACGTGTTTAACTTTGACCTGCCGCGCACCGCAGATGTCTATCTGCACCGTATCGGACGTACCGCCCGTGCCGGACGCAAAGGTGTGGCCATTTCGCTGGTGGAATCTCACGACCAGCCGCTGCTCGGCAAAATTATCCGCTATGTTGAAGAACCGGTTAAAATGCGGGTGATTGATGAATTACGGCCGAAAACCCGTGCGCCATCGGAGAAAGCGACGTACAAGCCGTCGAAAAAAGTGCTCGCCAAGCGCAAAGAGCAGAAAGCCGCTGAAACTGAGAAGAAGAAAAAAACCAAAATCCGTCACCGCGTCAGTAAAAATATCGGAAAACGACGCAAGCCAGGCGCAGATCATGCGGAGCAAACTCCTGCGGCCACTGAACCACAGGAATAAGCGGAATTCCTTCTCTCTGATAAAAGAAAACGGACTGTCACAGTCCGTTTTTTTATGCTTACTCCCGGGTTTCATCCATCTGTTCCATCGCGGTAACCACCTGCGACAGGGTATGCGCCTTCACACCGAGGACCAGTTTCTGCAAAACGGAATGCGCATGCTGCGGCGGATAATAATCCAGCGCTATCCGCTGCCCCAGCGCTTTCGGGATATCCAGTCCGTCCTGAATATGCGTAAGCCAGTCATGTTCCAGCACATAATGGCGGATAAGTTCGGCCCCGCGCGCGTGCGCCGTCACCAGAGACACCCCCTCTTCCGCCAGCGTATTTTCTGCCAGCCCTGCTGCATTAAATATCACCGCCGGCTGCTGAAGTACCACCGCACAGAATGAAGCCAGACCACCGCCGAGAGAATGCCCGACAAACAGCCACGGGCACACGGATTGCGACAACAGATGTGCTGCCAGTGACACAGCCTCCTGATACTGCCGGGCCGGCAGTCCGCGCCCCTGGCGGATATTGGTCATCATATCCGGCATATCATTACTGCCCGCAAATGCCAGAATACCTGTATCGCGATAATGATAAATCATGCTTTGCAGGCCGGACGGGCTGCTCAGCTGATCTTCTGTCAGTGAGAGCGAGGCCAGTGTCTGCGCATCAGAACGGCTGACCTCGCCGATATCACGGCTGCCGGGCTGATAACTGTCAGAACACAACCGGGCCAGGGTAATATCATCGGGAAAACCATCCTGCCGGATCCCGGCGGGTACCGGCAGCAATAAATTCGCTGCGGTCAGATGCTGCCGCTGTAAAAGTGCCTGGCAATGCGGCGTGGATGAGAAAGCCAGTAACTGCGAAAAATAGTGTTCGATCAACATAAGTACGCCTCCTTGGACACTGAAGGCTTCACTTAACGCTATTCACTACTCTGTAACAATATCATTTTTTATCAGTGAGTTACCGGCATCCCTATCCGTCAGACATAAAAAAACCACGCCGGAGCGTGGTTTTCGGAACACGAATTGTTGCCGGAACGATTACAGGCTGGCAGTAAAAGTACGGGCAATAACGTCGCGCTGCTGTTCAGGTGTCAGTGAGTTAAAACGCACTGCATAACCGGAAACACGGATAGTTAACTGCGGGTATTTTTCCGGATGGTTAACAGCATCTTCCAGAGTTTCACGACGCAGAACGTTCACGTTCAGGTGCTGACCACCCTCAACACGAACGGTAGGCTGAACCTGTAAATTCACTTCACGGTACTCGAAAGGACCTAATGCGGCACGGGAAACAACATCACCGTCTGCATATTGTTCTTTTGCACAGATGCAGCGTACTTCGTCTTTGCTGTCATCCAGCAGCCAGAAAGAGTTAACCAGTGCAGCGTTTTCGGATTTAGTAATTTGAATACCAGTAACCATGATGACCTCCGGGTGATTCGTTATCAATTTATTGATTGTCATTTAACTTGGAATATTGGTCTAACCAATGTCTCTGCATCTTATATACCAAGAATACAGGGGCGATTCTTTGATATATATCAATAAAAATCATATCAATTTTTAACCATCATGATAAAAGCCTGTTTTAAATCAAAATTTCATTTTGGCTATTTTCAGGTTTTTTTGCAAAAAATCAGCCGTTTTCGCACTGTCGTTGTGGATATCAGAACCGGACCCGCAAAAAAATCCCTTCTTATTTCCTAACAACGGATAAGTCAGGTAAGCTGAATGCAACTCTTGTAATAAATGAAGGATAACGACACGATGTCTGCATCACTGACCTGGCATGATGTCATCGGCCATGAGAAAACCCAGCCCTATTTCATTGAAACACTCCGTGTTGTCGCCCATGAGCGAGAAATTGGTAAGACCATTTACCCACCACAGAAAGATGTCTTCAACGCATTCCGTTATACGGCGCTGTCTGATGTGCGGGTGGTGATTCTGGGACAGGATCCGTACCACGGACCAAATCAGGCGCACGGCCTCTCTTTCTCTGTGCTGCCGGGTATTCAGCCGCCGCCGTCACTCGTGAATATGTATAAGGAACTGGAAGCGGATATCCCCGGATTTACCCGGCCAAATCACGGCTGCCTCGTCAGCTGGGCACAACAGGGGGTGCTGCTGCTTAATACCGTGCTGACCGTTGAACGCGGGCAGGCGCACTCTCACGCCAAACTGGGCTGGGAAACCTTTACTGATAATGTGATTGCGGCAGTCAATGCCCATTGCGACGGTGTGATTTTCCTGCTTTGGGGCGCACATGCCCAGCGGAAAGGCCAGTATATTGATCAGCAAAAGCATGTGATACTGAAAGCACCGCACCCGTCACCGCTGTCCGCACACCGGGGTTTCCTGGGCTGCGGTCACTTCTCAAAAACCAACGCCATACTGACAGAGCGTGGTCAGGCAGCCATCGACTGGCAGCCGGTGATCCCGGCAGAGCTTCAGCCCGGCGCATAGTACACAAACAAAAATGCCGCCTCTGCGGCGGCATTCCGTTGCGGATGAAAAATCCTTATTTAGAGACCATCACCATCGCCGGACGCAGCAGGCGACCGTTTAAGGTGTAGCCTTTCTGCATCACGTTCACCACATGGTTGGACTCGTGATCTGCAGCATCCACCATACTGATGGCCTGATGCACATCCGGATTGAACGGCACTTTGGTCTCTTCAACCACTTCGATACCGAATTTTTTCACCGCATCCAGGAAGGATTTCAGTGTCAGTTCCAGCCCTTCCAGCATACTTTTCTGTGCTTCATCTTCCGGATCCACCGCACTCAGTGCGCGCTCCAGGTTATCAATCACAGGTAATAATTCATTAGAAAAACGTTCTAATGCAAACTTATGGGCTTTTTCAACATCCTGTTCCATACGGCGGCGGTTGTTTTCAATCTCCGCTTTGGCGCGCAGCATGGCTTCGCGTTCCGTTTTACGGGACTCTTCCAGTTCATGCTCCAGCTCCGCAATACGGGCCTGTGCCGCTGCGGCAGCATCCGCCTGCGCCGTTTCCGGCTGCTCTGCTGCCGTGTTCAGGGTCTCCGCTGCATCTGCAACAGGTTCTTCGTGCGTTTTTTGTTCGTGACTACTCATAAAATCTCCGCGTATTTCGCAATAATCCTGATTCTTGTTTATTATGGGGATCAAACTCAGAGATTCAAGGGAATGGCGATTAAGTGAGGCTAAAACGCACATGCTGACGGACAATACCGCAAAAAACAAATCGTTCCGCTGTATCGGAATTGTCGGCCATCCGCGCCATCCTGAAGCGCTGGCAACCCACGAGCTGCTTTATCGCTGGCTGCTGAAAAAAGGTCTGCGTGTGATTGTGGAAAGTGATGTTGCCGCTGAAATGCGGCTGACTGATGCCGTCACCGGCACACTGCCGGATATCGGGCAACAGGCCGACCTGGTGATTGTGATCGGCGGGGACGGCAATATGCTCGGTGCCGCCCGGGTGCTCTCCCGCTATGGTGCGGATGTGATCGGTGTGAACCGGGGAAACCTCGGCTTTCTGACTGACCTCGCGCCGGACAATGCACTCCAGCAGCTCGACCGCGTACTGACCGGGGAATATCACGTCGAAAAACGGTTTCTGCTGGATGCCGGCGTACTCAGCCCAAACGGTAAACTACGCCGCAGCACCGCGCTCAACGAAGTGGTACTGCACCCGGGAAAAGTCGCACATATGATTGATTTTGAAGTCTATATTGATGAGCGCTTTGCATTCTCCCAGCGTTCCGACGGCCTGATCATCACCACCCCGACCGGCTCCACCGCCTATTCGCTTTCCGCGGGCGGGCCGATCCTGACACCGAATCTTGATGCTATCGCCCTGGTGCCGATGTTCCCGCACACCCTCTCCTCACGGCCGCTGGTGATCAGCAGTCACAGCACCATTACCCTGAAATTCCCGCAGACCAACATTGATTATGAAGTCAGCTGTGACAGCCAGATAGCGCTGCCGATACAAGAAGGGGACGTGGTCAGGATCAAACGCAGCAGCAAAACACTCGATCTCATACACCCGATTGACTATAACTATTTCAATACGTTAAGCACGAAACTCGGCTGGTCTAAAAAAATGTTCTGATTTTTTTCATTCCGCCTCTTTACCGGATACAAATCCTGATTATACTGTATGAAAAAACAGGTATGTGTATATCCACAGGAGAGGCGGCATGTTAACCCAGCTCACCATCAGTCAGTTTGCTATTGTCCGCGAGTTAGAAATAGACTTCCGCGCCGGTATGTCTGCCATCACAGGAGAAACCGGTGCCGGTAAATCCATTGCCATTGATGCACTTGGTTTGTGCCTCGGCAACCGCGCGGATGCCAATATGGTGCGCCCCGGCGCCAACCGTGCTGATATCTGCGCCCGCTTCTCCCTGAAAGATACCCCTGCCGCCCGTCTCTGGCTGGAAGAACATCAGCTGGATGATAATCAGGAATGCCTGCTGCGCCGCACCATCAACAGCGACGGACGTTCCCGTGGTTTTATCAACGGCACAGCCGTACCGCTGTCACAACTGCGCGAGCTCGGCACACTACTGATCCAAATCCACGGACAACATGCCCACCAGCATCTGCTGGAAAGCAGCCACCAGAAAATCCTGCTGGATACCTACGCTAACCAGGGCTTACTGCTCGGTGAAATGAAAAAAGCCTGGCAACAATGGCACAATGCCTGTCAGGCACTGGCGCACTATCAGCAGCAGGCACTGGAACGTGAAGCCCGTCAGCAGCTGGTTGATTATCACCTGAAAGAGCTCGGTGAATTTGAACCCCGTGAAGGGGAATTTCCGGATATTGATGCAGAATATAAACGCCTGGCGAATGCCGGTCAGTTTCTGAGCCTGAGTCAGGGCACCTTAAACATTCTCAGTGAACATGATGAAAACAACATCATCAGCATGCTCAATCATGCCCGTCATGAACTCAGTGAACTGATCTCCCTGGATGAAAGCCTGTCTCCGTTACTGAACATGCTGGAAGATGCTGCCATTCAGGTGGATGAAGTCAGCAATGAACTGCGTCACTACAGTAACCGGGTGGATCTCGATCCGAACCGGCTGTATGAACTCGAGCAACGTATCTCCCGTTACATCAGCCTGAGCCGTAAACACCACACTACACCGGAAGAGTTATATGTCCTGTATGCACAGTTGCAGGAAGAGCAGCAGATGCAGCAGGAAAGTGAACAACACAGCGAAGAGCTGAGCCGCGAAGCGGAACAGTATTATCAGCAGGCGCTGACAATAGCACAGCAGTTACATATGGTCAGAGAACACTACGCCGCTGAACTGAGTGAGCTTATCACACAGAGTATGCACCATTTATCGATGCCGCACGGCCGCTTTACCGCCGATGTGATTTTTACCCCGGAACAACTGAGTATGGATGGCGCAAGCAGAGTTGAATTTAATGTCACCACCAACCCGGGACAACCTCATCAGGCACTGGCGAAAGTGGCATCCGGCGGGGAGTTATCCCGTATTGCATTGGCAATTCAGGTGATCACCGCGAAGAAAATGGACACACCGGCACTGATTTTCGATGAAGTGGATGTGGGGATCAGCGGTCCGACAGCCGCTATCGTCGGGAAACTGCTGCGTGAGCTGGGCGAATCCACGCAGGTCATGTGTGTGACTCACCTGCCGCAGGTTGCGGGTTGCGGACATCAGCACTACTTTGTCAGCAAACACACCAACGGCACGGAAACCGAAACCGCCATGCAGTTGCTGGATAAAAAAGCGCGGGTACAGGAACTGGCCCGGTTACTTGCCGGTGCTGCCGTTACCAAAAATACCCTTGCCAGCGCAAAAGAATTGCTGGCAGCATGACAAACAAGCTGATTTCATCTAACTTTTATGCGATCCTGCGGTCATAGAAAAATGTAAAGGTTTTCAATTTGATTATTGTCGATTATCATCGTCACAAAGAATCCTAAAGGAATGAAATCACCATGCGTTGTAAATTGCTGATTGCCGCAACGACATCTTTGTTGCTGTTAACTGCCGGTTGTTCCACTCTGGAGCGTGTTGTTTACCGCCCGGATATCAACCAGGGTAACTACCTGACACCGGCAGACGTGGCGAAGATCCAGAAAGGAATGACCCAACAGCAAGTCGCTTATACACTCGGTACCCCGATGTTACGTGACCCGTTCGGAACACAGACCTGGTACTATGTCTTCCGTCGCGAACCGGGCCATGAGCCGGTGAAACAGGAAACACTGACACTGGTCTTTGACTCCGCCGGTACACTGAGCCAAATCACGAACACCGATTACAAACCGGATGGCGGTGACGAAACAGCAAGTGAAATCGCCAGTCAGACTGTCACTGACTGATTCTCTGTGGTCACGCTGAAACAACGTGTGGTTAGTAACAAAAACCCGCTGATACATTATGGATTAGCGGGTTTTGTTTATTTATCTGTTCCGGTTTGGTGCTACCAGCTTATTATTATATCTCGTGCCCGCAACACCCAACCCATTAGTTAAGTTTATAACGAATAATTATTCATAACCATGACTTATCACTCTCTGCTATTTTTGCTGTTCCGCCCTGGTAATAATCATGATACTCAAACATTACTTTGCTTATATTTCCGTAAATTAGCCGGAGACAGTTTACTTCCCGGGGTAGTCACATTAAAAAATAGATATAAATCATTAATATAATTAACTTTTCAGAAATATCTCACTGACCGATAGTATCGTGCTAGTATTCACGATTATTTCATTTTCACGCATGTTTATAAGTAAGGTTAATGGCATGTCTAATCGCTTAAAGCTACAGGACGGAAAAACGCTGACTCTTGCGTCTTTGGGTGGTGCGCTGGAATTTTACGACTTTATCGTATTCCTCACCTTCGCACCCTTTTTGCAGACACTCTTCTTCCCGAGTGACTCACCGCTGCTTTCGAGCATCATGACCTATCTGACCTACGCGGTCGCTTATTTTGTCCGCCCGCTCAGCGGCGTAATAATGGCACATTTCGGTGACCTGATTGGCCGCAAAAAAATGTTTATGCTTTCCCTGTTCCTGATGGCGATCCCGACTCTGCTGATCGGCCTGTTGCCGACCTATGAGCAGATTGGCTATGCCGCACCGGTACTGCTGCTGCTGATGCGTCTGTTGCAGGGTATCGCATTAGGCGGGGAAGTACCGAGTGCCCACGTCTTTGTCACCGAGCATGTCCCGCAGAACCGTATCGGTCTGGCGAACAGTATGATTGCCAGCGGCCTGACATTCGGTGTGGTTATCGGTCACTTCGCGGCTTACCTGATTTACACTAATTTCAGCAATGACCAGATCTTAAGTTTCGCATGGCGTTATCCGTTTATCTGCGGCGGGGTTTTAGGTCTGATTGCCGTGTATTTACGCCGCTATCTGCGTGAAACACCGGTATTCCTGGAAATGAAAAAGCGCAAAGAACTGATTGATATGCCAATCAAAGAGGTATTAAAGAGCTATAAACCGGCCACTATGATCTCTATTCTTGCCACCTGGCTGCTGACCACCGGTGTGGTTCTGGTTGTCCTGGCACCAAACCTGATGAAATCCGATATCTTTAAAATCGACCCGGAATTTGTCAGTAAAATTGCGATCCTCGCCACCGTCATGAATATGGCCGGCAGTATTATCGCGGGGATTGTGTCCGACAAACTCGGCATCCGTAAAACCGTTGTGATATACAGCATCCTGCTGGCTGCAACCAGCTACGCCTTCTTTAATTCCCTGGGCAGCGGTGACCACACCACTATCGGCTTCCTGTATTCCCTGGCCGCCCTGTTCTTAGGTCTGGTTGCCTGTGTGCCGATTATTATCATCAAACTGTTCCCGGCCAATATCCGCTTAAGCGGCATCGGGTTCTCTTATAACATCGGTAATGCCCTGTTCGCCGGGCTGACCACCTTCACCGTACCGGTCATTGCCGAACATGTTAACCCGATGTTTATCGCCTATTATATTCTGTTCCTCTGTGCTCTCGGCTTGTTTATCAGTTTCTGCCTCGGCAAAAAATCCATGAAGTTTTATGTCTGATAACCATATCTGATAACAACGCACAGCAATAAAAAAACGGGGAATAATCCCCGTTTTTTTATTTACCTGTATGGCAATACGCTTTTTATAAATCCAGTGACCGCTTCCACAACAGAAAATCAAACTGCTCCAGACGGTCCGCTTTCACCTTATATTCCCCGCCCGCCGTTTCAATCACCCGCTCAAACAGCCCTTTACTGATTTCCGGTAATGGCACACCGTCTATTACCGGCCCGCAGTCGTAATCGATCATGTCTGACAGGCGCTGCGCGATGGCACTGTTGGTGGAAATCTTGACTACCGGCACGATAGGGTTTCCCGTTGGCGTCCCCAATCCCGTGGAAAAAATAACGATATTGCACCCGGCAGCCACCAGACCGGTCACGGCATCCACATCGTTTCCCGGTGTACAGACCAGAGACAAACCGTGATCCGGCATCGGTTCCGCATAATCACACACCGCAGTGATTGGTGATTTTCCGCCTTTTTTTGCGGCACCGGTTGATTTAATTGCATCTGTAATTAATCCGTCTGCAATATTTCCGGGACTCGGGTTATCCGCGATAGTGGTGTTAAAGAAGTTCGCGGTTTTCTCATATTGCCCCATCAGATCGAGGAATTTCTTCTTATCCTCAACGCGGATGCAGCGCTTTACCATATCCCCTTCCGCACCACACAATTCCGGGAATTCCGCCAGACCGGAAGCGCCGCCGAGCGTCACCAGCCAGTCCGACACCAGCCCCATCGCCGGATTGCCGGAAATGCCCGAAAACCCGTCAGATGCCCCGCACTTCACACCGAGCTTAAGATAAGACAGCGGTACATCCGTGCGGCTCTGAGGCTTCACCGCTTTCATACACTCATAGGTTTGCTTCAGCGCGGTCTGCATCATCTCTTCTTCGCTGTTCCATTCCTGCTGCCGGAAATAAAGCGCCGGTTTATCAAACGCCGGATTACGTGCCGCCAGCGACTCTTTGAACATCCTGCGCTGTGCTTTTTCACATCCCAGACTAAACACGGTAATACCGATCACATTCGGGTGATCTGCATACGCCGCCAGTACATCACACATGGTTTTACTGTCAGAAGTGGCACCACCGCAGCCGCTGGTCACCGTAATACAGCGCACACCTTCAATATGCGGAAACAGTTTAGGTTTTGCAGTCTGCGCCTGTTCACCGGCGGTCAGATCGAGAGCGAAGCTTTTCAGGCTGTTATTGGTGTAACCCAGCGCCTCA
Source organism: Morganella sp. TYF_1 (assembly GCF_043105645.1). Lineage (NCBI taxonomy): Bacteria > Pseudomonadati > Pseudomonadota > Gammaproteobacteria > Enterobacterales > Morganellaceae > Morganella > Morganella sp. TYF_1. The sequence continues at coordinate 452,241 of NZ_JBICLU010000015.1, read as the reverse complement.
TTCAGCGCATCCGTCAGTTTGGTGACATTGCGGTTTTCACAGAACACCAGCGGGAAAATCAGCCAGTAATTTGCCGTACCTACCCGGCCATCATCACGGACATAACCTTTAAATGTCCGCTCCTTCCAGGGCGATACATCCGGGATCTGCCATTCATAATTTCCGCTCTCCTCCAGTGACACCGGGGCGGCATAATGGCGGATATTATCCACGGTAATCACTTCCCCGCAGGCAATCGGTTTTGTTGCTTTCCCGACAGCGGTTCCGTACATGGAAACAATACCGCCTTCCGGTACCGCTTCCAGAGCAAACTTGTGTTTGGCTTTCACATCTGTGACCAGGGTGATTGATTCATCACCCCACTGACAGACCTCACCGGCATATAAATCCTTCAGTGCCACGATTAAATTATCGGTTTCATCAATACGTAATATCTTTTGCATAACTCACCTTCCGGTTATTACCGCCAAAATAACGGCAATGAATCAGGGTTATTTTTGTGTGTTCTTTTTCAGTAAGGCAATCAGGAGCGCACAGCCGGCAGTGATCACCGCAAGTGTGATAATCCCTGCCGTATTACTGTTCATCAGTTTATCCATTTCCACACGGATAATCGGTGCGAGGAAAGAACAGAATGCCCCCATGGTGGTACAGAACCCGATACCGGCAGCCAGCGCCGGGCCGCTCAGTAACTGCGGCGGGAATGTCCAGAATACCGGCTGCACCGACAGGAAACCGACGGCGCTGAGACACAGTGCGGCGATCGCAAAGACCGGGCTGGCAAAGGCGGATAATGCCAGGCCAACTGCCGCCGCCAACATACACATCACAGAGATAGCCACACGGCGCGACGGATTTTTATCCGCCAGGCGCGGGATGTAATACACACCGAACGCCGAGCATGCCCACGGAATAGCCGCCACCAGAGACGCTTTAAACCCGAGACTTTGTCCCATCAGGGAAGCCACCTGCGACGGCAGGAAAAACATCAGCCCGTAGACCGAAATCTGGATGGTGCCGTAGATAAGTGCCAGATGCCAGACCCTGATATTTTTCAATGCGGACAACACCGACGTGGTTTCTGTTTTCGCATTCTCACTGGCCAGTTGCTCTGTCAGGGCTTTCTTCTCTTCCGCTGTCAGGAAGCGGGCTTTCTCCGGGCTGTCATCCAGCCAGAAAAAGGCGAAGATCCCGATAACAACCGCCGGTAAACCTTCAATCACAAACATCCAGAACCAGCCCGGACGTCCCATCCAGCCGTGCAATTCCAGCAATGCGCCGGATAACGGCGAACCGAGTGTAAGTGCCAGCGGTACGCCGAGAACGAAAATACCAATCACCGAGCCACGGACTTTATTCGGGAAATAGATAGAGGCCAGCAATAAAATCCCCGGATAAAAACCCGCCTCACCCAGTCCCAGCAGGAAACGCAGCACAATAAATTGCGTCTCGTTGGTCACGAACCCGGTCATTGCGGATAACACACCCCAGATAACCGTTGTCATACTCAGCCACTTTTGTGCGCCGATTTTATTGAGGATCAGGTTCGCCGGGATCCCGAACAGAGCATAAGCAGCGAAGAAAATCCCCGCCCCCAGTGCAAAGGCGGAATCGGACAGCCCGATATCCAGTTGCATAGCATCTTTTGCAAAGCCCACATTCACACGGTCAATAAATGCCACAAAGTACAAAATAAACATCAGGGGTACTAAACGCTTCCACGATTTTTTAATCGCGGAATTTAAAGCAGGATTGTCATAAGCTGTGATAGTCGCCATGATAATATTCCCTGTCGGTAAGATGTTCTGTCGTTATAATCAGGAAAAATCAGCGTGCTGTTTCAGCATCCGCCAGTATCTGCATCAGCTGTTCAGTCTGCTCCGCATTCAGGCGGCTGAATGGCGCTGTGCAGTAGTCTGACTGAATAATGCCCCGCATCTGTAAGGCTTTTTTAAAGGTCGGGATAAACGGTGAGTGCACGCCGTAAACTGCCATCAGCTGATCCACTTTGCGCTGATGTGCCGCTACAGCAGCCATATCACCCTGTGCAAATGCCGCCATCCAGGAAGCGAAAAACTCAGGCACAATATTGGATAACCCGCCGATACAGCCATTTCCCCCCGCCAGCACAACATGGGCGAAGTTATTGTCATAACCGGCATAAACCTCAAAATGCGGGATCTCTTTTTTTACCGTCTGAATAATCTGCGACGTATGTAATGTATCGGGGATCGTATCTTTCAGCCCGATAATATTCGGATAGCGATCCGCCAGACGCAGACAGACCTCCGGCGACACCGAGTAACCGGTACGTTCCGGGAAGTTATAGATAAAAATATTGGCTGATGTTTTTTCCGCAACCGCACTGTAAAACCGGTAAACACCCTCATCATCCAGCGGGAAATAGTACGGGCTGATAATCATGACCCCGTCCACGCCCTGCTCATGGGCATAGTTCGCCAGCGCGGCAGACTCATTCACATCCGGGCGGCTGGTCCCGGCATACACTTTCATTTCCCCTTTGTCATAACTGCCGCATAACCTGATCAGTGTTTTTGAGCTGTCCATATCCAGTGAAAAAAACTCGCCGGTACTGCCCATGACCACAAATCCGGAAACATGTCCCTTCAGCGAGTCATACACCTGCTGGTTTTGTTCCGTATCAATCCGGCCTTTATCATCAAAAATTGTTACCGCCGGTGTGATGTAACGGCTTTCCATACCTACATTGTTCATATATACAAACCTCGTTAATAAATAAAAACACAAGTAAGTAATCATGAAACTCTGAGTGAGTCAAATTTTGTACAACTGCTGAAAAAAACAGGCTAACAGACTGTTTTTATTGTCGTTGAAAACACCATTTGCGGAAAAAACCGATCCGGATTGCGGTTATTTATTATTTATCTGTGAGGAGAAGCACATTACGGGGACAATAAAGCGGATTGCCGTGACACCGGCGGGCAATGTCACAAACGGACACCCGGACATGATTTACTTAGCGGGGCTTTGTACCTAGAATAGCGTCATAAACTGTCAGGGAGGTGAATTGATGTCAACGGAGCATATGCCGACAATACGGGTGTTAGAAGTACTCAGTGTTCTGGCGGCAGAAAACACCGGGATTTCCCTCACGCAGCTGTCCGGGAAAACCGGGATATTAAAAGGCACGCTTTATCCGATTCTGAAAACCCTGGCAGAACGCCGTTATATTAATTATGACGAAAATACCCAGCTTTATTTTCTGGGTATCGCCTGTTCAATTCTTTCCCGCTCCTTCTTTGAAAAATCCTACTGGCTGAAAATGGTTCACCGCGAGATGAATAACATTGTCAATGAGTGCAACGAAGTGTGCCAGATGGGAATATTAGACGGTCCGGATGTGCTGTATATTGATAAAGTACAATCTGCACAGAAAGTTCAGTTAGTCTCCAATATCGGCACCCGCTTACCGGCGGTTTATTCGGCATTAGGTAAAGCGATGATATGCCATTACAGCGATGACGATATTCTCCGCCTATATCCTGACGGTTTTACCCCGCTGACAAAATACAGTATCACCACTATTGCTGAATTACGTCAGCAGCTGGAAGATGTCAAAATAAATCATTACGCCACGGACAACCGGGAAATAAACGAAGAAACCCGCTGCTATGCCGTTTCATTACGTCAGCGCAATAAAATTATCGCCGCCATCAGTGTCTCCGTCCCGGCATTTCGCAGCAATGATGAAAAAAACAACCAGATTATCAGTGTATTACTCAGCAGCCGTGAACGCATCGAGCAGGAATTGAATACATTGCAGGATGTGGAGTTTTATCAGTAAAGAAGAATAAACGTAAATTATCTTACAGACAAAAATAACATTCGATACCAACAAACTCATTGATGGTCATCGCTGTACCTTCCGACTGCTCCGGAAAAACATCCGGAGTTTAGTTATTCATTGATATTAAACAAAAAAACAGACCAACAGCAAGGTGTTTATCAAACAAACCTCCATATGACCGGGCTGTTTTTCTGCTGCCCGCACCGTTTTTCTACAGCCGGAAAAATAAAATAACAGTGAATAACAGCATAATCCATTTACTTATCAACAGATGGGAATGATATAAATGATATTCATTATATTATAAAATAACACATCCGGGTTTAAAATGAAACATTGATGCAAAGAGAGAAACAAATGTTCAGCCGTTTGAAAATCACAACAATTTTGATTACAACATTACTTATATTTTGTGCATTGCAGCTATTAACGAGTGGTTTATTTCTTAATACCATGCAAAATAACACAACATCCTTTAAACAATTACATAACCTGAGCTCACGTGACAATCTGCAATCCAGTGTCTGGTCAGAGTTATTAAATACCAGGGTATCACTCAATCGGGCACTCATTGATATCGTTACCAATGATAATAAATTAAACGAATCGTCAACGCAGTTATTAAATGATGCGATTAAAAATCTGAAACAAGCTGAACATTACTGGGCACTCTTCGATTCACTGCCAAGTCACTCAGGCACAAAAATACAAGAACTGGAAGATGCCTATAATCAATATCACACAACACTGACCCAACTTATACAATTGATACGCAATGGTGATTTCGCCGCTGCAATATCACAGAATACACAAGCCAGTCAGGATATTTATCAAAAACAGTACACTATTTATAACCAGTCGAATAACCATTTTATTGAAGGCGTGGTAAAAGAAGATAGCGAATCCGATGCGCGGTCAAAATGGATACTGGCCACCATGCTCTGTATCATTCTGCTTATTGTAATTGGTATCTGGGCAAGTATTAAGCGCACACTGATTACACCGCTGAATAACGTGCTTGACAATATCCGGCATATTGCCGGAGGAGACCTGACCAGAACCATTAATATGGCCGGTTGTGATGAAGTCAATAAGCTGGCTGATACTCTGCGCTATATGCAGGGTGAACTGGCAGGGACAGTCAGTAATGTCCGTGACGGCGTTAATGCGATTTACAACGGTGCCAGTGAAATTGCGGCCGGTAATAATGACCTCTCTTCACGGACCGAACAACAGGCTGCGTCTCTTGAAGAAACCGCCGCCAGTATGGAAGAACTGACCGCGACTGTTCGCCAGAATGCTGATAACGCCCGTCAGGCCAGTCATCTGGCATTAACCGCCTCTGAGACCGCAGAGCGCGGCGGAAAAGTGGTGGATGATGTTGTGGATACCATGCGCGGCATCGGCGATAGCTCGAAGAAAATTGCCGATATCATCAGTGTGATCGACGGTATCGCCTTCCAGACCAATATTCTGGCGCTGAATGCCGCCGTGGAAGCCGCCCGTGCCGGTGAACAGGGACGCGGGTTTGCGGTTGTTGCCGGTGAGGTGCGTAACCTGGCCCAGCGCAGTGCGCAGGCTGCCCGGGAAATCAAAACCCTGATCGAAGATTCAGTCGGCAGAGTCGATACCGGTGCGGTACTGGTTGAGCGCGCCGGTGAGACGATGAATGAAATTGTCAGCGCCGTCACCCGCGTCACCGATATTATGAGCGAGATAGCGTCCGCCTCGGATGAACAAAGCCGCGGGATTGACCAGATTGGTGTGGCGGTGACAGAAATGGACAAAGTCACCCAGCAGAATGCCGCGTTAGTAGAGCAGTCAGCAGCGGCAGCCGCATCACTGGAAGATCAGGCGAGCAAACTGACTCAGGCAGTGTCTGTATTTCATATACAGTCCGGAGAACTGAAGAACAGCATTAAAACCAGCACTGTAGTACCGTTACAGCGACCCGATATTAAAAAACCAACAGATAATTCCGATGATGACTGGGAAACCTTTTAATGTCTGCAAACTAAAATAAAAAAACGGAATTATTACTGCATTTTACCTGGTACTACTGAATGACTTCCGCCTCTGTTTGCCCATGTTTCATGGGCATTTTTTTAATGGTAATCTGTCCCGGTGATTTAACGGATTACTTTATAAACAAAAAAATAATCAATTTTTTGTTGAGATACTTACACAGGTAAAAGTGTAACTATATTATATTAATATAAGTAATCAGCACTATGACTACGTCAGCAACAACAATTGAAAATTGGTGAACTTCGGATCAAGATTTCTTTGAGTAATACTTTTCTTATTAGTTGCCGCAATTTTGCAAAGGAAAAATGAGTATAAGCCAGACTTTTACATTCTGTCTTAACAGCCTCATCATACCTGCTTTGTTGTACACTTCCAACATAGCGTATCAAAATTAAACATATTTTCCATTTCATCAGTGGTTAACACTGATAATTCCGGATTGATTAATGCATTTGTAACAATCGCTAAACGCCATAACGGGTCGACGGATTTATTTCGTTCATTTCTTGAAAGAAAAAAACACTGTTCCTCAGATGAAGTACCTTTAACTTCAATTTTTAATATTTCTTTTTTGTTTTCAATAAATAAATCATAACCATAATTATTTTTCTGATGATCGGTAACTGTGTAACCAAGCTCCTGATAATAAGTTGTAACAAGATTAATTGCTGCTAACTCTATTTTACGTCTGGTTTCCGAATCCGGAAACTCAGGAGATGAAATTTTAATATCAAATTGTTCACGTGGAGATAAAAACAAGATCCCATCAACCTTACTTGCCAGTCTATGTTTTCTATGCTTCTCAATCACATCAATATCTTGTACATATTTATCTGCTTTAAATTCACCTAAATACTTCCAGGAATTCACAGCTTGTTTAACATAAACAGGAACATACTGTTGTTGTCTGATGAATAACATTGCATTTGCTATGATCCGTGGCCCTTTACCAACTACTATTATTTCTGGTGCTTCAGGATTTAAACTTGTCTTAATAGCTAACCCTTTTACTATATTACCTTTTGTACGAATATAAGAATCACCACCAGCCAATTCTTGAGCAAGTTCATCTGTCGTTAATGTTTTCAAAATCCCTCCAATTCTAAAATAGTAAATATAATGCCCGTATTTAGCTAATTTGTAACGTAACTAAAAGCAGCTGAAAATGCACTTATTATTTGCTGTACTTTATATTTCAGCCAACACATTTTCACTTGACTCAGCCGGTATCAATTATAAGTGAGGTAAGTATATCACGCTTGTTAAGATGACAAAACTTAGTATACCGCTATACCTAATTACACTGTAAGCACACTCGTTTTAGTTCCGCTGCTTTTGAGATTTCGTTATTTTCTGCTATTAGACAATATTCTTCCAATATCATATTATTCAGAATAATCATGCCAACATCGTAGCTATCAGAACCAACACCGCAAGCTAAAGGATAAACTCACTTAGTAAAAAGCAATGGACGATAAGTGGACACTTGATAAGACAAAGGGGTTACGCTTTCGCGTAACCCCTTGTTTTATTTGGTGGAGCTGGCGGGAGTTGAACCCGCGTCCGAAATTTCTACACCTTCGGTACTACATGCTTAGTCTGGTCTTTACATTCGCTTGCCAGCTGCGGACAGACACGCCACTAACAAACTAGCCCGATTCGTTTTAATGCTTTCTCCCCGGGCAGGAAGTCCACACGATCTCTTTTGGGTTTGACCTCTCTTGATCCCCGTCCTAAGAGCGGAGGCTAGGGAGAGAGGGCTCTGAGCAGGTTATTAAGCTGCTAAAGCGTAGTTTTCGTCGTTTGCGACTATTTTTTTGCGGCTTTTATCGTGGCCAACCGCCCCACGGCATGCACCTTGGGTTTCGCAAATCCCGTCGAATCCAGAATCAGCCCCAAGTTGTGAAACACAGTATATCAGAAAATCAGTACGGAATACCAGTACTTAACGTCCTGCGTGCTTCATAATTCTTGCTTTGTCTAATTTCCACTCACGTTCGCGGATGTCATCCCGTTTGTCGTGTTCTTTCTTACCTTTGGCAATGCCGATTTTGACTTTGCACCAGGCGTTTTTCCAGTACAGCGACAGTGCGACCACCGTATGTCCGTCACGGTTGATTTTGCCGTACAGGCTGTCCAGTTCACGCTGGTTGAGCAGCAGTTTGCGTGTCCGGGTCGGGTCGCAGACAACGTGGGATGATGCCACGCTGAGCGGTGTGAAGTTGGCACCAAACAGGAAAGCTTCGCCGTCACGGAGGATGACGTAGCTGTCCCCCAGGTTGGCTTTACCTGCACGTAATGATTTGACTTCCCAGCCCTGCAGCGCCAGACCAGCTTCTATCTCTTCTTCGATAAAGTAGTCGTGGCGGGCGCGTTTATTCAGCGCGATAGTGGCAGAGCCTGGTTTGTGAGCTTTTTTCTTTGTCATAATGTTCACTATTATACGTTATGCACACCCGAAATAAATTGCTTATTTATCCGTCGCACGGTAAATGCTGATATTTTAAGCGCCGTTACGGGTTTTCTGTCCCTGTACGCTGTTTTTAACATGTCAGCGGGATTTGGCAAGTGCTTTTTGTGACAAACATCTTTGTTGTCATTAAGATACATTCTGTCATCAGTACGTGCCGCATTGTGCATTTATCTCCGCGCCGCAGCACAGTATAATACGATTTGACAGGCGGCGATAATTTCCGCCGTTTCGTGATTTTTGACCGCAGGATATGTTATGCCGCAAATTAGCCGCTCCGCACTGGTTCCGTTCAGTGTGGAACAGATGTACAACCTTGTGAATGATGTCCGTGCGTATCCGGAATTTTTACCGGGTTGCGTGGGAAGCCGTATTATCAGCCATGATCAGGATGAGATGACTGCGTCGGTGGATGTGTCCAAAGCCGGTATCAGTAAAACCTTTGTCACCCGCAATCAGCTGACCAGTAATGAGTATATCCGTATGCAGTTAGTGGAAGGCCCGTTCCGCAAACTAATGGGCGGCTGGTCGTTTATTCCGCTGAGCCAGGATGCGTGCAAAGTTGAACTGAATCTGGATTTTGAGTTTACCAATAAACTGGTTGAGCTGGCTTTCGGTCGTATCTTTAAAGAGCTGGCCGGTAATATGGTGATGGCATTTACCAAACGGGCAAAAGAGGTTTACCGTGTCTGATATTTCCGCTGAAGTCTGCTACGCCCTGCCGGATAAACAATTTCTGATCCCGGTGAAAATAAACGAAGGGGCCACCGTGGAGGCCGTTATTCTCGCATCCGGTATTTTATCATTGCGGGATGATGTGGATTTAACAAAGAATAAAGTCGGTATTTTCAGCCGCCCGGCAAAACTGACCGATATTGTCAGTGATGGTGACCGCGTGGAAATATACCGCCCGTTGATTGCGGACCCGAAAGAAATGCGCCGTAAACGGGCGGAAGAAGCCAGCCGCAAAAAGAAAGAGGGCTGATCACCGCCCTTTCTGACGGATCATGACGGGAAAAATGCGGATATCAGTCCATCCGTCAGTCAAAACGGATAATATATTCCGCTGTTCCGGAGAATTGACCGGGCTCAATCCGGCTTTTCAGTTTATAGATATATGCCGTAACAGAAGCGTTTAACTGTTTTTGCATATTGCCGAGATACACCTTGTTCCCCGCCGTAATTTGTTCATCATTATAATAAAGCGCAAACCCGATAGCCGGGTTCGTTGAGGCAATAATCGCCCTGTCTGCCAGTGCAAAGCGTGTTGCCTCACTTAATACAATCGAAGCACGTTTGGTTGTTTTATCATTGCTGCAACTGACTGAAATCGTATTATCAGCGCGGATAGCTGTTCTGCCCGTTTCGGCCGGAAAATCTGACAGTTCCAGATTATTGAAGTCATAGACTATCTGCGGGGTATTAATGACACATGTTTCAACGGTATCAATATTAGCCGATAATTTAAGTCTTGCGATCGTTTCATGCCGGTTGTTCTTTATGAGTCCGGCCTGTGCTGACGCTAACCTCAGCGGTTCCGGATTATCTGTTGCGGCATAGACAGAAATTAATGCGCGGGGAATGTACACAAATCCGTTCCGGTTTTCGACTGAAAAAGTCCCTCCCTGTGACGTATAGGGCTGCACGCCGTCCAGACGGACAGAATAGGCATAATCTTTATTGAGGTAATATGCAGGTACGCCGTTAATCATCCGGAAAAATGCCGGTGGTGAATCACTGTCCATCCGGGTTGTTACCAGCCGTAATTCCTCATAAGCGCTGTTATTACAGGCAGAAATACCATCGACCTGCAATACATCCGTCGCCAGTAATGTACCGGCGCTGATTTTACCTTCAATACGCGCCTGCAGATGGGATTCTGCCGTTTTAAGCCCGGACTCAGTGTTAGCGCAATCCGCCATCGCCTGTGCTGACACTATCAGTAATACCGGCATCAGCCAGTGATGTTTATTATTCAATGTCATTCTGACTCCCTTTAATGCTGTTTACCTGCTCTGGCTGCCGGTTCCGTAATATCCCCGGTCAGCGGCAAACCGCATCGAAAATATAAAATCCGTTTACTTTTTGTTTCCCGCTGACATTATAAGAAAAGCGGCAGTTATACTGATTTTTATCTCCCCAGGTCACGCCGATATCATCATTATCTTTTGCGCCGGTGAGATATAATCGTCCATAGTTACTGACATAAGCGCGATCATTATCATTGTCATTTTTCACATAAGCACCAAACGGAATGAGCTGACCGTCTTCGCCCCGCAGGGTAACCAGAATTTTTGTTCCGATAGCCGTTTTATAATCAAGCAGAACAACGGCACCGCGGGTCGGGTATATTTCTTTTATCGTCGTTTCCACTTCGGCATTTTCCGGTAGTGTAAGACTATCGATCCGGATGCTGTTATTACGATAAGGAATGAGATTCGGCACAATCGCCAGACCGGAGCCGTCTGTCGTCACACCGGGATTGTTAAGAATATGGATACCTTCTGCCCCCGGTGTATATACCAATCCGTTGGTATCACCCAGCGGCCGTGATAATGTAGCCCCGTAACCACTCATCACAAGGGAACCGTTCAGGCCATAAGATATCTGACGGTTGTCTTTCTTATAGGAATAACCGGCATTGACATCACCATAACGCCCTTTATATTTACCGTACACACTGCCGTAATTTCCGTTGCCCTTGTTACCGTATCCCTGCTGAACGTTCCACGAAAAGTTTTTGTCATCCGGGAGTATACCGCCGACCCCGACGTAATTATTAAAATTACCGTCTTTATTATAGGAGGCACCATAGGTTATCCACTGATCTTTAAAACGCCCCTCCAGCGGAATACTGATATTAACAGACACAACGTGGTCATTATGACGCTCCGTTTCAAAAATATCAGTCCGGTAGTTTTTTCTGTTGAGCGAGTTTTTATAATAGGCGTAATTGACACTCAGGCTCACCCTGTTGAATACATTGCTATAACCAATATTGTAAGAATCAACACTTTTTTCCTGATTATTATAATATGTGTTGTACGTCTGGCGGGAGACCGATGCATTCAGGGTACCAAATTCATCCGGTAAACTCTGGGTCACGGATAATTCTGATTGTCCTTTGCGCATCAGATATGCCGATGTATCCGCCCGTCCGCTGTAATAATCAAACATATCGGTCATGGTGAGATAATCACCACTCATATAGCGATATCCGGCAAAACTGATACTCGTGCCGGTATCTTCCAGTGACTTTGAGTAGCGGACACGAAATACCCTGCCTTCCATACTGTCAATGGCGTCCGGTTGTGCCCGGGTAAACATAATATCCGTTGCTATCGCACCCACGACCGGAATATTCATACCGATACCGGCATCATAGGCCTGATAGCGGGAGGCCACCTGAACACCACCGAAAATAGTGGTATTGCCGGTTAATCCGTAGAAGGCATCTGCCTGAACAAATTTTGTTTTATTACCGGTCCCCTCTGAAAGCCCGTAATTATTCATTCTGTACTGTGCAGCCGTAATACTGTATTTATACCGGCTCTTGCGCTGCATGAAATTAAGTGAAGAAAAAGGAACAACAGAACGAAATTCGCTGCCGTCAATACCTTTGCGGACAACGTATAAATTTTCGCCGCTGTTCAGCGGAATAACATCGCTTAACTCATAAGGTCCTGCCGGGACATTAGTCCGGTAAATAACATAACCGTTCTGGTATACCTCAATCGTGGAATCTGTGGTTGCCACACCACTGATAACCGGCGCATAGATACCGGCATATTGCGGATACATCTGATCATCAGACCACAGTTTTATTCCGCGAAATGAAACGCTGTCAAAAACGTCAGAATCCGAAAAGTTATCACCAACCAAAAAATTACTTTTAATTGATCGCAGCGGACGCTCAATATAGTTGAGCTGACTTTCCCACTTTTGATGATCACCCGCCCTTTTGTTCCATGTACTGCTGTTACGGTAACGCCAACTGCCGAGATTCACACCGGAACGCAAATTCAGATAAAAGGAGTCGTCTGTATTATTATTGTTACTATTGGTCAGATGCAGACCGGAGAAACTATAATCAGTGAAAACAGCGGGAATACCGTCATCCCACAGTAACTCCTGGCGGGCATCCAGCGCTTTCTGATCAAAAGCCACCTGCGGCATACTGAGATATAACCGGTTCATATTCCCTTTAAATTCAGCGTCCGCTCCCGGAATACCACTCAGGTCAACACAATCCCCGGATTGATCCGGTAACGAATAATATTCCGGCTTTATGCCGTAGTCCGCTAATTCGGTATCTGTAAAGCAAGGCCGCAGTTTATGGGTATTTTTGTCGCTGTAGAAAAGAATTTCCTGCGTATTGACATACTTGTCATTCAGATAGATATCCACCCGGTAGGTTCCGGGTATAAACGATGATTTTTCAAACGCAGACAAATCAACATTAAGCGCTTCGCCGGACGGGGTGGTAAGAAAATCAGGATCAAAATAGTCGTCGGCTCCTGCCGTGCTGATGCCTGATAATGCAACTATCAGAATTGAACTGTAACGCCATGTTCTTTCTGATGATTTCATAATAATATCTCCATGAAAATCCCTATCATGAAAAGAAAATTTTATTTAAAAATCACAAATCGGCCTTAAATAGATTCAACTTCCCTAAATCATCAATAAATGTGTAGTTTACCGCGGATGGCTTTTTATTATTTTTTAACGGAATGAACTCTGACGACTCCGGACGGATATAACTCGGGGATTCCAGAACAACATCATTAACCTTAACTTCACTGATGTTAATAAAATATTTTGTCGGATTTTTAAACTCCAGCTTTCCGTCAACATATCTGACAGTCACTTTTTTAAAGACATCCACCGAATCAGAAAAGGATAATGATTTTGGTCTGTAAATTATTTTAATTCTGTTGTTAACCGCAAATGTCAATTTGTTTACTTTCAGGTTTTTATCCGTTGACGGAATAAATTTCACATTCAGCCAATACAGTGACTCCCGATCCGCCGGCAGATTTCCGACCATCATAACCCGCAGGCTGCTTGATGTATTACCTTCCAGTTTAAATAATGGTGGTGTTATTACAAATTCATTACTTTCTTTATCATTCTCATCCAGAATCCAGCTTTGGATAAGATAGTTTTTATTATCTTTGTTATGTGTACTTACACTTCCTTCATTTTTACCATCACTGATAACAACACGGGTTGACCCCAGATATATATCTGCCATGCTGTTACTGACAAAAATGCATGAAAAGATAAGTGTAACTATCTTAATTAAATTAATCATGACTCCACCTGAATACAATTAACAGGGCAGACACGTCTGCCCTGTAGTATATATACCTGTTAGTTATACGTGATAGTATAATCTACTGATGCATCAATAGTACCTGCATCCACTACATTTGCAGTGCTGACCAGATATGGGGCATATTCAAATTTAGCCTTACCGCTGGTAATTGCCTGTGACGTGATGAAACCATCAACGCGGCGATTAGCATTTGTTACTTTATCTTTTAAAACAATAACCAGGCCTTTAGCCGTGGTCGCGGTTTGTTTCAGATTAATTTCAGCCGGGCCATTACGATCGTTAGCCGTTAATGCCAGATTGGCTGTATTACCTGTACAATCCGTCAGATCAAGGACAACGTCTTCGCTGCCTTGGATTTCTGTACCAATAGTCTTGAATACGCTCGCATCATGCGTACCCATATCAATGTAAGAATCTTTGTTACCATTATTAACTTTACAGGTAGATGCGTTAATCTTTCCGGTAAAGTAAATTGTACCTGTGTCTTCCGCAAATGATGAAGCACTGAATAACAAAGCAAGAGCAGCTGGTAAAACAGCATATTTAAGTTTCATAATACTTCCTTTTATAGAAATTAACAGTAGTAATTTACAACTCCATTTTTAATTCCGGCTAACCGCCGCAAACTAATCATTAGCTGTGTGCATAGAAATATTAACATCAGATATATCACCTGATGACATCAAATAACCTCTATTATATTTATTAGTCATTTTATTTTATGCTATTAATTTTTCTCTCCGGATGTAACCTTTTACAAAAATAGCACCCATTTGGATTTAACAAACACTACCATCTATTTTCCGTGTCAGTCCAGCGTAATTTCAGCGATAATATTAAATCAGTATTCATACTTTGCCATTACATTAATATTAAACTAATCTAATGTTACGGATATACAGTGTAAATAGTGCCAGATTTATTATTAATAAATGTCATTCATTAATACAAATGACAATAAAATACACTTACCATTAAGATACAAAGATCAACGTACTGATTTATAATGAAAAAGTATTGTTTATATATTCTTTAACGATGCAGCGGTTGTGATTTAAATGTAAAAGGAAACCAAAAACTACGTATAAATTTTAAACACCGATTAATACCCGCAGATATAATTCATTACATTTAATTTTAGCTTTCCGGAATAATCGCCGCCCGGATATGCCTTGCGCAGGAAAACCAGGTTCACACATTGTAAATTAAGGGAAAATGACACCCATTATTAAGATTTATCTCACCATCAGAATAATCATCATGACGTCATTAATTCATAGTAAATACGTAATTTTTCATCATCATACTCACACGATTCAGGAATAATAATCGTTCAGATTGTTCAGTCCCTGTGTCTCACGGGTAAATGCAATATTGATTTCCCCGTTCTTTCTGATAATCGTCAGCACCCACAGGCTGTCAAAATCATCACGCGGCCAGGCCGGTATACCGGCGTAATCCCCGCCGGTCTGTTTCAGAATATCCCTCACGACCCTGATCAGATTATCATGCTCCCAAACCACAAAGACCGTATGGCGGTGATGGGCTTTATCCAGTAATGCATCGCGAAGCGCTTTGGTTTCTTTGGCGTGAAATTCCAGATGCACCGGCAGAGATAAGCGGATTGCCACCGGGGTTATGGTCTGAAGGGAGCGCAGCGAATTGCCGAGCTTGCTTTGTTTCGGCGCAGCAGCATACAGCGCATCCGCCCTTCCGTAACGAGTGATCAGAAGATCGGCCAGCGCCAGCGCACGGTGTAATCCCTTGCCAGTTAACTGACCACTATCATTGTCCGGTTTTTCGCCGTGGCGCAGAAAAACCAGTGTCTGTACTGAATGAGTCATCTGCCTGCTACCTGATTTACAGAATACCGATTTAAGAAACCGGATGTCCATGACAATCCTTATTGTTTCCGGAAACAATCAGTGTAATCGCCCGCCACCGGTTAGCCTACTTTTTTACATGAATTTTTATTTTTCAGAGAAAATACATTTTCCTGTTTATGTCAGCAGGTTACTCCGCTTATTTTATCGTCACCTTTCATTCACGGAGAGTTTGATCAGTGAAAAATAAAATAACAGGAAAAAACACGGCGGCACCGTTTTTACGTTCCGGATAACACTTTTCATCCCGTTGACGGATACACTGTATTGATGCCATTAATAAGGGAATATAACAGTATTACATCAAGGATATTATCTATGCGTCAGATTACCATCCGGTTAGCCGACCCTTCGGATGCAGCAGCGCTGTGTGACATGCATCAGGACTTTACCGCCTGCGCCAATACGTTACAGATGCCGTACACTTCGCGGAAATTCTGGGAACACCGGATGAGCCAGAGTGATCAGTCAGCCACCCGTCTGGTCGCTGTGGTTGACGGCGTGGTGGTCGGGCTGCTGGGCATTAATCAGAACAGTAATCCCCGCCGCCGCCATGTGGTTAATTTTGGTATTACGGTCAATAAAAACTACCGCAGGCAGGGTGTCGGCAGTGCATTAATGCAGGCCATGATCGATTATTGCGATAACTGGCTGGGTATCCGCCGTATTGAACTGGAAGTGTTTGCCAATAATCCGGACGGTCTGGCCCTGTATGAAAAATTCGGTTTTCAGCGCGAAGGGATTGCCCGCGATTATGCGTTCCGCGACGGGCGTTATGTCGATGCGATTCTGATGAGCCGGATAAACGATCAATCCAGGTAACCGGATAATCCGGAAAGATGAAAACGGAAAATAGCGTATGGAACATAAATGGGTCTGTATTCAGTGCGGGGAAAAAGAGATTCCGCAATACGCGGAATATTGTGATGAGTGCGCGGAAAAACAGATGTCACGGATCGGCGGCTGGCTGTGGCTGCCGTTAATTACGCTTTTTCTGTCACTGGGTGCCGGTGGTTACTCGCTGAGTGAGTGGTATGATTTATATCAGCAAAATGCGGGGTTTATTCCTGACCGCGTATTGCAGGTCATGTATATTAATATTGCTTTTACCATACTGACCATGCTGCTGATACTGATAACGCTGTATTATTTCTTCAGGCTCTCCCGTTATCTGCCGAAGCTGTTTATTGCCTTTATTCTTTTTGCCATTGCCTCGGAGGCCATTCAGGAAATAGTGCTGGTTAATCTGCCGGATGTTAATGTGGACTTCACGCTTTATTATCCGCTGATAAGATTGGTGATTTACGCTATTATCTGGATCTCGTATTTTCTGGTGTCAGAACGGGTAAAAAGAACCTTTATTCATTAAATCAAGGGAAACAGCATGAATAAGTTTATTTTTCCGGCAATATTATGTGCCGCCACACTGGTCACACAGCCTGCGAATGCAGGTAAACTGCCGGATAACCCTTATTTATCGACAGCGGCAGTCAGTAGTGTGCTCAGTGCCGCCAGCTCTGTGATAATAAGTGCTGTCATTTTATCGCCGGTTATTTTGCCTGCACAACTGAGTGTGGAGTCTGTGGAAAACAATAAAAAAGAAAAAGTGACCACTATCACCGGCAAAACCGATAAAAATGAAGATGTCGTGCTGCTGGTCGCCACTGAAAAGCTGGAGAAAATACCGGTGAACCCGGGGGATAAACTGGCAATGGAACCGGCGGAAAAAGGCCCCGGTGCGTACCTGAAAAAGGACGGGAAAATTATCACTCATATGGTGAATCAGGATGATCGTGAATTAACTCATCAGGAGAAGATGCCATAATATGCGACTGCTGAAATCCGTTTTTGCGGCTGCCCTGCTTACTGCGTCCGGCCTGGCATACAGCAGCAGTCAGAACTGTGCGGATAAATCTCCGCCCACGCCGCAGGAAGCCGCACAGCGCACCGCACAAGCCAAAGTGCTGAATGACTGGCTGGAGAAACAGGGTGACCGGGTCGTCCTGCTGGTCCGTCAGGGTCAGGCGCTGAGTGACTACGGGCTGAGCTTTTCCCATGCCGGTTATGCCGTGCGGGAAAGAAACGGTACCTGGCGGGTGTATCACAATCTCAACACCTGCGGTACTGCGCAGTCTGAATTGTGGATCCAGGGGCTTTATCAGTTTATTGATGATGAACTGGCGGGAAATACCGTTGCCACCCTGCACTTCCCGCCTGCCTTACAGTCTCAGTTGCTGAAAGTGTTGCGTGATCCGGAGCTGCGCAAAGCCCTGCACAATCCGGCTTACAACATGGTGGCACATCCGTTTGCGACCGACAGCCAGAACTCCAACGGCTGGGTACTGATGGTATTTGCCGCCGCCCGCTCTCCGGGTGTGAATTCCGTTTCTGCCGGGGTAAACTGGCTGAAATCAGAATTCTATATCGGCTCCTCCGCCGAGGCCGGGCTGGTCAAACGGGCACTGGCAGACAGCCTGATGCCGCATATGTCCACTGACGGGCAGCCGGTCACCGGGATTGTGACCTTTAACTCCGGCGACAGCCTGCTCGGGTTTCTCAGCCGTTACGGCAAATTCCGGGTTGAGTGCAGTCACGGCAGCTTCGGCAGTGCCGTCTGTATGGTGCCGCTGCCGGAATAATGACTACCCCCGGTTATTTTATATCCTGCTGCCATTATTTCTGATGGCAGCATTTTTCGTCGCTTTTTTGTTCCCCTTCCCGTTTATGTGATTTCCCGCCCCGCTTTTACCGCCAACCTGTCCGTTATATTAAATTTTCTTTTCCTTTTATTTTCATTAATTTAGTTGCAAACAATGACTTTACCGGGCTAATAATAAATCATAACAAGAGCATGCCTTTTATTTTAAAAACACATTTAGCGGCAACTGCCAACACCACGTAAGACAGGGGAAACACCATGAGCAAACACGAGACGTCATCCGCGCCTCCGGCGCATGACCACGATTTTATGTTTACGCCCATACCGATGACACACCGCCGCGAGACCTGGAAACAGGTGCTGGTCTGGATAGGCTTCGGGTATGTGGCAACCGGGTTATTTATCGGCGGCGCACTGGCCGGGGCCAACGGCGGGCCGGGAATGTCATTTCCGATGGCGCTGCTGGCTATCGCCATCGGGATGGGATTGTTGTTTATTCTCACCTCGCTGCTCGGCATTATGGCGCAGCGCACCGGGCTGAGCCTGGCGCTGATCAGCCGTTTTTCCTATGGCCGTTTCGGTGCGAACCTGCCGATGATTGCTATGGGGCTGCTGACCCTCGGCTGGTTTGCGGCGATCACCGGGATGGTCGGGGATATCTGGGGCACGTTCCTGGGCAATCCCAGCGGGATCATCGTCTTTAACCCGGCTGAGCACGGCTACAGCGGTGTGCCGATCACCCTGGAAGTCTTTCTTTCCTGTGTCGTCGCCGGCCTGTTGTTTACCTACACCTCACTGCACGGCATGAAAGGGCTGGAAATTATCGCCATTCCGGTATCGCCGATTATTATGATTATCGCTGTGATCACCGGTTATGCCATGTTGCAGGAAGGCGGCGGATTATCGGTCTTTATTGAGAATTCTAACCGTAATGAAGGACTGATGCTCTCCACCGCGATCACCATGGTCGTCGGCAGCTGGATTGCCGGGGCGGTGATGGGTGTGGATCTGTTCCGCTTTAATAAGAGTATTTCTGCGGTATTCTGGGGATCGGCTGCCTGTTTTATTTTCACCAACCCGCTGCTCAATGTGGTCGGTTATATCGGCACCATGACCGTCGGGATGCCGAACTACATAACCTGGATGATTGAAAAAAGCTTCCTGCTGGCACTGATCGGGGTGATCACCTGGACACTGTCACTGTGGACCACCAATGACGCGGAACTCTACTGTAACTCGCTCTATACCGGGCCGGTACTGGATTCCGTCGGGATAAAGGTCAATAAAAACGTGCTGATCCTGACCACCGGGATTATCGGCACCGTGCTGGGCGCTATCGGTTTTTACCAGATCTTCTTTGCTGATTTTATTAACTATCTCGGCATTATGGCACCACCGCTGGCCGGGCCGCTGCTGGCGGATTACTACATCACCCGCAAATGCCGCTACGACATCACGCAGATTAACAGTCAGCCGAAATACAATTATGCCGGGGTGATCAGTGCGCTGGCCGGGATGGCTTCCGGTCTGGTGATGGCACTGAACAACATTCTGTCTGACTGGCCGACCGGCCTGCTGGCATTAGTGATTACCGTTATTATTTATCTGATATTGCATCCGCTGCTGGCGGCAAAAGCCACCTCACCGGCCACAGGGAGATCATAATGAAAAAAGTCTATCTGAATGAATTTACGACTGAAGAACTGAAAAACCGGTTCGATAAGGGCGAAATCGACAGCGCCATTACCATTTTCGGCAGTTGCGAGAGCCACGGCCCGCATCTGCCGCTCGGTCCGGATCTGTTTGTGCCGGAAGCCGTTGCCCGCCGTGCGGCACAGCGTTTGTCCCGCACGATTGTGGTACCGGGTGTGCCGTTCGGCACTTCCGCGCACTATAACGGCACGCCGATGGCGATTAACATCCGCTTTGAAACCGTCATTGCGATTGCGGAAGACATGTTTGAGAGCCTGATTCAGTATGGCATCAAACACATTTTTGTTTTCAATGGTCACGACGGGAATATTCCGTCTCTGGATATCGCGCAGCGAAATGTCAAAGCGCGCCATAAAGATGTGGTCTTTGCATTCCTGCCGGCCTGGTGGTCCGTACTCGGCGCCCGTCTCGGGGAGAATTTCTTCCGTGAATGGAACGGGCTGGGGCATGGCGGTGAGGGGGAATCCTCCATTACCGCTGCGGTGTGTCCGGATCTGTGCGACCTGAGCAAAGCGGTACGCCAGATGCCGGAGGACAGCATCCGCCACGGCGATAATGTGCAGATTATGTGGGATATCACCGAGGTTTCAGTGACCGGTGCGACCGGCGACCCGACTTACGCCAGTATTGAGAAAGGTGAAAAAATGCTGAATGTCCTGACTGATCTGGTGGTGGAAAGTATTGAAGCGCTGGAAAAAACTAACTGGAATTATGATTTACGCGCTAAGTAAACAAAGTGATGCCCCGCAATGCGGGGCATTTTTTCAGAGTCCGGCAAATTCAGGGATTGGCGGCCGTCCGTGTGATTCCAGAAAATCCAGTACCCGGCGCGGTGTCACATTCAGGATACGTGCTTCCGGAAACTCAATCTCCCGCAGCATGGTCACCACCCGCTCAAAATTACCCAGATAACCGGCATAATGCGAATCTGAGCCCAGCGAAATCCAGCCGCCGTGGTCACGCACCGCTTCGGCAATCGCACGGCAGTTTTTCTCACTGCCCGCCCGCGAATGCAGAAATGAGGAGTTATTCATCTCCAGCGCCACATTGCACTCTTTTGCCGCCTGCACCACCGCCTGAATATCCAGCGGGTATTTCGGGTTTCCGGGATGGGTGATAATCTGCACTTTTCCACTGCGGATAGTCGCAATCATGGCTTCGGTATTGGCGGCCTGTCCCTGCGGCTGCAACACCGGTTCGTGAAAACCGGCGAGAATAATATCCAGCTGCTGCGCCATTTTATCCGTGCAGTCCGTTTCTCCGGCCTGATTTTTAATATTGGCCTCAATACCGTACAACAGCCCCGCGCCGTTAATCATGCGCGGCAGAACCGGCATATTGGAAAAATGCCACGGATGCGGCCCGTCCGCCATGTCCGGCCCGTGGTCAGTGATCGCAAACAGGGTTATTCCCTTCTCCGCCGCTTCGGTGAAATATTCACGGACGGTACTGTAAGCATGGGTACTGGCAACCGTATGGGCATGTAAATCAACCGGATATATCACTCTGCTCTCCTTTCTGCAGTTAAGCACCTCTTAACCCTATCAGATTCTGAAACGGGTCTTCAACCCGGCGCACGAATTAACACACTGGCGGGTGTCAGGGTTATCATCCACTTTTTCCGTTCTGCAACAGATGTTCAATCCGCGCGGGCAGTTCCGGATGGTCTTCAGCGGGACAAGCCGGGCAGATGTCTCCTTTTGCCGGAAAAAATGCTAAACTCTGCACGATCACCTATTTAACCGGAGTATACCTCTTTATGCACGCATCCACCCCGTCAGAAAAACCGGTGTTATCCGTTTTTGATTTTGACGGCACGCTGACCCGCCGTGACAGTTTTGTTCCTTTCCTGCGTTTTGCCTTCGGGAAACGTGTTTTTTCCCTGCGGATGCTGCGCCTGGTTCTGCCGACACTGCGCTGCTTCTCTCGCAAACTGACCCGCGACGAACTGAAAGAAGTGCTGATCACCACCTTTCTGACCGGTACCGATGCCCGCTGGGTGGAAAAGAAAGCACAGGAATTTTGTGAACGTTACTGGCATAAGATGATGCGCCCGGAAGGCCTGCGCGCGGTGGCAGCGGAAATTGCATCGGGTGCGGAAGTCACACTCTGTTCGGCATCCCCGGAGCTGGTGCTGAAGCCGTTTACAGAGCGGCTGGGGATCAAACTTATCGGCACTCAGCTGGAAGAGAAAGACGGGATTCTGACCGGAAAAATCAACGGCAACAACTGCCGCTGCGGTCAGAAAATTGCCCGGCTGCAGCAGGTATACGGCGATTTATCCGCCTACCATATGCGTGCCTGGGGCGATTCACGGGGAGATTATGAACTGCTCTATGCCGCAGGCGAACCTCACTGGCGTCATTTTCACCGCAATCCGGCGAAATATGAAAAACGCCGCAAACAGTTTTCATCCCGCTGAAAACAAAAACGGGCTGTATCGTACAGCCCGTCAATAATTACAGCGACCATTATTTCGGCATTTGCTGTTCCATCATGGCTTTAGCCTGCGCTAACGCCTCAATACCCTGCTTACAGGCTGTATCCTGTGCATCGGCAGGTAATTCCGTAAACTGTTTTTTGGAATCAGCATACTGCTGCTTCATGGTATCAACCTGACCTTTCATTGCATCATTTTTAGCCAGCAGTTCCATATATCCATCAACCTGTTTAAAGTAATCTTCACAGGTGGCAGATAATTGAGCGGAAAATGCAACGGAAGAAAGTGATAACAACCCGGCAGCTAAAATTAACTTTTTCATTAAACATCCCTTTAATATATTGTTATTGAGCCTGTAATGTAATCGTTAATATTTTAACCCGCTATCAGTTTGCTCTTAATCCCCCTCTCCCGGGAGCGGAAAATATATCCGGGAAAATAGTTTCAATATGATTAATAATTAATATTGTTAATCTTTTTTACAACTCAGTCTGCGGAAATAAAACCGTTCCGGATCACCGTCATCCAGATTATCCACCTGCCCGCTGAGCACAAAACCCTGACGCAGCAGCAACGCCTGCATACCGGTATTTGAGGTATTCACGGAGGTAAACAGTTTTTCTGTCCGGCACTGCTGCTGTAATGCCACCAGCAATGCACTGCCGATCCCCTGCCCGCGCAGCGCCGGATCCACCATCAGTAACTCAATAAACCCGCAGCCGAAAAAGTGATAATGCAGCACGCCGTAACCGGCAATTTTGCCTTCACGCCGCAGCACAAAACAGACCTTTTGTTCAATCCAGCGGCGGATCGCCTCACACCGTTGCGGCTCCTGTGCCGCAACGGTATCAAGCGCAATTAACGCCGCGAGATCCTGTTCCGTTGCCGGGGATATCTCCCCGGCGCTCCGGCTATTTGTCATCATGACGTTCAGGCGTCCTCCTGCACCGTGCCGGTTCCGGCCTGTTCCGGTTTCTGTGACGCTAACAGTTCCAGCAGTGCATACTGTTTTACCGTCCGTTGTTCCGCTTCTTCTGCCAGAACAGCGGCTCTCGCCGGATCACTGCTGCTGAGACGGTTAAAACGCTGTTCCTGATGCATCACTTCCGCCAGGGATTGTGACGGCGGACGGGAGTCCAGCACCAGCGGTGCTTTGCCGGTGCCTTCACGGCGCGGATCAAACCGGTACAGCGGCCAGAACCCGCTGGCGGTCAGGGCTTTCATCTGGTCGTAACTGAATGCCAGATCATAGCCATGCTCCTCACACGGGCTGTAGGCAATAATCAGCGACGGGCCGGGATAGGATTCCGCTTCCTGAATCGCTTTCACGGTCTGGTTCATCTGTGCGCCGATGGCTATCTGTGCCACATACACATTGCCGTACATCATCATGGATACGCCCAGATCCTTGCGGGATTTACCTTTCCCTTCCTCTCCGAATTTGGTGACCGCCCCCATCGGTGTGGCTTTTGACTGCTGGCCACCGGTGTTGGAGTAACACTGGGTGTCGAGCACCAGCACATTGACATTCTCACCGCTGCTCAGCACGTGGTCGAGCCCGCCGAAGCCAATATCATAAGCCCAGCCATCACCGCCGATCAGCCAGACGGATTTCGGCAGAAGGTAATGTGCATCCTCTGACAGCTCACGGGCACGCGGATCCGGGTTCTCCGCCAGCAGTGTCTGCAGTTCCGTGATAGCCGCACGTTTTTCATCCGCAGACAATGCCTCATCCGTCAGCCGCTGCTGTAACTCATCCGGCAGTTGTGCCGCAAAGGTCATCAGCAGACGTTTCACCCGTTTTTTATGCTGATCCGCTGTCAGGCGGAACCCCAGCCCGAATTCGGCATTGTCCTCAAACAGCGAGTTGGCCCAGGCCGGACCGCGTCCCTCTTTATTGGTGGTGTACGGCGTGGTCGGCAGGTTGCCGCCGTAAATGGAGGAGCAGCCGGTGGCATTGGCGATCAGCAGCTGTTCGCCGTACAACTGGGTCAGCAGTTTGATATACGGTGTTTCACCGCAGCCCGCACAGGCGCCGGAGAATTCAAACAGCGGCGTGATAAGTTGTGATGTCCGGATATCAATGCGCTCAAGCCGGGATGCAGGGGTGTCCGGCAGTTGCAGGAAGAAATCAAAGTTGGTTTTTTCCTCTGCCAGATGTGCCAGCCGCGGCTGCATATTAATGGCACGGATGGACGGATCCTCCCGGTCTTTCGCCGGGCAGACCTCATAACAGAGATTACAGCCGGTGCAGTCCTCCGGGGCGACCTGAAGGACATAATCCATTCCTTTCATATCGCGGGATTTGACCGGCAGACGCTGCAATGTATCCGGTGCGGCGCTGAACTCTGCGGGATCGGCCACTTTGGCGCGGATAGCCGCATGCGGACAAGCCGCGACACAGTAGTTGCACTGGGTACAGAGAGACGGTTTCCAGATGGGGATCATCTCCGCGATATTGCGTTTTTCCCAACGGGTGGTGCCGGAAGGCCAGGTTCCGTCCGGCGGGAATGCCGATACCGGCAATGCATCACCGCGCCCGGCCAGCATCATGGCAGTGACAGTTTTGACAAAGTCCGGCGCGTTATCCGGCACAACCGGCGGACGCGGCAGACTGTGCGGATCCACTGCCTGCAACGGCACGCGGTTCAGGGCTTCCGGGGTGCGGGCTATCGCCATCAGGTTATCCTGAACGACACTTTCCCCTTTTTTGCTGTAGCTGCGGATGATTGCCTGCTGTAAATATGACTGAATTTCCGCCGCCGGTAACAGAGCGGTCAGATGGAAAAACGCCATTTGCATAACAGTATTAATCCGCGCACCGAGGCGGCATTCACGGGCAATACGGTAGGCATTGATGACATACAACTGTGCCTGTTTTTCTGTCAGAATAGCCTGAACATCCTGCGGGATATGGTGCCAGACCTCATCCGCCGGATACGGGCTGTTGAGCAGGAAAATCCCGCCCGGCGCCAGTTTTTCCGCCATTTCATATTTGTCGAGGAACTGCCACTGATGGCAGGCAATAAAATCCGCCTGCCGGATCAGATAAGTAGCGCGGATCGGTTGTTCGCTGATGCGCAGGTGAGAAACGGTAAGGCCGCCCGCTTTTTTCGAGTCATAGACAAAAAAGCCCTGCGCATAGTTATCTGTGTGACTGCCGAGGATCTGAATGGCATTTTTGGCGGCTGAAACCGTGCCGTCACTGCCCAGCCCGTAAAACAGCGCACTGAGGCGGTGTGTGACCGGCAGCTCCGCCGGAACCGGTGTCAGGGACAACCCGGTGACATCATCAATAATACCGGCTGTAAAGCGGCGTTTCGGCGAAGTTAACGTCAGTTCGCGGAAAATCGCCATCACACAATCCGGATCAAACTCTTTGGATGACAACCCGTAGCGTCCGCCGATAATGCGCGGCAGCTGCGCCCGTTCCCCGTTCTGATATGCTTCGGCAAAGGCGGTCATCACATCCAGATAGAGCGGCTCTGCCTGGGCACCCGCTTCTTTGGTCCGGTCGAGCACGGCAATGTGCTGCACACTGTCCGGAATGGCATCGAGGAAGTGCGGTGCGGAGAATGGCCGGTAGAGATGCACTTCCAGCACACCGACTTTTTCGCCCTGGGCAATCAGTTTGTCCGCCACTTCCTCCGCCGGACCGGCGGCAGATCCCATCAGGATAATCAGGCGCTCTGCCTGCGGGTGTCCGTAATAGGTAAACGGCTGGTAATAACGGCCTGTCACCTCACCAAATGCGGTCATTGCATCAGTGACATGCTGATAAACCGCGTCATACCACGGGTTAGTGGCTTCGCGGGCCTGGAAATAGGTATCCGGATTGGCGGACGTACCGCGTATTACCGGATGTTCCGGCGATAGTGCTCTGTCGCGGTGAGCGCGGATCGCCTCTGCCGGGATCAGTTTGCTCAGCTCTGCACGGCTGACCGCAATAATTTTGTTCATCTCATGAGAGGTCCGGAAACCATCAAAGAAATGAATAAACGGCACGCGGCTGTTCAGCGTGGCTATCTGTGAAATCACCGCAAAGTCCTGAGCCTGCTGGACGCTGTTGGCGCACAGCAGTGCACAGCCGGTCTGACGTACTGCCATCACATCCGAGTGATCGCCGAAAATAGAGAGCGCGTGGGTCGCAACCGTCCGCGCCGCCACATGCAGGACAAACGGGATCAACTGTCCGGCAATTTTATACAGGGACGGGATCATCAGCAGCAATCCCTGAGAGGACGTGAAAGTCGTCGACAGTGCGCCGGTCTGAAGTGCGCCGTGAACGGTGGCAATGGCTCCGCCCTCCGACTGCATTTCCATCATGCGCGGGACATCGCCCCATAAATTGGGTTCCCCGGTTGCGGACCAGTGGTCAGCATATTCGGCCATGGTGGAACTCGGGGTAATAGGATAGATGGCGATCACTTCATTCAGCTGATACGCCATCCGCGCCACCGCCTGATTGGCATCAGTGGTGATCATGCTATGTATTTCGTTGCTCACAATAAGACCCTTCATTTTTATTATTTTTTACAACATATCAGAATAAAAAATGCCGGATTATCGTGATTGTGGTTTGTTATCTGTCTGTAAGCGCGGTTTACACCGCTACTGTCAGTACATATTCCGCCACTTCACAACGATAAATTTCCGTGACCTGAGGACGGTCGCGCAGTGCCGGAAGTGAATCATCACTGACACTGAGGCGGATCCCCAGACCACAGGCTTTGCCCAGTGACGGCGGGATGTCCGTCACGGTGAAAGGCTGCCCCGCCGCCGTGAGATGCTTGCGCATCGCCACCACACCGAGCATATTTTCAAATAAAATCAGGTAGTCATTCATGAGCGGAGGTCTCCGGAAGTCACGGCTGCCTGTTTCTGTAACTGACGGATGCCGTAAATGGCTGCACCGATGGCACCGGCAAACTGCCCGTCCGGATGTGTGATCACCTCCGCCCCCAGGTGCTGTGAAAGCCGCTCACAGAACGCCTGACTGCGGCTGACCCCGCCGCTGAACAGCACTGACGGCACGGTACTCAGCCGCTTGGCAAATCCGGCAGTACGTTGTGCCATTGAATTCACAATGCCCGACAGAATCGACTGCGGCTCCACCCCGGCAGATCGCAGACTGATCACTTCCGATTCGGCAAAGACCGTACACATGCTGGAGATAGCATGCGGTTCGATCCCGCGGATGGTGTCATCCACCGCCGTGATATCAGTACCGAGTGTCCGGCTGATCACATCCAGAAAACGTCCGGTTCCGGCAGCGCATTTGTCGTTCATCAGAAAATCCGTGAGGTGCCCCTGCCCATCAAGCCGGATCACTTTGCTGTCCTGGCCGCCGATATCAATAACCGTGCGGGTCTGCGGATGCAGCCAGCGCGCCCCGATCCCGTGACAGGAAATTTCCGTGACCTGTTTGTCCGCATAATCCGCCAGTTTGCGGCCATAGCCGGTGAGGGTCAGATACGGCCTGGTGTCGCATTCGCCGCAGAGGGTTTCCCAGGCTTCCAGAATCGCCGACTGCGGCCGGAACGGGGTCGGGATCAGGAAGCGGCGCAGGATCACGCCGCCGTTTTCATCACTGAACAAAATTCCTTTGGTGGCGGTCGAGCCCGAGTCAATACCGATACTCAGCATGACGCCTCCTTATAACATCTCAATAAAGGCGGCAATGCGGGTAGCAAGCTGACCGGTGTCAGAAGTGGAATAATCTGTCTCAATCGCCATATACGGAATATCGTGTTTTTCACGGATATGCCGGTTTATCAGCAGCGATTCCACTGCATAGGTGTGACAGGCCTGGAGGATCACATCAATCACCCCGTCCACCTGATAGTCCTGCACCATCTCACTGAGCATATTCAGACGCTGTGTGTTCGGTGATATGCAGGAACAACCGATAGCAAGGTATTTTTCGGTCAGGGCATCATAAACATCGGTCTGCGGATTTTCATCCACACACTGCTCAGTGGCTTTCGCCCCGGTGCAGTTTTCATAACCGACCACCCAGCCGCCGTTCTCTTCGATAATCCGCACCACTTTTTCCGCCGCTCCGCCAATCGGGCAGCCGGTGATCAAAATGCGCGGACGCGGATCCAGCCGTTTACCGGCGGCATATTCCGCACGCACTTTGGCGGTCAGCGTTTCCAGCTCGCCGATCAGGGCGCGTTTATCAAATTTGAAGGTGGCGCCATACACCACACTGAGAATCTCACGACCGGTCATGGCTGGCGGATTGAGCTGCCCGAGGCGGTAAAATTCGGTTAATGCACGGCGTTCGCGGTTACGCAGATCGATAGCATCACGGATCCCCTGCTCTGTAATTTCACAGCCGAATTGCGCTTCCAGCCGTTTCTGAAAACGGATGATCTCCGAGCGCCAGAGCGCGACAGATTCCGCACTTTCACTGTTATTCGGCAGTTGCATCACATGGACAGGTTTAAATTCCGCCATATATTCATACATTTTCTTTTTGCCGTCACAAGTGGTTTCACCGACGACGATGTCAGAAAAATAGAAGTAGGGGCATTTATCGGTTTTACCGAATCCGTAGCTGCTTTTGATCAGCGGACATAAGTTGCGGGGTAAGGTTTTTTCCGCTTCCTCAATGGTTTCATCACTGGTTGAACAGAGAGAGACAACCGCTGCACCGGCAGCCATGGCAATTTCCTGCGGCATAAAGGTGCAATAGGTTCCCACCAGCGGGATACCCTGCTCTTTCAGTTCCATGACAGTGAGAAAACCCTGTTGGCGGGCATCGGAGAAATCAGAAAAGATCGACGGAAGTTCTGTGACTAATGACATAAGTAGACCTACCATTATCATTATTAAAGTGTGGCGCCAGCGTAGACCTATTAATAATAAGGATAATTGAGGTAAATCATATTCAGGGTGAATACCCCTGACGGGACTAAATTAACGTGATCTTAAATCACAACGCCCGGCAACGGAATTATCTGGCACCTTGTGTTGTCAGTCAGTAAGCTTCAGGGTAATCATAAACCTGACTCAGACGTGCTGTTTATAACAGCCGGCTGCTGACGGAGGATATATGTTAACAGGAATGAATCATCTGACCCTGGCGGTCGCCGATGTGGATCGCAGCCTGCATTTTTACCATGATATTCTGAAAATGACGCTGCATACCCGCTGGAAATACGGGGCTTACCTGACCTGCGGGGAACTGTGGATCTGTTTATCGGCAGACCCGGAAATCATTCACCGGCCTATTCATCAGGGTTATACCCACTACGCTTTTACCCTTCCTCCCGAACAGTTTCCGGCCTTCCGCTCGCTTCTCGCCGCTCATCAGATAACACTCTGGAAACGTAACCGCAGTGAAGGGGATTCTGTCTATTTTCTTGACCCGGACGGGCATCAGCTTGAGGCGCATTCCGGCGGAATACAACAGCGGCTGGATGCCTGCCGCGAAGCACCGTACGAAGAGATGATATTTCCGGATAACACCGGCGAATAATCGCCGGTGCCGGTTGCTGTTATCCGCTACTGACGCAGACTGACAGCAATCCGGTTAAACGCATTCATCAGCCCGGCGGCAATTGTCAGATCACTCATTTCCGCATCGGAAAAATGTGCCTTCACACGCTGCCAGACGGCATTATCCGTATTTTGTGCAGATAACAGCGTGACGGACTCCGTCCATTCCAGCGCCGCCCGCTCGCGATCACTGAAACGTTCACTCACGCGCCAGCCCGCGAGTGCATCAAGTTTCTCCTGAACCATGCCCCGCTTACGCAGTGCCGCCGTGTGCATTTCCAGACAAAACGCACAACCGTTAATCTGGGATACCCGCAGATACACCAGCTCAACCAGTTCAGGAGATAACGCGCTGGTTTCCAGTGCATTTTTACAGGCAATCAGCCCCGCATACGCTGCCGGACTGAGTTTCGGATAAGATAACCGTAGTGATGACATAATAAACCTGCCTTGATCAGAATGAAAAAAGTATCCGGGAGACCGGGCACCACACCCGGTGATAACACCTGGTGATATAACCAGTCATCCCGCTATATTATGGATAAATTTACAGTATCGTTATCGTCATTGTGTGATGGCGGTTAAAACGGCCCTTTAAAAATAAAGAAAGCCCCGGCGGCGATAAATCCGAAGCCGACAAGGTGGTTCAGTGTGATGCTTTCACCCAGATAGGCGACAGAAAATACCATAAAGACACACAGGGTGATCACTTCCTGCATGGTTTTCAGCTCGGCGGCGCTGTAATACTGGTGTCCGATCCGGTTAGCCGGTACTGCCAGACAATATTCCGCCAGGGCAATCAGCCAGCTGAAAAAAATCACCGCAATAAGGGGTTTACCGGCAAACTTCAGGTGTCCGTACCAGGCAAACATCATAAAAATATTTGAGAGAACAAGCAGAAAAACCGGGAGAAACTTCGCCAGCATAGGGAGATCCGTCAGTAAAAAATGATATCAGCCGCTATGTTACGCCGATCTCTGATAAACGGATATATCATCAGGATGATAGTTTCAGAAACTAACTTTCCCGTCATTTACTTATAAAATTTGTATTTTACACGTATTCAGCCCTTTATTCTTTCCGCTGATTTCCGGAAAATTGTACTGAACTGATTGTGCGGATAACCGCATCCCATTACACTTAATATTTGTGAAAACAATTATCGTGTTTATGCGTCTATTAACTTTCTTATTATTATCAGTCTGTTTATCCGGTTATGCCGCCGGAGGATCACTGAACGGCTATTACAAATGTGAGATTTCATCCGCCAGTTATCAGCGAAAACAGGGCGCAATGCGCGATTTTTATTTTCCGGATAAACAGCGTGAATCCGTCGTTCTGTTTCATAATGACCGCTTTACCGTGCTGGATACACAACCGTCCCCGTATCACTCCCCGGTACTGACGCCGATAAAACAGTTTGCCACCATGTCAAAGCAGGATTTACAGGAGATCGGCGAAGATACCCTGATTTATGCCGGCACCTTCAGCGGGCTCGCTTATTTCACACCGTCACAGCGGCGCTTTGTTTTCGGCTTAAATAAACGCGCCAGCGGTAATAACGGCTCGTTTCTGCTTGAACTGCAAAACTGCCGCCGGACAACGCGCTGAGCATCAGTCACACACCTGCATCACTGCTTCCCGCAGCCAGCCGAGTGCCGCGTCCCCTTCACTGCGCTGGTGCCATAACATCTGAAAACTGAGCGGCGCGATAGTCAGCGGCGGCGTAAATACCTGTAATGACGGGCTGAGTGTTTCCGGCAGAGCCCGCTGCGCCACCGTCAGGATCAGATCCGTGCCTTCCGGCAGCTGCGAGGCGATCTGCCAGTAAGGAACAGAGACCGCAATGCGCCGCCGATAATTGAGTAACTGTAACTGCCGGTCAATTTCATTGGCTTCATACGGCTTCATGCTCGCCAGGATATGCGGGTGCGAGAGCCAGTCCGCCATCGGCATCGTGCCGTTGGTGCAGTATTGTTTGTCCGCAACACTGACCATGGTGTCCGTAAAAACTGTTTTTGTGCGGAGAGTGTAATCTGTTGCCGTAAATACCCCGAATGCCAGGTCGAGACTGCCTTCCTGCAATTTTCCCTGCATTTCCTCGCGGCTGCCCTGCCAGATTTGCAAATCGACCTGCGGCGCGGCAGTCCGCAGATAACGGATTAATTTTCCGCTGAAAATCGCCGCCCCGTAATCGGACATAGCGATATTAAACCGCCGTGTACAATTTTCCGGCCGGAAATCCTGCTGTGCGATCAGGTCATCAAGCTGGCTCAGTGCCTGCGTCAGCGGCGCATACAGTGCTTCCGCCTTACCGGACAGATGATAACGGCCCTGTCTGCGGATAAGCAGCGGATCCTGAAATAAATCCCGCAGCTGGTTCAGTGTGTGGCTGACAGCAGGCTGGCTGCGGTGCAGAGACACCGCAGCCCGGCTGACATGGCGTTCACGCAGCAACGCATGCAATGTAACCAGCTGATTTAAATCTAATTTCTTTATATTATTCATGGTGCGAATAGTACTCTATAAAATTGATCATTTCCGGTTCTGCCGGGGATCACCTATGATTGATGTTAATAAAACGTTAACCAGGGAGGCCACTATGTCAACCTTATCATTATCTGCTATTGCTTTGATTGTTTGTGCTTTTTTTGCCGGTGCCATTGTACCGGTACAAGCGGTCAGCAATGCCGTGTTAGCACGCCATCTGGGTCATCCGTTATGGGCCAGCCTTATATCATTATTAATCAGTATTATTGTTTTAGCACCGTTATTATTTATTTTTAAAGTGCCGAAGCCGGTACTGAGTGCGGATTTACTGCATCAGCCGTTCTGGATCTGGATCGGCGGTATTGCCGGCATGCTGTATCTGACCTCCGCCCTGATCCTGGTACCGAAAATCGGCGGGATAACCTTTTTCGTGGTGGTGATTGCCGGTCAGCTGGTCATTTCCGCGCTGATTGAGCATTTCGGTCTGTTCGGAATGCCGAAACAGCCGGTTCAGATAGCCAAACTCGCCGGTATCGGCCTGGTGGTGGCGGGTGTGCTGGTGATGCAGTTTGCGGGTGAAAAAAAGCCCCGCGATACTGACAGCGGGGCAGGAAATGCAACTCAAGTCGAACAGACAATAAAAAGATAGGTTTGGTTTCCCGGAATATTACTGCACAGCTTCAGCGTCCTTCTCCGCTTCCGGGCGGCGCGAAGGGCGCTGTAATAAGAAGACACCACTCATAATCAGCACCATCGACAGAATCTCTGTCACACCGAGCTGCTCATTGGCGGCCAGGAACCCGACAAGCAGTGCCACCACTGGTGGGATGTAAGTTACGGATGAGGCCACCACCGCCCCCAGATTCAGGATCAGATAGTAATACGTCAGATACGCCACCCCGGTACCGAGCAATCCCAGCCCGATAATCAGCCCGAGGCTGGCGGTGCTGTCCTGTGCAATCGCGGTAATGCCGGTAAACGGTGTGATGCAGGCAAGGATCAGCAGCGCAAGGCCAATCTGATAAGTTGTCAGTGCCAGCGGGGCAATCTGTTTATCCGCGAGGAATTTTTTGGCGTACACAAAGGAAATCCCCACACTCAGTGATCCCAGGATCATATAGCCCACCCCGGCGAGACTGATACTCTCCCCGCTGACCTGCCACGGCTTGGCGATCAGAATCACGCCGGCAAAGCCGAGCATCAGCCCGCACAGACGCATTACCGTAATTTTTTCCTGCCGCAGAAAAATCGCCGCGACAATAAACGAGAACAGCGGAATTGCCCCGCTGAGTACGCCGGATACGCCGGAGAGCAGTAATGAGGTGCCGGAGGCAAACGCCCAGTAATAAATCACCGTGGCCAGCAGCGCCATCACCAGGAAATGTCCGGTGTATTTCAGATGTTCACGGCGTACTGCTTTCTGCATCCACGCCATCACCGCAATCGGCACAAAACCGCATAACACCCGTAAAAAGACAATCTGTACCGGCGAGATCCACTCACTCGCCTGGCGCATAAAAATAAAATTGGTGCCCCAGATTATCCCGAGGAACGCGAAGGCTACTGCCGTTTTACTGTTCATATTATTGCTACCCCTTTTTCTGATGGGGCTATTGTTCTGAATCCCGGGCTGTGCTACAACCGATTTAAATTACCTTATGAAAGAGAAAAACTATTTCATGAACCGTTATCCGCCGATGAAAGCGTTGCTGGCCTTTGAAGCCAGTGTCCGCCTCGGCAGCTTTATCAAAGCAGCAGAATCCCTGCATGTCACGCCGGGTGCGGTCAGCCAGCAGATAAAAAAGCTGGAGGACGAACTGGGCGTGATGCTGTTCGTGAGGGAAATCCGCAAGCTGACGGTGACAGAAACAGGACAGAAATACTATCGCTTAATTCAGCCTGCGCTGGAACAGATCCGCGCCGCCGGTGAGACAATCCGCTATGCGGCGCGTCATACCCTGACCCTGTCCATGCCGCCCGGGCTGGCCTCCAAATGGTTCTCCCCCCGGATGAGTGATTTTGTCCGCACCTTTCCCGGGCTGGATCTGCACCTGAATGCTACAGCTGCCCTGGTCTCGCTGGAAAAAGATAATGTGGATCTGGCTGTCCGCTATACGGATTTATCCCGTACGCAACCGGTACGGGTACTGTTGTCTGACGCGCCCTGCCGTCTGTTTTGCCATCCCGCTTATGCCGCACAGCTGTCACTGCACAGCCCGGCAGATCTGAAAAATGCGGTACTGCTGCACACTACGCTCTATCCTTACTGGGACAGCTGGCTGGAACACTATGCCGGGATAGCATCCGGCGGCACACCGTTTACCGCCGGGCTGCATTTCGATCAGTTCTTACTGGCAATTGATGCGGCGGTGCATCAGCAGGGTATTCTGATTGCCAACGATTTCCTGCTGGAACATGAGCTGGCACAGCAGACGCTTATTCCTTTGTTTCCGGCACTGACGCTGCATTCCGGCAAGGGATTTTATCTGCTGCATAACCGCCACAGTGCCGATCAGGCGATGATCAGTGCCGTCAGTGACTGGTTTTGTCATGCATTTGCTCACACTGCGGAGAACACATAATGGAATTCGTGATGATTAAAAATAAACTGGCTGTTCCGGAAACTACCTGGCTGGCACTGCGGCAAAAATTATGGCCGGACTG
This sequence comes from Morganella sp. TYF_1, assembly GCF_043105645.1. Lineage (NCBI taxonomy): Bacteria > Pseudomonadati > Pseudomonadota > Gammaproteobacteria > Enterobacterales > Morganellaceae > Morganella > Morganella sp. TYF_1. The sequence goes on along the minus strand of NZ_JBICLU010000015.1, from coordinate 417,218 downwards.
TCCGCCGCAGAAGCACAGGGATGAAATCCGCGATATTATCCGCAATCCGTCACTGTGTGCTTTTTTCCTCTGTACCACAGACGGGCAAACTACCGCGTTTGCGGAAGCCTCTGTGCGGACAGATTATGTTAACGGCTGTACCACATCACCGGTTGCCTATCTTGAGGGGATTTATTGTGAGGAAAGCGCACGGCGGCAGGGATTTGCCGGGCAACTGATTGCACAGGTGAAACAGTGGGGAGCTGAAAACGGCTGCCGCGAACTGGCCTCCGATACCTCACCGGATAACACCACGTCGCAGTTGTTACACCGGGCTCTCGGGTTTACCGAAACCGAGCGGGTGATCTTTTACTGTCAGCCACTGCTGCCGGAGAAATAATCCCCCGGCAGCAGATTAAACAGCCATTACTGCGGTGTTTTCCGGCCCTGCTCCGCAATCCGCTCCATCATCTCCGTCTGGCGTTCTGCCAGACCACGGATTTGTTCCTCATAGCATGCGGTAAAGTCCGCTGGCAGCCGGGTGATTTCACCTTCCGCAACTTCAACCGGGGTGCCGGATTTATCCAGCCCCCAGATGATATTGCCGTCACCGACCACTTTCATCAGCGGCAGTACACCGGTGACGTCGTAATCCGCCAGCCGCTCACAGGCCGCCGTGACGGATGCCCACTCCGGCAAATCGGGGGTATCAAATCCGAGCAATACCACACCGCGCCAGAACGTCCATGCCGGTCCGACAGAATAGAGTTCCGCTTCCGGCCAGAATTCCTCCCGGGCCATCACACACAGACCGTTAGTGCGCTGACAAAATGCAGAGCAATACGCCGGTACCGGTACGCCGGTCAGTGTCTCTGCTGCTGCGATAGCCTGCGGTTCCGGTGCCGGGGCGGCAACCACCTGAAAATAGTCGCTGTTGAGATCTTCCAGAATTTCCCATATACGCTGATGAAACTGTTCTGCTGTCATTGTCCTTCTCCCTGCTGATGGCGGATAACGCAGGCATACACACGCTGGTGTCCGCTGTCATCCTGTTCAATATACGCCCCCTGCAATTCCGGCGCGAAGCCCGGAAAGCGATCGGCGGTCTCTTCCAGCGCGAGGAAATAGCGCTGAACCGGGGCTTCCCAGACTTCCCCCGGCACCACACACAAGACACCCGGCGGATACGGCAGAGCCCCTTCCGCCGCGATACGTCCGGCTATCTCTGACACAGCAACCCGCTCTGTATTGCCGCGGACAAATTCAGTATGTGCCGCTTTCGGCGACATCCGCACCGCCGGAAAGCAGCGGCGGCGGAACATCTCTTTCTGGCGCTGTTTAACATTATGTTTCACAAACAGATCGTGCATTTCCTGACACAGCTGCCGCAGTGTGTATCCCGCATAACGCGCCGGATAAGTACGGCACAGTGACGGCAGAACGGTTTCCAGTGCCGCGTCGTTGTCCAGTAATTGCTCAAACCGGGCAATCTGCCGGATCAGCCGCTGCATTTTTTCCGGCGTTTCTGCCGGGGTCAGTAAAAACAGAATCGAGTTCAGGTCACATTTTTCCGCGACAATCTGATTTTTGCGCAGGTAATACGCCAGAATCGTCGCCGGAACACCGAAATCGTCATATTCCCCGCTGCTGACATCCACCCCGGGGGTGGTCAGCAATAATTTGCAGGGATCGACAAAATACTGATCGTCCGCATAACCCTCAAAACCGTGCCAGCGCTCTCCCGGCACAAAATTGAAAAAACGCCGGTCTGCGGCGATAACACCGGTTTCCGCCTCTTCCCACGGCCGGCCGTCCACAGTATCGGGGATAAAGGGACGGATATGCTGACAGGTGCGCAGCAGCAGTTTACGGGCTTCAATCCCTGTTCTGACACATTCCGCCCACAAACGCCGTCCGGCGGCGCCCTCATGGATTTTCGCATTCACATCCAGTGCGGCAAACAGCGGATAAAACGGGCTGGTGGAGGCATGCATCATAAAGGCATTATTCATCTGCCGGAAGGAAACATAGCGATCCTGCCCTTTGATATGTCTGTCTTTTTTGTGGATCTGGGATGCCTGAGAAAACCCGGCCATCTGTTTGTGAACAGATTGGGTCACCAGTATTCCCGGGTCGTTTTCATTCAGTTCCAGCAGCATCGGCGAACACATCTGCATCACCGGGATAAACTGCTCATAGCCGACCCACGCGGAATCAAACAGAATGTAATCACACAACGGGCCGATGCTGTCCACCACCTGACGGGCGTTGTACACCGTGCCGTCATACGTCCCCAGTTGGATCACGGCCAGGCGGAACGGGCGTTTATTGCCCGCTTTTTCCGGTGCAGCCTCTGCCGCCAGCGCCCGCAGATAATCCTCATCAAAACAGTGTGCATCGATGCCGCCGATAAAACCGAACGGGTTACGCGCCGCTTCCAGATAAACCGGCGTGGCACCTGCCTGGATCAGTGCGCCATGGTGGTTGGATTTGTGATTATTGCGATCGAATAACACCAGGTCACCCGGTGTCAGCAGAGCATTCAGTACCACTTTGTTGGATGAGGATGTGCCGTTGAGCACAAACCAGGTTTTGTCCGCATGAAAGACTTTCGCGGCATGCTGTTGCGCGGCCAGCGCAGCCCCTTCGTGGATCAGGAGATCCCCCAGCGCGGTATCTGCATTGCAGAGATCAGCCCGGAACAGTGCATCACCGAAATAGTCGGTAAACTGCTGCCCGGCGGGATGACGGCGGAAAAATTCCCCGCCCTGATGGCCGGGGCAGGCAAAAGAGATATTCTGCTGCGCGGTATAGTGTTTCATCCGCCCGAAAAACGGCGGCAGCAGGCTCTCTTCATAGGATTGTACCGCACGCAGAAGTGTGTCACAGACGGTATGGCGGTCATCACGGCGGAGATCGATAACCCCGCTGATACCATCCGGCACCGTCTCTGTTTCACCGTCGCTGAGCACCATAAAAACCGGCTGGCTGAAGCCCTGTTGCCGGATCCGCGCCAGCTGGCCGTTGCCGGTATCTGCCGGTGCCACCAGACACACGGACACCGCCGTGAAATCACACTCACTGAGAGAAACCGTTTCAAACGGGAGATCCGGCATGCCGCTGAGCAGCACACTTACCGCACATTTTTTCTTGTTCATGACAACCCTGCAAAGTCATCCCCGCAGACAACAGGTGTCAGCAGAGTACAGTACGGAAACCGGCAGGCAGACCGCCGGAAAAGCGGTCATCATAACATGCGGTGAGCCGGGCGCTACAACAGATTTTCCGGCATAATGTGATGGATAAGAAAGTGTTTAAATTGCTGATATTCTTCCGGATTAATAACCTGCGGATAACTCAGGATCACCAGCTCATGCGGCGGAAATTCCGGGCGGTAAGCCGGGTGATGATGAACATAGTCATTAACGGCAAAACCACAGTGCTGATAAAAACGCAGACGGCGTTGCGCCACCTCATCCGTCAGCGGATCAATTTCCAGAACAACCCGCTGTTTCTCCTGACAAAAAAGCGATAACGCCCGCTGCCCGATCCCACTGCCGCGCATCTGCGGCGCAATAGCAATGTGCTCAATATAAAACAGGGAACCAATCTGCCAGCAGCCGGTAAATCCGGCAAAGCGGTCATTATCCCTTATCTGATACAGATAATAGCCGGGCTGTGAAAACAGTTTATCCCGCCCTGCCCGCGTGCGCTGTTCATGCAGCGGAAAAGCGGATTCATACAACGGACGAATATCATCGAGCACCGGATCAGCCGGTGAAGTAACCGGAAGTAATTGCAGCATAAAAAAGGTATCCAACCTGAAAAATGAGAATTACCTCACATTATCAGTAACGCCGGGTGACAGCAATCATCACGGCTGTACCCGCTGAATCTTATGAAGTAACGTTCTGATTTGACCGGCTGTTTTCCGCATGCGGGAAGCGGGTATCCGCCAGCTGAAAGCGGAAATCATCGCGGTCAATCATGCCGGTGATACTGTCCGCGTCATACAGTTCAAGCGCAAATGCGGCCATTTCGTCACTGGTGTGATAACGCCCGAAAGCCCGGTCATAATCATAAGAATCGGTATTATTTGCCACCTGACCAAATTCGGTCTGTGTGGCAGCCGGTGCCAGCACTTTTGCCCGCAGTTTTGCCCCGCTGCGGATAAGCTCACGTGCCAGCCCTTCGGTATACGCACTGACAAAAAACTTCGTGGCGCAATAAGTCACCGCTGAAGGGACAATCGTATAACCGCCCGCCGAACTGATATTGATCAGCTGCGCACCTTCCGTATGCTGATAATCCTGCACATACAGCGCCGACAACACCATCAGGGCATTCACATTCAGGGCCAGCATTTTCTCCGCTTCCGCCACCGGCTGCTCTGCCACCCTGCCGTAGTAGCCGAAACCGGCATTATTAATCCACGCAATGATATTCAGTGCCGATAACGAGTGATACAGCGCCGCCGCATTGCCGGGCACGGACAAATCACACACACGGATTTCTGCCGTGATCGCCGGGTTCTGCTGCATCAGTTCCGCCTTCAGTGCCCGCAATGCATCCTCACGCCGCGCCACCAGCACCACATTATTTCCCCGGCGTGCAAAAGCAGCCGCGATTGCCCGGCCGATACCGGCACTGGCACCGGTGATCACCACATAATTCTGATTGTTCATACACACCTCCTTTGACATTGGTCTGCGGAGCGTAAAAGATAGAGTTCACTCGAGGTCAAGAGGTTTTTTGTATGCATTATTCCATCAGCGCGTTTTCTGCCTTAACCGGTTTCAGTATCCATACCCTGCGGTTTTATGAAAAAGAAGGTATTTTGATCCCGCAGCGCCGGGCAAATAATCACCGCTGTTATTCCGCCCGTGATGCGGAATGGGTGACGTTTATCACACGACTGAAAGAAACCGGCATGCCGCTGAAATCGATAAAACATTATGCAGATCTGCGGGCGCAGGGAGAGGGGACGGCACAGGCGCGTATGGATCTATTGCTGGCACACAGCGGGGCATTACAGCAGCAGATAGCGGTGCTGAATGATCATTTTCAGCACCTGGAAAGAAAGATAGATTACTACCGTGATTTACTGACCACGGCAGCAATCTGAGCCGCGTCAGTCTGTGGCGCGGAGGCGGAATTTCTGTACGGAGTTTTGCAGTGCCAGTGTCTGTAATTCCAGCCCGGCAGCCGTTTCAGAGACACTGCTGACCAGCGAGGCATTCTGCTGGGTTACCGTGTCCATCTGGGTGATTGCAGTGCCGATCTGCAGGATCCCTTTGGTCTGCTCCTCTGACGCAATGGCAATTTCTTTCATGATCGCTGTCACTTCACCGGAGGCGCGGACAATTTCCTCCATGGTTTCCCCGCCGCCGGCCACCAGCGTAATACCCTGATCGACGCGGGATACCGCATTCGCTATCAGCCGTTCAATCTCTTTGGCGGCATCCGCGCTATTACTGGCCAGTGTCCGCACCTCACCGGCCACCACCATAAAACCGCGTCCGTGAACACCGGCCCGTGCTGCTTCAATCGAAGCATTCAGCGCCAGAATGTTAGTCTGGAAAGCAATACTGTTGATCACATTGGTGATTTCAGCAATTTTCCGTGAACTCTCAGAAATTTCGTCCATGGTGCGGATAACAGCGGCGATCATTTCATGGCCCTGATGCGCCGTTGAAGACGTGACTTCCGCCAGTTCGCTGGCATGATGCGCGTGATCCGCATTCAGTTTCACTGTCGCGGTGATCTCTTCCATACTCGCTGCCGTTTCTTCCAGCGCCGCTGCCTGCTGTTCGGTACGGGAGGAGAGATCGGTATTGCCGCGTGCAATCTCAGACGCACTGTCACGCAGGGTATCACTGCCTTCGCGGATAGAACTCACGGCGTCCCGCAGACTGTCCTGCATTTCGCTGAGCAGCGGGAATAATTTACCGACACAGTTGCGTCCGGCGGCGTCACTTTCCACCGGCCGGCTGAGATCACCTCCGGCAATACGGCGGAAATGCTGACGGACATTATTCAGCGGGCGCTGCATCATCGTCACCAGATAACGGTCAGCGAAAATCAGGATCAGCAGACCAAACAGTGTGCCGCTGATAATCACAATCCGTGTGGTCGTCATCAGGCCGTCCACAAGGGCACGGGTCTGTTCGATCCGCGCCTCTGCCACCTGCGTGAACTCAACGCTGACAGTACCGAATTCTTTACTCAGCTGCGGGGTGACATCATGGGACTGTTTGCGGTAACCCGCCTGATCCCCCCGCTCCGCCAGCTGCATCTGAATCTTAACCCCCTCATCATAGAGCGCCTGCCAGCGGGCAATGACCCTTTCTGACATCTGCACATCCATCGGCCCCGGAGAAATCCGTTTCATTTCCGCCAGGTGCAGCCCCATATTTTCCATTGCTTCCGCAGACGGTTTTAAATCCGGTATTTCCCCTTCCGCTTTTTTCTGCATTTCACGGTTCAGTCTGGAAATAAAGCGAAAATACTGATCATTTCCCTGATTCAGTACCGTCAGCTGCCGGACGAGCTGACGGTCGGTCGCATTGCCGTCAGACACTCTCGACAGTGACCAGTCACTGTAAAAACTGACACATCCGAGTGTCAGACACAAAATACCGAGTATCGACAGCATGACGAACCGGATGGATAAGTTTCGAAGTAACTGCATACAGTTTCCTTTAAGGGGTGACAACATAATCTGGCGCCATACGGATACTGTTATCGGCAGAAAATTCAAAAGTTATAATTTTTTGTTATTTTTTAAAATTTTGTTGTTTTTCAGGTTAATAGCTGCCCGTTTTTCGCCGGATCACGATAATTTCCCGGTCAGCAGTCACAAAATCACATAAAAAAAGACAATTCCTGATAAAAAAATACAAAGCGGGGTGTGCTGCATACAGATATTTACACTCCTTGCGGATATAAAAGATAAATTCATTTAATATTATAAGGTTAACTTTTTTTATCGCCCGATAACTGACTGAGCGATATCACTCTCTGCCGGTAATAAAAAATGAACATAGACGGACTTCGCGGAAGTATTATTCAGAGTCTGGTTTTGTGGATTGAGCAAAATCTGGAATCCGATTTATCGCTGGATATCATTGCTGCACGGGCGGGGTATTCCAAATGGCATTTACAGCGTTTATTTAAAGAACATACCGGTGTGGTGATCGGAAAATATATCCGCGCACGGCGTTTATCCTGTGCAGCCAGAGCATTGCGGATCACCCGCAGCAGCATCCTCGATATTTCGGTAAAATACCGCTTTGACTCACAGCAAACCTTCTGCCGCGCCTTTAAATCACAGTTTAATACCACCCCTTCCGCTTACCGCAAGAAAGCGGGCTGGGACAGTAACGGCTTTTGTTTTCCGCTGCAGGCAAAGAGCCCCGTTCCGTTTCAGCCGGAACTGACCAGATTACCGGAAATACAGTTAACAGGCTCCCATCATTATCACCGGAAAAACCTGTCAGACTGGCAGACAGAAAACCGGAAATTCCGGCGTGAATTCTGGGAGACGTTTTTTAAGGAAGTGGATATTATTCCGGCGGATTTGTATGCCATGCATGCCCCGTATGAATCGACCGCAGATAATATCAGTTATGCCTATACCACAGCCGTCATGCCGTCGGTATTGTCAGCGGACAGTATCCGCCGTGCATCACTTTCTCCGGTAACCTTACCCGGCGGAGATTATCTCAGAATTACCATTGACCCGGCCACGCTGAACGATCTTCCCGGCGATTACAACACGATTATTCATGCCGCTTATTCCGGCACACTGGCAGAAATGAACCTGCTGCGCAGACGGGGCCCGGATATTGAGCACTACAAACTGCTGCCCGCAGAGCGGCATGATGAGTTTATTGCCAACGGCTTACAGTATGTTGAAGTGATTAATTACTACATCCCGGTCATGCTGTAACAACGCATTACGGACAGTCACGGTGAATACCGATACCGGCAACATTGCTTCCTGTATAGCCCGGTATCATCGGTTATTCCCCGTTCAGAATGAAAAATGGTGACATTTCCGTCCTTCTGTTTTTATCGCGCCCCCCGGAAAATCTAAAGTCTTCCGGATAAATGCCGATAATACGCTGTAACCCTGCTATAATGTACAATTCAACATCATGATTCGCATGATATTTCTGCATAACGCAACATATTCTGTCTTTTTTATCAGATAAACTATTATTGAACCTTAATTTACTCGCGATACGTGTTATTTTACATTTACGCTTTAAACTTGTGAACAGGCACATTGTGGTAATAATTTGTAATATCTCAGGTGTTTCGCATTTAAACAGCCATAACACCATGAAATGTAATGATTTTTTAATTTTACATTATGAAATATATGTTTTTATTATGTATATTTTATGTTTGATAATATGGGAAAAGTCATAATTTTAGTAATTTTGATATATTATTTGTATTAGTGATGTATTTATGGAAAATAACAAAAAACCCAAACAGTCCATTTGTCTTATTATTCATGATTTTATAGTTATTAATTCTGCGTTATAACCAGTTTTCGATTTTTTATTAAAAAACAACAATTTTGATTAAATATTAATTAAATTTTTTATTTGTTTACAATCAATATATTAACGTATATTTTATAAATAAATAGTCATAACAGGGGATAAATAAAAGTAACCGGCATTTACAAAATAATTAACATTTACACAGAATTCATATTTACTTATTTATCAATATATTACAAAATAGGTAAAAAACTAAAGACCACGAATTTTAAACACCCCTGAAATTGTTAACACTCAAAAAAGATTACAACGATCAAAAAATCGTTATTGATAGTTTTTACCTTTCAATAATTGCTCTTTGATCGTTATAACTAACTTTACTTAGCACCTGTAAGCGCTAATACTTAATCCCGAAATGCAACTGCGATTTTCCTGCCCTATTTTATTATGACGGAAATCGGGTCTGTATTATCTGATTAGTTATTCAGAATACCTTGCATATTATTCCCATAAGAAACCCGGTAATTTTTGAGTACGACTCATGATGAATATAAATAAAGTTGTTGGAGAACAGATCAGAGCACACAGAAAAGAACAGGGATTATCCGGTTCAGAATTAGGTGACAAATTAAAATTAAGTCAGCAGCAGGTTTCACGCTATGAGCGCGGGGAATGCAATATTCCGCTTGACATGCTGTTTACTATTTCACTGGTTCTGGAAGTGCCTTTTGTCAAGCTGTTTGGTGATCTGGATAGCAGCCGGGATTATATATATTAATTTTAGTATTTCACATTTTTTCATTTCTGGTACACACAACACTCAAATTGTATCTGAAGATTAACCTCTTCAGATGTAGTGGTTTACTATTCTGTTGAGATAGTAAAATTTGAAGATGGCGTTTATTTTTTAGGAATTCAGTATTATGAAATTAAATATTATTGGTGCATCTGTTGTATCCGCTTTATTATTTTCCGCTGCGGCATCTGCTGCAGATCCGGTTATTGTAAACGGCGGCAACGTTCATTTTACCGGGGAACTGGTTAACGCAGCCTGTGCAGTCAGCACTGAAAGCAGCAACCAGACTGTTGAATTAGGTCAGTACCGTACCGCTAAATTAGCGGCGGCCGGCGACATGACAACACCGGTTCCGTTCAAAATCAAACTGGTTGACTGTGACCCGACAGTATCCGCCACTGCGGCTGTTGCCTTCGCCGGCCAGAGCATGGATGGTGATGCTACATTATTAGCAGTAAATTCAGGTACAAACGCACCTGCTGCTCAGAATGTCGGTATTCAGATTTCTGACAGCACCTCTGCCATTTTATCACCAAACGGCAGCAAGTTCTCTGCAGCAAAAACACTGAACGAAGGTACTAACGTATTAGACTTCTCTGCACGTTATGTTGCCAAAGGTGTATCCACACCGGGTCAGGCAAATGCTGATGCCACTTTCGTTGTTAAATACGAATAATCAATTACCGAACGTAATTAATTAAGTAAATAAAAACTCTCTCTGTACAGAATTATGTTTTCTTAATTCTGACGATGGATTGTGCCTGCAACAGGGAGCAGAGAGAGTTTTATATATCACCGGTTGTGCTGTAAACCACCCCGGATAATGAAATACCATACTCTATGCGTTATTTCTGACAGAGAATATTAAGAGGTCCATCTGTGATTTTTAATTATTTAAAAAATAGTGCATTGATATTGTTTTTCACTCTGATGTCAGGATTTGCTTATTCAGCATCAAATCAGAACTCAGGCATTGCACTCGGTGCCACCCGGATTATTTATCCGCAGGATGCCAAACAAACGTCTCTTTCTGTGATTAACCACAGCCCGAAAGAACGTTTTTTGATCAACTCATGGGTTGATAACGACAAGGGCAAGGAAAAAGATTTCGTTATCACGCCGCCATTATTTGTGATGGAACCTGCCAGCGAAAATATTCTGCGGATTGTTAACCTGGCTCAGGATCTGCCGAAAGACAGAGAATCAGTTTTCTGGCTGAACGTAAAAGCGATTCCGTCCGTGGATAAAGAATCACTGGAAGGAAAGAACGTGCTCCAGCTGGCTATTTTGTCGCGGATCAAATTATTTGTCAGACCGGTGAATTTACCCATCCAGACCGAAGATGCAGCGGAAAAAATCACAATTACACAGAAAAACGGCGCAATTACGATTGATAACCCGACGCCGTATTACACCACCTTCGTCAATATCATGTTAGACGGGCGTCCGCTGGACAATGTCATGGTTGCACCATTCAGTGCCCATCAGATTGCCGGTAAAAACGGTCGCACACTGACTTATCAGACCATTAATGACTATGGCGGACTGCGCAAACAGCGCGACGTGAATCTGAATTAAGACATTCTTTATTTTATTGTTGTCATGCAGGGAACAGGGTGAAATGAGTAACATCAAAAAGGTTTTCACACATACGCCGGTTTATTTTGCTGTGCTTGCAGCCGTTACGTGTTTTTTCCCTGCGGGAACGGCCGGTGCGAAGCCTTCCTTCAACGCCGCATTTTTAACCGATGACCTGTCTGACGCGGATGTCTCTGATTTATCCCGCTTTGAATCAGGCGGCTATCAGCCGCCCGGTACTTACCTGGTTGAATTGTCCGTTAATAATGATTTTGTCTCCTCCTCTGAGATCACGTTTACCGAACTGAAAAATAAAGAGGGTGAGCCTTATTTATTCCCCTGCTTCAGCGCAGATACCATTATGGGTTTCGGGGTAAATATCGCCCGTCCGGAGGAATTAACAGAACAGGATAAGCAGTGCTTTCCGTTTACCGAAAAAATTCCCGGCTCAGAATATCACTTTGATTTTCAGAAACAGCGGCTGATGCTCAGCTTCCCGCAGGCCAGTCTTTCCGGACAGGCACGCGGCTATATTCCGCCGGACAGATGGGAATCCGGTATTCCGGCGCTGTTTATGAACTATTTCGCGTCCGGGAATAATAACTCGGACAATACCAGCAGCTACTACGTGAACCTGAACTCGGGGTTTAACCTCGGTGCATGGCAGTTCCGTCAGTCCAGCTCCTGGAATTACAACAAAAGTAAAAACGCCAGTAACAGCCAGTGGCGCAGCCTGATGAACTATGTTCAGCGGCCGATCATTGCCCTGAAAAGCCAGCTGGTTATCGGTGACGGCAACTCGGACGGCAGTGTCTTTGACTCTGCCGGGTTCCGTGGTGTGCGGCTGTTTTCTGTCGATAATATGTATCCAGACAGCCAGCAGGGCTATGCCCCGACCGTGCGCGGTATGGCAAAAACGGATGCCAAGGTGGTTATCCGCCAGAACGGCTATGTTATTTACCAGGTGTATGTCCCGCCGGGCCCGTTTGTCATTAATGACTTAAACCCGGCGACCTCCAGTGGTGACTTACAGGTGACCATTGAGGAAAAAGACGGTACTCAGCAGCAGTATGTTGTGCCCTACTCCACACTGCCGGTGCTCCAGCGTGAAGGCCGGGTGAAATATGACGTGATGGCCGGGGAGTTCCGCAGCGGGAACAGCAACCAGGATAAACCGAAGTTTGTCCAGGCGACACTGCTCGCCGGTCTGACACGTGATATTTCTGTTTATACCGGGACCCAGCTGGCTGACAAATATAAATCAGTCCTGATCGGGGTCGGTCAGAATATCGGCCGTTTTGGTGCTTTCTCCTTTGATGTCACCCATGCAAACAGTGAACTGGCGGACGGCTCAAACCACAGCGGACAGTCATTCCGTTTCCTGTACGCGAAATCCCTGAACACCACCGGTACCACGTTCCAGTTATTGGGTTACCGCTATTCCACCAAGGGCTTCTATACCTTAAACGATGTCGCGTATAAACAGATGTCCGGGTATGAATATGCGCCGGACGGCGAGGATGGTGATACCAGCAAGCCGATCATTATTAATTATCACAACCTGCTCTATAACAAAAAAGGGCGTTTTCAGGTCAATATTTCGCAGTCATTTGATCAGTACGGCTCACTCTATATATCCGGTAACCAGCAATCTTACTGGAACCGCAGCGGTAAGGATGAGTGGTATCAGGCCGGGTATTCCAACAGCTGGAACGGGATCAACTATTCCGTGTCCCTGAGTACCACCAAAGCGCTGGAACTCAAAGAGCGCGATAACATGCTGTCGGTGAATGTGTCCGTGCCGTTCTCGTCATTCTCGTCGCGTAACGCGCGCAGTAATGATGCCTTTAATAACGCCTACGCCACCTTCTCGGCCACCAATAACTCCGGCGGGCGGAACGCTTACCGTGCCGGTGTAAACGGCACGCTGCTGGAAGGCAGAAACCTGAGCTATTCCGTCTCGCAGGGGCATGTCAGTCAGCAGGGTTATAACGGCTCGGCCGGTCTGGATTATCAGGGCACCTACGGCGATTTCGGGATCAGTTACAACTACGACCCGGATCAGAATCAGCTCAACTACCGGGCCTCCGGTGCCGTGCTGCTGCATGAAAACGGATTGACATTCGGCCAGTCAATTAATGATACCACCGTGCTGGTCAAAGCACCGGGGGCTGCCGGTGTGGCGGTGGAAAACTACACCGGGGTGAAAACGGACTGGCGCGGTTACGCCATCATTCCTTATGCCTCGGCTTACCGGAACAACCGTATTGCGCTGAATCCGGATTCATTCAATGACAATACGGAAATCAAAAATAACGTCCAGAACGTGGTACCGATCAGCGGAGCGGTTGTCCGTGCCACATTTGATACCAGTATCGGGATCCGGGCGCTGCTCTCGCTGACCCACAACGGCAAACCCATCCGCTTCGGCAGTATGGTGCAGGAAACCGGCTCTCAGATCAGCAGTATCGCTGATGATGACGGACGTGTGTATTTAACCGGCCTGCCGCTGACCGGGAAATTACTGGTGCAGTGGGGGAATCAGCCGGGTGATCAGTGTACTGCGGATTATGATTTTACCCGTCAGGAAATCAAAGGGCCGTTACTGCGGACCGCGCTTGAATGTAAATAGAGAGTTAATGATGAAAAAGAGATATGCAATCCCGTTATTAATGGCATTTTTACCTCTTCCGGCGCTGGCTGTGGTATGCAGTAATGCGGCGGGCGGAACCAGTGAGGTCTTTTACGATCTGACCGACAGCTTTACCTCCGCCAATAACCAGGTGGGTCAGGTAAAAGTATTAACCAAAAACTTCAGTGAACGGGTTGAGGGAATATGCCCTGTTCACTCCGGCAATAACCGGACAATGCGCAGCTATGCCGCCAATATGCCGGTGGTGGAAACAGAAGGACGGTATAAATACCTCCAGCTGAATGACTATCTGCGCGGGGCAATGAGTATTACCGACAGTTCCGCCGGTACATTTTACCCGCCGCAGGACTATGTTCTGATGGGTACACACCCGAACGTGACCAAGGGAAAACCGTTCGGTATTATGGACAGTAATTTTACCTTCCGCCTGAAAGTCACCCGCCGTTTCGTTGACCAGGTGGTGATCCCGAAAAAGACCTTATTTACCGTCTATGTCACGACCGCAAATACCGACCCGCTGAGCACGCCGGTTTATACCATCAGCTACAGCGGCATTATAAATGTGCCGCAGCAATGCAAAGTCGGCGTTAACGATATCGTGGTGATTAACTTCGGTAAAATCGGTTCGCAGTTATTCAGCCAGGCCGGTGCCGGTAATAAACCTGCCACCGTGAATAAAAAACTCGAAAATATCGCGATCCAGTGTACTAACGTGGAAGCGAAAGCGTATCTGACACTGCGTATCGAAGCGGAGAAAGTAAACGGCAATATGATTGTCTCCGATAACCCGGATGTCGGTTTTATGGTCGGTGATAAAGACGGTAAAGCACTAACGCCGAACAATATCGGCAGTGTTATTCCGTTCCAGCTTGACGGTGCCGGTTCTGCCCGGACAGCCATTACCGCCTGGCCTGTCAGCGTGACCGGTAATAAACCGAAAGAAGGTGTTTTCCAATCCCGCGGTTATTTACGCGTAGACTACGAATAACAGGCACGGCAATGAAGAAACACATAAAACAGAGACTCCTTTCCCTGCTGTGCGGTGGTCTGCTGATACAGTCAGCCGCCGCCTATGAACTCGGCCGGGTGAATATTGAGTTGTCCGGTGAGATTGTTGCTTACAGCTGCGGGGTTGAAGTTTCCCAGGCAAATAAAAAAGTTGAGCTGGGGCGCTGGGCTCTGAAGAATTTCCGCGCCGCCGGTGATAAAACACAATCCATGCCGTTCAGTTTTCAGGTCCGGAACTGCCCGCCTTCTTCTGCCGTCACCTTTGTCTTCAGCGGTAAGAAAGATAAACAGGACAGCTCACTGCTGGCAATCAATGAAGGGGCAAGTGCGGCGGGCTCTGTGGCGGTGGAGATCCTCGACAGTCAGAAAAACCGGCTGCCGATGGAAACCAAAAGCCCGAAAATTGCCATGGATATTAACGGCAACGGTCAGGCACAGTTTTATGCCAACTACATCGCCACCGGTAACCGCCCGACCCCCGGCATTGCTGACGCGGATGCCACCTTTATGATTACTTACGACTAATCCCGCCTCTCCTTCCCGGCGCCAGCCCTGCTGACAGCCTCCGGCTGTCAGCGGGTAAATCGTGCGGTTTCCCCTGAAGTTGCATCTGAAATACTTTTTAAATTTTGAAAAGTATTTTAAGATTGGATCTTAATCATCTGTTTGACTTCAGGAGAACACAGATGGAACGCATCATCATTCCGACAAACTACATTCATATCCGGAGCACGCCGCTCTGGACCAAAGAAACGGCACCGGAATCTATCTGGCAGAGGCATCTGGATAAAGGTACCCGTCAGGGCGTTTATCCTAAACTGTCTGTTATGCAGGGCACCATTATCTACTATGCCTATGCGGATGAAACCAGCCCTGAACCAACGGACACTCTGGTAATAGAGGCCGGGCAGTTCGGTGTTTTTCCGCCGGAAACCTGGCACCGGATAGAAGCGGTTACTGACGATACGGTGTTTAATGTTGATTTTTATGTCGCCCCAGAGATCCTGACCGAGGAGTAACACAATCATGAACGACGAAAACAAAGGCTTTTTATTAACGCTGATCAATGAAGGTAACGGCCAGAAAGCGGAGAAACACTTTCTGAATCCGAAAAAGTTATATATCCCTGAGATTGCGGCAGAAGAAATCGCGTTGCTGGTCAGTGAATTAGACGACAAAGAAAAAATTAATGATGCGGCACTGATGGTCACCATGACCAATAAGAATAATGGTGTGTCAGTGGATAAAGACGTGGATTCCGCCGCTGAGTTAGCCGATGCTGAAAACGCGGCGCAAATCGTCAAGGATCTGATTAATATTATCCGCGGCTACGATATGGATGAAGAAACCAATATCTGCGGATGGTAACTGTTCTGTCTGTGCCGGAGGAAAAACCGGTTTCCCCTCCGGCATTGTGCATTATCCGGCGTGACGGATATCGTCATACTCACGGGTTTTATCAAACACGCTTTTGGCAAACGGACAGAGCGGAATAATTTTCCGCTGTTCACGACGCATTTTCTCAACCACCGCCGCAACCAGCTTATTACCGACTTTCTGCCCGCGCAGGCTGTCATCCACCATGGTATGGTCAATAATCGCCAGATTATCCCCGGTATACACAAAGGTGATTTCCGCTATCCGGCTTTTGCCGTCCTCAGACAGAATATAAAAACTGGTTTCATCTTCACGAATATCCATCACTTATCTCCTCCGGCTTAAAATAATACTATATGCAAAACCGTGCGGATGAGAATACCGATCAGTGCTGCCGGGATCACATAACGGAACAGACGGACAAACCGCGAACTGATACCGAGAAAAATGCCGATCCCCGGTAAATCAAATGTCTGGATGAGTAAACCGGCAGATGCATTAATCTGATTGGCGGTTACCGCACCCTGCTGTACCAGGTCAGAAATCACCCCGAAATAGGCGGTTCCCCCGGCCACACATTTCACCAGGGCGGGCAGCACAAAACTGTCCGGAATATGCACCATATTCAGTACCGGCATCAGAATATGGTGCAGCCATTCAATCACCCCGGCGGCCTGCATTAATCCGACAATGGATAATGACAGGATCAGCATCGGGATAGCTCCGAGTGCCAGACGGATAGCATCCGCCCCCGCGCTGTTGATAACCGACAAAATTCCCTGATTATTCTGCTCCGCATCCGGCAGCGGCTCTGAGCTTGCGGTCTCTGTCGCCGATAACCGGCGGCCGGTGACATACCAGGTAAAAGCCGCCGCACACAATCCCCCGGCAACAGAAACAATAATGGACGTTGTCCAGTGCAGCCCGAACGGCATCAGCGGATAAAACACATTCCCCTGCCCCATAGCAAAACACATTGCCAGGGTTGCCGCCATATGGCGATCAGATACCCCCCGCTTATCCATAATCGCGAGTGTTGCCAGCGGTGCGGCAAAACTGACAAAGTTTATCTGGATCAGCGCAAATGCACTCATCCCGGTTAAGCCGAACGGTTTGAGTAAAGGTGCCAGCCAGCGGACAATCACATCCAGCACGCCTCTGACAGAGAGGTATTTCATTATGATCAGCATCACGACCATAATCGGTAATAAGGTATAAAGCGCGACATCAACGGAGGATTTCCCCGCTGAAATGATAATACTGATGACATCCATGGAATAAATACGGAAAGTAACTGAATCGGTTTTCCGGATTATAACCCTGAGATTTGAGAAGTAATTCAATTTTTTGAAGTGGCTCAAATACAGCAGATAACAACAGCCAATCCTGTATTTTCCGGTAATTTATTCAGCCGGATGTTATTTTGCGGGATCAATAACCAAAAAATAACCCCGCATGATCATTCGTTGTTATCGTTCACCGCTATCCTGATGATTTAAATCATAAATATGACCAGAGCAGTGACAGCGGCATTACCAGTATCAGCGCAGGCAGCAGGTTAATCACCGCAAACATTTTAATACCGCAGATCCGAAGCCCGGTTGCGATCAATAATACCCCGCCCGCAGCGGTAAAATCCGCCATCATAGCCGCTGTGGTAAACGGCATCAATAACGCACCGCTGCCCGCCAGTGCCAGCTGAATAATCAGCATCGGCGCGGCAATAACCGACACCGCAATACCCAGTGAACAGGCAAATATCATCGCGGTGAAAAAATCCATAAAAGCCTTGGTCAGCAGAACGGTCGGATCTCCGGTCATGCCTTCATGCATCGCCCCGAAAATCCCGGTACCGCTGACACAGAACAGGAATATCAGCACCACATAGTTTTCAATAAAACTTTCCTGTGCCCCGCTCCGTACCGGAAGCCGGTTTTTTATTTTACCGGCCACCGCATTGATTTTATTTTCCAGGCAACACAGTTCACCGATAACCGCCCCGAGCAGCACCGATAGCACCATCACCGGCATATTGGCGCATTTTATAATCAGCAACACCCCGATAGCGAGTGATGCCAGCCCGAATACGGACGGCATGGATATCCGGATACGTTCCGGCAACCGGTGGCTCAGCCCTGCCCCGGCAATTCCGCCAATCAATACTGCGGCGGCATTAATAAAAGGTCCGGTAACCAAACGTTACTCCTGCTTTTTTTATCTGGATCTTATGATTATACGGAACCGGTACCATACTGTACGTGTACCTGCCCGCAAAACAGGCGCAATAAAAAGCGGGTATTAACGCAGATATGACGTCAGGCCGTACTCCGGAAAAACCCGGCTGAAGACCACCTCAAATGATGAATAACCCCTCATTTTTGCTGTTAATTCTGTCAAAATCACTAAATGAATATTTAAAAAAAACAATAACAATATGAAAAATAAAAAATATATTTCTGATAACAGGAATGAATAATAACAGTAACATAAAACAAGCAATTTCATGTGTTGTATATTCCTGTTATAAAAAGAAATCATCTTATCTTTCACTTAAAAAAACACCATAAGGAAATAATTTTCAGCAAAGTACCCTATTCTGACTGACAGCTTTAGTTCCGTTTTTTATTCAGAGAGTCTCTGCAATAGTAAACCCGGGGCAGCTCAGCCAATAACCGGGCAATCGTTAAAATATAGCAGGACTCTGCTCAGACCAGCCAAATTTATAGTATATGTAAATTTATTATTTCCGGAGTTTTTTATGCGTTGGTATCCGTCCCGTATTTCAACTCGTCTGACGATCGGTGGTATTCTGCTCCTTGCTGTCACCACGGCGATTATTATTATTGTTATGCTGTGGCGCGGGCAGCCCCGTGTGGTGGAAATTAATACCGCATTAATTGAAGAAACCGGACATGGCCTGACCTCCAGAGTCAGTACCATTTTATCTCACACCGGCGGAAATACTGTCAGCCTGGCGCGCATGGCAGAGGTTTTGCCCAATGATGAGGCGCTGTACCGTTATATCCCGCCTAATCTGATTGAAAGTAACAGCCTGATCACCGGTGGCGGGATCTGGCCGGAACCGGGGGCATTCACGCCCGGAATTGAGAAACGCAGCTTTTTCTGGGCACGAAATCCGGCCGGGGAACTGGTCTTTTCTGACGAGTATAATAAAGACAGTACCGATAATTATCATAATGAAAGCTGGTACCAAAATGCACAGGACGAATCGACAGAACGCTGTTTATGGTCAGATGTTTACAGCGACACGGTTTCCGGTGTGAATATGGTAACCTGCAGTGTGCCGTATAAAACGGGCGGGAAATTTTCCGGTGTCGTCACAACAGATATCCGCCTGGATAATATTGCCGCCATTATGCAGCAATACGGCAACAGCACCGGCGGCTACGCCTTTGTGACAGACCGTCACGGGCAGCTGATTTATTTTCCCGGTTATGACAGTAAAAAATTTAAAACCTTTGATGAGCTGGCCGCCCAATCCGGCTGGCTGGCACCGGTGGCTGCAGGCCTGAAGCGGCAGGATTCTGAGCAATCCGCTCCCGGCAGCATCCGCATTGATCACGACGGACAGCTGAATACATCGTCACAGGTGATGCTGTTCCCGATGGCGGATACCGGATGGGTTATCGGCCTTGCCACGCCGGAAAGCCGGGTAACCGGTCTGGCGAACATCATGATGCAGGATGTGCTGGAAGTCCTGCTGCCGGTTATGACGCTGTTATTGCTGGGCTCCTGGTTAGCAGTCCGTCGTCTGATCACCCGCCTGAATGAGACATATAACGCACTCGATGATATTGCCCGCGGAGAAGGCGATCTGACGAAGCGTATGGCGATAGCCGGTAATGATGAAATATCGGATATCTCACGGGCATTCAATCTGTTTGCGGACAAAATATCATCGATGCTGCTGACCGTACGCAGCAGCAGCGCTGTTGTCGCGGAAAATACCGTCAGTCTGGCCGATAATAATAACGAGTTATCAGTACGGGTGACACAACAGGCCGCAGCCCTGGAGCAAAGTGCGGCGGCAATGGAGGAGCTGAATGTCACCGTGCGTCAGAACAGTGACAACACACACATGGCCGATAAACTGGCAGAAACCACCGCACAAACCGCAAGCCGCTGCGGGGATATGATGCATAATGTTATATCAACAATGAGCAATGTCAGTACGTCATCCGGGCGGATGTTTGACATTGTGTCAGTCATCGACAGTATCGCATTTCAGACCAATATTTTGGCCCTGAATGCGGCGGTAGAGGCTGCGAGGGCGGGTAATTCAGGCCGGGGTTTTGCCGTTGTTGCGACTGAAGTCAGGTCTCTGGCTCAGCGCAGTGCCCGGGCAGCCCGTGAGATTAAAGTTCTGATTGACGAGTCTGTTCAGAATATTAAAACAGGCAGCAGTCAGGTGCATGAATCCGGTGAAACACTGAATCAGTTGGTGGAGGATGTCCTGAAAGTCAGACAGCTGATGAGTGATCTCCGGGTTGCGGGAGAGGAACAAAGTAAAGGGCTGGCTGAGGTTACCATGGCAGTCACCGAAATGGATACCACCGTGCAGCAGAATGCCACTTTAATTGATAATGCCGTCTCGCGGACACAGCTTCTGAAAAGTGAAGCAGAACAGCTCGCACAGATGGTCTCCGTTTTTAAATTACCGGAAATACACTGATGTTATGAATATATTTTCCGGCAGAGAACACCCTGCCGGGAAATATATTCTGACTACGCATCAGAAACCGTCTCTTTATCCAGCATACCTACTGTATTCGCTATTTGGCTGTCAGCATCCGCCGGGGGATTATAGCCGCCAAAATAAAGTGTCAATGGCTCACATTCGAAATCATGATCTGTAATGGCATCACGCCCTTTTTGCATATACGTGTTAATGAAATTAATAAATGCATTATTTTCATATTTCTCACTGAGAAATAAGCTACTGTGATCGGATGCATTCGGTTGAAACAAAATCGTGTCCAGTCTGTTTTTTTCGGTATTAAACGAAAACAATTTTATAAATAAATTATTATTTGGTGTTGCATATCCGGCATCTTCATAGCGGGCCATATAGACTTTGTTATTTTCCCATGTATACAAAATTTGACGTGTTCTGTCTAAGACTAAAATGGGGTAAGGTCCCCAAAAAGCCGATTTACCCGTAATATACAGGCAATAACCAAATCCTAATGCCAGTAGTATCGTTAAATATATTGAATACTTTGTTCCTGCATAAAAATTCCCGGAGTAGTAAGATATTAAATAATCAAATACGCCGGGTTCTTTATCAAAAAAAGGACGATACCGTTCTGTACCCTCAAGTGGATCTCTTGAGTTTTCATCATACTCTTTATATATTTCAACATCTGAAATAAATGACTCATAATTTGAATAATGACTCTCGAAAAAAGAATTCATCAAAAAAATAAAAGTAGCAAAGACAACTAAAAATAAAGGAATTGAGACAACCTTTCGATGCTTAAAGTTAGTGGACTTTATTTGACATTTTTCCTGATTTATCTTCAGCAAATACGGGCTGTCTTCCGGGGAACCCGTAAAACGACAGTCTTCCTGGTAAGACGTAATTTTTTGCGTTTTTAGCTTAGCCGGGAACATTGTTCCCATAAAAAATTCAAACATTACAAAGTCCCTTGATCAATAAAATCTGATAAACAATCAGTCATACTGAATATGACGATAAAAAAAGAATCCGGTGTTGCTTCCGGCGACTTACCCCGCCGCGACCAGCACTCATCCGCCGGAACATCCGCATATCGCTTTACAGGCATTCACCTGACTACGCATGACGTTGCTTCCTGTTATCCAACTTTGCCAGAATTTGTGTAACCTGTTGTTCAAAATCGTCCGGAAGCGGATTTTTACCAAATGACAGGAATGGTTTACGCGCCTGATAATCCGAGGCTGAAACAGCATCACGTCCCTGCTGCATATAGGCATTGAGGAATGTAATAAAACGGTGGTTTTCGCTGTCCGTACTGGTCAGAAAAGCCGAATAATGCGAGACATTCGGCCGGAAGAGAATTGTTTTCAGTTCACCGGATTTCTGATCAAGACCATAAAGTTTAATAGCGGGCATTTTACCGG
This sequence comes from Morganella sp. TYF_1, assembly GCF_043105645.1. Taxonomy (NCBI): domain Bacteria; kingdom Pseudomonadati; phylum Pseudomonadota; class Gammaproteobacteria; order Enterobacterales; family Morganellaceae; genus Morganella; species Morganella sp. TYF_1. Next base: position 395,188 of record NZ_JBICLU010000015.1, on the reverse strand, counting down.
CTAACCCGATTTGTGCCTCTTCATAACGGGTTACATATACTTTTCCCATACCGTAGCTGTACAGAATACCCCGTTGTCTGTCAGCAATAAGGTGTGCCGGAGGAACAAAGAAAGCCAGATACCCAAATAACCATAACGCCCCCGGGAATAGGATAAGCCAGCCTATAACAAGATATTTACTATATTGGCTATTCGTGAAAAACACGCCTGAATTATACGCTAAAATATAATCATAATAACTTATATCTCGACTACCGAAGTATGGTTGATAGAGCTTAACATACCTTAATGTCGCTTCATCTAAACCTGGCTTATCACCATACTTTCTTTCCACCTCTTGAACTCGATGCTGAAAGTATTTTTTATACTCCATATGGCTATCAATAAAGTTAAACATTGTATAACACGCCATAATCAATATAGCGATAAAAAAAGGAATTGTGTTAGTTAACTGACTGTTACGCTGCGGTGAATTAATCACACAACGCTGCTCATTCACAGCATCCAAAAACACCAGTTTACGGGGGGCTAAAGGGTCATCATAGGTGTGACTTTCCCCGGTTAATAATGTTGTCTCCAGCTGCTCAGGATGCCGGGTTGCGGTATATAAACGGGTCATGCGGTACCTTCTTCGTCAATACAACCATCGAGGTTAAACGGGGAAATATCCCCGTTACCCCGGCCATCACCGTAAACAGACGGAACAGAATATTTTTCGTTCATATCTCTGTATTTAACCCGCCGCAACCAGCAGGCACCCACCGGAACATCCGCATGTCACTTTATGACCTTCCAGGGCAACCGGTATGCCGTTTATTTTTATCAGACTGTCACCTTCCGCGATTGTCCCCGTCTGCTTACACGACGGGCAATATACCGGGTCACCCACACAGGCAATACCTTCAGTTTGTTTCGCAACAGAGGAGCCCCGGAGAACGGTACCTCCGGTATTGGTGGTGTCATTTTTTAAAATAATCTTACGGCCATTCACAAGACTACGCATGACGTTGCTTCCTGTTATCCAACTTTGCCAGAATCTGCGTAACCTGTTGTTCAAAATCATCCGGAAGCGGGTTTTTGGCAAAACAAAACAACGGATCACGTGCCTGATAATCCACGGATGAAACGGCATCCCGTCCCTCTTTCATATACTTATTTAAAAACGTAATAAAACGGTAATTTTCGGTATCCGTGCTCATTAAAAAACCGGTATAGAACGAAACGTTAGGTCTGTAAATATGGGTACCTAACTTTCCGGTTTCCGGATGAATATAGAATAATTTAAACGCCAGCATTCTGCCTGCAAAACCAAACTGTGCATCCTCATAACGCACGGCCATCACAATCCCGTCCACATAGGAATACAGGATGCCCCGCTTTCGGTCTGCTACCAGCCAGGTCATCGGAACAAAAAAACTCAGAGAACCTACGATATATAATCCCCCCGGAAAGAATATTAACCATCCGATAATGAAATATTTATCGTATTCACTGCCAATAAAAAATAGTCCTGAATTATATGCCTTAGCATAGTCCCACCAGCTAATTTTTTCTTTTCCAAAAAAAGGTTTATATTTTTCAAAATATTCCGTTGTAAGCTTGTTAATTTTTATAACACTCTTATCAAGATACCTTTCTTCGGCATTTAATACATTCTCTTCAAATGTATGCTTTTTTACATTATGCTTTTCAACAAAGGTGAATAAAGTATAAAACATCATCACCAGTAATACCAAAAATACAGGTACTGTGTTAGATTTCCTGCTGTTAACTTGTGACGATTTAATCCGGCATTCCTGCTCATTGAGACTTTGCAAAAAAACCAGATCCTTCAGCGGTAACGGGTCATCATAAGGATAATTTGCATCCGCCAAACGTGAGGTTTTCAGTTGTGACGGAAACCTTGATACTGTAAACGGGTTACTCATTCCATTCCCTTATCATCAATATAACCATAAATTTTATCCTGTAAATTACCTTTGCGGTAACGCAGCGGCGCAATATCCCCTTTTATACGGTCAGTCAGGTAATACCAGTGAACAGACGGCACGGAATTATTTTTTAACGGGTCACCGCTATGTGTTCCCGCATCAACCTTAAAGCTGAATTTAAATTCTCCCGCACGCAACGATGTGTTCTGAAGGGCTGTCATCAGCGCCTGTTCAAAGGCCAGGTCAAAGGCCTGGTTAAAGATATGATTATCGGACGCGATATACTCGAATCCTTTACGCCGGAGAATGATATCCGGTTTCGGAGGAAGATACTTTACGGGCATCTGAGACGCATACATTACTGTTTTTTTTAATTTTACCAACTGATATTCAATATCCGAGAGGCCGCACTGAAAATTAGCCAGCCTGAACTGATAATGTATCACATATGTCGTCGGGAGCTGACCAGCTTTTGCTTGCGGTTGCGCGGTAATTTTTACTTGCGGCGTAAAAAAGAAATTTAAAAACTCCTGCAATTCCATTTGGTAATATGCCGTATATTTTTCAAAATTTTTGATATACTTATTTAATTGATCATATCTATCTATAGGCCTATCAATATCATCGTTATCTTTGGTCAGGTACCCCCCTGCAAAGTATTTATCGCCGTTTCCCCAGAAACAATTTTTCAGCAACTCATCAAAATCATCTGTTTCGAATATATAATATATGATGGCACTGCCAATCAGTGCTGCTGTTGCGATAAGGACAATTTCCCACGCATAAAGGGTAGCAAACCGTATTATCGGGTTGGTGCTGAGAACCGCAGCCCCCTCGATAATGGCGTTAGCCTGACCGACACCCGCCACACCAATACTCAGAGCAAGGGTTGCCACCGCTTCCGTAAATTTTGCCCCGGCGGTCACATGGTTTTTTTTATCCAGTTCAGCCATACATTCGGCTATAGGTAATGCTGCGCCCAGCAGCGCAACAAGATAACCGAGACTCTTGACAGTCCTTTTAGCCCATACGGATTTGGGTTCCGGTAAATGGATTTTCATTAAAATATGCCGGAGAGGCGGGTAAGTGACCCGTTTCATATAAAGCCCCGCCGCCTGACGGGTCTTGATAATACCTTCAGTCGTTTTGACCAGATTCACAACGATCTGAGTCCGTAAAATATTTACCGCGCCGGTATTCAGCGGGTTATTTTTATCATAATCCGACATTTTATTAGCCGCCTGAAGTTCCAGAATACCCGTCAGCAATGAATAAAGTGACAAACTTAACTTCAGCGTGTTTTTAAACGTCTCTTTATCAACCGGCAGCCCTGTTGACGCATAGTGATACTGAACCGTATTAATCGCATGTGTTACTGCAGGGCTTCTCAGTTTTTCATCCCAGTTCAGTAATGTCCTCATCTGACCAACTGTGTTTTTAAGGGGAGCGGCCTTTCCGTTCAGGGAATCCATCCAGCCCATAAACTGTTTTCCGGACATGGGCTGCAGCGTCTTAGTATTTACCCGGAGATCAAAGAAACCCAGAAAAGCAGGTAAGACTTTTCCCGCCAAAAAATCGATGCCAGCCTGCGTGATGTGACGTGAACGTCCGATATTTTTTTTTAACAGAGCATGGGTTTCTGTAAACGCATACCCTAATGCATCCCAGCCAATCAAAAGCACCGACTCCAGTGACGGAAGCATTTTTTCTTTGAAAAAATTCATTCCGCCTTTTCTCAGTTCTTCCTCACTGAGTAAATTGACCGCGATATCACATAGATTCTTCCAGAGTTTCCCTTCCGGTTTATCAACCGAAAACATCAGGCTTAAAACCTGCTGCCCTGATGCTGAGCTTTTTAACGGCGACAATAACTGTTCATGAAATTCACTGTAGCGTCGAACCTCCTCAAAAAACGCAAGGTGCCAGAAATCCGTCTGTGCGTATTGTTCCCGGATTAAAAAAACATGGTCAGTATAATTTTTAATGCCGCCTATTTTATCCGTTATCGCAGGATTCGTTAAAAAATCCCCATACAGATGGGCGATATTTTGCTGAATTTGCTCAAATTTTTTATATCCCGATTCAATTTCAGGCCAGTAGGTTTGCCAGCCCTGCATATCAATATTATCTAAAAATTGTTCATTCAGCCGGTGCCCGGCCCCCGTTTGTGCAATATCAGGATGATCCAGATGCATTTTAATCGTTGAGAGGTAGTGACCGATCTGATTAGGGTAACGCCAGTGATGCTGAAATGCGGCGTACATCGCAGTAACGAAAGAATAGAATGCCAGGACATCTTTTTGATACCCCACCGGGTCGTGCAATATCACCAGGCTGCTTTTCTCATTCTCATCCAGTGAGGCTTTCACCTGTGCAAGCAGCGTTTCAGAGCCTTTCGATACGTCAGGGGTATTAGTTATTTCAGCAAAATAATGACCTTTGGGTAAGTCTGAACCTATTTCTTTTGCCTGTTTCGCAAATGCGGCAAACCTGTGTGATTCCTCCTTATATTCCTCCACCAGATAATCAATATGCTCTTCATGTAATTCAAGTGCATAAGGGTTATCATTAAAATCCACCAGATTGATTTCCTGCATAAAGGATGCGCGGAATGCAGGGTCAGCCGTCAGCTTGTTCAGTGTATAATCGGGTAACGGAATATCACTGAAAAAAAACCGGGCACGGATAACATCTTTTTTTATCGCCAGATAAGGATAATGAGGAAACTGTTCTTTCAGTTCCCCGGTCAGGGATTCGGTATCATATACCCGGATATAAGGTATAAAATATTCGTCGGCATCTCCGCCGGTCACCGCCTTTTCTGCTTCAGCGGAGTTATCATTTTCATCATAAACCTGACCATTGTGTGTATAGGTGATGGTATGCTTAAAAATCAGCAACTGCCCCCGGGTATCGGTCCGGGTCGGGAATTCCCCCTCCTCAAACACATAGACCCATCCTGAACGTAACAGCCGGGCACTGAATCCCTTCGTGTCCTCAAGGGTACACACTTCAGGCTCGTACACCTCAATATCCGGTTGTGCAGGGCACAGTTCCAGCAGTTTCTTAACCTCCGGCGGCATCGCTGCCACGGCATTTTTATCACCCGATAAATTCGAATAGGCATAACGCACCGGATAGACCGGACGGTGCTCATTCTCACACGGGCAAATCACCGCATCTGCCGGTAAATTGCGCGGCGCGGCCTGATTAACCGCCTCCACCATTTTACGGAGGTGTTTCTCTTCCGGAGTTAAAACATCAGAACTGACATGTTCAGTCATACGGGGACTCCCTGCGCCTGTATACAAAAGGCATAACAATGATAGTTAAATAATACCTGGTTGTGCTGATAAGGCCGTGCATGCTCACAGGCACGTTCCCAGAGCGCGGTATCGTGACGGCACAGATAACGGGCGGATAACCGGTACATTAACGCCTGCATCCGGGTGACTCCCGCCAGAAAGCTCAGGTTGGCTTCACGGATAAGATAACTGTCGGAGACGGTTTCACCGCCGTCCTGTTCCGGCGCGGACCCGGCCCCGTGCTGCTCAATCAGCTGCCGGGTTTTTGCCAGGGTACTCATCAGGGTCAGCCGGGCATAATGGCCGTAAAGCCGCTCATTGATAAACAGCGCTTCGCGCCGTCCCGTACCGGTAACACCGGCAGAAAAGGTGATGGTCACCCCCTCCGGATATGCCGGGCTGTACCCCGCAAAAGCCGTCACGCCCCCGGCGACACTGAGCAGCTGCCCGTGTGTCAGTGATTCAGCAAAGGGAATAAAATGGCGGACATCATAAAACCGGAAAAAACTCCAGCTGCCGGTGACCTGATTTCGCAGATACGTCATCCTGCGTAACTGCCGGTGCATTTCCGGAAAGGGTTTGCTGCTGCTGATAAAAAACCCGGCGGCGGCTTTATCCGGCAGGTTCTGACAATGAGCCAGAAACTGTTTCCCCGCACGATCCGCACGGATTTGCACCAGATACGGCGCACGGTCGGCAAGACTTTCCTGCGTTTCCCCCTGATACAGCGACTGCCACGGCAGGTGAGTGCCGAGCAGCACCGGAACAAGGTGCTGTCCGGTCTGACGGTGATATTCACCGCTGTCGATCACCGCAAAAAGCGGGATCCCCGGGATAAACCCCGGCGGGCCCGGCTGATAATGAATATCACCGTTTTCCGACGGCAGCGGACAGGTCAGATTATGTTCACCGGTTAATACAGCGGGGATCCCCTCATCATGCTGGCGGATAACCTGCCGCAGTAACGGTAACTCCGGCTGCTGACTCTCCCCGGCATACGCTGTCAGCGGCTCCAGGGTATCGTACTGAGCGGCACTGTAGTGTTCCGGCTGGGCTGAAAAATACCGGCGCATATTGCGGATGGCCTGATCCCTGTCCGCCCCCGCCACGGCCATTACCCCACTGAACTGCATGTCATCCCGGGTATAGCGGCACTGCGCCACCCAATACGCCCGGAAAACAGCCTGAGAGACCGGCATCATGACGTCCCTTTCTTCACGGCTTTTGCCCGGCAGTCTTCTGCCAGCGGCAGCCCTTCATTCACCGCTGCTTCCGGTAAAACAACCGTTCCCGGCGCACCTGCGGCGATTGACACCGGACCTTTCAGGGTAATATTTCCGGTGATCGTGACGCCCTGCCCGTCCAGCTGAATAGAACCGGCTTTTCCTCTGATAAGAACAGTGTCGCCTGCCTGCAGCGTATGCACCCGGGTGTGCGTGTGAATGCCGCCTCCGGCGGTTAATGTATAATCGCCCTGCACAACACTCTGTTTGTTTTCACCCACTTCCTGAAAATGCCCGGCCCGGATCACTTCTTTCCAGCTGTTATCAATCCGGGTCATACGGTCTTTACCTATCTGCTCAAACTGATTCACACCGATGTTCAGCGTCTGCTCATTCGTGACATGAATAAATTCGTCATGACATACCTCGTGCTTACGGTCATTCACCACGGTATGCACCTCATCATGTCCGATATGCTGAGTTTTGTTGTGGTTAATATGGATGTTATTATCCCGCTGGGCATGGAGGTAAATCTCTTCACTCCCGTCTTTATCCTCAAACCGCAGCTCGTTAAACCCCTCCCCCTTATGGGTTTTGGTACGGAACGTGGTGCGGGTTTTCTCGACCGGCAGGGTCAGCGGCGGGCTGTTGCGCCCGTTATACGTGCAGCCGGTGATGATCGGGCAATCGATATCCCCGTTAAGGTAAGAAATAATCACTTCCTGCCCGATACGCGGGATCGACATAAACCCGAAACCGTCCCCGTTCCAGCCGTGGGCCACCCGTACCCAGCAGGAGGCGCTGTGATCCGGCCTGCCGCGCCGGTCCCAGTGAAAACGGACCGTGACAGCGCCATCAGCGTTGGTATAGATTTCCTCCCCCGGCGGCCCGACGACCGTTGCCAGCTCGTTACCGTCAGCGGTCGGTTTATAGCGGAACGGCGGACGCCATTCCTGAGCGCCCGGGATAAACTGCACGGTATTACTGAAGGTGGTACCCTCACCGCCGCTGTTGTCCGCCAGGGGCTGCACACCCCGGTGACTGACACTGATCACCTGCCACGACTGATTCATGGCTGCTGACGGGTGGTTTTTCAGGGTAAAGAGTTTACCCGGCCTCAGCGCAAAGCAGTTGGTGCCCGCACTGCCGGTCTGACGTTCATTCTGGGATTGCTCATAGCGCAGCATCGTAAAGTAACCGCCCTGCTCATCCTGCTGAAAACGGCCGTAGCTTTCAAAGGTGGTGTGTTGCCGGTGAACATCCCCGGTCAGCTGATGTTCAAGGGGATAGGAGGGATTCTGCGGGTTGTAATCTTTGTGGATCTGAATATCACCGCATAACTGTTCAGCATAGCGCCAGGAGAATGCCGTGCTGTCGCGGGTGTCTGTATCCGCCTGCGGGTTGTAGGTCAGGTGAATACCCGCTGTCATGCCGAGATGACTGTCACTGTAAAACAGTTTCGGGCCTTCCTCGGACCAGAAGTTAATCCCTTCCTCAAAAGCCAGACGACACCAGAAATCATAAGCGGATTCCCGCTTCTGGGTGATGTAATCGCGCTTACCGTGCAGTGCGCCGTCATAAAATTTCAGGTCATTTTTGACATGCGCCTCATTCAGCAGGGTGGCGAGGACTTCCGGTACGGATTGCTGGCGGAAAATGCGGCTGTCCTGATTGAGCGTCATGATCCACATTTCCGGGCGGATAACAAACTGATACCAGGTTTTGTTGCCGTCAGTATTACCCTGTTCGGCGGAAGCCAGCAGCCCCTGCACGGTACGGACCTTAACACCGTTGCGGATGACTGTCAGTGAGGCGGCAGAACCGAGACAGGCCTGAAAATCGACTGACGGCAGCAGGCTGACGGCAGAAACGGATAAGGAAAATAAGGCAGAAAGCGTTTCATCCAGGGTGAACGCGGTCACCCGGAAAGTGTTTTCCGGCAGCCGCCCGATTTTACAGGTAAAGACCAGTCCGGAATTGCCCGGTAGCAGATCAGAAAGAGAAGGAACCACAACAACTCCGTACAGTAACAGTCACGGACAGTCGTTACCCGGACGTCCGCAGAGAGAACAAAAACGATCCGCCCGGATAATGGCCGGACTATATTGACAGTACTTCGACTGACGCCCACCTGACATGCCTGCAACTGCATGCTGTTATCAGTCAATACACATGGTGCTGAACCGCGGGATAATAAATTTCACTTATCGATCTGTAAAGATCCGGAGGAAAGTCCGAACCTCACAGAATGAGTGACTCAGGTCAATGCAATCCCAAAAAACAGAATATCAGACTACTCATTAATCCAATTAAGACGTTGGCGATGTAATAATCCGGAATATAAAAATGACAAACCATCCTGTTTTTTTAAGATAACGCGATAACTCACTGTAAATAATAAATAAAATAAACTTTTCTTTGGTGAACACAGAAATAAAATATGTAACAAAATAAAAAATCGCTATAACAACATGAATAATAACAATAAAAATAAAGTATCATCAAAACCATACAAACAATCCGTGCTTTCCGCTCTGCCGCAGGCGACATAACCGGATAAAAACATTATATTCTGCTGTTTTATTTTTATTTCACTATGTTATGCCATTCCTGAATCAGCCACGGCGATACTGCCAGTCCCTGTATCTGCGGGTCGTTTCCCTTTGAACTCACTTGCGGATATTGCTTCTCATGAGGAAGCAATCAATAACGTGCGTATTTTTCACTCTGGCCATTTTTGCAATAAGCTGGGGAATGGTGCAATTTTAATGCGAGATCTTAGATCTGAAGTGTGCTGATATTTTCCTTTTTTACTAATACAATTAGTATTAATATAATCTTACATTAAAATAATTTACATCTGATTACTCATTATATATATTGCCGCCCCTTATAATTTCAGGTAATGATAAATATATGGATTGGTACTCAGACGCTATTAATATTAACTACTTTAACTTTAAAGGCAGAGCCAGACGAAAAGAGTATTGGATGTTTGTCCTGATTGATACTGCAATTATCGTTTCTCTTTATCTTGCTATACTTTATTTTTCAGATCTTTACTCGCGGGATTTTAATGCCATTGGTTTTGTATTAACTGTGTTCTTTGTGATTTATATCATTGTGACGTTTATTCCCTCTCTTTCAATAACAGTCCGTCGTTTACATGATACCGGCAGATCAGGCTGGTGGTTATTGGCCTTATTAATACCCTTTGGTGGTATTATTATTTTTGTATTTTCTTGTCTGGATAGCCATCCCGGGGACAACAGATTTGGCCCGAACCCTAAAACTAATCATCCTGTTGCACCGTAAAAACCGGATGGCGTATTAAATATTCCCTGTATAAAACGCCCCGGCAATAATCTGTCCGTCTCCGGACACTATCAATAATGCCGGTAATGAATTAACAAAATATAACACCCATAAGTAAAATAGTTAAAGATGGCAGGCTATTAATGCCATGTCAGTAATATCTATCTGGAGTAAAAATGAAAGTTGCCCATCTGATTAACCTCTCCGGTTTTGGTGGTGTTGAAAAACGCTTTTCTATGTTTATAGAGAATAGTCAGTTTGATAACACAATTATATGCTGTAGTAACAGAATTGATGACAAAATATCTGACTTATTTGACGATAAAAAAATTACCTTCGCTAACAGAATTTTTAACAACGTCAATATAAAATACCCGACTGCCTTACGAAAAAAAGTCCTTATTGCCAGGATAAACACGTTACAGCCTGATATCTTAGTCATATGGGATTTCATGCCACGTATAGACCTGAGTGAAATAAAATGTAAGAAAATATATTATGATTGCGGATGCGGGTGGCGATATCCGCAAAATAAAAAAACAGATGACTTTTTCAAAAATATCGACAGCGTTATATCCAACAGCAACGCGTCTAAAAGAATCATCCAGTTGCGATATAATTTCAATAAGGATATCAACGTTGTTCTCAATAGGCTGAATATGCCGATATCACCGGAGCCGAGAGAAATATCTGATGAAAAAATTGTTCTCGGGACCGCATCAAGACTGGTTGGGATCAAAGGTATCGGGATATCCATACTGACGGTAAAAGAACTGCTAGATAATGGCGTTAATGCATTCCTGGTTATTGCTGGTGCCGGTGACAACAGGAAAGAACTTGAGAAGCTCACAGAACGTCTTTCACTACAAAAAAATGTCATATTCATGGGTTATCAGTCTGATATGACTGATTTTTATGATGAAATCGATATATACCTCAGTACGCCGGTGACTGAAGCTTTTGGCCTTTCCTGCATCGAGGCAATGTCTCATGGGATCCCTGTTATATATCCATTGATTGACGGGCAACCGGAAGCTATTAAAAATGAATATAGCGGTATAGCCATAAAACCGACTCTCTTACCGGATGAGTATAAAGAAAAAACAAATATCAATATTGACTTTCCCTATGATGTCTATGATCCGACTGATGATAAATTAACATCAATTAAACTTATATCACCTTCTGATTGTATGGATGCGATTCACCATATCATTAATAACTATCATGAACTGAGTAAAAACGCCCTTGTATGGTCAGAAAATACGATGGATTTTCCGTTTTTTATTAATGAGTTTGAATCAGCAATCGTCGGTTGAGCACGATAAAAAAACCTGCTCAGTGAGCAGGCTTTGCGATGGATTATCCGGGGATAAAACCCTGGTATTTGACAGGGTATTTAACCTTTGTTTAAGTTTATCCCGTTACTATCACTAAGATTGTTCTTATATCAGATTCAATCACTTTTCTTACTATTATTCCAATTTATACCAACTCTTTCAGCCCGTTTCCCCCACGGTTTCGGGCTATTTTTTTATACCATTAACTCAGCACTGAGCGTCTTCGCATGCCGGGAGTTGATTACGTTAAACTAATAAGACTGATACTCATTATGGAATAGCATTGGATCCATATACATAAGTGATGCTTTTGTCTGAGAAAAATCCTCAGTTTCCGGTTCCGGGAATAAAGCCTCATAAGGAACACCAAATATATTTATTATCTTAAATACAATACTGGCATCTATTTTATTGATTCCCCGCTCATACCTTGATATCTGTTGCGGGGATATTCCCAGCTGATTTGCTAATGCTTTCGTTGTCATACCGTTACGGTGTCTTAAGCTGCGGATATTCTGACCTACAATAAAATTTATATCTTTCACAATGTCTCCTAATCAACACCTATTAAGAGTAATCCATGCCGCGATTGACAACAAACAAAACGACCAGAAACTGATCAAAATATCGCTTTTGTTTAGCTTTTATTTAATTTAAGGTTACATTTTCTTACTGTTTCATCCTGCATGATTGACCCGCCGCCTGCTTCTGATGTCAGCACCGCCCGTTCAGATGAACCATTAACCGTGAAATGGTACCGCGCGTCACCATGATAAAAACACGGCAGAGAAAAACGGATATGGTTATTTTTAAATTCAGAACACGCATTTTATGTTAGATTTTAGCGAAAATACTCTGTATATTTGTAATTGCATTATTTAGTGCGACCATTTTACTTAAAAGCTTATGTTTTTCATGCCGGTTGCGTTTAACCGGCTTTTTTATGTCTGTGGTTTCTGTTGTTCAGAAGAACCAAACATATGAGCTATCCGGACATCCCGGAGAACTGAGTTATCCCCCTCTTAGTGTGTTCAGACCGTTCCGTTTCCGCACCAGAAACCGCGCTTACCTGCCCCGACAGACATCACGTTGCTGCACCATACCCGACGGAGCACTGTCACTACGGACTGATGTGCGGGGTGATATGGCTTGATATAGCATTAATTCTGATTTGACGGGAATACGTGTTACTGAGGAAAATGGCGATATAACAGCGTGCAAAAGTACGAAAATTTTCTGCTGCAGGGTATTCCGGAGAACCCGCAGAGTACCTTCGGATTTTTTCGGATGAAAGTCTGATTTACCGGGGGTTGAGGGACTTCAGAAGACGCAGGAAGACGTGAAGATGGCGGAGGAGGAGAGATTCGAACTCTCGGACGGTTTCCCGTCGGCGGTTTTCAAGACCGCTGCCTTAAGCCGCTCGGCCACCCCTCCGCAATGACGAGCACTATAGTCCCCTCCCCGTCCCTTGTAAAGTCCCGGATTGTCTGAATGCCGGAAATTTAGCCATTTCTCAATGTGTTAGCTGATTTTATCATCACAATTACCGCTTTCTTTCTTCTGATGCTTGGGATAGCGGCAGATTTTTGCTACATTTTCATTCTCATTTTCAGCAGGTTCAGATTATGTTTGTGTTTGAAGGGCGTGAAATCGCCACAGATCCCCACGGCTATTTACTCAATGTGCAGGACTGGCAGGAGGCTATGGTGCCGCTGCTGGCTGAACAGGAAGAGATTACCCTGACAGAGCAGCACTGGGAAGTTATCCGCTTTGTACGGGATTTTTATCTGGAATTTAACACCTCACCGGCTATCCGTATGCTGGTGAAAGCCATCACACAGAAGTATGGCGAAGAGCGCGGGAACAGCCGTTATCTGTATCGCCTGTTTCCGAAAGGCCCCGCCAAACAGGCAACAAAACTGGCCGGGCTGCCGAAACCGGTGAAGTGTATCTGACCACCGTTTATTCGTGACGGACACGGAATAGTGTAACGTCCCTGTAATCGCAGGGCGTTGCGATAATCTCCGTCACTTTCGCCCCCGGCGGCCCGCCCGCTTCCAGCCACGCGGTCATGCCGTCCAGCACACTTTCATCACCATACGCCTCAATTTCCACGCTGCCATCCTGACGATTGCGGACAAAACCGGTCACATTATGGCGTTTTGCCCAATAAAACGTTTGATAACGGAAACCGACGCCCTGAACACGTCCGTATACGGTAAAATGTCGTCCAATCTTCATTATGTCGCTCCTTTTTCCGGAAATATCACTATATTTATCTGTATCACTGTCCGCAGGTTGTAATTTTATCCACACCCCGATAACCTGAAATTGTCAGCTGTTGCTGATTGCAGTGATAGGAAACAACTATCTGTTAAGGGATTGAATCTGTCATCAGTACCCCCCATATTAGTAACAGAGCAAAGTTTCTTCGGAGGTGATTATGATGATTTCAAGTAAGTTCGGTATCGGACAACAAGTCCGCCATAAGCTGCTTGGCTACCTGGGCGTGATTGTCGATATTGATGCTGAATACTCACTGGATCAGCCGGAAGAGGACGATATCGCATCCAATATGAACCTGCGCTCTTCGCCCTGGTACCACGTCGTGATGGAAGACGATAACGGTGAACCTATCCATAGCTATCTGGCAGAAGCCCAGATCACCTATGAGATGGATGAAGACCACCCCGATAACATCACAATGGATGAGCTGGCTGAGTCCATCCGTAACCAGTTACTGTCTCCCCGGTTGCGCAATTAATACACGAACAGCCCCGCCACTCACATGCCGGGGCTTTATTTTTGCTTACTTTTCCAGACCCAGACGCGGGATCTCAATTTTCGGACAGCGATCCTCAACAAACAGCATCCCGGCATTTTCTGCCAGCGCTTTCGCCTCACTGCTGATAATCCCCTGCTGCAGCCACAGCACTTTCGCGTTTATGGCTATCGCCTCTTGTGCAATACCCGGCGCGGCATCCGCATTCCGGAAAACATCCACCATATCCACCGGCTCCGGAATATCGGCCAGCGAACCATACACCAGCTGCCCGATCAGGGTTTTTCCCGCCAGTTTCGGGTTCACCGGAATCACCCGGTATCCCTGCCCCAGCAAATATTCCATCACATGATAAACAGGGCGATCCGGTTTATCACTCGCACCGGCGACAGCAATTGTTTTTACCTGCTGAAGAATACCGGTCAGAAATGTGTCATTCATAGAAGCCTCTTTTATGATCCTGCGCGACAATCTGAGTTATAGCATACTGAATTGAAAATCACCTGTTGGCGGAACGCTTTTTTTCGCTTATGTTATTGAATAACATTTATTCGCCGGAAAAGAGAGCGTTATGGAATCGACCACCCGAGTACTGACCAGGCATAAAAAAATCGCCCTTGTGGCTCACGATCACTATAAAACCAAATTACTGGCCTGGGTTCAGCGCAATCTGGCTAAATTAGAAAGCCACGAACTGTTCGCCACCGGTACCACCGGTAAGCTTATCAGTCGTGAAACAGGACTTGAGATCACCGGCATGCTGAGCGGGCCGATGGGCGGGGATCAGCAGATCGGCGCAATGATTGCGGAAGGCAAAATTGATGTGCTGATTTTTTTCTGGGATCCGCTCAATGCCGTGCCTCATGACCCGGATGTGAAAGCCCTGCTGCGTCTGGCGACCGTCTGGAATATTCCGGTGGCGACCAATATGTCCACCGCCGATTTTATTATTCACTCGCCGGATTTCGACAATGATGTGGATATTGTTATTCCGGATTACCACCGCTATTTAAGTGAGCGCACTCAGTAACGGCGTTTTGCGGCGGTGGTGACTGACCGCCGCCGCTTTCCTGTTCAGGGCTTTTTCACCCGGCTGACGCCCATATCCGCCAGTTCTTCCGCGAAGCAGGACGGAGAATCTTTGTCATACAACAGCCAGACCTGTTTTTTTGCCCGGGTCAGCGCCACATACATCAGGCGGCGCTCTTCCGCATGCATAAATTCCTCTTCCCGCGGCAGTAATCCCTGCTCAATGACCGATTCCCGCGCCGCCGCCGGGAAACCGTCCCGTTCATCGGTCAGCCCGGTAATAATCACGTAATCCGCCTGCTGACCTTTTGAGGCATGCATCGTCATAAACCGGATATTAAGATGCGGCCAGCGGGTAGCCGCTACCGACAGAATCTCCGGTTTAAGGTGGTGATAACGTGCCAGGATCAGAATCGTCTCTGCTTCGGTCACATAACCGCTCATTTTATTCAGCAATGCTTCCAGCTGGCTGTCCGGCAGTAACAGAACCGCTTTTTTATCCCCTTTCATCAGGCTGTTCAGCGGTTTGGTCAGCTGCTGCGGGTTACGCTGAATAAAGCCGTTGGCAATTTCCCCGATACGGCTGTTAAAACGGTATGTGGTGTCCAGCGCACACTGCCCGCCCTCACCGAAGACCGCGCTGAAATCCGTGGTCAGTGTCAGTTCCGCACCGCTGAAACGGTAAATGGCCTGCCAGTCATCACCGACAGCAAACAGTGTGGTCTGCGGATTCTGAGCCCGCAGCGCGTGGATCAGTTTTGCCCGCAGGGGTGAGATATCCTGGAATTCATCCACCAGCACCGCTTTCCACGGCGAGATAAAGCGCCCTTTTTCAATCAGGTTCACCGCCTGATGGATAAGCCCGGAAAAATCTGTCGCTCCCTCGTCTTTCAGGGCACTTTTCCAGGCTTTTAAAAACGGGGCCATCAGTTTGATTTGTTTTGTGAATTCGGGCGCGATATCCGGCGGGGCGGATTCAATCATCACTTTCTGGCTGCCGCCGTTCATGCGCATCAGGCTGAGCCAGCGGTCAATCCTCGGCACTATGCGGCGGCACAGAGTTTCATCTTCCCAGTATTCACCCTCATCCACCAGCCAGTTCATACTGCCGCTGATAAGTTCGCGCCAGCCTTTTGCCTGCGCTTTTTTCTCACGGCACTGCGTCTGCCAGACCGATTTAATCAGTTCATGACGGGCGGCTGTGTCGCTTTCCAGCGTACTGATAACCGGCGATTTATTGGATGCCTCGCGGATAATATGCAGTGCGAGGGCATGAAAGGTTTTACTGCGAATCTCTTCTGTATGCAGACAGGTGCGGATCCGTTCATTCATTTCGTCCGCCGCCTGCCGCCCGAAGGCCAGCATCAGGATCTGATCCGGCTGTGCCTGCTGACGGCGCAGCAGCCAGCCTGCCCGCGCCACCAGTACCGAGGTTTTACCGCTTCCGGCTCCCGCCAGTACCAGCACAGAAGGCTCACCATTGACCACCGCCTCACTCTGCGACGTATTCAGCGGGGAGGATTCCACATTGGCAAAGAAATCCGCATAGGTTTCAAGGCATTGTTCTGTCCATTCACGGTTGCGCTGACGGCGTTTTTCCCCGGTGTGACTAAGCCAGTCCAGACAAAACTGATATGACTGCGCACAGTTATCAAAATTGAGCAGACGCGCCCGGGGCAGCGGCAGTGCCGCAAAGGCGTGCAGAATGTTGTTATGCAGTTTCTGACTTTCCGGCTGTGTCAGCCAGCGATCGGCCTGAATCACCGCCTTAATATCACTGACCTGTTTATCCAGCACCCCCGCGCTGACCACGCTCATTTCATCACTCCAGCGTGACCAGATATCAGTAACATACTGATAAAACGCCTGAGTTTCCTGCCACTGGGTACCGTGCAGACGCACAACCTGCTCATCCGGCAGTTCAAACTCCAGTTCGCCCCAGACGATACCGCGTTTACATTGAATATTGATTAACTCATTGAAAGGAATAACATACCGGTGTTTTGCCCCGCTGACTTCGATACCTGCGTTAAGTAACCGCACGCGGTTGTAAGGATGCCGGGCCAGTGTCTGCCCCATTTGTGTTGATTTTAATTCCATGTGTTCCGCACCGTTACAAGATTGAAATCAATATGTGATAAAACCAGATGTGGTAAAACGTATGCCAGCGCCATACCATTATCATATTACAGGAAAGACACAATTAGTTTACTGCCAAATTCCCGTTAAGGGTATTTCTGACTCACTGAGGTTATTGTGCTTGCAGCGTTTTCCGGCTTCAGCCGGTATATTTATAACAGCCATTTTCTTTATTATTTCCGCATTCTGATTGCGCTGACAGGGACCACACTGGTGCCTTGGCTGCTGCACATGCCGCCGAAGGTGACCATTGCCCTGACGCTCGGGATGGTCGCCGCCGCACTGACAGACCTGGATGACCGGCTCGCCGGGCGTCTGCGTAATCTGTTTATCACGCTGATCTCTTTTTTTGTCGCGTCTGCGTCAATTGAACTGCTGTATGACCACCACCTCCTGTTTATGGCAGGTCTTGCGGTATCAACCAGCGGGTTTATTCTGCTGGGTGCGCTCGGGCAGCGTTACGCCACCATTGCCTTCGGGGCACTGCTGATCGCGATTTACACCATGCTGGGAAAAAACCTGTTTGATGACTGGTATCAGCAGCCGCTGTTACTGCTGACCGGGGCGGTCTGGTACAACCTGCTGACCCTGACCGGGCACCTGTTTTTCCCTGTCCGTCCTCTTCAGGATAATCTCGCCCGCTATTATATGCAGCTTTCTGATTATCTGGAGGCAAAAGCGAACCTGTTTGATCCGGATATCGAAGAGGATTATCAGCAATCCGTCTTTGAACTGGCGATGGCAAACAGCGCGCTGACGGAAGCGATGCATCAGGCGAAAACCACGCTGTTTTCCCGCCTGAAAGGCGATCGCGGACAACGCAGTACCCGCCATGCCCTTCATTATTACTTTGTCGCCCAGGATATTCATGAGCGGGCAAGCTCATCCCATATCCAGTATCAGAATTTAAGTAATGAACTGCGTTACAGCGACATTATGTTCCGCTTTCAGCGGCTGATGACCATGCAGGGACACGCCTGCGCCGCTGTTGCACAGGCCATTTTGCAGCGCCGGAAATATCACCATAACCCGCGTTTTGAGCGGACATTTTCGTATCTGGAAAACTCCCTCAACCTGCTGGAGCAGCAAAAACCCGGCAACAGCAGTGTCATGGCTCTGCGCCATCTGCTGACCAACCTGCGCGGGGTCGATTCCCAGCTGAAAGGGCTGACCGCAGAGCAGACGCAACTTCCGGCAGAAAAGATGCAGGAAGATGCGCGCCTGTCCAACGAAAACTTACAGGGACTGCGTGATATCTGGGCACGGGTCCGGCAGAACCTGACGCCGCGATCCGCGCTGTTCCGCCATGCTATCCGGATGTCGCTGTTACTGTGTGCCGGTTACGCCATCATCCTGACCTTTGATTTAACCCGCGGTTACTGGATTATGCTGACCAGCCTGTTTGTCTGCCAGCCGAACTACAGTGCCACACGGCGCCGCCTGATGCTGCGTATCACAGGGACACTCGCCGGGATCCTTATCGGCCTGCCGATCATGTATTTTGTGCCGTCTTATGAGGGACAGCTTATTCTGATGGTACTGTCCGGGCTGATGTTCTTTGTGTTCCGTACCAGTCAGTATGCCCAGGCCACCATTTTTATCACCCTGCTGGTGCTGTTCAGTTTTAACCTGCTGGGTGAAGGGTTTGATATCGCCATTCACCGCATTATTGATACCCTTATCGGCTGCGGACTTGCCTGGTTTGCCGTCAGTTATATCTGGCCGGACTGGAAATACCGCCAGCTGTCGCTGGTGATCGACCGCACGATGCAGGCAAACGGCCGTTATCTGGAACAAATTCTGCAGCAGTATTACAACGGTAAAACTGACAGCCTGGAGTACCGGGTTGCCCGCCGTGATGCCCATATCAGCGACGGGGAATTTGCCTCGGTGGTGGCGAATATATCCTCAGAGCCGAGCAGTTACCGCACATCACAGGATGAGGCGTTCCGCCTGCTTTGCCTCAATCACACGCTGCTCAGTTATATTTCCGCGCTCGGGGCTCACCGTACCAAACTCACGGATGACACTATTCTGCGTCTGCTGAATGATGCTATCCGCTATATTGAGGCCGCCCTGCAAAAAGGACACCGGGAAGATTTACAGATTCAGGCTATTGCTGATGCACTCGCACAGCGCCTGGATAAATGTACCTGTGACAATAACAGCACCGAGCAACTGGTGCTGGAGCAGATCCGTCTGTTACTCAGCCTGACACCGGACATTACCGGGCTTATCCGGCAGATCAATGATAAAGAGCATAACCGGCAGCCTTCCGCCGGACGGTTCCGCCGCAAAAAACAGACTGCGGAGAAAGAAACACCGCACAGCTGACTTCGGCTCCCGGGGAAAAACGCATTTCCCCGGGATGACTGAGCTGTTTAGTTCAGCCTGCCGTGCCAGTGGATAAGATCCTCCCGCAGTGCTTTTGGTAATACTGCACTGTGGCACCCCTCAATGGCTCCGGCGATAGCAAACAGTAACTTCAGCTCATTCTGCGGCCGCGCTTTGACCTTCAGAAAACTCGCTTTGGCGCCCAGTAAATAGAGATCATCCACCCTGCGGATCCCTGCCTGCCATAAACGACGTTCCAGTGCCCTGTCCACATTCGGCAGATCTTTAATCCGCGACGGCAGCTGCTGACGTGACTGTGCATGTTCCCGCGCATGCAGGTAGGTCTGGTAAAAAAGAAACTCACACTGCTGAGGGCACTGCCATACCGCATCCGGTACGCGGTAGTAGTTAATCCGCATCGGCAGGATCCGCTTGGGATACGTGAACCGGTCATTCAGTTCCAGCCGGCAGAATAATTCGCGGGTGGCTTCTGTGCTTTTCAGCCAGAGCTGGCTGTTGGCTATCAGTGCGAACGTGACGCGGTCAATGGATAATCCCATACACCCGAACTGTGATTTCAGGCGGATCCGGCCGAACGGCTGTGTGCTGTGTTGAAGACGATCAAACTGAACATCTGACAATTTCAAATAATCCTTCATATTATCAGTCCTTTGAAAGCAGGTTAAACGTATCGTTGTGTCATTCCCTGACTGAGCTCAGCTGTCGCCACAAAATAAGGAATGTTTCTCCGATTGCCAACGATAAATTCGTATTTGTATCCGGCAAACCTGAATTTTGCGAGTTGTATGGAAAAAATTTACTTGATCTGAGTAGAATTGGATTATACTGTATACATATACAGTATCACTATGTGAGGTTAACTATGCGCCAGCAGGCAACCCGGGAATACATCCCTGTAACACCGGCATCTGTGTCATCCACCCTTGCGGGGGACCACCGTCCGGCCGGAATGGTCAGCGAACTGGTTTATCGCAATAATGATATCGTCCTGACTCATATTCTGCTTCCTTTATTACGTCAGCTTGCCGGGGAGTCCCGCTGGCTGTTATGGCTCTCTCCGGGCGCAAAACTTAACCGTACCTGGTTATCGCAGAATCAGCTGCCGGGTGATAAAGTCATGCAGTTGTCCCGCATTCCGGCAATCAACAGTGTTGCCGCTATGGAGAAAGCGCTCGCCAGCGGTAACTACAGTGTGGTTCTGGGCTGGCTGCCGGCACTGACTGAGCAGGAGAACGCCCGGTTACAGCGCGCTGCGGAACAGGGCGGCTGCCTCGGCTTTATTATGCGCCCGCAGGAATGGCATCATGACAGTGCGCCTGTTACACGACAACTGAATACATTACAAATTCACTCTTTCCCTTATCATTAAGGAAAATTAAGAATATTCTCAGCTTTTTTTACATGCCCGTATCATTTGCTCTGCTTAATTAATAAAATTACACTATTTCAACGTGTTAAGTTAAATATCCAAAGAAATTGACTATTTTGTATGTTTATGAATCAGTACAGTTTTTTACATTTTTTTAGTCGAATTCCGCAGGACAGGCTTGTAACTTTTAAAGTTCGCTGTAGACTTTACACCGTTAAGGTAGTGCTTAAAATTCCCTGTTGGGAGCTATTTACTAAATAGCGCACATAATCCCTGACTATTTTTAAAAACCAAAGGCGAAAATAAGGCTATTTAAGCCAGAGCCAATTTGGATGATAACGAGGCGTAAAATGAAAAAGACAGCTATCGCAGTAGCAGTGGCAGTGGCAGCTTTCGCAAGCGTTGCGCAGGCAGCTCCAAAAGACAATACCTGGTATACCGGTGGTAAATTAGGTTGGTCTCAGTATCAGAATACCGGTAGCACTATCGGTAACACCGGTCCGACTCATAAAGATCAGATCGGCGCTGGTATCTATGCTGGTTATCAGCACAACCAGTACATGGGCTTTGAATTAGGTTATGACTGGTTAGGTCGTATGCCTTACAAAGGTGACGAAAATAACGGCGCATTCAAAGCACAGGGCGTTCAGCTGACTACCAAACTGAGCTATCCGGTAATGGATGACTTAGATGTCTATACCCGTCTGGGTGCAATGGTATGGCGTGCTGATTCCAGCTACTCCACACCAGCTAACCGTACACAAACCACCAATAACGACACAGGTGTTTCACCTCTGTTCGCACTGGGTACTGAGTACGCAATCACCCGTGATATCGCAGCTCGTGTAGAATATCAGTGGATCAACAACATCGGCGATAAAGAAACCACGTTAGCACGTCCTGATAACGGCATGCTGAGTGTTGGTGTTGCTTACCGTTTCGGTCAGGATGAAGTTGCTGCACCAGTTGCAGAACCAGCTCCGGTTGTTGCACCAGTTGTTGAGAACAAACGTTTCACCCTGCGTTCAGACGTTCTGTTCAACTTCAACAAATCTACTCTGAAAGCTGAAGGTCAGGAAGCTCTGAACCAGCTGTTCAACGAACTGGCGTCAATCGATCCGACTCAGGGCAACGTCCTGGTTATCGGTTACACTGACCGCATCGGTTCCCAGAACTACAACCTGCCACTGTCTCAGAAACGTGCACAGAGCGTTGTAGATTACCTGGTCGCTAAAGGCATCCCTGCCGGCAGCATCCGTGCAGAAGGCCGCGGTAAAGAAGATCCTGTCACTGGTAACAAATGTGACAACATCAAACAGCGCGCTGCTCTGATCGAATGTCTGGCTCCGGATCGTCGTGTTGAAATCGAAATCCAGGGCGTAACTGAACAAGTCACTCAGGCTGCTCAGTAAGTTCTGATTCGGTTGCATGATGCAATGAATTGTATAAACCCCATCTCCGGATGGGGTTTATTTTTTGTCTGTTCCCAGCAGGCTTTGCAGATCTTCCTTCAGTGATGTTATCTTCGTCGCGTACTTTTCTTTGCGTTCCGCATCTTCCAGTAACTGCACAATCGTGTCTGATAAGGTACTGCCGCGCCGCTGTGATAACGCGGACAACCGCTGCCAGACCAGAAACTCCAGATCAACCGATTTCTTGCGGGTATGCTGCTGCTCGGCATTAAAATGACGCTTGCGCCGTGCGCGGATAGTCTGGCTCATCCGGTTTGCCAGTCCCGGCGCCATGTGTTTTTGTATCCAGGCGGTCACTTTTACCGGATGTGATTCCAGTTTCAGTAACTGCGCCACCGCCTCTTCTGCCCGGCTTTTTTCCGTATAACGGGTGATCGCCTCACCTTCACGGTATTTTTTGACCAGATAGGCCCACTTCCAGCCACATTCAAGATTCTCTAGTTGCTGATATTTCATGATTTTTCTCAGTGACAGGGTAACACAGACATAAGCATAGCAATATTCGCCGTAAAAAACCGCCCCCCGGCACAATTCTTTCCTGTCAGTACGGGGAAAAATAAACGCCGCGAGGATAGCTATCCGGCCTGCTTACGCGCTACAATGTCCCGCTATTTTCGTTACTATTCAAAGGCGGTGCTGATAACCGCACACTGCGGAGAGCGCCAGATCCTGCCGCAACGATTAAATCCGACATTATCAAAAGCAGACAATACCGAGTGAATATTAAACAGCTGACCTGGCAGGCATTACTGCCTGATGAAAACAGTTACCGCACCATCCTGCAAACCGCGTCTGAACTGCCTGCTCAGCAGGCCGGTATCGTACAGCCGCGTTTGCAGGAAAGCCTGTCACTTTTCAGCCATCCGGCGGCAAAACGCCGTTTTATGCTGGTCAAAAGTGACGAAAGCGAGTGTTATCTGAATACGATAGCGCAATTACTGCCGCCGGAAATCAGAGTCCGGCAAAAGCGTACCATGGGCGGAGAGTACCACTTCGATAATCACAGGTTTGTCTTTACACCGGCGGATAACGGTCACTTTAGTGCTGTACAGCCGTTCGCGGTCTGTGACTGGACAGAACCGGAGCAACTGTTCGGTCAGGTCTATACTCATCATCAGCACGTGCAGTTGCAGCCCGGCATCATTCATCAGGTCAATGGCGGCTTTCTGATCATGTCCCTGCGCAGCCTGCTCGCACAACCACTAATGTGGCTGCGTTTAAAGCAGATGGTCTGCTCACAGCGCTTTGACTGGCTGGCACACACCGAACAACATCCGCTGCCGTTCCCGGTTGACAGCATGCCGCTTGACCTGCGGGTCATTGTGGTGGGCGATCGCCTGAGCCTGGATGAGTTTATGCTCTCTGAGCCTGAACTGAGCGAAGAAGCGTTGTACGGTGAATATGAATTTGATTACCAGCCGGAAGAAACAGAACAGCTGACCGTCTGGTGTCAGTTTGTTAACGGGCTGCTGAAACAAAATCAGCTGCCGCCGCTCAGTGCTGACGGCTGGTATGAACTGCTCCGTCAGGGCATGCGTTTTCAGGAAGATAAAAAGACCCTGCCGCTCGACCTGACATGGCTGACCACCCTGCTGCGCGATGCCGCCACCCTGCTGCCGGCGGATACGATTACGGCTGAAGCACTGCGCAAAATCAAAGATAACCGCAGCTGGCGGCACGGCTATCTGGCCGACCGCGGGCTGGATGAGATTCTTCAGGGTCAGGTATACATCCAGACTCAGGGCAGTGTTGTCGGCCAGATCAACGGATTGTCCGTTCTCCAGTATCCGGGGCACCCGGAAGCGACCGGAGAGCCCTCCCGTATCACCTGTGTGGCACATATCGGTGATGGTGAGTTTGTTGATGTCGAGCGCAAATCAGAGCTTGGCGGTAACATTCACGCCAAAGGCATGATGATTATGCAGGCTTACCTGATTGCGGAGCTTAAACTGGAGCAGCCGTTCCCGTTCTCCACCTCCGTGGTCTTTGAACAGTCCTACGGCGAAGTGGATGGTGACAGCGCCTCTCTGGCTGAGCTGTGCGCCCTTATCAGTGCCCTCTCCTGGCAGCCGGTTGACCAGCAGATCGCCGTGACCGGCTCTGTTGACCAGTTCGGGTTTGTGCAGGCTATCGGCGGCGTGAATGAAAAAATCGAAGGCTTCTTCCGCCTGTGTCAGGCCAGAGGGCTGACCGGTAAACAGGGGGTAATTATCCCGTCCGCCAACGAGCGTCATCTGGTGCTGGCGGATGATGTGGTTGAAGCCGTACGTCAGGGTGAATTCCACATATGGACGGCAGGCCATGTCTCACAGGCAGCCTCACGCCTGATGAATATGCCGTATTATGAAGAAGAAGGTAATCCGTCCGGAGAACACTTGTTAGCTATAATTCAGGATCGGATTTTTCTGGCAAATAATCAGGATAAACCAAGAAACTCGTGGTTTTCCCGCTGGTGGAAATAACACAATTTTTATCTGATCGGACTTGTTCAGCGTACAAGTGTAAGCTATTGTGTAGCCTATCTGATAAACAAGGCAAAGATTGAGTTATGGTCGCAAAACAAGAATCCTACACAAAGCAAGAACTTGAAGCCTCAGGACGGGGCGAACTCTTTGGTGAAAACGGGCCGCCGCTGCCATCCGGCAACATGCTGATGATGGATCGCGTCATTAAAATGAGCGAAACCGGTGGTCATTTTGATAAAGGCTATATCGAAGCTGAGCTGGATATCAAACCTGAGCTGTGGTTTTTCGGTTGCCATTTCGTCAACGATCCGGTCATGCCGGGCTGTCTGGGTCTTGATGCCATGTGGCAGTTAGTCGGTTTTTATCTCGGCTGGCTGGGCGGCGAAGGGAAAGGCCGTGCTCTGGGTGTGGGTGAAGTGAAATTTACCGGTCAGGTTCTGCCGACCTCGAAAAAGGTCACCTACCGCATCCACCTCAAGCGTGTGATCAACCGCAAACTGATCATGGGTATCGGTGACGGCGAAGTCTTTGTTGATGATAAACTGATTTACACCGCAACCGACCTGAAAGTGGGTCTGTTCAAAGACACCAGCGCGTTTTAATCTTTCCTGCCGTGGTGTTATCTGTAAAAAACCTCCGCACGCGGAGGTTTTTTATCCTTCAAACCGGGTTACGCAATGACCGCCCTTTTATCGATGGCCTCGCGCCAGCCTCCCAACCAATGAGAACGTTCGTCAATTTTAAGATACGGGCAACTCTCTTTAGAACGTCCTAAAATACCCGCCTGATAACCTTTGGTTAATGCTCTGGCTAAACGATCACGCTTTTGTCTTTTCATGCCGTTACTTCCCTCATGTTATTCAGTGCTGAAAACAGGTTGATTTTTATTCAACCCATAATAGAAATACGCTTTCGGGGCAGAGTTTGCAAGTAAAGAAGATTCAGGGTGTGTCAGTCCCGCTTTTCATAAAAATACACAATGAAAACAGGGCTGTTATTTTGCCTGCGTAATCAGATTATTAGTTTTCAGGGGACAGTAACGGCCTTCAGAAGGATATACCAGGCGGAATAAGAATCGTTTTAGCGATCAGCAGATTAAGCGGATGAATGTGGCGTGTTTCACAAATTTGTCATTTTAGTGACAATTCACTCTCTGCACCGGTGTACAGAGAGTGAATCTGTCATTACTTACGCAGCTCGTCAGCCACCGATTTTGATACCTGCGCCCAGCCTTCACCCAGTGTGCGTACCAGCGCCGGATAGCCGTTTTCCGCCTGTTCCAGTACCAGATTAAACGGATGGCGGATAACCGCGTCACCGTGGGTGTAAATCCAGCTGCCCGCCACAATCACTTTGCCGTCATAACGACCGTGGAAACCGGTGACCGTGACAGTCAGGGTATCCGGTTTGTTTTCCAGCGGCTGCACTGAAACCAGCCTGTCCGGCAGTGCCTGACTGAGTTCCGTCGTCATCACCTCCAGCAACTGCTGCTCCAGCGGACCTGCCCATAAGTTAGTGCTGCCGATATTGTATTCCACATCACTGGTCTGATAGACAATCCCGGCATTCCCCAGCACGTCCCCGAGCGTGATACGCTGGATCCATAACTGCGGATGACGGTCATCAGCGGCGGTACTGCGGAAGCTGGTCTGTTCACTGCTGCTGTCTGCAGCCACCACCACCGGCAACTGATAATACTGTTTGACCGGAGTGCTGCTGCACCCCGCCAGTACAAAAACGCCCAGGAATGCCAGTGCTTTTGTCAGTTTTTTCATCTTAATTCTTCGCCTTCTTAGGTTGCGGATCCGCCTGCGGCGCGGCTTCAAAGACCAGAGCATTACTCTTGTTATTCAGGGTACGTAATACCGGCTGTAATTCACGCAGAACCTGATCCAGACGCTGCATATCATCAACCAGTTTGTTGTACGCCGGTGAGCCCGGCTGGATCCCCTGCATACTGCGGTTCAGTTCACGCAGTGTGGCCTGCATGTCTTTCGGCAGCGCTTTGAACTCTTTGCTGCTGAGTAACACATTCAGCTCAGACAAGGTTTTCTGTGCTTCCGCGATGGTTTTTTCGCTGGCACGCAGTGTTTCTGTCGCCTGTTTCATCATCGGTTCAATCGGCATGCCGTTGATTTTATCCAGTGCCGCCAGCACTTTCTGTTGCAGCTGCACCAGGCCACCGCTGGTGGTCGGCAGAATGTCATAATCGGCAATCGTCATCGGCGCTTTCCAGGCCGGCTGATCCGGATAGAAATCAAGATCGACATACAATGCACCAGTCAGTAAGTTACCGGATTTCAGAGAAGCCCGCAGCCCCTGCTGTAATGCGGTTTCCAGTTCCTGTGCCAGTTTGAAGTCTTTACCCACATCTTTCTCGAAACGCTCGGGCTCGATATGAATCAGAACCGGGATACGGAAATCCTGATCAAATGTCTGTCCCAGTCCTTTGGCATAAAACGGAACCTGTGCCACGGTCCCGAGACGGATACCACGGAATTCCACCGGTGCCCCCGGAGACAGACCCCGCACGGAGTCAGAGAAGAACAGCAGGTAACTTTTATACTGGGTATACAGTGAGTTTTGTGTGCTCTTCTGATTATCAAACAGCTTAAACAGGGTTTTCGGATTGACTTCCTCACCCGGCTGCCAGCCATCCGGCACATCAAAACTGACGCCGCCGCTGAACAATGTGGAGAGCGAACCGACCTGCACACTCACGCCCTGTGAGGACATGTCAAAGGCAATGCCGCTGTCCTTCCAGAAGCGGGCATTGGTGGTGACCAGTTTGTCATAAGGCGCGTTGATAAAGAGCTCATACTGCATCTCGCGCTCGTCGAGATTAAACTCTGCCGTTTCCACAGAGCCGACACGATAACCACGGAACAGCACCGCATCCCCCGGATTCAGCTGCCCGGCCTGCTGACTGGTTAATATCACGCGGATCCCTTTGGCATCCGGAGAGGCCAGAGGCGGTGAATCGAGCAATTCAAATTCATGACGTTCGCCGCCGGTATTGGCAGGCTGCACCTGAATATACGCCCCGGACAGCAGAGTACCCAGCCCGGAAACCCCTTCACGGCCGACTGTCGGTTTCACCACCCAGAAAACGGTATCTTTGCGCAGAACGTCTTTCATCTCTGCGTTCAGGCGGGCTTTGATGATCACGCGGCTGTAGCTCTGATCCAGCATGACGCTTTCAACCACGCCGACATCCACGCTGCGGCTTTTGATTTTGGTTTTACCGGCTTCAACCCCTTCCGCGTTATAGGTGATCAGGGTGATCTCCGGTCCCTGCCCGCGAAAATGGCTGATAAGGATCCAGGCACCAATCAGTACCGTGACGATGGGAATTATCCAGACCGGTGACCAGCTTTTCAGTTTGCTGACCTTCGCTTCTGTCAAATCATCAGTTTTATCGTTCAACCTGAGGCTCCTTAGCACTCTCCGCCCGTTTTTTTTCAAGCCGATCCCACGTCAGGCGCGGGTCGAACATTTCGGCGGCAATCATTGTCAGAATGACCACCATCGCAAATAAAATCACACCGATATCCGGATAGATACTCATCAGACGCCCCATCCGCACCAGTGCCGCCAGTACGGCTATCACAAACACATCAATCATGGACCAGCGTCCGACAAACTCCACGATTTCATAAATAAAGTGCATCCGGCCGGGATCACGCCAGCCGTGGCCTTTCGCATCCAGGCACAGCCAGCCGATGGCCAGCATTTTCAGGCTCGGCACCATGATACTGGCGATAAAGATCACCATCGCCACCGGATAAGAGCCATCCCCCCACAGCAGAATCACCCCGGCCATAATGGTTGAGCCGAAATCACTGCCGAGGGATTCGGTGATCATAATCGGCAGCAGGTTTGCCGGGATATATAAAATCAGCGAGGTAAACAGCAGCGCCACGGTCAGTTGTAAACTGTTCGGCCGCCGCGCATAACCCCGGCTGCTGCAGCGCGGACACTCATGCATATCTGCCGGCAGAATCGCCTGGCAGGTACCGCACAGCCGCACCCCCTGACACAAACCGCCTTTTCCTGCCTCCAGCGCCACCGGCAGCGGCGGACGCGGTGCAATCCGCTGCCAGACCCAGTGTTTATCCAGGCACTGGAATGCCCGCACCTGCATCACACAGAACAGACAATAAGGCAGAAAACTCACGCCCAGCCCGATATCCCCGTACGCCATCAGTTTCACGAAACTGACCAGCACACCGGCGAGGAAAATTTCCGCCATACACCAGGCCCGCAGCCGGAACAGCAGGCGCGTGACCGGAATGGCCAGCGGAGGCGGCAGACGGATCCCGCTGCACAGTAAGGTAATAGCAAGCAGGCAGAAGGCAGGTACCGCCAGCACAAATCCCATAAAGAACAGTGCCAGCTCACCGTAGTTATCCCCGAACATCACTGACGGGATCTGATAAAGCGTAATTTCGCTTTCAATACCCGCCACTTTCATCGAGACAAACGGAAACATCCCGGCGAGCACAAACATCACCAGGCCGCTGAGGGCATACATCAGCGGCTGACGGCGCGGTTCACGCCAGCGGGCGGCCAGGTGGGTGTGGCAGCGCGGACACTCAGCTTTGGTTCCCCGTTCCAGCTCAGGGATTTCCACCACCAGGTCGCACTGCGGACACAACACCGTGACTGATTCATGTGAATGATGAGCACACACTGTTTCGTTATTTCTCCAAAATCACCGGCGGGATCAGTTCCCGCTCTGCATGGCTTCCAGCGTCTGCCAGCGCTCAAACGCCTCTTCCAGCGCATGCTCTTTCTCTGCCAGCAGTTTCAGCACATTATCTGTTTCATCATGCGGCTGGTTAAAGAATTCAGGCGCACTGACCTGACTTTGCAGTTGCTGAATTTCCTCGTCGAGGGATTCCAGTAATGACGGCAGCTGTTCAAGTTCCCGTTGTAATTTATAACTTAATTTTGCAGATGTATTTGCTTTTTTAATGTTATCTTTACGTTTTTCTTCCGCCGCTTCCGGTTTCGCCGCTTTCGCCGCCGGGGCTTTCAGCGACTGAACCTGTGCCCGCTGCTGCTGTGCATCAAAGTAACCGCCGACAAAACGCCCGATAGTACCATCGCCTTCAAAAATCCAGCATTCGGTCACGCAGTTATCAACAAACTGACGGTCATGGCTGACCAGCAGGACAGTGCCCTGATAGTTATCCACCAGCTCTTCCAGCAGTTCCAGTGTTTCGACATCAAGGTCGTTGGTCGGTTCATCGAGGATCAGCAGATTGCTCGGTTTCAGGAATAATCTTGCCAGCAGCAGGCGGTTGCGCTCCCCGCCGGACAGAGCCCGCACCGGTGTTCTCGCCCGTTTCGGGTGGAACAGGAATTCCTGCAGATAGCCCAGTACATGACGCGGTTTACCGTTGACCAGCACTTCCTGTTTGCCTTCCGCCAGGTTATCCATCACGGTTTTATCCGGATCCAGCGCCGCCCGGTGCTGATCGAAATAGGCCACTTCCAGCTTGGTGCCGATATGCACACTGCCCTCGTCCGGCTGTAAATCACCAAGCATCAGTTTCAGCAGCGTGGTTTTACCGCAGCCGTTCGGGCCGACGAGGGCAATTTTGTCCCCCCGGTTTACCTGGGCACTGAAATGACTGACCAGATTCTTACCGTCAATACCATAACTGATATCATCGATTTCAAAGACGATTTTGCCTGAACGGGTCGCCTCTTCCACCTGCATTTTCGCTTTGCCCATCACCTCACGGCGTTCCGCGCGTTCACTGCGCAGGGCTTTCAGCGCCCGGACACGCCCTTCATTACGGGTACGGCGGGCTTTAATGCCCTGACGGATCCAGACTTCTTCCTGTGCCAGTTTGCGGTCAAATTCCGCATTCTGCATCTCTTCGACACGCAGTGCTTCTTCCTTGGCCACCAGATAATCATCATAACTGCCCGGCCAGGAGGCTAATTTTCCGCGATCCAAATCGATAATCCGTGTCGCCATATTGCGGATAAAGGAACGGTCATGGGAAATAAAGACAATGCTGCCGCTGAAGTTTTTCAGGAAGCCTTCCAGCCACTGGATGGTTTCGATATCCAGGTGGTTAGTCGGTTCATCCAGGAACAGCACTTTCGGCCCGCAGACCAGTGCTCGGCCGAGTGCCGCTTTACGCAGCCAGCCACCGGACAGTGCGGATAATTTTTCATCTGCCGGCAATTCCAGGTGTGCGATCACATCCGCAATCCGGCTGTCGAGCAGCCATAAGTTCTGCGTGTCTAAGATCTCCTGCAATTCCGCCATTTTTGACAGATTTTTATCGCTCGGATCACTTTCCACTAATTTTGAGATCTGATGATATGCCTTGATATGCTGTGCCTGCTCCGCCACCCCTTCGGCAACAAAGTCAAACACCGTGCCTTCCACATCACGCGGCGGATCCTGCTGCAGACGGGCAACAATCAGATCCTGTTCATAGATAACCGTACCGTCATCCAGCGGCTGCTCTTTGGTCAGCACACGCATCAGGGTAGATTTTCCCGCCCCGTTGCGTCCGACCAGGCAGACACGCTCATTTTCTTCGATATGCATCTCCGCATTTTCCAGCAGCGGAGCATCACTGAATGCGAGCCAGGCGCCCGCCATATTAATCAACGACATAATTTCTGTTATTCCTCGCCTGCGTGGCGGATAAGCCAGCAGTTATGGATCTGACGGTTACGGGCAAAATCCTGTGACTGTGTTTTGGCGGTAATTTCCTGAGCAACCAGCCCCAGTGCATCCATACCGTCCTGATCTAATTTAAAACCGCGTTTGTTGTTGGAGAACATCAGCGTACCGCCGCGGCGCAGCATACGTTTCAGATGTTTCATCAGGCTGATGTGATCACGCTGGACATCAAAGGTATCTTCCATCCGTTTCGAGTTGGAGAATGTCGGCGGATCGATAAAGATCAGATCAAACTGTTCCGGAGTCTGCGCCAGCCAGCTCAGGCAATCCGCCTGGATCAGACGGTGCTGTCTGCCGCTCAGGCCGTTGCTTTGCAGATTGCGCTCCGCCCACTCCAGATAGGTGCGTGACATATCCACGGAGGTAGTGCTGCGCGCGCCGCCGAGACCGGCATGAACCGTTGCCGAGCCGGTGTAGGAAAACAGATTGAGGAAGTCTTTACCTTTGCTCATCTGTCCCAGCATTTTGCGGGCAAGACGGTGATCAAGGAACAGGCCGGTATCCAGGTAATCAGTCAGGTTAACCCATAACTGTGCGTTATACTCTTTCACCAGGAAACTGTTCTGTTTCTCCGCCAGTTTTTCATACTGCTGTTTGCCTTTCTGGCGCTGACGGGTTTTCAGGATCAGCTTGTGCGCCGGTAACTCCAGCACGGCCAGTGTCGCGCTGATCACATCGAACAGGCGCTGACGCGCTTTGTTCGGATCCACGGTTTTCGGCGGTGCATATTCCTGCACCACCACATAATCCGCATAACGGTCAACCGCGACATTATACTCAGGCAGATCGGCATCATAAAGGCGATAACATTCGACGCCTTCCTGTTTCGCCCATTTTGCTAATTTCTTTTCGTTCTTACGCAGACGGTTGGCAAAATCTGCCCCGATATCCTGCGCCGTTGCCGGTGGTGTGTCACTTAACTGATAGTTTTTCTGCACACAATCCAGCGGGCCGTTTTTCGCCTTGAATTCACGCTCTGCACGCAATTGCAGGCTGCTGAGCAGTTCCGGGGAAGCACTGAACAATGACAGGCGCCAGCCCGGGAAACGGGTTTTTACCACACGGCCAAACACACTGTGCAGGGCAATCAGCGCCGGTTCGCTTTCCAGACGCTCACCGTACGGCGGGTTGGAAATAATGGTGCCTTTCGGGCCGTCCGGCAGCGGATTTTCCAGTTTGGTGGCATCTTTCTGCTGAAAAGTAATCAGTTTATCCACCCCGGCGCGGCGGGCATTGGCGCGGGCCATATCCAGTACACGTTTATCAGTATCAGAACCGAAGAAACGGGCGGTTGCACTGATCAGACCGGCATTGGCACGTTCACGCGCTTCAGCACGGACAGATTCCCAGACTGCTTTGTCATGGCTGCACCAGGCTTCAAAGCCCCAGTGGTGACGGTTCAGGCCCGGCGCGCAATCAGAGGCTATCATTGCCGCTTCAATCAGCAGGGTGCCGGAGCCGCACATCGGATCGACCATCGGGGTCTCTTTCTGCCAGCCGGAACGCAGAATAATTGCCGCCGCCAGGTTCTCTTTCAGCGGAGCCTGACCAGCCAGTTCGCGGTAGCCGCGGATATGCAGGGAATCCCCGCTCAGGTCGATTGCCAGTGAGGCTTTTTCTTTATTGAGATAGACATTGATACGGATATCCGGCTGCTGTTTTGCCACATCCGGACGCGTGCCGGTTTTGCGGGTAAAGCTGTCAACGATAGCATCTTTGACTTTCAGTGCGCCGTACTGACTGTTGCGGATCTCATCGTTAGTCCCGTTGAAATGCACGGCAAATGTCTTGTCAGCGGAGAACACCGATGGCCAGTCAATGGATTGCACCGCGAGATAAAGATCCATGTCACTATAGACATTAAACTCATTCAGCGGTAATAAAATACGGGATGCCAGACGACTCCACATCAGACACGTGTACATCGTACGCGGCTGCGCCCGGAAGTGAACGCCACCCTGCGTAATACTGAGATCCTCAGCGCCCAGTGTCGCTAATTCATTTTTTAAGAGTTCTTCGAGCCCGCGGGCGGTGCTGGCAAAATACGCGTTCATCATGGTTTACCGTTGAAATAAAAAATTGGAGCGCATTATAGCGGATCCGGGCGGTAAATCATAAAATTGACGTTCACCTTTTTCCGGATAAACCGGGATGCCATTGTGGTATTACTGATAATAACGAAAAGAACGGATAACAATGACGACAACACCCATCACCCTCTCCCGTTTATATACCTTTCCTGTGAAGTCAATGAAGGGTATCCGCCAGTCTCAAAGCCATGCCGGCGAAACCGGACTGAGCTTTGACCGCAATTTTATGATAACGGATGAGACCGGAAAATTTATCACCGCCCGCCGTTATCCGCAGATGGTGCTGTTTACCCCGGTGCTGCTGAGTAACGGAATTTACCTGCGCAGCCCGGAAGGCAGCGGTGCCACGATCCTGTTTGAGGATTTCCGTCCCGATCACCTGCCGTGCGAAGTCTGGGGAAATCATTTCACCTCGCTGCTTGCGCCGGAAAAAATCAATCAGTGGCTGTGTCAGTTCTTTGATATCCCGGTACAGCTGCGCTGGCTCAGCCCGCAATCCACCCGCCGGGTAAAAAAATTCCCGGATACGGCGGTGTCGTTTGCCGATGGTTATCCTTATCTGGTGGTAAACGAAGCGTCTTTCCGCGAAGTGCAGCGCCGCTGCGGTGCCGGTATTAAAATTGAGCAGTTCCGCGGCAATATTATTGTCACCGGTGCGGAGCCGTTTGCGGAAGACCGCTGGAAAACCATTCAGGTCGGTGATGTGGTGTTTGATCTGAAAAAACCGTGCAGCCGTTGTATTCTCACGACCGTCAGTACGGATAAAGGCATTAAGCACCCGGAAATGGAGCCGTTCCACACCCTGCAGACCTTCCGGAAAGCGGCAGAGAATGATGATGTGGATTTCGGCATGAATGCCATTGCCCGCAACAGCGGCGTGATTCAGGTCGGTGATACCGTCACCGTACTGGAAACCCGTGAGCCGCGTCAGTATCAGGAGCAAATCGTTGAGAAAGTGCAGGCCGCCCCTGCACAGCCGGAAACGGCTCTGGAACTGACATTCAACGGAAAATTGTACCCGGTGAATAATCAGCATGTCTTACTGGAGCAGCTGGAAGGCCATCAGGTCAATATTCCGTACTCCTGCCGGGCCGGTGTCTGCGGCTGCTGCAGAGTCACACTGGTCTCCGGTGACGTCACTCCGCTGAAAGCCGGGGCAATAAAAGAGAACGGTGATATTCTGGCGTGCAGCTGTGTTCCGAAAACCAATATTACGATCCGCCACGGATAACTGAAAAAAATACCCCCGGCAGATAAACCACCGGGGGTATTTCAGCTAAATGGATCACTTATTAACAATAAGGATCCATTGTGGATCATGTAACATTACCCGATCCTGATAATGATCGTTTACCGGACAGCCTCAGACAGCTCTGTCCATTAATAAACGCCGTGTTACCGGGGTTCTTGGCAATAAACGATCATTCATGATCTTGATCGGATCACAAAAACACATGCTCCGATCGTGTAATTCAAGTACCGGATCAACCAGCAGACATAAACTGGCACTTTCCCCTGCTTCCGCCACAATAAAGTTGCTGCGCTGACGATTGTTACCCGCCACCACTTCAACCAGCTGCCCCTGCTCCGGTTTTGTCATTGCGCAAAACAATGAAAAATACCAGCTCTTCGGCATTTGCGGCTTTAAAAAACGCGATGCAATTAACGCATTCAATGTTAATTCAGCACACTGTTGTGCCGGAATATCTAATTTTTTAATCTGTTCTTCAAAGATAAAAAATAACGCGGCATCATCAACAGAAAACGGGCTGTGACACCGTGCATACGGTGCCAGCAGGCGTGGTGCAAAATGGGAGCGGAATACCATTCCGTTGGCAAGATCCAGCATAATACGCTCATGCGTATCATCGTAATACCACTGCCATTGATCGTCAGGTTTTATTTTCATCTGATCACATTCCCGGCTAATACCTGATTAGCGATTTATATTTTTACTACACATTAAATAAAATAATTAAAAGTAATTGTTTACTTTAACGTGCATTGCCTGCCAGTCACAATTTTTCAGGCAACATCTGAAAATATAGAAGAAACAGGGGGAAAAATAAACCCCCTGACAGGAATAATAGTGAAAATTACAGGCTATTTACAATATTTTTTATTAATTTTGGCCCGTGGTAGATAAATCCTGAATAGATTTGGATCAATGATGCACCTGCGTCCATTTTTTCCCGGGCGGCAACG
The DNA here is from genome assembly GCF_043105645.1 of Morganella sp. TYF_1. Classification (NCBI taxonomy): domain Bacteria; kingdom Pseudomonadati; phylum Pseudomonadota; class Gammaproteobacteria; order Enterobacterales; family Morganellaceae; genus Morganella; species Morganella sp. TYF_1. Next base: position 359,453 of record NZ_JBICLU010000015.1, on the reverse strand, counting down.
AGGGAATCTATTCCGCCGACACCGATGATCGGTAATTTTCCGTTCAGCTCTTTCGATAATAAACGGATAATTTCCGTGCTCTTACTCTGCACCGGACGGCCACTTAATCCGCCGGTTTCATTGCAGTGATTTAATCCCTGTACTAATGAGCGGTCTAATGTGGTATTGGTGGCAATCACACCATCAATATTATGGCGAATCAGACTGTCAGCGACCTGAATTAATTCTTCCTCTGTTAAATCCGGGGCAATTTTCACCGCGACAGGGACATATTTTCCGTGTTTCTGATGCAGTTCCTGCTGCTTTATTTTTATTGCTGACAGCAGGTCATCCAGCATATCGCCGTATTGCAGTGTCCGTAATCCCGGGGTATTCGGTGAGGAAATATTAACAGCGATATATCCGGCATGGGTATACACTTTATCCATACAAATCAGATAGTCGTCTTTCCCCTGCTCAACCGGCGTATCTTTATTTTTGCCGATATTAATTCCCAGAATACCACCGAAACGAGCCTGTTTAATATTTTCAACCAGGTTATCCACCCCGAGATTATTAAATCCCATCCGGTTAATTAACCCTTCTGCCTCGACAATACGAAACAGACGTGGCTTATCATTTCCCGGCTGTGGTTTCGGGGTGACCGTACCGACCTCAACAAAACCAAAACCCATGGCGTCAAACGCGTCAATACATTCACCGTCTTTATCAAGACCGGCGGCTAATCCGAGCGGGTTTTTAAAAGAGAGTCCCATGCACTGAACGGGTTTGGTAGCGACATGCTGCTGAATAAGAAAACGGAAAGGAGAGCGGGAAAGACGTTTAAGCTGGTGAAAGGTGAATTCGTGGGCACGTTCCGGATCAAGGCGGAACAGAGCCTTCCTGACTAGCGGATAATACATCTTAAATACCTTTTGCTATAGATATGTGTTTTCGGCACAACACGCCGTACCGGGCAATTTCTCTGTAACAAAATAGGTCGTGAATCATAGCTGAAACAGCGGGAGCCTATCTCAGGCGGCTATAATAGGTGAAATGCGTCCGTTCTGCACGGCTTTTTTACGCAGTATATGACGCACACTTTTTGTGCGCCATATACTGTCAGATTACCAGCGACCGGATGCCCCGCCGCCCCCGCTGCGTCCGCCGCCGCCGGATGAGGATCGGCTGCTGCCGCCGCTGTAACCACTGCCGCCGCTGCGGAATCCGCCGCCGCCGCCGCGACCACCACGACCACCTCCGCCTCCGCCTCCGCCCCCTGATTTAACAATGCCGAGATAGTTGCCGATGCCCATAAACAGACCTAATCCGCCCCCGCACAGCAGTGCAAAAGCCGGGCTGCCGCCGTACGACAAACCAAAAATAAACCCGAAAAGCGTGCCGACAGCACCAAAGCCGATGGCCATACGCATTTTTTTTGTTTTCACCACTTTTCCGATCAGCCAGATAGCCCCGCCCAGGCAGAGCAGAAACAGGAAAACGACGGCGATAAACATCGTGAAAGTGAGGACGATAACCAGCCAGAACGGCAAAATTTTCAGGAACAGGAACTGACTCCAGCGCGGTAATTCCTCACAGAGAAAATCTTCCCCGAAATGGATACCGTTTCCGGCCGGGTTATTAAAGCCCCCGGCGTACCAGGTCAGATAAAGAATAATGGCGATCGGGATCGCGGCTTTCAGTTTAAAACGCTTCACCATGCCATACAGGAAAGCCACCCACAGATACGCACTCGCCGCCAGTACCACACCGAGGACAATATCGATCCAGCCAACGGGCTCTGCCTGTTTGGCGATAAAAAATGCCGGCGTGGTGACCGGCGGCAGCGGTTCATTACGGACTTTGGCAATCAGGGCATCAACGGTATCATTAATACCACCGGCATAATTCCCCATTTTAAAATTCGGAATGAAATAATCATTAAGGATACGGTTTGCCGCCGCATCACTGACCGCCCCTTCCAGCCCGTACCCGACCTCAATCCGCATCGCGCGGTCATCCACCGCCACCAGCAGCAAAATACCATCATCGATACTGATACGCCCCAGCCGCCATTTGTTAAAGACTTTTTCCGCATAACTTTCAATATCACGCGTTCCGGTCGTTTTCACAGTCAGTACCGCAATCTGTGCGCCGGTCCGGGCCCGCAATGTATTCAGTTTCTGCTCAATACTGCTGCGCTCAGCATCGGTCAGTAATCCGGCGGTATCAGTCACCGCCCCCTGCATACGGGGAAATGTCTCCGTCTGAGCAAATGCCGTCACAGCAAAAAACAGTAAAAACAGGGAAAACAACCCCTGTAACCAGCGACTGCACCGGTTTATTTCATTTCTCATCACGAAATCCTTTCTTTTATATACAGGTCGTCATTGGCCTGAGTTTACCGTATCCGGTAAAAAATAACGCCCTGTTACTGTGACAATATATTGCAGTACAAAAAAAACACCTCCGGAGAGGTGTTTTGTCTGTATCAGCTTCAGTGAAGTCGCTGACAGCGGGCAAAAACGAAAAGTCGCTGTAAATACCTCCCTGTACGCTCATGCGCGTCATCCATGACGCGCATGCTTTTCGTTTCTCTGCCCACTATCGCTCCTTTATCCGCAAAAGCAATGATCAATTCTCATCCAGTGCCTTGGTGATTTTCTCGAACAGATCACCGGAGAGATTATCCAGCCCTTTCAGACGCAGCAGTGCATCACGCATTTTGCTCTGACGGTTATCGTCATAACGTTTCAGGCGGATCAGCGGCTCGATCAGACGTGATGCCACCTGCGGGTTACGGCTGTTCAGATCACAGAGGATCTCCGCCAGGAATTCATAGCCTTTACCGGACTTATCATGGAACGCTTTCGGGTTATTCATCACAAACGCACCGACCAGTGAGCGCACCCGGTTCGGGTTCGCCATAGTGAAAGAGCGGTGGGTGAGCAGTGATTTCACATTATCCAGTACATCCGCATCCGGACGGGTGGCCTGAAGCATAAACCACTTGTCCATCACCAGACCATCCTGATGCCATTTGTTATCGTAATCCGCCAGCAGGTTATCGCGGCACGGCAGCACAGCTTTCACCGCCGCCGTCAGCGCCGCCAGGGAATCGGTCATATTGTCGGCCTGCGCATACTGCTGCGACACACGCTTATCTGCCTGTGCTTTGTCCTCATCCAGCGCCAGATAGCCCAGACAGACATTGCGCAGATCGCGTTTTGCAATATCCGCATGATCGATTTGGTATGCCCCGGTTTTCATGCTGACATACACCGCATATAACTCATCTGCCAGTTCACGGGCAAATGTACCGGCAATAAAGGTCATTACCGCATTGATCGCATCCGGATCCACCACCGGGAACCATTCCGCAACTTCGGTTTCTGACGGCAGGGTCAGAATCTGAGCCGCCAGCGCCGGATCGATCTGCTCATCAAGCAGCACCGCACGGAAAGCATCGGTTACCCCTTCCGGTAACTGTAAATCTTCACCAGCCTGACAGCGGCGGATGTTTTCCTTTATATGTAATGCCAGCAGAGACTGCGCGGCATCCCAGCGGGCAAATTCATTGCGGGCGTGCTGCATCAGGAATGCCAGCTGTGCATCGGTATACGGATAATCCACTTTCACCGGCGCGGAAAATTCACGGAACAGTGACGGTACCGGCTTTTCACTGACATCATCAAAGGTGAAGGTCTGCTCATCACGGGTAATATTCAGTACGGAATGAACCGGCTCCCCTTCATGGCGCAGCGGGATCACATCACCGTTGCTGCCGTACAGTTCGATATCAAACGGAATGTGCAGCGGCTGTTTGTCCTGCTGATCCGGTGTCGGCGGGGTCATCTGAGTCACATGCAGCTGATACTGTTTTTTATCCGCATCATAACTGTCACGTACCGTCACCAGCGGTGTGCCGGACTGGCTGTACCAGCGACGGAACAGAGTGAGATCGACATTCGATGCATCTTCCATCGCCTGCACAAAATCATCACAGGTCGCGGCGCTGCCGTCATGGCGGTGAACATAAAGCTGCATCCCCGCCTGAAACTGCTCTTCGCCGAGCAGCGTGTGGATCATGCGGATCACTTCTGAGCCCTTCTCATACACGGTCAGCGTATAGAAGTTATTCATTTCAATGACTTTGTCCGGACGGATCGGGTGCGCCATCGGACCGGCATCCTCGGCAAACTGAGCGGCACGCATCACGCGGACATTATTAATACGGTTGACCGGGCGGGAGCCGAGGTCGGAGCTGAATTCCTGGTCACGGAAAACGGTCAGCCCTTCTTTCAGGCTGAGCTGGAACCAGTCACGGCAGGTGATGCGGTTACCGGTCCAGTTATGGAAATATTCATGACCGATAACGGATTCAATCCCGAGATAATCTTTGTCTGTCGCCGTTTCATTCTTCGCCAGCACATATTTGGAGTTAAAGACGTTCAGTCCTTTATTCTCCATCGCGCCCATATTGAAGAAATCGACAGCCACAATCATATAGATGTCGAGGTCATATTCGAAACCAAAGCGCTCTTCATCCCATTTCATGGCATTTTTCAGGGAGGTCATCGCCCAGCCGGCACGATCAAGGTTGCCTTTGTCGACAAACAGTTCCAGCGCCACATCACGACCGCTGCGGGTGGTGAAAATATCGCGCAGCACATCAAAATCACCGGCCACCAGCGCAAACAGGTAACTTGGTTTCGGGAACGGATCTTCCCATTTCACCCAGTGTTTATCCCCGGATACCCCGGCATCAATCCGGTTACCGTTGGATAACAGATACGGATAACGGGCTTTGTCCGCCGTGATCCGGGTGGTGTAACGCGCCAGCACATCCGGACGATCAAGGTAATACGTGATATGACGGAAGCCTTCCGCCTCACACTGTGTGCAGAGTGCATCACCGGACACATACAGCCCTTCAAGTGCGGTATTTTCCGCCGGGCTGATTTCATTAATAATTTGCAGGGTGAATTGTTCAGGCACATTCTGAATGTGCAGCGAACCGGATTCTTCACGGTAATCTGACCAGACTTTGCCATCAATGGTCAGTTGCTTCAGCGTCAGCCCCTCACCGGCAAGTACCAGCTCAGAGGCGTTGTCATTCAGGCGCTTCACCTGACTGACGGCAGTCACCACTGTCGTCTGCGGGTCGAGCGCAAAATCGAGATCAATATGGGTAATGGTATAGTCAGGAGCCCGATAGTCCTGACGATACTTCGCCTGCCGCTGTTGTGTCATGATTTTCTCTTCACTGTTTTATTAAATGATTACAATTACGCTGTTCTTAGGCTCTCATAATTCAGGCGCCGTGGTAAACGAAATTTTAGCAGTTTGTGATACGCCCTGATTTCCTGACGGTGCGGTGCCGCATCAGATATGAATAAAATGTTAACAAATAATGTGATTGCACGCTGAACATCACGCACAGGGAAAATAACGTGTTACTATACGCAGACAATAGTAAGCTATAACCTGTTTAGGTTGATTGCTCCGTGAGGATGCTGAAAGCGCCATGAATTCAGAAGCAACCCCGATTATCACATCACTGCTGGATACCGATGCGTATAAGCTGCATATGCAGCAGGCAGTGTTCCATCATTACCGCTCAATTCCGGTGGTCGCGGAATTCCGCTGCCGGAGCAGCAAACGGCTGGGGCAGTACGCAGATGAACTGCGCCGCCGGGTGGCAATGATGTCAGAGCTGTCAGTCAGTGATGACGAGTACAACTATCTGGCCCGCCTGCCGTTCTTTTCGGCGGACTATCTCGCCTGGTTCCGTCAGTTCCGGTTTGACCCGTCACAGGTGGATATCCGCTGTGACAGCAGCGGTCAGCTGGCTATCCGTATCCGCGGTCCGTGGGTGGACGTTATCCTGTGGGAAGTGCCGCTGCTGGCGCTGATCAGTGAACTCGTTCACCGTCATGAATCACCGCAGGTCACGCCGGAAGATGCCGTTATCCGTCTGCGTGAGCTGGTGGCGCGTTTTTATCAGGATGCAGAGCAGGCCGGAATTGACCTCAGCCGCTTTAAACTGATGGATTTCGGCACCCGCCGCCGTTTCTCTTTTGATGTTCAGAAAGCCATTGTCACAGAACTGAAACAGCATTTCCCGTATCTGGTCGGCACCAGCAATTACCTGCTGGCGGAAGAACTCGATCTGGAGCCGGTCGGCACCCAGGCACATGAATGGTTCCAGGCACATCAGCAAATCAGCGCAGAACTGGCCAACAGCCAGCGCGCCGCTCTCCAGACCTGGCTTGATGAATATCCGGATCAGCTGGGTGTCGCCTTAACAGACTGCATCACCATGGATGCTTTCCTGCGCGATTTCGATGCTCCGTTTGCCCGCGCCTACCAGGGTCTGCGCCACGATTCCGGGGATCCGGTGGAATGGGGCGAAAAAGCGATTGCTCACTATGAAAAGCTGGGTATCGACCCGATGAGCAAAACCCTGGTCTTTTCAGACAACCTGGATTTCCGCAAAGCCCTCGCGCTTTATGCCCATTTCTGTGACCGGATAAACCTGGTGTTTGGTATCGGCACCCGCCTGACCTGCAATATCCCGGATGTTGAGCCGCTCAATATTGTTATCAAGCTGGTGGAATGCAACGGCAAACCGGTCGCCAAGCTCTCTGACAGCCCCGGCAAAACCATCTGTGAAGATGATGAATTTGTCGATAAACTGCGCCGCGCATTTGATATTCCCCACGTTCAGCGCGCCTGCTGATCCCGCCTTTTATACGCCATCCCCCGGAGAACAGAAAAAGACGGTTATTTTTTCTGTTTTTCGGGCGGTTAATCCCCAATTTCTGCTTGTTTCCTGAGAGTGAGCAAGTAACATAGTGAGATTGCCCGTTTGACGGCAACTGATGACTATTCTGTTACTCACATCTCAGAGGATGGCGGGTAACGCGTGTAACAGACCTATATATAAGAAGAGAGAGTTTCCACTATGAGCATAGCGCCTGTGGTCGATGTACTGCAAGGCCGTGTACCTGTTGACAGCGAAGTCACGGTACAGGGTTGGGTCCGTACAAGGAGAGATTCAAAAGCCGGGATCTCATTCCTCGCCGTCTACGACGGTTCCTGCTTTAATCCGGTACAGGCCGTCATCGAAAGTAATTTACCTAATTATAATGATGAAGTGCTTCATTTAACGGCGGGCTGTTCTGTCGAAGTCACCGGGAAAGTGGTTGCTTCCCCGGGTCAGGGACAAAGCTTTGAAATTCATGCCTCACAGGTTCGTGTGGTTGGTATGGTTGATGATCCGGATACCTACCCGATGGCGGCAAAACGTCACTCTGTTGAGTATCTGCGTGAAGTGGCACACCTGCGTCCGCGCACTAACCTGATTGGCGCAGTTGCCCGTGTCCGTCATACCTTATCCCAGGCATTACACCGTTTCTTTGATGAGCAGGGTTTCTTCTGGGTATCCACCCCGCTGATCACCACCTCTGATACCGAAGGTGCCGGTGAAATGTTCCGCGTCTCTACGCTGGATTTCCACAACCTGCCGCGTAACGACAAAGGCGAAGTGGATTTCAGCGAAGACTTTTTCGGCCGGGAAGCCTTCCTGACCGTCTCCGGTCAGCTGAACGGTGAAGCTTATGCCTCCGCACTGAGCAAAATCTACACCTTTGGTCCGACGTTCCGTGCGGAAAACTCCAACACCAGCCGTCACCTGGCGGAATTCTGGATGGTCGAGCCGGAAGTGGCGTTTGCCAACCTGGATGATGTTGCCGGTCTGGCTGAAGCCATGCTGAAATATGTCTTCAAAGCGGTTCTGGAAGAGCGCCGTGACGATCTCGAATTCTTTGCTGAGCGTATTAATAAAGAAGCCATCGAACGTCTGGAGCGTTTTGTCACTTCCGATTTCGCACAGGTTGATTACACCGATGCGATCAACATCCTGGAAAACTGCGGCAAAACCTTTGAAAACGAGGTGTACTGGGGCGTGGATATGTCCTCTGAGCACGAGCGTTACCTGGCGGAAGAACACTTCAAAGCTCCGGTTGTCGTTAAAAACTACCCGAAAGCCATCAAAGCCTTCTATATGCGTGAAAACGAAGATGGCAAAACCGTGGCAGCGATGGACGTGCTGGCACCGGGGATCGGTGAAATTATCGGGGGTTCCCAGCGTGAAGAGCGTCTGGACAAACTCGATGCCCGCTTTGATGAACTAGGTATGAATAAAGAAGATTACTGGTGGTACCGTGATCTGCGCCGCTACGGCACTGTACCGCATGCCGGTTTCGGTCTGGGTTTTGAACGTTTGGTCTCATATGTGACGGGTGTCTCAAATATCCGTGAAACCATCCCGTTCCCGCGTACCCCGCGCAGCGCCACATTCTGATTTTCATCAAAAATATTGAATGTAAAAAGCCGGCCTTCAGGTCGGCTTTTTTTATGTCTGGTGATCTTACTGTTCAAAAAGTTCCCAATTATTTACATTTTGAAATGCTTTCTTGCCATTTGTTACTGATTCTTCGTTTTTGTAGCACTTTCAGGGTAGATAAAATATTTTACCAATGGAACACTGGTCGCCGACACAGACGACACTAAACTCTCATAAATAGTTCCAAATTTTTTTCAGAACTATTTCTGGCAGTGGCAGGTGTCCGAATAACACCAATGAGGGTAATAATAATGAAACGCAATATTCTTGCAGTGGTTATCCCGGCTCTGTTAGTTGCTGGTGCAGCAAACGCAGCTGAAATCTACAACAAAGACGGCAACAAAGTAGACCTGTACGGTAAAGTTGACGTTCGTCACATGTTCGCTAAGTCTGATGACAACGGCGACAAAGAAGATGGCGACGATTCACGCGTTCGTTTCGGCATCAAAGGTGAAACTCAGATCACTGACCAGCTGACCGGTTTCGGTCGTTTCGAGAACGAAATCAAAACCAACAACGTTGAAGGCGACAACGCTAATAAAGTACGTTTAGCCTACGCTGGTTTCAAATTCGCTGAATTCGGTTCAATCGACTACGGCCGTAACTACGGTGTGGTATATGACACTGCAGCATGGACCGACGTTCTGCCACTGTTCGGTGGCGACACCATGGCTCAGACCGATATCTACATGACTGGTCGTGCAGCTAACCTGCTGACCTATCGTAACACTGATATGTTCGGTTACGTTGATGGCCTGAACTTCGCTCTGCAGTATCAGGGTGCTAACGACGAAAACTCAATTTCTGGTCGTGAAGGCGTTAAAGCCAATGGCGACGGTTACGGTTTCTCTACCGCTTATGACCTGGGCTGGGGTGTGACTCTGGGTGCTGGTTACTCTAACTCTGCACGTACTATTGCTCAGCAGAATGGTCTGGGCGGTGCTGATGGTAAACGTGCTGAAGCATGGAACGTTGGTGCTAAATACGACGCTAACAACCTGTACCTGGCCGCTCTGTACGGTGAAACCCGTAACATGACTAAGTACGGTAAAAATGATTTAACTGGTGCTGATTTCATCGCTAACAAAACTCAGAACATTGAATTAGTTGCTCAGTACCAGTTCGACTTCGGTCTGCGTCCATCCATCGCTTACCTGCAGTCTAAAGGTAAAGACCTGAACAACGGTACTAAAGGCAGCGAAGACCTGGTTAAATACATCGACCTGGGTGCTTACTACTACTTCAACAAAAACATGTCTGCAGTCATTGATTATAAAATCAACCTGCTGGACAACGACGACTTCACCCGTGGTTCACACATCAACACCGGTGACGTTGTTGGTTTAGGTCTGACCTACCAGTTCTGATTTAGCGTTTACGCTGAATTGAATACAAAACCCACGGTATACCGTGGGTTTTTTGTTATCTGTATATCCTTATTCATTCAAACTACAGGTTCGTTGGCTGCACTCAGCCAGCCGGGTCACATACTAATGTATGCTCCCCATCTGTCTTCCTTTGCCGCCTTCCTGTAACTTGAATGACGTTGGATATATAACCCGTTTTGTGATGTATTTTCATACAAACCTCAACAGGACGTCACCCACTTCACAAGATCTTCGTCTTTTTTCTGTAAACAGTTGGCAAATGATTTACAGGGAGTTAACCTGATAACCTTGTGACTGTCCTCTTATCCGCATTATCAGATACTATTGGGATCAACAACTATGTTTGAGAATATTACTGCCGCGCCTGCCGACCCGATCTTAGGTCTGGCTGACAGTTTCCGTCAGGACCCCCGTGAAAACAAAATCAATTTAGGTATTGGTGTTTACAAAGATGAAACCGGTAAAACACCGGTACTGAGCTGCGTTAAAAAAGCGGAAAAGTATCTGCTGGATAATGAAACCACGAAAAACTACCTGCCAATCACCGGGATCCCTGAGTTCGGGACAGTGACTCAGGCACTGCTGTTCGGTGATAACAGCGATATCATCACCGCCAAACGTGCCCGTACCGCACAGGCACCGGGCGGCACCGGTGCGCTGCGTATCGCGGCTGATTTTATTGCTAAACAAACCAGCGCAAAACGTGTCTGGATCAGCAACCCGACCTGGCCTAACCATAACGGTATCTTTGCCGGTGCCGGTCTGGAAATCTGCACGTACAATTACTATGATGCCGAAAATCATGCCCTGGATTTCAATGGCATGCTGGCAAGCCTGGAAGCGGCACAAGCCGGTGATGTGATCCTGCTGCACGGCTGCTGCCATAACCCGACCGGTATTGACCCGACAGCTGAACAATGGGCACAGTTATCTGTTCTGGTAAAAGAAAAAGGTCTGCTGCCGGTCTTCGACTTCGCTTATCAGGGTTTTGCGGCCGGTCTGGATGAAGATGCTCAGGGGCTGCGTATTTTTGCAAAATCCCATCCTGAGATGCTGGTTGCCAGTTCTTATTCTAAAAACTTCGGCATGTACAACGAACGTGTCGGTGCCTGTACTCTGGTTGCCGCTGATCCGGACACTGCCGATCGCGCATTCAGCCAGATCAAGATCGTGATCCGTACTAACTACTCTAACCCGCCGTCACACGGTGGTGCGGTGGTAACGACAGTATTGTCTGATCCGGAACTGAAAGAAGAGTGGATTCAGGAACTGACCACCATGCGTGAGCGTATCAAGCGTATGCGCCAGCTCTTTGTGAACACCTTGCAGGAAAAAGGCGCGAAGCAGGACTTCAGCTTTATTATCCGCCAGAACGGTATGTTCTCTTTCAGTGGCCTGACCAAAGAACAGGTTGCGCGTCTGCGTGATGACTATGCGGTATATGCTGTCAGCTCCGGTCGTATTAACGTTGCCGGTCTGACCCTGGAAAATATGGTTCCGCTGTGTGAAGCCATTGTCGCGGTGCTGTAATGTCGTTTTAGCCATAAAAAATGCCTGACGGTGTCAGGCATTTTTATTTCTGCAGGAATATTGCTTACCAGACCGGCTGCTCATCCTGTAAGAACGGATTGGTGCGGCGCTCTTCCCCGAGTGTGGACATCGGGCCATGGCCCGGGATAAAACGGTACTCATCCCCCAGCGGCAGCACTTTTTCTTTAATTGAACGGATCAGATCCTGATGATTACCGCGCGGGAAATCACTGCGGCCGACCCCCCCTCTGAACAGCACATCACCCATTGAGATCAGTTTGTCCTGCTTATCCACAAAAATAACATGACCCGGTGTATGACCGGGGCAATGCAGCACATCCAGCTCAAAATTGCCGACGGTGACCTTGTCGCCCTCTTCCAGCCACTGATCCGGGGTAAATGCACGACACGGCTCCACACCAAACATCTGGCTCTGCTGAGTCAGTCCGTCAATCCAGAATGCATCTTCCTTTTGCGGGCCGACGATCGGCACATTAAAGTGCTCTGCCACGTCAGCGGTTGCGCCGACATGGTCAAAGTGACCGTGCGTCAAAAGGATTTTTTCCAGTTTCAGGCCGCGTTGTTCAATTTCACGGATAAGACGCGGTGCTTCACCGCCGGGATCGACAATGGCAGCGGCTTTTGTTTCATCACACCAGATCAGGGTGCAGTTCTGCATAAAGCCGGTGACAGGAATAATATGATATTGCATGACACAAAACTCCGGTTAAAGCGGGTAATAACAACAGATTACCACGTTCTGACCGGTCCTGTATCCATATGAACGAAATTACTGGACGGATAATAGCCCACACCACCCGCCCGCATTTTCAGAGCAGCTTTGCGCACCTGACTTAACTGGATGCCCGGAATACGGAAATCCATTGCCTGACCACGGGTGTGATAACTTTTCTTTGCCACACCGGAGGTGGTTCTGCGCAGTTCATTGTTGGTGACCAGTGAACGGTAACCGGATACCAGCTGGATTGGTTTATTGATGTTCATCATCACCTGTAACAGATACATTTGATCAAACAGGTGCGGGTCAATCGTTTTAACTTTATTACTGCGGTGGTCGCGGAACAGCTTGTTCAGGCGGGCCAGTTCAGAGCGGTTATAACGTTTACCGTCAAAAAATTCTGCTTTTAAAAATTCACCGGTATTGAGGTTTTCAAACCGCAAAATTTTCGGCCGGGGTGTGGTCAGGGACGCAAATGCGTGATTCGGTAATAAAGCCAACCCCAGCGCCGCCGCACCAAAACCCAGCCATTTACGGCGGTTATTATCAATTATATCCATTGACGGTAATCACTCTTTATCTGATTAAATATTACATGGCCGGACAGCGATAATAGTGTTCACCGTTCAGACCCGCAGCGGATCGGTTTTGTCTATTTCTGTAAATTTTTGTCAGGTTATTTCAATATTAACGTCAATATGAAGAAAACAACAATAAACAAAACTGACCGTCTATTTTTTACCGATTCAATCCCCCGGAGTCAAATAAAAAAACACATTTTTACGCAGAAAGTAAACTCTGCCGACATTTTCGTGAACACCCGGTGTACAGCGGGTCCGATGCCGCATCCGCTGAGCTTTTGCCGCGCACTGCAATACGGCAAATTTAATCACTTTTAGTTAATTAACGGACTGACCGGATATAATATTGTGCCGTCCATTATTTTTATCCCGGCATGGTTTTCCGGTTAATTATATTTCAACAAAAAAGCCGTTTATTCTTAATAAATAAACGGCTTCATACGATCAGCTTTTTATCAGGAAAGGCGTGATATCCGTTAATTTATCAATACCTTTCAGGCTGCTGTCATCGTAACGGTAAATATCCGCGCGATATTGCGGGATATTCTCCGCATTTACCCAGGCAGTCTGATAATAGAGATAAACCGGAATACGGTTCGGGATAGAGACATAACGGGTACTGCCCGCTTTCAGTGCTCCATCCACGCGGGTTTCGTTCCAGCCCGCATCACCAAGGAGTATCGCCGCGAGATCTTTGGCTTTGTTCACCCGCACACAGCCGGAACTGATAGCCCGCATGTTTTTATTAAACAGGCTGTGGTTCGGGGTATCGTGCAGATAAATCGCCTCTGAGTTCGGCATATTGAATTTATAACGTCCCAGTGAGTTGGACGGGCCCGGTGCCTGGGTTATCCGGTAAGGGAAGTTTGACGGCGTGATAACGCTCCAGTCAATGCTGTACGGATCAACCACAGAGGCGTTGTTACTCCAGCCGTTATAGATGGTGTAACCACGACTGCTGAAGTAACTTGGATCAGCCCTGCCGCGCGGCACAACATCCTGACGGCTCATGGTCGGCGGAACCGTCCACGGCGGATTAATCACCACATTATTCAGGGCGCTGGACATAATCGGTGTTTTACGCTCAGCGCGGCCGACAATGGTTCTGGATTCCAGGATCAGATTATTATCCACATAGAAATACAGGGAAAAATCCGGAATATTAACCAGAATAGCGGTCGGCTCATTGTCCGGCGTAATACGCAGGCGCTGAATATTCACCGCCATAATGGCAGCCCGCATCTGTGGTGTCTTATTCAGCCACTCACGGGTCTGTTTGCCGATGATACCATCGGCTTCCAGGCCATGCTGCAGCTGAAACTGTTTAACCGCCGCCACCAGCGTTTTATCGTAAGCGGCACCGGCGCTCATCATGTCATTGGCAGAGATCAGATTAAAGCGGTGCAGGATCTCACGCAGTGCCCCGACGGATTCATGACTTTCCCCCGGACGTAATGTGCGGTTAATCACCATTTCCGGCCACGGCGCGGTATCCGCCAGCTCTGTCAGCATCGCTTTGCGCATCGGCTGATACATCTTATTCGCCGGTAACAGTGCGTCTGTAAATGCCGCCAGTGTGCCGTTATGTACCGCTGTATTCAGCCGTACCAGTGACGGGGCACTGACCGCCGCAAACGTGAACGGACGGGCACCGTACAGCCATTTATCGCCTTTGCTGCTCACGTTATCGAGGTAATAGAGATAACCCAGTGCCGCATCCGTTAAAATCATATCCCGTGCCAGCGGAGACAGATCCGGTTGTGCCAGAGCATTCAGCCAGGCCGAAAACTGCGGCTGGAATCCGGCAAGTGCGGCTTCCGCCAGCTGATTTTCCAGAGACAGGCGGGCTTTTTCATCGGTCCACAGCGGTTTCAGCTGATGTTCCGCATAAATGTTTGTCAGTGTATCAGTATACAGTAATGGGGTTGCCGCCGGGACTTCACGGCGGATACGGTCAGCGACATCGTTCAGGGGCAGTGCAGTCACACCGGGCACCGGCTCTGCGGGCTGCGTTTCTGTATTTTCAGGTGATTGTGAAAATGTTTTCAGATTTTCCACTTTGGCATCTGCTTCGGTCAGATGCGTTACCGGTGCTGTTGAGGCCCACGAAACAGGCGTCAGTAACAGTGTTCCTATCATGGCGGAAATGGGAACAACTTTTTTAACTCCCGTCACCATAACATCCCTCTCTTATTTTTTATTATGTCTGTTCCGGCCAATTGTTAATGCTTATGGTCAGTATAGTAAATACTTCGTTTAAATGACTTCCCTGCTGATTTTACCTGCCAGAGAATAATTGAAAATAGGATAACAAAAATATTGCAGAAAAAAGGCGTAAATACATCTTTTTAAGATGAATACGCCGCATTAATTGCGAAAATACCGGTATTTCCTGTTATGAAATACATCTCATTCTCTGCGTTTTATCCGGATAAACAACCCGTTGCCGGTAATACAGACAAAAAACTCCGCTATGCCGCGGAGTTTTGAGATTGCTGACAAAGCAGGATAAAACGTGGTTTTTCCTGCTTTGTGTTATCAGCCGAAAATCAATAAATTGATTTTCCTAGTTTATTTTTACACCCTCTGTCGGTCGTCGCCAACCCCTGCGGGTTTGTCAACGGCCTGAAAACTCCGCTATGCCGCGGAGTTTTTATATGATTGACAGATTATCATTAATATTCGGAATTAATCACCACTTCCTCACCGAACTGACCGGCTTTCGGCAGCGGCTGATACGAGGAGTTTGATGCGCGTAATACGCGGATACCCCGGATATTCAGTTCGCGTGCAGCCGCAATATCAGCATCCGCATCACCGTAATAAATTTTCAGTTTGTGATCACGCATCCGGCTGACTTTATTATTCTGCCCTTCCTCATCACCGGCAAAAATAACCGGGTTCATTTTATCCGCCGGAATACGCAGCCCTTCCTGTACATAGTGAGTGACCGTTTCTGTTTTGGTTTTGCTGCGCCCGGTGATGAAATAAACGGTATCACCACGTTTCAGGTGCATCTGAACCAGTTCCGCACCGGATTTCTTCGGCATACTGAATTTATCCCACTCATTATTCATTTTTTCCCAGAATTCCGGGTTTTTCAGATAACTGTAGTCGTCCGGGGAGTATTCCAGTTTACCGCGGTAAAAGCCCGGGCTTGAGAATAAGACGGTGTCGTCAATATCAAAGCCTACTGCCATCGGGGGCTGCCCTTTCAGGCTCTTTTCAATCTGCTCAACCGAAACCCAGTGAATGGCATGCTGTTCTGCCAGCTGAGCAGCGGTCACGCCGTCACTGACTTTTTCCGGCATGTACACGTTGGCATCAGCCACACTGTTGAGGCTCAGCGCGAGTGCCAGTGCACTCAGGGCAAGGGTCAGTTTACGCATTGTATATCCTTAATTTTCTGTGTCGATCACGCGGAGTGAAAATCTAACCATTCCGGTTTCATATTAACGTTATTCAGATCACACTGTGAGGAATCCCGCCGCGTTATACCGGCTGACTTCCGCCTGATTGTTCTGAATTCAGAACATTGTTTATCAATATCCGCACTACTCAGCTTTTCGCTTATGGATTAATTTTAATCCGCACAACAGCGCGTTTCTGAGAAACCTGCTGTTTAAACAAAAATCACCATCAAATTATCATAAGTGAGGGTCTTAAAATGAGTAATCCGGCAAACTTTAATGGTCAGCGTCCTGTTATTAATCCTGATGATGCACTGATGTTGTTAATCGATCATCAGAGCGGACTGTTCCAGACTGTCGGCGATATGCCGATGACGGAATTACGCGCCAGAGCCGCTGTGCTGGCAAAAATGGCAACGCTCGCCAATATTCCGGTGATCACCACCGCGTCTGTGCCGCAGGGCCCGAATGGCCCGCTGATCCCGGAGATTCACCAAAATGCACCGCATGCTCAGTATATTGCCCGTAAAGGTGAAATTAATGCCTGGGATAACCCGGAATTTGTGGCTGCGGTGAAAGCGTCCGGTAAGAAACAGTTAATCATTGCCGGTACCATTACCAGCGTCTGTATGGCATTCCCGGCGATCAGCGCTGTGGCTGATGGCTATCAGGTGTTTGCGGTGATTGATGCTTCCGGTACTTACACCAAGATGGCGCAGGAAATCACCCTGGCACGCGTTGTCCAGGCCGGTGTGGTGCCGATGGATACCGCCGCGGTCGCCTCTGAGCTGCAAAAAACCTGGAACCGCGCCGATGCGGCGGAATGGGCGCAGGCTTACACGCAGATTTTCCCGGCTTATCAGTTACTGATTGAGAGCTATACCAAAGCGCAGGATGTTGTGAATAACAGCGAGATTTTAGATTCACAGCGCTGATACAAAAGGGCTTGCTGCAAATAATGAATGAACCCTGATTAAAAAATTCGCTGCTTCATTATCAGCAGCGAGCCCTAATCAGTCAATGACCGTATTGTGACATAAAGCGCCAGGCAGCTACGATATTCACCCTCATATCAGCTTAAGGTGAGTTTTTATTATGCCATTAAAAATCGGAAACAGATTTTTTCCTGCTGAAATCAGCAACCGCCGCATCAACGCAATAGTCCGCTCTGATACCCCGCCGGAGGTGAGCCTGTGGGAAAAAATCAAGGCGTTTTTCTGCTCAACGAACAAGCCTGAAGGACTGACGCTCATCCGGCAGATTTGTCATGTGCCGGACGAAACACAGTGGGAGACGGTGATCGGAAAATTTGAACAACTCAAAACGCTCACGTATGGCGGATTTAAGGAAAGCGTTCAGGTCGGCCGGAACGGGGAAAATCACGCCTGTATTCTGGACGAAAACGGTGATGAGATGCTGTCAGCCACCTTTGATAAGGATACCGGGGAGTATACCGTGAAGTGTCAGGGGTACAGTAAAACTAACCATTTAAACCCGACCGGGGGATGGGAAACGGAATTAGCAACAGACGCATCCGAAGCGCTTTGGACAGACCATTCCGTCACCGCGGCACCTCAGACTGCACAAAGTTATGAAGCGACCTGGTCTGCGCGGGAAGAGGCTGCACCGGCAGGAGAGGCTTTCAGTCGGGAGAGCGGGACTCCGGATACCATGCCCCGCACCCCGTACCCCGCGCCCCGTACCCGCGCTCCGCGTCCCGTACCCGCCCCCCGAGCCCTGTACCCCGTACCCGCGCCCCGACCCCACACTCCGGACGATTCTGAGCCCGCGATATATTTCAATAATAAATGAACCCTGATTAAAAAATTCGCTGCTTCATTATCAGCAGCGAGCCCTAATCAGTCAATGACCGTATTGTGACATAAAGCGCCAGGCAACTACGATACTAACGCCCATCCGGGCTTTAATATGCCGGACACTCCCAGCATATCAGTTTAAGGAGAGTTTTTATTATGTCATTGCAAATTGGAAACAGATTTTTTTCTGCTGAAATCAGCAACAGCCAGATCAACGCAATAGCCCGCTTTGATACCCCGCCGGAGGTGAGCCTGTGGGAAAAAATTAAGGCGTTTTTCTGCTCAGCGAACAAACCTGAAGCGCTGACGCTCATCCGGCAGATTTGTCATCCGCCGAACGGAACAACGTGGGAGACGGCGACCAAAAAATTTGAACAACTCAAAACGCTCGCGCATGACGGATTTAAGGAAAGAATTCAGGTCGGCCGGGACGGGGAAAATCACGCCTGTATTCTGGACGAAAACGGTGATGAGATGCTGTCAGTCACCTTTGATAAGGATACCGGAGAGTATACCATGAAGTGTCAGGGGTACCTTAAAACTGACTATTTAAACCCGCCCCGGGTATCAGAGGAGGTATTGGTACTATCTGCAGAAGAAGTAACCGAAATGATGAGAGATGGTATAGATGTATCTATTACTCCTATCTCAGCCAGCGAGGATCAGACTCCGGATACCATGCCCCATGCCCCGGGCACCGCGCCTCGATTCCACATCCCGAACGATTGGGAGTCCCCGATATCTTTATTTCCCTGATTAAAAAATTCGCTGCTTCATTATCAGCAGCGAGCCCTAATCAGTCAATGACCGTATTGTGACATAAAGCGCCAGGCAACTACGATACCAACTCCCATTCAGACTTTGATATGCCGGACACTCCCGGCATATCAGTTTAAGGAGAGTTTTTATTATGTCATTTCACATTAGAAACAAATTTCTTTCTGCTGAAATCAGCCACAGCCAGATCAACGCAATAGCCCGCTCTGATACCCCGCCGGAGGTGAGCCTGTGGGAAAAAATTAAGGCGCTTTTCTGCTTAACGAACAAACCTGAAGCGCTGACGCTCATCCGGCAGATTTGTCATCCGCCGGACGGAACAACGTGGGATACGGTGACCGAAAAATTTGAACGACTCAAAACGCTCGCGTATGACGGATTTAAGGAAAGAATTCAGGTCGGCCGGGACGGGGAAAATCACGCCTGTATTCTGGACGAAAACGGTGATGAGATGCTGTCAGCCACCTTTGATAAGGATATCGGGAAGTGTACCGTGAAGTGTCAGGAGTCCACTAAAACTGACCATTTAAACCCGACCGGGGTATGGGAAGCGGAATTGGCAATATCTGCAGAAGACGCATCCGAAACGCTTTGGACAGACCATTCCGTCACAGCGGCACCTCAGACTGCACAAGGTTATGAAGCGACCTGGTCTGCGTGGGAAAAAGCTGCACCGACAGGAGAGGCTTTCAGCCGGGCTGCTGCGGTACAGAAGATGCGTAACTGCCTGTATAATGACAAAACAGAGCTTAAACTGGAGGACCTTAAGCTCACCTCCTTACCCGATTATTTGCCGCCGGATATTACCGTACTGAACACTACCGATGTTCCATTAAACTATTTACCGGAGTTGCCGGCAGGGCTGCAGACGCTGCTGTGCAGTGGTAACCAACTGGTCCACCTGCCAGTGCTGCCGGCAGGGCTGCAGACTCTGTGGTGCGGTCGTAACCGGCTGACCTGTCTGCCGGTGTTGCCGGCAGGGCTGCAGGAGCTGGGGTGCAAGAATAACCACCTGACCCGTCTGCCACCGTTGCCGGCAGGGCTGCAGGAGCTGTGGTGCGGTCATAACTGGCTGACCTGTCTGCCGGTGTTGCCGGCAGGGCTGCAGAAACTGGTGTGCGATCATAACCACCTGACCAGTCTGCCAACGTTGCCGGCAGGGCTGGATCTGCTGATGTGCAATCTTAACCGCCTGACCCGCCGGCCGGAAAATATCACCGCTCTGTCCCGGACGGCATATATCAATATATCTGATAATCCTATCTCAGAGAGCGAGAGCCGGACCCCGGATACCATGCCCCGCACCCCGTACCCCGCGCCCCGTGCTCCGCGCCCCGTACCCGCGCCCCGTGCCCTGTACCCCGTACCAGCGCCCCGACCCCACACTCCGGACGATTCGGAGCCCGCGATATATTTCAATAATAAATGAACCCTGATTAAAAAGTTCGCTGCTTCATTATCAGCAGCGAGCCCTAATCAGTCAATGACCGTATTGTGACATAAAATGCCAGGCAGCTACGATACCAACTCCCATCCCGGCATATCAGTTTAAGGTGAGTTTTTATTATGTCATTTCACATTGGAAACAAATTTTTTTCTGCTGAAATCAGCAACAGCCAGATCAACGCAATAGCCCGCTCTGATACCCCGCCGGAGGTGAGCCTGTGGGAAAAAATCAAGGCGTTTTTCTGCTCAGCGAACAAGCCTGAAGCGCTGGCACTCATCCGGCAGATTTGTCATCCGCCGGACGGAACAACGTGGGAGGCGGTGACCGAAAAATTTGAACAACTCAAAACGCTCACGTATGGCGGATTGAAGGAAAGCGTTCAGGTCGGCCGGGACGGGGAAAATCACGCCTGTATTCTGGACGAAAACGGTGATGAGATGCTGTCAGTCACCGTTGATAAGGATACCGGGGAGTATACCGTGAAGTGTCAGGGGTACCTTAAAACTCACCATTTAAACCCGACCGGGGGATGGGAAACGGAATTAGCAACAGACGCATCCGAAGCGCTTTGGACAGACCATTCCGTCACAGCGGCACCTCAGACTGCACAAAGTTATGAAGCGACCGGGTCTGCGTGGGAAGAGGCTGCACCGGCAGGAGAGGCTTTCAGTCAGGAGAGCGGGACTCCGGATACCATGCCCCGCACCCCGTACCCCGCGCCCCGTACCCGCGCTCCGCGTCCCGTACCCGCCCCCCGAGCCCTGTACCCCGTACCAGCGCCCCGACCCCACACTCCGGACGATTCGGAACCCGCGATATATTTCAATAATAAATGAACCCCGATTAAAAAGTTCGCTGCTTCATTATCAGCAGCGAGCCCTAATCAGTCAATGACCGTATTGTGACATAAAATGCCAGGCAGATACGATACTAACGCCCATCCGGGCTTTAATATGCCGGACACTCCCGGCATATCAGTTTAAGGAGAGTTTTTATTATGTCATTGCAAATTAGAAGCAGATTTTTTTCTGCTGAAATCAGCAACAGCCAGATCAACGCAATAGCCCGCTCTGATACCCCGCCGGAGGTAAGCCTGTGGGAAAAAATTAAGGCGTTTTTCTGCTTAACGAACAAACCTGAAGCGCTGATGCTCATCCGGCAGATTTGTCATCCGCCGGACGGAACAACGTGGGATACGGTGACCGAAAAATTTGAACGACTCAAAACGCTCGCGTATGACGGATTTAAGGAAAGAATTCAGGTCGGCCGGGACGGGGAAAATCACGCCTGTATTCTGGACGAAAACGGTGATGAGATGCTGTCAGTCACCTTTGATAAGGAGACCGGGAAGTGTACCGTGAAGTGTACCGTGAAGTGTCAGGAGTACCATAAAACTCACCATCTCACCACCACAGCAGCACACCGGACTACACAGGATTATGAAGCGATTTGGTCTGCGTGGGAAAATGCCGCACCGGCAGGAGAGGTTCCCGGCCGGGCTGCTGCGGTACTGAAGATGCGTGACTGCCTGAAAACTAACCATACATTCCTCAATCTGTGCTACCTTAAACTCACCTCCTTACCCGACTATCTGCCGCCGGGTATGACCGCATTTTCCGCGCCCCGCGGTGCATTGACATATTTGCCGGCAGGGCTGCAGAGGCTGCACTGCGAGGGTAACCAGCTGACCGTTCTGCCGGCGTTGCCGGCAGGGCTGAAGGAGCTGCACTGCAAGGGTAACCAGCTGACCGTTCTGCCGGCGTTGCCGGCAGGGCTGAAGGGGCTGCACTGCGAGGGTAACCAGCTGACCGTTCTGCCGGCGTTGCCGGCAGGGCTGAAGGAGCTGCACTGCGAGGGTAACCAGCTGACCGTTCTGCCGGCGTTGCCGGCAGGGCTGAAGGGGCTGCACTGCGAGGGTAACCAGCTGACCGTTCTGCCGGCGTTGCCGGCAGGATTACGGAGGCTGAACTACAGTGAAAACCCGCTGACCAGCCTGCCGTCGGTGCTGCCAACAGGACTACAGGAGCTGAGCTGCTGTCATAACCAGCTGACCAGCCTGTTCCCTCTGCCAACAGGACTACATACGCTGCGCTGCAATCATAATCAGCTGACCAGCCTGCCCCCTCTGCCAACAGGACTACGGGAGCTGCGCTGCGATAGTAATCAGCTGACCAGCCTGCCGGTACTGCCGGAAAGGCTGCAGAGGCTGATAGCTGACAATAACCAGCTGACCAGCCTGCCGGTACTGCCCCGGGAGCTGCAATATCTGTTTGGCTCAAACAACAGGCTGACCAGCCTGCCGGTATTGCCCAGGTGGCTGCTGACGCTGTCTGTCAACAATAACCAGCTGACCAGCCTGCCGGCGCTGCCGGCAGAGCTGCAGCGCTTGTATGTCGTAAATAACCAGCTGACCACTCTGCCTGGTATCGCCGGCCTGGCCTGGGTTACACATATATCTGTATCCGGTAATCCTCTTTCAGCGCACACGCGCCGGTACCTGGATACTTTAGTCCGTGATCAGGCCTATTCCGGAAGACTCCCGGCGGATGAACCAGTACCTGCGGACAGATGGTAGTCCTTCGGACAGGAAGATAATGCTGACGCCTTCAGTACCTTCCCGGACAGGCTGAAGGAGACGGAGAACTTCAGAAAAGACCCCGGTTTTAAAGCTCAGATAGCCTCCTGGCTGACGCAACTGGCTGAAGATGATGCACTGAGAGAAAAAACCTTTGCCATGGCAACCGGGGCAACATCAAGCTGTAAGGACCGGGGCGCACTTGCGCTGAACCGGATGAAGAACGCGGGGCGGATCTACGATGCAGGCAAAGGAAAATACGATAACAATCTCTCTGAACTGGTATCCGCAGGGCGTGAAATATTCCGGCTGGAGAAGCTGGAGCTGATTGCCTACAATAAGGTCCGTACACTGCGTGAAGTTGATGAAACAGAAGTTTATCTGAGTTACCAGAATAAACTGAAAGAACAGCTTGAACTGAGCAGTGTAACAGCAGAAATGCAGTACTTTAATCTTTCACATATTACAGAGTCAGACCTGCGGGGCGCCGAAATCCGGGTGAAAATTGCCGAAGACCTCCGGTTCAGAGAGTGGATTCTGCAGTGGGCTCCGTTACACAGCGTGCTCAAGCGTACAAACCCGGAACACTGGGAAACACTCTGTGAAAAGAAAATATCAGATTATGATAACGAATTCCGGATGCTGTCTGACACGGCGCTGAAACCGAATGGACTGGCTGGTGATATCGATGCTGAACGGACTGTCGGAGTAAGAGCGCTGGAGAGTGCAGAGCGGGCATTCCTGAATGGACTCCGCCCTCTGGTGAACAATATGCAGGGCAACTATCCGGGGAATAAATGGTTTTTAACCAACTGACCCGCCTGCATATCACTGACCCCGGTATAACTGACAACCCCCATATAAAAACAAATGAGCGCACTGCTGCGCTCATCTGCTTCAGCGAAAAAACGGGAGAGAGAAATCAATCCTGCTCTTCTTCCCCGTCATTCTCCTCTTCCGTCACCGGCTCAGACAATGCCTCCGGTGCCGGTGTTGGTTCCGGCTGACCGAAGCCGCGCAGTCCCACCACATGCACATGTTCCTGATTGTTGAAGACTTTACGCACCAGTTTATAGGTTGTGCCTTTCTCCGGACTGATATTTTCCGGGGCTGCGATAATCAGCTGCATCTGTAAGCGATCGCACAGCTCAAACAGGGTGGCGATAGATTTCGCATCCAGACGCGCAGCTTCATCCAGGAACAGCAGACGGCACGGCGAAATATCTTTGCTGCGCAGGCGGCGGGATTCTTCTTCCCAGCTCTGCACCACCATCACCAGAATGGACATCCCGGTACCGATCGCCTCACCGGTGGATAACGCCCCGCTCTCGGCTTTCAGCCAGCCGTCAGAACCACGGTTGACTTCCACTTCCAGCTCAAGATAGTTACGGTAATCCAGCAGTTCCTCACCGATGGTCTGCGGCAGACGCTGCCCCATATCCACCTGCGGGTTCAGGCGCTGATAGAGTTTCGCCATCGCTTCGGAGAAGGTCAGACGCTGGCTGGCAAACAGATCCTGATGCTGATCGTGCTCTTCGGAGAGCACATCCAGCAGTATCGCGTGGCTTTCACGGATATTCACATTCAGGCGCACCCCTTTGACCTGACCAAATGCCACGGCCTGCAGGCCCTGGTTAAGCATGCGGATACGGTTCTGTTCGCGCTGAATCGTTTTGCGGATGATATTCGCCACACTTTTCGAGCTGATCGCCAGTTTCTGTTCACGGGCAGTCAGTTCATCGGTCAGACGGGCCAGCTCGATTTCCATCTGTTCGATGGCGTCGATCGGATCATCGGTTTTGATAATATCCTGGCGGATACGTTCGCGCAGGTGGCGGTACACTTCGATAAAGAACTGTACTTTGCGTTCCGGACGCTTCGGATCTTCGGACAGACGCAGTGCATCACGCAGATGTTCGTTATCCGCCACCGCCTGACGCAGCGCTCCGAGGGCTTTATCCGACATGGAACGCAGTGTGTCCGCATCTTCATAAGCCAGTTCACGGCGGTGAAGGCGGCGCTCCACACCACTCTCTTTCACCATCCGCATCACCGCACACCAGCCCGCTTTGGCGGTCACGACCTGCCCGCGGATCTGCTGGTAATCACGCTCTGCTTTGCGCAGACGTTTTTGCAGGTTATCCATTTCCGATTCCCCGATCCCCAGCTGTTTCTCCAGCTGATTGATACGGGCGCGGTTATGGCTGACCTGGTTGTACAGTTCATCACGGCGCACACGGGCACGCTCTTCCGCATTGGCATCCGCCTGAACACCAATCTCGCTCATTTCGCGCTCAAGTTCGCGCAGCATATCCGATTTGGTTTCATACGAGCTGCGCAGTGAGGCCAGAACCTGATTGAATTCCGCACATTTGGTCTGCTGCTGACGCAGCATCTCACGTGTACGGCTACGATCCGATTCCGCATGCTCCAGACGCTGACGCAGTTTGTCATTAAGATCGGCATTTTCTGTCAGCATGCCGGCGGATCCGCCATAATTAAAGTGCTGACGGCGCTGTGCGACTTCTTCAAGGGCGAACGTCTGCTGACGGGCCTGCTGCTGCACCTGTTTCGCGTTTTCGTAATCGCGGATCAGGGCTTCGTGCTGCTCCGGATCACTCTGGAGAACAGTAACCATCGGCTCCAGTTTGCGCAGCGCTGTGCCGTATTGCTGGATATGACGGGCAGACTCTTGTGCATCGGTCAGCGCGTCACGGATCTCATCCGCGCGATCTGCCAGGGTTTCATCAAGCAGCAGAGCAGTATTCGGGATCAGGCGGTTAAGGATGCTCAGGTTTTCTTTGATCTGCGCGTACTGCTGACGGGCAACAGCGGTCTGATCCTCAAACTGTGCCAGCTCGCGCTCCAGCTCATTACGGCGCTGATTCAGTGTGCGGATTTCCGCTTCCGGGTC
Source organism: Morganella sp. TYF_1 (assembly GCF_043105645.1). Taxonomy (NCBI): domain Bacteria; kingdom Pseudomonadati; phylum Pseudomonadota; class Gammaproteobacteria; order Enterobacterales; family Morganellaceae; genus Morganella; species Morganella sp. TYF_1. The sequence goes on along the minus strand of NZ_JBICLU010000015.1, from coordinate 333,886 downwards.
AGCCTCAAAGGCCACCGAGATATTTTTACCGACAAAACGACTGAATGCCTGATGGGCACGCTGCATTTTCTGGACATCAAAAGAGAGTGTTGCCAGGCGTTCTGCCAGCTCATCCCGTTCATGTTCCAGCACTGCCAGCTGATTTTCCCGCGCCGCGCGACCGAACAGCGGCACAGACGGGAAGCGGGAGTAACGCCACTGGCGATCAGTGCTGCGCACCAGCACCGCTCGCTCCAGCTCTTCGGTGGTGAAGACGCTGTCATCAAAGGATTGCGGATCCCCTTCAATCAGATAGAGGTCTTCCGGACAATCATCGAGGGCATCCAGCATCGGACGCACAGCGCTGAGATCCGGCACCACAATCGCATGGCGTGCCGGACCGTACAGGGCGGAGAAATACGGTGCGTCATCAATGGTGATGTCATCATAGATTTCAGACAGCAATATGCCGCCGAAACGCTCCGCCAGTCCCAGCATACGGCCGTCTTCCGCACCGCTCGGCTGACTGAGCCGCTCAATGTCTTTTTCCAGCTGTGCTTTTTTCAGCGCGATTTCATCACGCTCAACAGTCACTTCGCGCTCACGCTCCAGCAACTGCTGCATATATTCGGTAACATCGTTGGTGCTGGTGAACGTTTCATGTGACTGTTCACACAGTTGTGTCAGTGCTTCCTGTGCCGCCAGCCAGGCCGGCGCTTTGACTGTCAGCGACTGGATCTGCTGCTTCAGCTGTTCTGCCTGCTGACGCATTTCCATACGGCGCTCACCGCTTTCACTGACACTGACACTCAGGCTTTCCTGCTGCGCCTCAAGGGTCATCAGCATGTCATCCAGCCCGTCCGCCTCAATCTGCTGCCCGATGCGCTTGCAGAAATCATCCAGCGATTTCTGTGCATTGTGCTGACTGTGCAGGCGCTGTTCGAGTTCTGATAACTGCTGACGCAGTGGTTGTACGCGGTCAGCCATCATCTGCTGTGACGGCAGGTCACGCAGTAATTCGCGGGCAGTCTGATAAGCTTCGCTGCGGCTGACTTCACCCACAACGGATTTCACCAGCTCATACGCCTGAGAGAACTGGCTGTGTGCGGCCTGTGCCACACTCATTTTCTGCTCAAGCCCTAACAGGGATTCTGTTGCCTGCTCTTCACGGGCGCGGAAGGTTTCCAGCCATTCATCCAGTGAATCAATATCCAGCTGCGGCAGCTGACACACGGCTTTGGCGCGTTCCAGCGCCTGTAATGCCTGCTGATACTGAATGGCGCGGGTCTGCTGAACGTCCAGTGCCTGCTGGTAATCAGCCAGCTGGCTTTTCAGCTCATCCACTTCCTCTTCCGCAACATGGTTGCGTTCTTCATATTCCGCCAGTTGTTCTGCGGCTTCTTCCGCCACTTCCGTCTGTTCTTCCAGGCGGAATGTCAGCTCTTCGACATCAGCCTGATAGCGGTCAATTTTTTCCTGCTGACGCATCGCTGTCTGTACCAGCGTCAGGTGATCACTGGCTGCCTGGTAATCGGTTTCCAGATCAGCCGATGACGCTGTCTGCTCTGCCAGTTCGCGGGACATTTCCACCTGACGGAACTGTTCGCTGATCAGCTGCTTACGGCTGCCGAGCAGTTCCCGGCGCACAGAGAGTGCCTGGTCGATATGCACACGGCGCTCATTGGCGTGACGCATATAATCCGCAGAAACGTATGCGGTGGATTCCGTGATCAGGTGTTTGAACAGGTCGCGGTCAGACTGGGTAACGCGGATAGCTTCCAGTGTGATCCGGTTTTCACGCAGTGCCCCTTCCATATCCTGGAAGGCTTTGCGCACCCCGCTGTTTTCCGGCAGTAAATAGTCACGCAGGGAACGGGTGATAGCGCTGGAGATACCACCGTAAAGTGACGCTTCGATCAGGCGGTAGAATTTGCTGCGGTCGCCCGCAGAACGCAGACGTTTCGGGATAACACCCAGTTCGAACAGCACCGAATGGTAATCGGTAATCGAGTTAAACTGTTTGAAATGCACACCTTCGATATCATCCAGACGGGCTTTCAGGTCATTCAGCGGCAGAACCCGCACCTGGCGTTCACTCAGCTGTTCGCTGACAATTTGAGTCGGGGAGTACTGTGTCGGTAAGCCCTGAATCATAAAGGATTTGATATCGACTTTTTTATCACGTCCGGCAATCTGCTGAAGACGCACCCCCACCAGCACGCGCTGATGGCGGGAGTTCACCACATCCAGCATGGCGTAGCACACGCCGGGACGCAGTTTACCGTGCAGACCTTTATCACGGGAACCGGATGTTGCCCCGGCTTCGGTGGTGTTACGGAAGTGCAGCAGGGTTAAATCCGGGATCATGGCGGTAATAAACGCCGCCATGGTGGTGGATTTACCGGCACCGTTACCGCCGGACAAGGTGGTGACCAGCTCATCCAGATCAAAGGTGCGCGCAAAAAAGCCGTTCCAGTTGACTAACGTGAGCGAGCGGAATTTACCACGTTCAATCATTCTTCATCCTCCGCTTCATCCGTCGCGTTGTCATGTTCAGATTCTTCATTATCATCGTCCTGATCCTCAGGGCGCGGGTGTTTTTCTTCTTCCGCAAGAGACTGAGCCTCACCGTCACGGATAAGACGCAGCTGCGCTTCGCGCGGATCATCACCGCTGCGGACATCTGCACCAAAGCGGAAAACAGATTCGGCAATCACAAACTGGCTGTTATCCGCCGCAACAAATGTGATCATCCCCAGGCGGCGCAGGCGGTTCAGCGCACCACGGGTTTTTTCCAGTAATTTCTGTTTGTCCAGGTCAGAGCCGGTGGAGCGGTTATTCACCACTTTCAGCAATTTGGCTTCATCCGCCAGTGACAGCAGCTCTTCATAGAGTTCCGCCGTGGAGAAAATGCCCTGGTTGGCGAGACGCTCCGGGCTGAGGTACAGATAGCACAGCACCTTGCCGACCAGCATTTCCAGTTCGGATAACACCGAGCGCGGGATCAGCGTGGTGGAACGCGGGCGCAGATAGAAGAACCCTTCCGGGGCACGGACCAGTTCCACGTTATAACGGGCGTAAAAGCCTTCCAGTTCATCCTGGAAATCCATCAGAAAGGCATGATTATCCAGATCATCCACGCCGATATGGCGGCCTGAACGCAACTGGCTGTCAAGTTCCGGAAAAAGGTTGTTGGCAAGTGCCTGAGCCAGCTTTGCTGACATAAAGTGTTCAATATGTGTCGATGACATGTGCCTGCACCTTCGCTCCGTATTCATTAATTGCTGACCATTCCGCCGGGATGCCTGAGAAATCAGCATCAGCCACCCCGAGGCGGACAGCCTGATCCACGATAATCCGTGCCACATCGAACTGGCGGCTGCGCGGATATTTCGCGAGGTAATCGCGCAGAACCGCGCCCAGATCCAGCGGCTTCGCCTGTGCTTTATACACAGCCAGCGCAGTTTCCATCATAGCGGCAAGCTCTTCGTTGACCTCGCTGAATTCTTCATATTCCAGATCCGGCGGTAATTCCCCGGTCACTTCGTCATCACGCAGTGCCATCTCTTCATCACGCATATCCAGCAGGCGATCCGCATTGGCGACATTAAGCGCCCACGGCGAGTCAAAATAGTGCTGAACAGAATGGCGCAGACGCTGCGAGAAAATACGGTTTTTATCCATATCGATAGCGGTACGGATAAATTTATGGACATGGCGGTCATAACCAATCCATAAATCAATAGACTGCTGGCCCCAGCTGATAATACGGTCGAGTTTGGCCTGCAAATCAAAAATCAGTTTATCCACCAGTTCGGAGCCGGTCGTTGCGCTCATGTTGGCATCCTGGATGCGCAGCAGGTTCGCCTGTAATTTGTCACCGGCGGCTTCGAGCGTATCCTGCAATTCCCGCAGTGTGAGAGACGTTTCGGATAACAACTGCTCACAGTTGGCAATGGCGGCCTGCCAGTCCTGATTCAGCAGTTTGGCGATATCGTCTTTTACCCCGTTTTGCTGCTCGTCCATAATGCGCTGCGACATATCAATACTGTCGAAAATCTCCGCCACGGAATATTTCAGCGGGGCAAACACATGACGGTGCCAGTGAAATTCATCCCCGCCCTCTTCGGCGGCATCTGCCGCGCGGCTCAGTTCACCGGCCACAATCGAGAGCTGCATGGATAAACGCAGTGAGGAAAATTCACGCTGGCGGATATAATAATCACTGATGCCGATCCCGAGCGGGGTCAGCCGGTAAATCGCATTACCCTCAAAGATATCACTGGTAAAGCGGTTAAATATTTTCTGGCGCACCATATCATTGATGGCATTATTCGCGCGGACCGCGACAGATTCCGTTGTCTGTTCAAAGCCTTTGCAGACTTCGCGGAAGGCATCCACCAGTTCCCCCTCGCTCATTTCACCGTCGATGCGCTCACTGTTAAGCACGGCGACAGACAGTAAAAAAGCCAGCCGTTCCGGCGGCAGCGCGATGGAGAAATCATTCTTTCGCGCCCATGCCACGAGTTCCGGGACTGTTTGGGTAAACTCACTCATTGTCCATCCTTCTGATCGGTTTTCGTGCCATAACGTGAATATAGCGGCCTAAGCTGATATAAGGCTCCTGACGGCAATAGCGTTGCTCCAGTGCCAGCAGCGCCGGAAAATCACGGTTTTGTAACTGGCGGCTCTGCAGATAATCATGGAAAACCCGCACGCCGGTTTTTGCCTCAATCGTCAGACGACAATCATCCAGCCACTGATAAACCTGTTCCGGCATAAGGGGATTCTGCGGCGATAACGAACGCTTGCGGCGGCGCTGAATTTCCGGGGTTGCCAGATGAAAATTGCCTAATATCGCATTGCGCATCACAAGGCCGTTCGCATTGTAGAACATTAACGACAATGCACCACCGCCCGCTATTATAGCGGTCAGTGCTTCAATTGCACCTTTTTGATCTGTGATCCACTCCAAAACGGCATGAAATAATACCAGATCAAACGCCCCCTCAGTGTGAAGTGCGATATCCTGTGCCGCACAATGAATAAAGGACATATTTTCTGCCACGCCGTCATCCTGCGCGGCCTGCTGTGCACGGGCAATCATCTCTTCTGACAGATCGCACAATACCACCTGATGCCCCAGCGCAGCCAGGCGGCGGGAGAAGAAACCGTCACCGCCGCCCGCATCCAGAATGCGCAGCGAACCCGGTTTCAGCCGGGTCAGTAAGGCGTCCAGATCCTGCCAGACCACCGCTTCGCGGATTTGCCCTTTTGTTGTGCCATAGATATTGCGGGTGAATTTCTCCGCGATATCGTCAAAATTACGATCAACCATGAAAACCTGTGTTCAGTTCCGGGGGATATTTCGGGTCAGCCTGCGGCGGTTTCCCGCGCAATCCGGCTATCTTCAATTGTATTGCCGGGCAGAGCAGTGCAATATGCAAAGTCGGTAACTATTGTGTCACAGACGTGTCTAATGTCACCCGATTTGTGCAGACTCCTGCCGTTAACCGGTGATAAATCAATCATATTTAAGGTGCGCTCATGCTGTTTGCCCTGAAAAAATACCTCGGCGGTTTTCTGATGCCGCTGCCGTTTATGCTCCTGCTGATTTTAGCCGGATTACTGCTGCTGTGGTTTTCCCGATGGCAGAAAACCGGTAAAACGCTGATCACCGTGAGCTGGCTCGGGCTGGTGCTGCTCAGCCTGCAACCGGTGGCGGATACGCTGTTGCTGACAACAGAAAAACCGTATGAAAAACGTTATGAGCTCATCACTCCGGCAAAGGTTCAGCAGCAGGATCTGCGCTATATTGTGGTGCTCGGTGGTGGCTTTACCTATAACCCGGAATGGTCTCCGTCCGCCAACCTGATCAGTAACAGTCTGCCGCGCGTCACAGAAGGTGTGCGCCTCGCGCTGCGTTACCCGCAGGCGACGCTGATTTTCACCGGCGGGCCGGGCGCAAACAGTATCAGCAGTGCGGAAGTTGCGGCACAAGTTGCGCAGTCACTGGGGATCCCGGCTGAACGCACACTGCCGCTGGTACTGCCGAAAGATACCGAAGAGGAAGCCGCCGAAGTGAAAAAAGTGGTGGGTGATGCGCCTTTCCTGCTGGTGACCTCCGCTAACCATATGACCCGCGCCAAAGCCTTCTTTGAGGCGCGCGGCCTGCATCCGATCCCGGCACCGGCTAACCAGCTGGCGGTGACAACCCCGCTGCACAGCTGGGAGAAAACTATTCCTTCCGCGTACTATTTATCACACAGTGAACGGGTCTGGTATGAAGGGCTGGGGCGGCTCTGGCAGTCAGTGAAAACGTCAGATAATGACGAACAGGAATAGAAGACAACAAAAACGCGGGTTCAGAAGTGACCCGCGTTTTTGTTTATAACTGATATCGCTCAGCGGGCGGCAAACAATCTGCGCACAGTTTCAAGATCTTCCGGGGTATCAACACCGGTGCCCGGTGCTTCGGATGCCTCCGCGACATGAATTTTTTCACCGTACCAGAGTACACGCAGTTGCTCGAGCATCTCGATTTTCTCCAGCGGGCTGGTTTCCCACTGAATATAGCGGCGGATAAACCCGGCGCGGTAAGCATAAATCCCGATATGACGCAGGAAATTATCACCGGCGCTGTCACGGCTGTGCATGAAACGCTCACGATCCCACGGAATGGTGGCACGGGAGAAATAGAGCGCGTAGCCCTGTTTATCCATCACCACTTTCACCGCATTCGGGTTAAAGGCTTCTTCCGCACTGGTGATTTTTACCGCCAGGGTGGCCATACCGGCTTCGCTGGCTGCCAGATTTTCAGCAACCTGCGCAATAATACTGTCAGGGATTAACGGTTCATCGCCCTGGACATTCACGATAATCTCATCATCAGCAAACTGATAGTGATCAATCACTTCCGCCAGACGCTCGGTCCCGGACTGATGATCTTCGCGCGTCATACAGGCTTCGCCGCCCTCTGCGATCACGGCGTCAAATACCGCCTGTGTATCAGTGGCGACAATGACTCTCGCAGCACCGGAACGTTTTGCCTGCTCCATCACACGGACAATCATCGGCTTGCCGCAGATATCCGCCAGCGGTTTACCGGGCAGACGTGTGGAGGCATAACGAGCGGGAATGATAACGGTAAACATGGCGATTATCCTTCTGAGACCGGCAATTCGCGGGCTTCATTCTCTAATAAGACAGGGATATCGTCGCGGACGGGATAGGCCAGACGGCAGCCTTTGCAGATGAGTTCGAGATTTTGTTTGTCGTAGCTGAGTTTGCCGTGGCAAACAGGGCAGGCCACGATTTCGAGTAAACGGTGATCCATACGTCCCCCAATGAGATAAAAACGTTGGCTCAGAATAACATAAGCCTGGTCTCACCGTTAACTCTGTTGTTGCGATATCACAGAGATAATCGCGTTTTTACCCATATTACAGCGCGATCACATCGTTCGCTGCAATACCATAACTGCCGCGGGTCAGAGAGAATTCCACTTCCTGCCCTTCGCACAGTAATTTGTTACGGGAATTGGCGATCCCGTTACGGGTTACCCAGATATCGTCGCCGCCGTTAACCGGGGAGATGAAACCGTAACCTTCTTTCGCGTCATACCATTTAACGCGGCCAAGTTGTAATTGTTTAGACATAGTATTAACTCCTTTTATATCACCAGGAATGGTATACACCCCATTGCTGGTTATGTCTGCTCCGGCCGGGCAACACGGGTGCTCTCTTTGCGAACAGCCACCCGGTAATGAGCAAAACATTATAGTTATTATTTTTTATTCTGATTTGCAGCCGGTCAGACACCGGCTGCAAAACATACCGTTTATCCGCGGGATCCGGTCATCCGCACCACAAGATTAACAAGGTGGTGTGAAAAAATTATGACAGCGGGATCAGAATATGTGTTGACACGCGGACTGGTTGCACAGTGAGATATGAAATACATCACAGAAATACAACTTTTTGATTAAGCCACATTCAGATAAAAAGCGCAAGTCCCTTTATGCATTTTTTATGTGAGATATGACTTTATCCAGAATTAAATCGGCGGATTTTGCGGGAATGGCGGCACTGACCGGTAAATACCACCAGTCAGTTGCAGAAAAGGCAAAACATTTCACTGCATCCTTCTCTGTCATCAGGAGTGACTGGCCGGGTTTTATCAGCGCGGAAAGCTGTTCAGGGCTGTAAGATTGGTGATCAGGAAACGCAACACACTGTGCCGGTGTCACACCGAGGGCGTTCAGCGTGGCAAAAAAGCGCGGAGGGTGCCCGATACCGGCCATTGCCACACATTCACCGATTTCAGCCGCCGGTTTACGGGTGCCGTCAGACAGATTAACGACCTCTCCCGGCACCAGCTGCATGGCGGTTTCCCCCGGTTGTGCGGTACCGCCATTGACGATCACCGCATCCACCTGTTTCAGACGTCCTGCCCGTTCCCGCATCGGCCCGGCAGGCAGCCACCAGCCGTTACCGAAACGGCGTTCACCGTCAATCACCACAATTTCCATATCGCGCTGCAGCGCATAGTGTTGTAAACCATCATCAGTGATGATCACATCCACCGGCGAGTGCTGCAAAATAGCCTCTACCGCAGCCGCCCTGTCAGGTGCCACCGCAACCGGCACACCGGTACGGCGGGCAATCAGAACCGGCTCATCACCGGCCTGTGCCGTCGTCGTGTCTTGCGTGATAAGCAGCGGGTAATGATCCGATTTACCGCCATACCCACGGGAAACCACCCCGGGACGGTAGCCACGGGCCAGCAATTGCTCTGTCAGCCAGATAACCACCGGTGTTTTGCCGTTACCGCCGGCGGTCAGATTACCGACCACCACCACCGGCACCGGCATACGGCGGGATTTTTTCAGCCCGCAGCGGAACAGCAGACGCCGCAGACCACTGACCGCCCCGTACAGAAACGAGAGCGGCAGAAGCAGCCAGTACAGCTTTGAGCGGCCGGACCAAATCTTATCGATCATCAGCAGTGCCGCTTAGTGACCAAACTGCATATTATAGAGCTGCGCATAGATACCAGGCTGTTTCACCAGTTCATCATGCGTACCACGCTCCTGCACTTCACCGTCCTGCACCACGAGAATTTCATCGGCTTTCTCAATGGTGGATAAACGGTGCGCGATCACCAGACAGGTACGGTTTTTCTGTAACTCATCCAGCGCAGCCTGAATCGCACGTTCAGATTCCGTATCCAGTGCCGAGGTAGCTTCATCGAGGATCAGGATAGGTGCATCGCGCAGCAGCGCACGGGCAATCGCAATACGCTGACGCTGACCACCGGACAGCAGGACACCGTTTTCACCGATTTCCGTATCCAGCCCCTTTTCCATCTTATTGATAAAGTCCATGGCATAAGCCATTTCAGCCGCTTTTTCAATCTGCTCGCGGGTGTACTTCCCTTCTGTGGCATAGGCGATATTATTCGCGACCGTATCATTGAAGAGGTGAACATTCTGCGACACCAGCGCCACCTGACTGCGCAGTGATGCCAGTGTGTAGTCGCGGATATCGTTACCGTCGATCGTAATATGTCCGCTTTCAATTTCATAGAAACGGGTGATCAGATTGGCAATAGTGGATTTGCCGGAGCCGGAGCGCCCGACCAGCGCCACCGTTTTACCAGACGGGATAGTAAACGACACATTTTTCAGCGCCGGGTTCTCTTTCCCCTGATAACGGAAAGTGACATTCTCAAACGCCACATCACCTTTGGCATCTTTCAGTACTTTGGTGCCGGTGTCTTTTTCCTGTTCCATATCAAGCAGAACAAACAGTGTCTGACATGCAGCCATCCCGCGCTGGAACTGGGCGTTCACGTTGGTCAGGGATTTTAGCGGGCGCATCAGGGCAATCATGGAGGAGAAGACAACCGTAATGGAACCGGCACTCAGCGCTTCTTTAATTTCAGGGAAACTGGCGGCAAACAGCACAAATGCCAGCGCAAAGGAGGCAATGATCTGAATAATCGGGTCGGCAATAGATGATGCGGTCACCAGTTTCATGCCCTGGCGGCGCATATGGTTGCTGACTTTATCAAAGCGCTCATTCTCCACTTTCTGACCGCCGAAAATCAGCACTTCTTTATGCCCTTTCAGCATCTGTTCTGCACTGGCGCTGACCTGCCCCATGCCGCTCTGCATGTTTTTACTGATTTCGCGGAAGCGCACAGAGACTTTGCGGATAACAAAGGCCACAATCGGGGCAATAACAATCAGTATCAGCGACAGCTGCCAGCTGTTGTAAAACATCAGGCCGAACAGCGCAATAATATAAGCGCCTTCACGGACGACCGTTACCAGTGCGCCGGAAGAAGACGAAGCCACCTGTTCGGAGTCATAGGTAATACGGGAGAGCAGTGTCCCGGTGGATTGCTGATCAAAGAAGGAAACCGGCATACCCATCATATGGCGGAACAGGTTACGGCGCATGGTCATAACCACTTTACCGGACACCCAGGAGAGGCAGTAACCTGAGACAAAACTGGAGATACCGCGTAACAGCATCAGCCCCAAAATAATCAGCGGCATGATACGGAGAAAATCATTGTCGGCAGTACCGAAACCTTCATCAAGCAGCGGTTTCAGCAGCGACAGCATAAATGCATCGCCGCCCGCATTGATGACTAACGCAATAGCCGCCACGATGATACCTGCTTTAAACGGTGCGATTGTCGGCCATAACCGGCGGAATGTTTGCCGGGTTGAAATATCAATATCTTTCATTATTGCGTTTACCAATACCAAAAATTAGCTGTCTATATTACCCGTTTACCGGCTGATCTCCAAACCATGCGCTGAACCAGCGGGGGAAGAGACCGGCACGGTAAGTCGCAACGGATACCTCATCAGCAAAAAAGGACACAGAAATCTGGCCGCTGTGCGCAGTATCATGCCACTGCACGCCGAGATCATGATAGCGACGGCGTACTTTATCAGAAGGCAGACGCCACGGACTATAGCGCGCAACAGAAACCAGTGCGAAAGCGGGATTTACCGCACGAATAAAAAATTCTGATGATGACGTTTTACTGCCATGGTGCGGAACTTGCAGTACGGTGGCGGAGAGTTCATCTTTATACTTAATCAGCTGTTTCTCTGCCTGTTTTTCGATATCTCCGGTCAGCAAAACCTGATATTTCCCGTCACTGATGCGGATAACACAGGAACCGTCATTTTTGCTCAGCTGATAGTTTTCGTCCGGCCATAACACCTCAAAATACAATGACTGCCATCGCCAGCGCTCCCCGCGGCGGCAGGGGGTATCGGCCTGCGGAATATTACCTTTAACCACCGCAGCAGGATAAGCGCGGCGCAAAGAGCCCAGCCCGCCGGTGTGATCACGGTGGTCATGGCTGATCATAATCCAGTCCGGAGTCAGGCGGTGATAATGCAGGTAAGGCAGCACCGTGCGCAGCCCGTCATCCCGTGACCCGAAACGGTTGCCGGTATCATACACCACCGCCCTGCCGTCTTTTATCACCACCGCCGCCAGCCCGTGCCCGATATCCAGTACGGTAACCGACCATTCCGGTGGTGTTTTCCGCAGATACAGACAGCAACTGAACACCATCCCCGGCAGCAGCAGCGGGTGCTGCCGCCACATATCCAGCCGGATGATATAAACAGCCACCCACATCAGCGGGATCCACATCAGAGCGATATATCCGGTAACCATCCAGCCCTGTGCCAGAAACGGCAGCGGCCATAATGCCAGCGCCAGAGAATAATCAGCCAACAGCAGTGCAGGCCCGATCAGTAACCCGGCAAACAGCAGCGGCACCGTCAGAAAGGAGATCACCGGTACCACCCACAGATTACTCAGAAACGACAACACATTCACACCACCGAAGAAATAGCCCTGAACCGGTAACAGCAGCAAAAATAATCCGCACTGATAAGAGAGAAACAACCGGATACTCCGCCACAAACGGGTAAAGAGTGTCAGCGGGGTAAAAACATGACGGCGGGAGAAAACACCGGTGTGATGCCAGAACAGCAATGCGGTAACCGCAGTATAAGACAGCCAGAATCCGGCGGATAAAATCGTCAGCGGATCGGTCAGCAGTAACAGTGCCGCACTGATCACAACAAACTGATACGTTGGCAGATGATAATGCCGCCAGCGCAGCAGATGCCATAACAGCAGTGCAGACAGTGCCCGGCAGGCCGGAACGGCAAACCCGGCCAGCCAGACATAAGCAATCGCGGCACAGACTGACAGCAGAGAGGGGATTAAATGCGTCATCACACGCAGCGGTAACAGCAGCAGCAATAACCGTCCGGCCCACCAGCCCCATAACGCCGCCAGCCCGATATGCAGCCCGGAAATGGCCACCACATGCGCTACGCCGGTTTCCTGCACCAGTCTGCGCTGCTCTGCGGTAATGCCGCGGCGCTCGCCAAACAACAGCGCCGCCATCAGTCCGCTGTGCGGCAGGTTATCCATTGCAGGAAGGTATGCCGCAATCATCTTCTGGCGCCGGTTGCAGTCTGACGATAATTTTTTGCTGCGCCCGGGCGTCAGAGAAAACAGAACCCGTTCTGACAGCAAATATTGCTGCCGGTTTGATTGTCCTTCATTCAGTTGTCCGTGTACCGGCCTCAATACCGGACGAAATATACGCCAGATTTCACCGGCACACGCCGGTTTAAATGAACCTTTTATTTTTATATTAATAAAAACAGTATCATCATACGACTGACTCTCTATATTAATAATCCGGCCTCTGACGGAATAATAATCAGAGGAATTAACCATAACATCATGGATCATAATATCGATATTATCGGGTGGTTCAGCGGAAAAGAGTGATAATGTATTGCCGATATGAATATTGACTGCGAGAAAAGTGCCGGCAGCAATGCGGATAAAAAAACTCAGCCGGGTACGGATAAGAAAAAGCAAACAAATACCAATAAATAACAGCAGACTTTCTGCCGGTAACAACAGCCGCGGTATCAGCAACAACGGCAGGTGACCGGCAACAACGGCAGCCGCAGCGAGCCAGAGCGGTAACGGACGGGGAAACAGATATTTCAGCACAGCCATAACAGTCATATTACTCACCAGAAGGGTAAACAGACCGGTATTATGTTATGGCGGGTATCACGTGTTATTACGATAATAGAAAAATGCGTGCCGTCACGAATTTATATTTCAACCATACAAATTATCAATTATTTTATGCGAGTCAACTCACAATTATTTGCTTAATTATAAATACCGTCTACTTTCCAATAGTATTTTATGGCGAACTGAATATGATATCTTCCGTAACCTATTATTAATAAACAAATTCGCTTGCCAACACCAGAACCTTATACAACCGAAATTAATTAATTCTGTGTTAACATTTTTATAATAATAATTGAATATTTACTGCAAAAAAAATGACGCCGATGGCGTCATTTTTATTATCTCTGTCAATAATCAAGCATAGATATTTGCGCGGTCACGTAACTCTTTGCCCGGTTTGAAGTGAGGAACGTGTTTACCTTCCAGTTCCACCTGTTCGCCGGTTTTCGGGTTACGACCTACCCGCGGTGCACGGTAGTGCAGAGAAAAACTGCCGAATCCACGGATTTCAATACGTTCGCCGTCAGCGAGCGTATCCGCCATATGCTCAAGGATCTCTTTTACTGCTTCTTCAACAACTTTAGCCGGAAGATGAGATTGTTGGCCTGCCAGCTTCTCAATCAGTTCAGATTTGGTCATATAACCTCCTGGACTACCCTGGTTATCATAAAAGCAGACCGCTTGCGCGGCCTGCCGCTGCTTAATTACTCGCCTTTAGCTGCTTTGAAAGCTTCTGCCATTGCGTTGTTAGAGAAACCGGCTTCTTCCTGCTTGTTCACAGTCGCGATAGCGTCTTTTTCATCCGCTTCGTCTTTTGCACGTACAGACAGGTTGATTACACGGTTTTTACGATCAACACCCGTGTATTTAGCTTCAACTTCATCACCAACGCTCAGAACCAGAGTAGCATCTTCAACGCGATCGCGTGAAGCTTCTGATGCACGCAGGTAACCTTCAACGCCATCCATCAGCTCAACAGTTGCGCCTTTAGCGTCTACTGCAGTTACTTTACCGGTGACGATAGCACCTTTCTTGGTAACAGCGGTGTAGTTGTTGAACGGATCTTCAGCTAACTGCTTAACGCCCAGAGAGATACGCTCGCGCTCTGCATCAACCTGCAGAACAACAGCTGCGATTTCGTCGCCTTTTTTGTATTCACGTACTGCTTCTTCGCCTGCAACGTTCCAGGAGATGTCAGACAGGTGAACCAGACCGTCGATGCCGCCATCTAAACCAATGAAGATACCGAAGTCAGTGATTGACTTGATTTTACCTTCAACGCGGTCACCTTTGTTGTGAGTTTCCGCGAACTGCTGCCATGGGTTAGATTTGCACTGCTTCAGGCCCAGGGAGATACGACGACGTTCTTCGTCGATGTCCAGAACCATAACTTCAACAACGTCGCCCACGTTAACAACTTTAGATGGGTGGATGTTTTTGTTGGTCCAGTCCATTTCAGAAACGTGTACCAGACCTTCAACGCCTTCTTCGATTTCAACGAAGCAGCCGTAGTCAGTCAGGTTGGTCACGCGGCCGGTCAGACGGGTGTTCTCAGGGTAACGCTTAGCGATTGCGACCCAAGGATCTTCGCCCAGCTGTTTCAGGCCCAGAGATACGCGGGTACGTTCACGGTCGAATTTCAGCACTTTAACAGTGATTTCGTCGCCGACATTCACGATTTCGCTTGGGTGTTTAACACGTTTCCACGCCATATCAGTGATATGCAGCAGACCATCAACGCCGCCCAGATCAACGAATGCACCGTAGTCAGTGAGGTTCTTAACGATACCTTTAACTTCCATGCCTTCCTGCAGGTTTTCCAGCAGCTGATCGCGCTCTGCGCTGTTTTCTGACTCGATAACTGCACGACGGGAAACAACCACGTTGTTGCGTTTCTGATCCAGCTTGATTACTTTGAACTCAAGCTCTTTGCCTTCCAGATGCGTGGTGTCACGAACAGGACGCACGTCAACCAGTGAACCCGGCAGGAACGCACGGATGCCGTTCAGTTCGACAGTGAAACCGCCTTTAACTTTACCGTTGATAACACCGGTAACAGTCTCAGCTTCTTCGTATGCTTTTTCCAGCATCAGCCATGCTTCGTGGCGTTTTGCTTTCTCGCGGGACAGAACAGTTTCACCGAAACCGTCTTCTACTGCGTCCAGAGCAACATCAACTTCGTCGCCAACCTGGATTTCCAGCTCGCCCTGAGCATTTTTGAACTGTTCTACCGGGATAGCAGATTCTGATTTCAGACCTGCGTCAACCAGAACGACGTCTTTATCGATAGCAACAACAGTACCACGGACGATAGCGCCCGGACGGGTTTCGATAGCCTGCAGGGATTCTTCAAAGAGTTGAGCAAAAGATTCAGTCATGTTTGATCTTCAAGTGTTTAAGTATTAACGTCCATTTAGCATCCGGCCGAATGGGGTTGTTTCACATACCTTGCAACATTCCTTGTCACAAAGGGGTGGCAGAAAACTGCTTCTTTGCCTTGTTCTCTGCCGGTAAAAAACTTCAACTTAACATTATAAACAAAAACGAATACAGAAACCTACTAAAAAACACGTTTTCAGTCAGATTTTCCGCAAATATTGTTTATCATTCCGCCGCTTCTGCCAGTTTTGCCTTCGTATAACGGAGGGCTTCGGCAATAACGTCATCAATTGACATGGTTGTTGAGTCCAGAATCAGCGCATCACCGGCAGCCACCAGTGGGGCAACCGCACGGTTGCGGTCGCGGAAATCGCGCTCTTCTATCTCAGCAAGAAGGCGGTCAAAATTAACACTAAAGCCTTTGTCCTGCAACTGCTTCATCCGGCGGTGAGCACGTTCCTGCGCACTTGCGTCGAGAAAAATTTTCACCGGGGCATCCGGAAACACCACCGTGCCCATGTCGCGCCCGTCGGCAATCAGGCCCGGCGCCACACGGAATGCGCGCTGGCGGCGCAGCAGCGCCTCACGGACACGCGGGAATGCCGCGATTTGTGAGGCTGTCATCCCCACGTCTTCCTGACGGATAGCCCGGCTGACATCCTCACCTTCCAGAATAGTCTCAGAGCCGGTGTCTTTTGCCAGGAATTTCACATCCAGATTCGCCGCCAGCGGAACCAGTGCATCTTCCGAGGTGATATCCACATGATGATGCAGGGCCGCCAGTGCCAGAACGCGGTAAATTGCGCCGGAGTCCAGTAAATGCCATCCCATTTCGTTTGCCAGTGCGTGACAAAGGGTGCCTTTGCCCGCGCCGCTCGGGCCGTCAATGGTAATGACCGGAACATATACTGCCATGCGCGCTCTCCTGTCGCAGTCCGGCGGCCGTCACAGCGGCCGCCTGAAAAAAGATGCCCGTATTATACGCATCTGTGACAGCAGAGGAAACGCCCTGCACGCAGAACGGCGTTTTTTTATTCTGACAGCGCCGCCAGCTCACTGAAGTAGCCGGGGAAGGTTTTTGCCGTACAGCCCGGATCGAGGATCGTGACCGGGGTATCTGACAGTGCCACCAGCGAGAAACACATGGCGATACGGTGATCGTTATAGGTTTCAATGTCCGCATGCTGCAATTTTACCGGCGGGGTGACCTGAATATAATCATGCCCCTCTTCCACCTGTGCGCCGACTTTACGCAGTTCAGCGGCCATTGCGCTGAGACGATCCGTCTCTTTCACCCGCCAGTTATAAATATTGCGGATCGTGGTCGTCCCTTCGGCAAACAGCGCGGTAGTCGCAATCGTCATCGCCGCATCCGGAATGGCGTTCATGTCCATATCGATACCGTGCAGGGTATCGCGGCTGCATTCAATATACGTGTCAGCAAAAGTGACTTTCGCGCCCATTTTCTCCAGTACTGACGCAAATTGCGTGTCGCCCTGCAGACTATTGCGCCCGATGCCGGTGACCCGCACGGTACCGCCTTTAATGGCTGCCGCTGCGAGGAAATAAGAAGCGGATGAGGCATCGCCTTCCACCAGATATTCTCCCGGGGACTGATACTGCTGTTTTCCTTTGATCAGGAAACGCCGGTAATCTTCATTCACTACCGTGATACCAAACACGGACATCATTGCCAGCGTGATATCGATATACGGTTTGGAGACCAGCTCGCCGGAGATAGTAATTTCAGTGTCATTCTCCGCCGGTGGTGCAGCCATCAGCAGCGCGGTCAGGAACTGGCTGGATACGGAACCGTCCACACTGATACGCCCGCCGGTAAAGCCACCGCGGATCCGCAACGGCGGATAACCGTCATTTTCCGGGAAATCAATCTGTGCGCCGCCCTGACGCAGTGCGTCGGTCAGATGACCAATCGGACGCTCTTTCATACGCGGCTCGCCGGTCAGGGTAATGTCATTATCCCCGAGACACAGTGCCGCCGTCAGCGGGCGCATTGCCGTCCCGGCATTGCCGAGGAACAATTCAATACCTTTAAATCCGCTGATCGGTTTGCCCTGGCCTTCCACAATGCATTCGGTTTTATCGTCAGAAAGCTGATAACGGATCCCCAGTTCCCGCAGTGCGCTGAGCATATGGCGGATATCATCACTGTCGAGCAGGTTGATAAGGCGTGTTGTGCCCGCTGCCTGTGCCGCCAGCAGCAGTGCCCGGTTGGAGACACTCTTGGAGCCGGGCAGGTTAATCGTCCCGTTAATGCGGGCGATGGGTTGTAACGTCAGGGAATCCATACGAAGTTATTCTCCGGTGTGTAAACATAAAAACGAAAAACGGGGCCGGATGCTTACCCGGTCCCGGAAAAGTGTCTGCCAGAAATCAGCTGTGACGGCGTTCAAACTCCGCCATAAACTCAGCCAGTGCGCGCACGCCTTCATACGGCATTGCATTATAAATGGAGGCGCGCATTCCGCCGGCGACTTTGTGCCCTTTCAGGGAGACCAGTCCCTGTGCCTGAGCTTCGGCGAGGAATTTGCTGTCCAGTGACGGATCAGACATCTGGAACGGCACGTTCATCAGTGAGCGGTTGGCTGCCGCCACACGGTTAATATAGAAATCACTGTGATCCACCGCAGAATACAGCAGTTGTGCTTTGTCATAGTTGATCCGGGCAATTTCCTGTAAACCACCCTGTTCAATCAGCCATTTAAAGACCATACCGGCGAGATACCAGGCAAAGGTCGGCGGGGTATTGAACATGGAATCACAACCGCTCAGCACGGTATAATCGAGGATGGACGGGGTTTCTCTGCGCGCTTTGCCCAGTAGATCTTCACGGATAATCACCAGGGTCAGCCCGGCCGGGCCGATATTTTTCTGCGCACCTGCATAAATCACCCCGAAACGGCTGACATCCAGCGGTTTTGACAGAATGGCGGACGAATAATCCGCAATCACGATTTTATCGCCGAAGTCCGGCTCTTCATGAATGGCAATACCATCAATGGTTTCATTCGGACAGTAGTGAACATAGGCCGCGTCATCACTGAGCTGCCATTCACTCATCGGCTTCACACCGATGCCGTCTTCCGATTCGGTTCTGACATTAA
Source organism: Morganella sp. TYF_1 (assembly GCF_043105645.1). Taxonomy (NCBI): domain Bacteria; kingdom Pseudomonadati; phylum Pseudomonadota; class Gammaproteobacteria; order Enterobacterales; family Morganellaceae; genus Morganella; species Morganella sp. TYF_1. The sequence continues at coordinate 315,290 of NZ_JBICLU010000015.1, read as the reverse complement.
TAACGTTCGGTGTGCAGTATTTTTTTGCTTCTTCTGCCGCACATTCCGCCCAGTATCCGCCCACCACATAATCCGCTTTGGTTTTTTCACCCAGCAGGTTCATCGGCAGTGCGGCAAAATGTCCGCGTGCGCCGCCGTGACAGAACAGTACTTTATAGTTATCCGGCACCGCGAGGATCTGGCGCAGATTATTTTCCGCTTCCTTTGCCACCGACATAAACTCTTTGCTGCGGTGACTGATTTCCATGACTGAGGTGCCGAGCCCGCGCCAGTTGCACAGTTCCTGCTCAGCACGGCGCAGCACTTCTACCGGCAGCATAGCCGGACCGGCACTAAAGTTGTATACCTGACTCATTGACCTCACCCTATCTGTAAATTAATGCCCTGTATATCCATCATATGAATACGCCCTGTCTGTCGGTTTTATCACTCCCCACCCTTTGCTGCAACGCTTATTGCATGATGGGCGCTAAACCCTTTTTATCGCCCGGCAGAATATCTGACTGCCTCTGACCATGAGATTGGGATATTATATAATGTATTTCCGGCGATGCATGGCGGACAGCGGAAATACAGCGGAATAACCCGGCAGTAACTTTACATTCACAAAGGTAGCCGCTGACACGAAAAATCCGTATTATGTGCGCCTTTCTTCCCCGGTATTCCTGAGTCCGCGTGCAGCGGGCCGTTACAGCAATTGTGGATCCCATGACGCAAACACATACTTTTATTCCCGGCAAAGATGCCGCCCTTGAAGATTCCATCAGCCGCTTTCAGCAGAAATTACAACAGCTGGGTTTCAATATTGAAGAAGCCTCGTGGCTCAACCCGGTACCAAACGTCTGGTCCGTGCATATCCGTGATACTGACTGCCCGCTCTGTTTTACCAACGGTAAAGGCGCCACGAAAAAAGCCGCGCTGGCCTCCGCGCTGGGCGAGTATTTTGAGCGTCTGTCCACCAACTACTTTTTTGCCGATTTCTGGCTGGGTGAAACCATTGCCAGCGGGGAGTTTGTTCACTATCCGGATGAAAAATGGTTCCCGCTGACAGAGGATGACTCGCTGCCGGACGGTATTCTCGATCAGTATCTGCGCGACTATTATGATCCGGAAAATGATTTGCAGGGCAGCCAGCTGATTGATCTGCAATCCTCCAATGAGGAGCGCGGTATCTGCGCCCTGCCGTTTACCCGCCAGTCTGACGGCAAAACGGTTTATATTCCGATGAATATCGTCGCCAACCTGTATGTGTCCAACGGCATGTCCGCCGGGAACACCCGCAATGAAGCCCGCGTGCAGGGATTATCGGAAGTCTTTGAACGTTATGTGAAAAACCGCATTATTGCTGAGCGCATCAGCTTACCGGCGATCCCGGAAGCGGTGCTGGCGCGTTATCCGCAGGTTGTTGAGTCAATCCGTACCCTGGAGAGCGAAGGCTTCCCGATCTTCTGCTTTGATGCCTCGCTCGGCGGTCAGTACCCGGTCATCTGTGTGGTGCTGTTTAACCCGGCCAACGGTACCTGTTTCGCCTCTTTCGGTGCTCATCCTGATTTCGGTGTTGCTCTGGAGCGGACTGTCACTGAGCTGTTACAGGGACGCAGCCTGAAAGACCTCGATGTCTTCACCGCACCGACCTTTGATGATGAAGAAGTGGCGGATCAGACCAACCTGGAAACCCACTTTATCGATTCAAGCGGCCTGATCAGCTGGGATCTGTTTAAACAGGATGCGGATTATGATTTCGCTGACTGGCAGTTCCGCGGCACCACCGAAGAAGAATTCACCACACTGATGGCACAGTTCGCGGCATCCGGCCACGAAGTGTATATTGCCGATTATGAGCATCTCGGTGTGTATGCCTGCCGTATTCTGGTGCCGGGCATGTCAGATATCTATCCGGTGGAAGATTTGCATATGGCGAATAACGCCATGGGTATTCATCTGCGTGAAACCATTCTCGCGCTGCCGGAAAGCCGTTACAGCGCGGAAGATTATCTCTCTCTGCTGGCACAGCTGGATGAGGAAGGTCATGACGATTTTACCCGTGTCCGTGAATTGCTGGGCATTGCCGCCGGGAAAGGTAACGGCTGGTCCACCCTGCGCATCGGTGAGCTGAAATCCATGCTGGCACTGGCAGGTGGTGATACTGATCAGGCGCTGGCCTGGGTGGAGTGGACACAGGACTTCAACGCCAGTGTCCTCAGTGCTGAGCGGGCAAATTATTACCGCTGCCTGCATACCCTGTTATTACTGACGCAGGAGCCGGAGCGCAACACAGAACAGTACCTGCCGGCGTTTGCCCGTATGTATGGCCAGGAAACCCTGAATGCGGCACTGGATGCCCTGAACGGCAAAAACTGTTTCTTCGGATTATGCGCATCAGATAACAACTTAACGGCATTTCCTGCGCATCAGGCACTGCTGGCGGCTTATGAAAAACTGCAAAAAGCAAAAGCGCATTTTTGGCAAAAAGATAAAAATGCGATTTAATCGTCATAAACAGCCATAAACGTAAATATTAGGTTAATTTGTTCGTTTTAAGTAACACAAACCCGACAAATTAACCTTATTTTTTTACTTTAATTAAATAAAAAATAAAAAATAAAAATATTTTATAATTTTTAAAAAATTGTTTTTCTTTTATATACATAACCTTACATTGATTTTTCAACTTTTCTCAGGGTATTTGACGATTCTCTTGAACGCCTTTATGATCCACATCAAGTTTAATTTTTTCACCCTTTGCTACTATCATTGCGTGCTATAATTATTTGGAATCAAGAGACAGTTAGCATTATGAAAACTGACGCACTTTTTAATTTATTATCTCCTGCCGCTATGGCACATGTTGCAGACGATGTGGGTGTCTATAAAGCAACGAAAGCCCCTCACATCACATACTTATCTGCATTTATGGCAGGAATTTTCATCTCAGTAGGTTTTGTCTTTTATATTACCGCCACCACCGGTACCGCAGGCATAGTGCCTTTTGGTATCGCTAAACTTATCGGTGGTTTATGTTTCTCGCTCGGTCTGATGCTGGTTGTGGTTTGCGGGGCTGACTTATTCACCTCCACCGTATTAACCAGCGTGGCAAAAGCCACCGGGCGTATCACCTGGGGACAGATGTTTGCAAACTGGACCCGTGTGTATTTCGGTAACCTGATCGGCGCCCTCTTCTTTGTCGCCCTTATCTGGTTCGCCGGACAGTATATGGCAGCCAACGGGCTGTGGGGATTAAATATCCTGCAAACAGCGGATCATAAGCTTCATCACACCTTTACTGAAGCCGTCTGTCTCGGGATTCTGGCAAACTTAATGGTTTGTCTGGCGGTATGGATGAGCTACGCCGGCCGTAGTCTGACCGATAAACTGTTAGTCCTGGTCTTTCCTATCGGTATGTTTGTTGCCAGCGGATTTGAGCACAGTATCGCCAATATGTTTATGATCCCGATGGGGATTATGATTAAAAATTTTGCACCTTCTGAATTCTGGACTATGGTTGGTTCGTCGCCTGAACAGTTTCCGTCACTGACAGTTTCTGATTTTGTGATTAATAACCTGATTCCGGTCACCATCGGCAACATTATTGGTGGTGCAGTTTTAGTAGGTCTGACTTATTGGCTGATTCATTTACGCGGTGACCAGAAGCATTAATCTCTGTTTATCACGACTGAATTTCTAAGTTCCATTGTTAAAAGGTAAAGTATCATGTCAGAATTAAATGAAAAATTCGCTTCAGCATGGCAAGGCTTTAATCTGGGTGACTGGTCACAGGAAGTTAACGTCCGTGACTTTATCCAGAAAAACTACACCCCATATGAAGGCGATGAGTCTTTCTTAGCAGGCGCTACAGAGGCAACATCTGCTCTGTGGGCGAAAGTTATGGAAGGCATCAAAATCGAAAACAGTACCCACGCTCCTATCGATTTTGACACTGATCTGCCGTCTACTATCACTTCTCACGATGCCGGTTACATCAACAAAGATTTAGAAAAAGTTGTTGGTCTGCAGACTGAAAAACCGCTGAAACGTGCAATGCTGCCGTTCGGTGGTATCCGTATGATCGAAGGTTCATGCAAAGCCTACGGCCGCGAAATGAACCCTGAAGTCGAAAAAATCTTCACCGAATACCGTAAAACTCACAACCAGGGTGTGTTCGACGTTTATACTCCGGACATCATCCGCTGCCGTAAATCCGGTGTTCTGACCGGTCTGCCTGACGCATACGGCCGTGGTCGTATCATCGGTGACTACCGTCGTGTTGCACTGTACGGTATCGACTTCCTGATGAAAGACAAATTCGCCCAGTTCACTTCTCTGCAGCCTAAATTAGAAAGCGGTGAAGATCTGCGTGAAACTATCCAGCTGCGCGAAGAAATTTCAGAACAGCACCGTGCATTAGGCCAGATGAAAGAAATGGCTGCCAAATACGGTCTGGATATCTCCGGTCCTGCAACTAACGCACAGGAAGCTGCACAGTGGACTTACTTCGGCTACCTGGCTGCAGTTAAGTCTCAGAACGGTGCTGCAATGTCCTTCGGCCGTGTTTCCACATTCCTGGACGTTTACATCCAGCGTGACCTGGAACAAGGCAAAATTACCGAAGTTGAAGCTCAGGAAATCGTTGACCACCTGATCATGAAACTGCGTATGGTCCGCTTCCTGCGTACCCCTGAGTATGATGAACTGTTCTCCGGTGACCCAATCTGGGCAACAGAATCTCTGGCAGGTATGGGTACCGACGGCCGTACTCTGGTCACCAAAAACAGCTTCCGTTTCCTGAACACCCTGTACACCATGGGTCCTTCACCGGAACCAAACATGACCATCCTGTGGTCTGAAAAACTGCCTCTGAACTTCAAACGTTATGCGGCTAAAGTGTCTATCGATACCTCTTCTGTACAGTATGAGAACGATGACCTGATGCGTCCTGACTTTGATAACGATGACTACGCAATCGCATGCTGCGTGAGCCCGATGGTTGTCGGTAAACAAATGCAGTTCTTCGGTGCCCGTGCAAACATGGCTAAAACCCTGCTGTATGCAATCAACGGCGGTGTTGACGAAAAACTGAAAATCCAGGTTGGTCCGAAACACGAACCAATTCACTCAGATGTTCTGGATTACGATGTTGTTATGGATCGTCTGGATCACTTCATGGACTGGCTGGCAACTAACTATGTCACCGCGCTGAACTGCATCCACTACATGCACGACAAATACAGCTACGAAGCAGCGCTGATGGCTCTGCATGACCGTGACGTATATCGTACAATGGCATGTGGTATCGCGGGTCTGTCTGTTGCAGCTGACTCCCTGTCTGCAATCAAATACGCGAAAGTTAAACCGGTTCGTGACGAAAGCGGCCTGGCTGTTGACTTCGAAATCGAAGGCGAATATCCGCAGTTCGGTAACAACGACTCCCGTGTTGATGATATCGCATGTGACATCGTTGAACGTTTCATGAAGAAAATTCAGAAACACCACATGTACCGTAACGCGGTTCCTACACAGTCAATTCTGACCATCACGTCTAACGTTGTGTATGGTAAGAAAACCGGTAACACCCCTGACGGCCGTCGCGCAGGCGCTCCGTTCGGACCAGGTGCTAACCCTATGCACGGCCGTGACCAGAAAGGTGCTGTTGCCTCTCTGACCTCCGTTGCTAAACTGCCGTTTGCTTACGCGAAAGATGGTATTTCTTACACCTTCTCTATCGTTCCAAACGCATTAGGTAAAGATGACGATGTTCGTCGTACTAACCTGGCAGGCCTGATGGATGGTTACTTCCACCACGAATCAAGCATCGAAGGTGGTCAGCACCTGAACGTGAACGTAATGAACCGTGAAATGCTGTTAGAAGCAATGGAAAATCCTGAGAAATATCCTCAGCTGACCATCCGTGTTTCTGGTTACGCCGTTCGTTTCAACTCACTGACTAAAGAACAGCAGAAAGACGTTATTACCCGTACATTCACAAAATCCATGTAATTTGTGCGGTAACCGTTTGCTGTCTTATTAAAATAACTTAAACTAAAAGGCCCCTCTGTTTCGGGGCCTTTATTATAACTGGTCAGTTTTGGAGTAATCCTGTCATGTCAGTATTAGGTCGTATTCACTCATTTGAATCCTGCGGGACCGTTGACGGCCCGGGCATTCGTTTTATCGTCTTTTTCCAGGGCTGTCTGATGCGTTGCCTGTATTGTCATAACCGCGATACATGGGATCTGCATGACGGTCAGGAAGTCACTGTGGACGAGTTAATGAAAGAAGCGGTCACATACCGCCACTTTATGAATGCATCCGGCGGTGGTGTGACAGCATCCGGTGGTGAAGCGATACTGCAGGCTGAGTTCGTGCGTGACTGGTTCCGTGAGTGTAAAAAAGAAGGTATTCACACCTGCCTGGATACCAATGGTTTTGTCCGCCGTTATGACCCGGTCATTGACGAGCTGATGGAAGTAACCGATTTGGTTATGCTGGATTTAAAACAACTCGATGACAGCATCCACCAGAATTTAGTCGGTGTATCCAATCACCGTACATTACAGTTTGCCCGTTATCTCGCTGAACGGAATCAGAAAACCTGGGTGCGCTATGTTGTCGTGCCGGGCTGGTCTGATGATGAGCATTCCGCCCACCTTCTCGGTGATTTCACCAAAGATATGAAGAATATCGAGAAGATTGAACTGCTGCCTTACCACGAGTTAGGAAAGCATAAATGGACGGCAATGAATGAAGAATACAAACTTGATGGTGTTAAGCCACCGTCAAAAGAGACCATGGAAAAAGTAAAATCCATCCTCGAAAGCTACGGTCATAAAGTGATGTATTAAGTCACCACCCTTTTGTTATTAACAGCACACTCCGGTGTGCTGTCAGATTTCTGACGATTTACCTTTTTTATCTGTTCTCCATCCTTATTTTTTAAAACACATCGTCTCCCGTAACAATATCCGGAGAGTGAGCGGTATGGCACCGTGAATACAATATCAAGTCTGAATATTGTTTACAGGTAATCTCAGCGTGGTACCAGATACAGAAAATATGGTCGGATATTATGTCTTTTTGTATCTGTTTCCGGTTGTTTTCTGGCACTTTTTTTCTGTCATTTTTTTATCCTTATCGTTTTATATCCAGGGATAATACTTATGCTGCGAATCACTCCGTCATTCCCCTCACCGGTTTCTGTCTGTACACCGGATACGCCTCATCAGCCCGCAGCTGAAACAAAAAAAGAACGTCCTTTTCTGATCACCGGTCAGGCAGAAATTCTTCACCGCAGCGGTATTGCTGAAAAGCATCTCACACCACTTCTGACTTTCGCAGAAAAAGAAAAACTGGTTATCAGTTTCCGGCCGGTTGAACGCGCCGCAACAGGTCTTATCAATGCCGGTTATCCGACCAAAAGTTTTCATATCAAAGGTAAAAGCGCTAATCTCGGGCCAATGGCGGGGTTTATTCCGGTTGAACAGCATCTTAGTAAGCTGGGTAATAAACCGGGTGATAATACCGGTAAAATCAGCCGGATGAATGAAGAGATACAGCAATGTATCAGGGGAAAATACGCTGAACCCGGCGATTTGGTTATCACCACACAACGTATCAGAGAATTGATTGAGATGAATCTGATCAGTGAATGCCAGCCACCACTCAGCCATGATGAGACAGGAAGAATCACTTATACGTTATCCGTATCTTCGGGCAGCCGGGAACAGATCACCCGTTATATAGCCAAACCAGCCGGTGATGATTTGTACACCATTTTTCCTGCAGACAATGAAAAACCGGTACAGGTGTTATATTCTCCGGAGGTTAACAAGCCACTGACTGCAGATTATGACCTGATGATTGTTTCACACCGGATGGAAGACCACGGCATACAGGATACACTCAGAATAAAAAGTATCAGTCCGGAAGAACATATACGCCAGCGTGCCTATCTGCTTTCATCTGATACCCCAAAAAAGCCGTTCTTCCGCAGGGCCACAGTAACAGAAGGGATACAAACCCCGGTTTCATTACCCCCGAAAGAGATTTTACGCCGGGCATCTGTTCAGGATGCTATCCGCAAAGAGTTACTGGCACTGGCACATCCGGGTTATGGTAATTGTTCACAACGCATTACTGACCTGATACCGGCGATCAATTCCGCACTGAACTGCAAGCCGGGCTGTGACGTTGTTCATCACGGTATGGATGCGGCAAACCCGTATTCTGAACTGGATGATAATTTTCCCGCCACTTTCTTTTTGCCGGAACAAATAGGTGATCTTCCTCAGGTTGTAACAGCTGAAAATAAGGACGGGCTGAAACAACTTTTGCACATATTGCATCAGCATGGCTATTATATTCTGTTTAATCCGCGCTGGGATTCTCACCTGACCTCACCACGCCGCGAACATTTCGAAGCCACCCGCAATATCTTTGAAAGTAAAAAATTCAGCACACTGTGATCGGTAAAATACAGACAAAAAAATCCCGCGGGTTTTTACCGGCGGGATTTTTATCAGATCAGTGACAACGGACCGGCAATCAGCCGATATGTGTCAGACCTTTCATATACGGACGCAATACTTCCGGAATTTCGATACGACCATCAGCCTGCTGATAGTTTTCCATGATAGCCACCAGGGTACGGCCGACAGCCAGACCGGAGCCGTTCAGGGTATGAACCAGCTGTGGTTTTTTATCATCTTTACCACGGAAGCGTGCCTGCATACGACGCGCCTGGAAATCCCAGCAGTTAGAGCAGGATGAGATTTCACGGTAGGTATTCTGTGCCGGAACCCAGACTTCGAGGTCATAGGTTTTACGGGAACCGAAGCCCATGTCACCAGTGCACAGCAGCACTTTGCGGTATGGCAGGTTCAGCAGCTGTAACACTTTTTCAGCGTGACCGGTCAGTTCTTCCAGCGCTTCCATGGATTTTTCCGGATGCACAATCTGAACCAGCTCAACTTTGTCAAACTGGTGCATACGGATCAGGCCACGGGTATCACGACCATACGAACCGGCTTCGGAACGGAAGCACGGTGTATGAGCAGTCATACGCAGCGGCAGGTCGGCTTCATCCAGAATTTCGTCACGGACCAGGTTGGTGACCGGCACTTCTGCGGTCGGGATCAGCGCGTAGCTGCTGGTTTCCGCTTCTTCTTCCAGCGGTTTGGTATGGAACAGGTCACCGGCAAATTTCGGTAACTGGCCGGTGCCGTACAGCGTATCCTGATTGACCAGGTACGGTACATAAATTTCCTGATAACCGTGCTGTTCAGTGTGCAGATCCAGCATGAATTGAGCGATAGCGCGGTGCAGGCGGGCAATCTGGCCTTTCATCACAACGAAACGCGCACCGGTCAGTTTGACGGCAGCCGGGAAATCCAGGCCATCGGTCATTTCACCGAGTGAAACGTGATCGCGCACTTCGAAATCATACTGCTTAGGTGTGCCCCAGCGGCTGACTTCAGGGTTATCGCTGTCATCTTTACCAAACGGCACTTCGTCTGCCGGGAGGTTAGGAATATTCAGAGCAATGGTGCGTAACTCAGCCTGCACTTCATCCAGCGCAGATTTAGCAGCATCCAGTTTATCCCCTAACAGGTTCACTTCACGACGCACTGCTTCAATGTCTTCACCGCGGGCTTTCGCTTCACCAATGGACTTCGATCGGGAGTTGCGTTCAGCCTGCAGAGTTTCAGTTTCAACTTGTAAAACCTTGCGGCGCTCTTCAAGAGTGCGCAGCGTGTCCACATCCAGGGTAAAACCCCTGCGAGCAAGTTTTTCGGCAACCGCGTCCAGCTCATTACGCAGTAAATTTGGATCGAGCATGCTATTCCTGTGCTTGTTGTTATAACGGGAGTGTCATCTGTTTCACACCTTACCGCAACAGCGGCATTAACGGTAGCGTTTTATCGGGCTATTTTGATCCTGCTCAGCAAGCCAGGCGAGTTTCTCGCCGATTTTTCCTTCCATGCCCCGGTTTGCCGGAAAATAGTAGCGGGTATCACGCATTTCAGGCGGAAAATAGACTTCCCCGGCGGCATATGCATTCGTTTCGTCATGGGCGTAACGGTACTCTTTGCCGAGCCCCATTTCTTTCATCAGTTTGGTCGGCGCGTTGCGCAGATGTTCCGGCACATCGTAGTCCCGCCCTTCTTTTGCATCGCGCATGGCGGCTTTGAAGGCAGTGTAAACGGCATTACTTTTCGGGGCGCAGGCGAGGTAAACAATCGCCTGAGCAATCGCCCGCTCACCCTCTGCCGGTCCCACCCGGGTAAAACAGTCCCAGGCGGAAATCGCGACCTGCATGGCACGCGGGTCGGCATTACCGACATCTTCCGACGCTATCGCCAGCAGACGGCGGGCAACATAGAGCGGATCACCGCCTGCGGTGATAATCCGGGCATACCAGTAGAGTGCGGCATCCGGTGCCGAGCCGCGCACAGATTTGTGCAGCGCGGAAATCAGATCGTAGTAGCGATCGCCTTTGTTATCAAAACGGGCGCTGCGTTCCCCGCTGACTTCTTTCAGCAGTTCAGTGGTCAGAACACGTTTGCCGTCAGCGCCGGTTTCAGCCATATCCGCCATCATTTCCAGCACATTCAGCGAACGGCGGGCATCACCGGCAACCAGTTCCGCCAGCAGTTTACGGGTCTCATCCGGCAGGACGATATTTTGTCCGCCCAGACCGCGCTCAGAATCATTCAGCGCCTGAATCAGCACTGCTTCGATATCGTCCGGTGACAGGGATTTGAGCAGATAAACACGGGCGCGGGATAACAGGGCGGAGTTGAGCTCAAACGACGGGTTTTCAGTGGTGGCACCGATAAAGGTGACCGTACCATCCTCAATATGCGGCAGAAACGCATCCTGCTGGCTTTTATTGAAGCGGTGTACCTCATCCACAAACAGAATAGTGCGGCGCCCCAGATTGCGGTTCTGACGCGCCCGCTCGATAGCTTCGCGGATCTCTTTTACCCCGGAGGTCACCGCTGACAGGCGTTCGATATCTGCATCCGCATAGTGACCGATCACTTCCGCAAGCGTGGTTTTCCCGGTGCCCGGCGGCCCCCACAGGATCATGGAGTGGAGCTGTCCGGCGCGGATTGCCCGCGGCAGCGGTTTGCCCTCTGCCAGCAGGTGAGTCTGTCCGATGTACTGTTCCAGTGTCCCCGGCCGCATTCTGGCAGCCAGCGGCTGGTAATCGTTTTGCGAAAAATCGAGAGAAAAGTTAGTCACTGACGCCTCATTGACGCTGATCGTCCAGCGTAACCCCCTTCGGCGGTGTAAAGGTGAATTTGCTCATATTCACATCAGTACTCTGCTGCCCTTTGAGCTGATAGCTGCTTTTCTGGCCATCCTGCTCAACGGCGGCAAACTGCTGAATAATACCGTCCGGAGTTACAGTGATAGTAAATAATTTCAGATTGCCGTTGCTGGTTTTCGGTTTCAGCTCAAAGCTGTCGCCGCGCTGGCTCACCATGTACTGCTGCCAGTCTGCCGGGTCATTACGGGTGATCAGCATAAACGGCGTGTTTTGCGTGGCATCTTTCAGCCAGGTGGCGGTGACCTGCTCAACAAACGGGTTATAGAACCACAGTGTTTTGCCGTCAGAGACCAGCACACTTTCATCCGGCGCGCTCATCTGCCAGTTGAACAGGTTCGGGCGTTTCACCCATAAATCCCCTGTTCCTTCCTGAACCAGTGCGCCGTCAGCATCAGTGACGGTCTGTGCGAAATTCGCATGGAAACTGTTCACTTTTCCCAGACGTGACTGAAGATCACTGCGGGTATCTGCGTGTGCGGCACTGACTGCGGCACCTGCCAGCAGGCAGGCTGTGATAAACACCTTTTTCATGTATGCATTCCTGATGATGCGTTCGGATAAATCAGACGCCGCCTTTGCAGGCAGCGGCGTCATTAAAAGTTATTTGAGGACGGCGCCAGCACTTCGCGGTTGCCGTTATGGCCCGGTTCGCTGACAATGCCCTGTTCTTCCATTTCTTCCACGATCCGCGCCGCGCGGTTATAACCGATACGGAACTGACGCTGGACACCGGAAATGGACACGCGCTGTTTTTCTGTGACGAATTGTACCGCCTGATCGAACAGCGGATCCAGATCTTCCCCGCTGACAGAACTGCCGCCTTCGCCGTCCTCACCACCACGGGTGATGTTATCGATATATTCCGGACGACCACGGGCTTTCCAGTCATTGACCACATCGTGCACTTCTTGGTCACGGACAAACGCGCCGTGAACACGCAGCGGCGCATTAGCGCCCTGCGGCAGATAGAGCATGTCCCCGTTCCCCAGCAGGGATTCCGCACCGCCCTGGTCGAGAATAGTCCGGGAGTCAATCTTACTGGAGACGGTAAAGGCAATACGGGTCGGAATGTTGGCTTTAATCAGTCCGGTGATCACATCCACAGACGGACGCTGTGTCGCCAGCACCAGGTGGATCCCCGCCGCTCGGGCTTTCTGCGCCAGACGGGCGATGTGCTCTTCCACTTTTTTACCGGCAGTCATCATCAGGTCAGCAAATTCATCCACCATGACCACGATATACGGCTCTTTTTTCAGAACCGGATGCGTCATTTCCATGCTGTCGGTCGGTTTCCAGAACGGATCCGGAATCGGTCGTCCCATGGATTCCGCCATCAGGATTTTTTCGTTATATCCCGCGAGGTTACGCACCCCGAGTGCGGACATCAGTTTATAGCGCCGTTCCATTTCCGCCACACACCAGCCGAGGGCATTGGCGGCGTCTTTCATGTCGGTCACCACCTGAGTCAGCAAGTGCGGAATACCTTCATAAACCGAGAGTTCCAGCATTTTCGGGTCGATCATAATAAAGCGGACCTCTTCCGGCTTCGCTTTATACAGGATACTGATAATCATGGCGTTGACGCCGACTGATTTCCCTGAGCCCGTTGTACCGGCCACCAGCAGATGCGGCATTTTACCCAGATCCGCCACCACCGGCTGACCGGAGATATCTTTCCCCAGCACCACCGAGAGCGGTGATGGCGTATCGCGGAATTCGTCACAGTCCAGCACTTCACGCAGATAGACGGTCTGACGTTTTTCGTTCGGCAGTTCCAGACCCACATACGGCTTGCCCGGGATAACTTCCACCACGCGCACCGCAACCGTGGAGAGTGAACGCGCCAGGTCACGGGACAGGTTAGAAATGCGCGAGGCTTTCACGCCGGGGGCCAGATCCAGCTCAAAACGGGTGATCACCGGCCCCGGTTCATAGCCGACCACACGGGCTTTGATGCGGAAGTCATTCAGGCGCGCTTCAATCAGACGGGCGGTCTGTTCCATAGCGAATTCATCCACCGGCTCGATGGTATCCGGCGGTGAGGCCAGCAGATCCAGAGACGGCATCGGCGTGGTTGATTTCGGCAGCGGCTGATCATTACGGACCAGGAACGGATGGAACAGGCTCTCTTCCATCTGTTTTTGTAACTGAGCTTCCTGTGACGTGACCGGTGCCGCATTCTGCGGTGGTACGGCAACAGGTTCAACGCTCTGAACCGGGGTCTGCGGCGCGGAATAAACCGGTGCCGGTTCAGCCACAGGCGCGGTGACCGGCGTCGGGATAAACAGCGGCTCTGCTGGTTCCGGATCCACCAGATCCTCCACCGGAGAGAACGCTTTCAGTTCAGCCAGGTCAGATAAAATCGCGTCCGCCTGTCCGTTGTAGCGCTGTTGCTGCATCTGCATAAACTGCGCCTGAAGACGCTGAGATTCCCGCTTATCCTCATCCCCTTCTTCTGCCGCAGAGTGAATATCCGCCGCCGGCGGTACAGACGCAAAGGAGTGATGGCTGACCGGCGCCTGATAAGCAGACGGCGCAGGGATAAAGGCGGAGGATGTGCCGGTGATAATTTCCGGTTCTGTCACTGCCTCCGGCTCTGCGGCCGGAGATATGTCCGCATCATTACCGTAGCGGTCACGCTGCTGTGTCATAAATTCATCACGCAGACGCGCCTGTAATACGTCGTCTTCATCCGGCTCTGACTGTGCTGCCGGTTGTTCCGGCTGGTGCTGCTGTGCAAATTCATCCTGCTCACGGCGCAGACGCTCAAGTTCCGCGTCGCGCTGAGACGGAATGCGGATACCGTAAAGCTCACGCCGTGTCGGGAGGCGTACCGGGTTCGGGCGCGGCAGTTCAGGCCCGAGCCCCTGTTTGACCTGTGCCGCACCGAACGCCGCCGCTGCACCTGCTGCCGCTGCACCTGCTGCCGCTGCAGAGCTCAGATGTGCGCTGCCGTTATCATCGGTATCCGGTAAATCAGGCAGATCGAACGTAAAGACCGGTTCCGTGCGGTCACTTCCCGCAAACGGATTTTCCCGTTGCGGCGCTGCCGGTTCAGGTTCAGGCTGAATATCCGGCACACTGATCGGGGCATTCAGATCAAGCGTTGTCCGGTAAGCATCCGGAACATCAAAACGGTAATGTTCAGGTTCGTCCGCCACCGGGGCAGTATGTTCCTGTACTGTCTGCGCCTGTGCGGCAATTTGCGGTACCGCAGACACCACCGCTTCAGCGGCAGTTTCCGGAGATACTGAGAGATTCTGTACCGGAGTCAGCAACGGATCGCTGTTATCCGCCGGCCCCTCATAATGTGCCTGTTGCGCCAGTTCCGCCGCATTCGGTACGGATAACAGCACATCGTCCGCATCATCGTATTCACGGTACTGTGCGGTCTGAATCTGCGCTTCACTGTCCGGGACAACGGCGGTCAGTGCCGCTGCAGCTGCCTCTGTCTGCGGTATGCTGCGGTGCCCGGCCTTCGCATCCGTTTCCTCATCGTCGTCATACCCGCCCTCGTCGTCATATTCTTGTTCGTCGTAATACTGATCGTCATAACGGTCACGGGAGTGATTGGTGAGGAAAGCAATCGGCGAAAGCACGGCCGCCCCGGTTTTTTCGGCGATGGTAATCCACGACCAGCCGGTCAGCAGCATCAGGCCGATAGCCCACAGACTAAGCAGCGCGAGCGTCGCACCCAGCGCATTAAACCACGGCATCAGTGCCGAGCTGAATAAACTGCCGATCACCCCGCCCGCCGCAAAGTTCTGCATGTCATCCACATTCAGGGATGCAAGCGCGCAGGATGAGAGGATAAGTGTCAGTCCCCCGATGATACGCATCGAGAGTGAGAAAAAGTCTACGTAATCTTTATTTTCATTACTGCGGAAGGCGGACCAGCACCCCAGAATCATCAGCGGGGGAACGGTGTAAGCCAGTATGCCAAAGGCGGAAAAGAGAATATCCGCAAACCAGGCGCCGATACTGCCGGCCAGATTTTTCACCGGCTCATGCCAGTTGGTCTGGGACCAGCTCGGGTCTGACGGATTAAACGATAAAAGCGCGACCAGCAGAAAGACGGCGCACAACCCGATCACAATAAGGACGGCTTCCAGCAACCGGCGCCCGCTGCTGATTCTTCTGAATTTAATGTGTTTGTCTTCGGTATATTCCTGGCTCATGTCATTTCCTGACGCAACGTCCGGTTTTTTCCTGTCAGTAAAACGGAACAACGCTGAGGGTAGCTCAGCGTTGAAACTGTATGCATAAACAGGAGTGTACCTGATTTATCCCGTTTTGCACATGACGCAGGAAACAAATTAACGGGTCTTGATGACCAGACGGTTACTTTGTTTGACCTCTTCCATCACCACGTAAGTACGGGTGTCGTTCACGCCCGGCAGACGCAGAAGAGTTTCACCCAGCAGTTTTCGGTAAGCAGACATGTCCGGCACACGAGTTTTCAACAGGTAGTCAAAATCACCGGAAACCAGGTGACATTCCTGAATCTCTTCCAGCTTCTGCACGGCAGTGTTGAACTGTTCAAACACATCCGGTGCCCCGCGG
Organism: Morganella sp. TYF_1; assembly: GCF_043105645.1. Lineage (NCBI taxonomy): Bacteria > Pseudomonadati > Pseudomonadota > Gammaproteobacteria > Enterobacterales > Morganellaceae > Morganella > Morganella sp. TYF_1. The sequence goes on along the minus strand of NZ_JBICLU010000015.1, from coordinate 299,398 downwards.
TTAAGGGTAATTTCCACGAATACCAGCAGGGAGGCATCCAGATAGTGCGGATTCAGCAGTGCGGTGTACCCGGTGATAAAGCCCTGACGCTCTAAACGGCGCACACGTTCCAGACACGGAGTCGGGGACAGACCCACACGCTTGGAGAGTTCGACGTTGGAGATACGGCCATCTTTCTGCAATTCGTTAAGAATATTCCTGTCAATTCTGTCAAGATCTTTACCCGGACGCTTTTTGTTATCAATCATCTCGTTATCTCTCTTATTTACTATTTTCCCACACCCATAACACTTTCCTTGCCTGACAGAACAAAATCAGTATCGGAAAACATGTTTTCAGGCCAATTCTTTGCATTTCTGATTATAAAAATACGCAACCGGTGCCAGTTTACCGGAACATTCAGATTATTATCGCTCTCATCGTAAGCTGAAATTACCATGCTTCGTCATCAGGACAAACATATCACCTGTATAACAGGAGGTATTAACCTGACGGATAAAAATCTCTTACACCGATGTTTTCGCAAATGCGCAGCCGATTGTCAAAGCAAATGAACAAAAATCAGAACAACCTGTTGAAGAAAATGGCAGAAAAACGTTTCGCTGACAAACAGGACGCGCTTTTGGTGTGATATTCAAACAACTTAGGAATCTTCTGAATAATCACTTTATCGTACAATCACCTGAAAACCGACTCATTTCCGGCTCATTTCAATTTTGTGCTCTGCCGTTTTTATTCCTTTTTTTACCCCTTGGTTTCTCCTACAATCCTGTACACGCTTTTTTGCCATTCTGTTAATGAGGTGTTCATGAACGCAACCCGACACAGTAAATTAATTATTCTGGGTTCCGGCCCTGCCGGATATACCGCTGCGGTTTATGCGGCACGGGCGAATTTAAATCCGGTGCTGATTACCGGGGTGGAAGTCGGTGGTCAGTTAACCACCACCACTGACGTGGAAAACTGGCCGGGAGACCCTGAAGGTCTGACCGGACCGGGTCTGATGGAACGTATGCAGGCACACGCTGAAAAATTTGAGACTGAAATCGTTAATGACTACATTACGAAAGTGGATTTCAGCAAACGCCCGTTTACCCTGACCGGCGAAAATACCTATACCTGTGACGCACTGATTATCGCCACCGGCGCATCGGCCCGTTATATCGGCCTGCCGTCAGAAGACGCGTTCAAAGGCCGTGGTGTGTCCGCCTGTGCCACCTGTGACGGCTTTTTTTACCGCAACCAGAAAGTCGCGGTCGTCGGCGGCGGTAATACCGCTGTGGAAGAAGCGCTGTATCTTTCCAATATCGCATCAGAAGTGCATCTGATCCACCGCCGTGACAGCTTCCGCGCTGAAAAAATCCTTATCAATCGTCTGATGGATAAAGTTCAGAACGGCAACATCATTCTGCACACTGACCGCACACTGGATGAAGTACTCGGCGATCAGATGGGTGTGACCGCTGTCCGTCTGCGTGACACCCGGAGTGACGCAACCGAAGAGCTGCCGGTGATGGGCTGTTTTATCGCCATCGGCCACAGCCCGAATACCGGTATTTTTGAGGGGCATCTGGATCTGGAAAACGGCTATATCCGTGTTCAGTCCGGCACGCACGGCAATGCAACCCAGACATCCGTTCCGGGTGTGTTTGCCGCCGGAGATGTGATGGATCATATCTACCGCCAGGCGATCACCTCCGCAGGAACCGGCTGCATGGCTGCACTGGATGCCGAGCGCTATCTCGACAGCCTCGCAGACAACAAATAATCCCGCATTTTCAGGGCGCTATATCTGTAGCGCCTTTTCGTGTACCATGGCATTATCCTGCTGATTTCAGCCAAATTTTTACTTATCACCTGCATACAGAAAAAATGGATAAATCAAGACAGTCAGAACTCGTCCGCTGGTTAAAACTTCAGGCAGCACCGGCGCGGCGATGGTTGCGCCTCTCGATGTTGCTGGGTGTGCTCAGCGGTTTACTGATTATCGGCCAGGCCTGGTGCCTCGCTGTTCTCCTTCAGTCCCTCATTATGGAGCATACGCCCCGCGAACAGCTCCTCACGCCGTTTACTGTACTGGTCATACTGTTTATTGCCCGCGCCGTTGTTGCTGCGATCCGCGAACGGGTCGGGTTTATCTGCGGGCAGGTGGTGAGACGTGATATCCGCCGGACCGTGCTGGATAAACTGGAACAGCTCGGCCCGGTGCGGGTGAAAGGTAAACCGGCAGGCAGCTGGGCGACGATTATTCTCGAGCAGATTGATGATATGCAGGATTACTATTCCCGCTATCTGCCGCAGATGACCCTGTCCGCCACTATTCCGCTGATGATTCTGATCACGCTGTTCCCGATCAACTGGACGGCAGCCCTGATTCTGCTGGTGACAGCGCCGCTGATACCCATCTTTATGGCACTGGTCGGCCTGGGTGCTGCTGATGCCAACCGCCGTAACTTCCTGGCATTAAGCCGTCTGAGCGGTGATTTCCTCGACCGCCTGCGCGGCCTGGAAACTATCCGTTTCTTCCACCGCGGGCGTGAGGAAGTGAAACAGATTGATGACGCCACCGAGGATTTCCGCACCCGCACCATGGAAGTACTGCGTATGGCGTTCCTCTCCTCCGCCGTACTGGAATTTTTCGCCGCGATTTCGATTGCCGTCGTCGCGGTCTATTTTGGTTTTTCCTATCTCGGTGAACTGAATTTCGGCAGCTACGGCATGGGTGTCACGCTGTTTGCCGGGTTTATTGCCCTGATCCTCGCGCCGGAGTTTTTCCAGCCGCTGCGTGACCTCGGTACGTATTACCACGCCAAAGCCCAGGCGGTAGGGGCAGCGGAATCGCTGTTTACCCTGTTATCCGCCGAAAACAATGATGATGAATTGCCCGGCACAGAACCGCTGGCAGCGGCAGAGCAAATTGCCGTCACCGCAACCGACCTGGTGATTTTTGCCCCGTCAGGGGAAAAACTGGCCGGGCCGCTGAATTTCACCCTGAATGCCGGGCAGCGTATCGCGCTTGTCGGTCAGAGCGGTGCCGGGAAAAGCTCACTGCTCAATCTGCTGCTGGGTTTTCTGCCGTATGAAGGCAGTATCCGGATCAATCAGCAGGAGCTGCGCGATATCAGCCCGGAAAGCTGGCGGGCACAGCTGAGCTGGGTGGGCCAAAACCCGCATCTGCCGGAACAGACCATTCTGGACAATATCCGCCTGAGCCGCCCTGATGCCTCTTCTGAGGAAATCACAGCGGTGATGGAAAAAGCCTATGTGACAGATTTTATTGATTCTCTGCCTGACGGGGTCAATACCGTGGTCGGCGATAATGCCGCGCGGCTTTCTGTCGGCCAGGCACAACGGATTGCCGTGGCGCGTGCCCTGCTCAATCCGTGTCATCTGCTGCTGCTGGATGAGCCGTCCGCCAGCCTGGACGCACACAGTGAGGAGCGTGTGATGCATGCTCTGAATGATGCCGCCCGTCAGCAGACAACCCTGCTGGTGACGCATCTGCTGGAAGAAACCCGTGACTACGATGAAGTCTGGGTGATGGATAAAGGCCTGATTATTGAACAGGGCAGCTATGCTGCTCTGCAACAGCAGCAGGGTGCCTTTGCACAGCTGCTGTCACACCGGACGGGGGATCTGTAATCATGCGTGTTTTGCTGCCGTTTTTAGCCCTCTACCGCCGCCACTGGTTTTTACTGACGCTCGGGATCCTGCTGGCGATTGCCACCCTGCTCGCCAGTATCGGGCTGCTGACGCTGTCCGGCTGGTTCCTCGCCGGTACCGCCATTGCCGGTGTACCGGGCATTGCCTTTTTTAACTATATGCTGCCTGCCGCCGGGGTGCGCGGTGCCGCTATCTCCCGCACTGCCGGACGCTATGCTGAGCGGCTGGTCAGCCACAGCGCGACCTTCCGTGTGCTGAAACATCTGCGGGTGTTTGCCTTTGAGAAAATCCTGCCGCTGACACCGGGCGGCATTGCCCGCTTCCGTCAGGGAGAGCTGCTCAACCGCCTGGTGGGGGATGTGGAAACGCTGGATCACCTCTATCTGCGTGTGATTTCGCCGATCGCCGCCGCACTGGTGGTGATTGCGGTCCTGACCTTCGGACTCGGTTTTCTGGATCTGACACTTGCTTATGCGCTGGGCGGGTTTATGACCTTCCTGCTGTTTGCCCTGCCGGTGGTGTTCTATTACGCCGGTAAACCCATCGGCGTGCAGCTGACCACACTGCGGGCGCAATACCGCACCCTGCTGACCAGCGCATTACAGGGACAGGCAGAACTGACTATTTTCGGTGCGCAGTCCCGTTTCCGCGCTCAGCTGGCAGAGACAGAACAGCGCTGGCTGATACAGCAACAGCGCCAGGCCGGTCTGACCGGGCTTTCCCAGGCGATTATTATTCTGGCGACCGGATTTGCCGTTGCGCTGATGCTGTGGATGGCTTCCGGGGTCAGCTGGCCGTACCGTGAGAGCGGTGCCATTATCGCCCTGTTTGTCTTCTGCGCGCTGGCGGCATTTGAGGCATTAGGCCCGGTGGCGGTGGCTTTCCAGCATCTCGGTCAGGTGATGACCTCCGCAGAGCGTGTATCGCAGATAGTGGACACCAAACCGGAAGTGACTTTCCCGGCCAGTGGCCCGGCAGCCTCCGCGCAGGTCAGCGTCAGCCTCCGTGGTGTCGGGTTTACCTATCCGGGACAACCGCTGCCGGTGCTGAAAGATATCTCCCTGACACTGCGTGCCGGTGAGCACCTTGCCCTGCTGGGGAAAACCGGCTGCGGGAAATCCACCTTATTGCAGTTACTGACCCGGGCATGGGATGTCAGTGAAGGTGAAATCCGCCTGAATGACCAGCCGATTGCTGTTTATGATGAAAGCACCCTCCGGTCACTGATGGCAGTGGTTCCGCAACGTATTCATGTGTTCAATAACACACTGCGCGGTAATCTGCGGATCGGGAATAACGACGCAACCGATGCGCAGCTGAATGCCGTACTGGCACAGGTCGGGCTGGAAAATCTGCTGGATAACGACCAGGGACTGAATGCCTGGATCGGCGAAGGCGGTCGTCTGCTCTCCGGCGGTGAACAGCGCCGTCTCGGCATCGCCCGCGCCCTGCTGCACAATGCGCCGTTCCTGCTGCTTGACGAACCGACAGAAGGCCTCGATGCGGATACCGAGCAGCATATTCTCGCCCTGCTGCGGGATATCGGCCGTGACCGGACCATGCTTATCATCACCCACCGTTTACAGGGCCTGGAACACATGGACACGCTGTGCGTGATGGATGGCGGGCAAATAGCCGAACAAGGCTCTCACGACGCGCTGCTGGCGCGCAGAGGCCGTTATTATCAGTTTGTGAACCGTATGCCGGTCATGACCGGGGGATCCGATGCCGTTTTATCAGCTGGATGAGGAACTTCTCTTTCCGCCGGTTGAACACGCGCTGACCGACCCGGACGGACTGCTGGCGACCGGCGGGGATCTCTCCCCTGCCCGGTTGCTGCTTGCCTACCGGGAAGGTATTTTCCCGTGGTATTCCCCCGGCGAACCCATTCTGTGGTGGTCACCGGATCCGCGGGCAGTACTGTATCCGGCTGAGGTACATGTCAGCCGTTCACTGCACAAAATTCTGAAAAAACACCCTTACCGGGTGACACTGAATCATGCCTTTGCACAGGTCATCAGGGCCTGTACCGAGCGGGATGAGGGCACCTGGATAGGGGATGATATTGTGGCTGCGTATAGCCGGCTGCATCAGGCAGGACGTGCTCATTCTGTCGAAGTGTGGGATGATAACACCCTGGTCGGCGGGCTGTACGGCCTGAACACGGGATCGCTGTTCTGCGGGGAGTCCATGTTCAGCCGTGTCAGTAACGGGTCAAAAATCGCTTTTATGACATTTTTCGCCCACTTTACCGGCCACGGCGGCGCAATGTTTGATTGTCAGATACTGAATCATTACACCGAATCCCTGGGTGCGCGGGAAATTCCGCGGCGAACGTTTATCCGTCAGCTTTATCAGCTGCGCGATAATCATTTACCGCAGTCATGCTGGCAACCGCAGACATTAGCACGTCCGGTGCCGTCACAGCTGCCGCCTTTTTTATAAAATCGCTGTAAACCAACAGGAAATGGTATGTTTCAGCCCGTTTTATGTTTCAGATACGGCGCTTAAAAAATATCATTCCTTTACATAATCCCGGTTTTTCGGCATTATCTTGCGGTTTGAAAATACTGGTTATTAACATTAGAGGATTAGATGGCCAAAGAAGACAATATTGAAATGCAAGGCACTGTGTTAGATACACTGCCGAACACGATGTTCCGTGTGGAACTGGAAAACGGACACGTTGTGACTGCACATATCTCCGGTAAAATGCGTAAAAACTATATCCGCATCCTGACAGGCGACAAGGTTACAGTAGAACTGACCCCATATGACCTGAGCAAAGGCCGTATCGTCTTCCGTAGCCGCTGATCCCTGCAGGCCACGCCTCATAAAAAGACACCACAGGCAACGCACTGACGTGCGTGTCCTGTGGTGATCGTTTTCATCAGGCTACCGGGTCACCGGATTTCTCTTTCAGGGCACTGAAACGGTAAGTCAGTTCATCTTTCTTCTTATCAAGATCGATAATCACCGAACCGCCGTTCACCAGCTCACCGAACAGTAATTCGTTCGCCAGCGGTTTTTTCAGTTTATCCTGAATCACACGAGCCATCGGACGTGCGCCCATTGCCGGGTCATACCCTTTTTCTGCCAGCCATGTGCGGGCACGGGCGGACACTTCAATGGAAACACCTTTCGCATCCAGCTGCGCCTGGAGTTCAACAATAAACTTATCAACCACCTGAGCGATAATCGGCTGCGACAGCGCATTAAACCAGACAATGCCATCCAGACGGTTACGGAACTCCGGTGTGAACACCCGTTTGATTTCTGCCATCGCGTCAGTGCTGTTATCCTGCTCGGTAAACCCGATTGCTTTGCGCTGGGTTTCACGCACACCGGCGTTGGTGGTCATCACCAGGATCACGTTGCGGAAATCCGCTTTGCGCCCGTTATTATCGGTCAGCGTCCCGTTATCCATCACCTGCAGTAACAGGTTAAAGACATCCGGATGCGCTTTTTCGATTTCATCCAGCAGAACCACTGAATACGGATGCTTGATAACCGCATCTGTCAGCAGCCCGCCCTGATCAAACCCGACATAGCCCGGAGGCGCACCAATCAGACGACTGACGGTGTGACGCTCCATGTACTCGGACATATCAAAACGCAGCAGTTTGATCCCCATTGCTTTGGATAACTGCACAGTGACTTCGGTTTTCCCCACCCCGGTCGGCCCTGCCAGCAGGAAGGCACCTATCGGCTTCTGCTCATTCCCCAGACCCGCACGGCTCATTTTGATGGATTCCGTCAGGGCATCAATCGCCGGATCCTGGCCGAAGACCAGCATTTTCAGGCGGCTGTCGAGGTTACGCAGCAGATCTTTATCACTGCTGGACACGGTTTTTTCCGGGATACGCGCGATCCGCGCCACAATCGCCTCAATTTCGCCGACACCGATGGTTTTCTTGCGGCGGCTCAGCGGCATCAGACGGGTTCTCGCCCCGGCTTCATCGATAACATCAATGGCTTTATCCGGCAGATGGCGGTCAGTGATGTATTTCACCGACAGATCCACGGCTGCCTGAATGGCTTTCGCGGTATAACGCACATCATGGTGTGCCTCATATTTGGCTTTCAGGCCGTTAATGATGCGCACGGTTTCATCGGCAGTCGGTTCATTGATATCAATTTTCTGGAAACGGCGGGTCAGCGCTTTATCTTTGTCAAAGATATTGCTGAATTCCTGATAGGTCGTGGAGCCTATCACCCGGATTTTCCCGTTGGATAATAACGGTTTAATCAGGTTTGCCGCATCCACCTGACCACCGGATGCCGCACCGGCACCAATGATGGTGTGGATCTCATCAATAAACAGAATGCTTTTCTCGTTTTTTTCCAGCACTTTCAGCAACGCCTTAAAGCGCTTCTCGAAATCACCGCGGTATTTGGTACCGGCCAGCAGTGAGCCGATATCCAGAGAAAAAATGGTATAGCCTTTGATCACTTCCGGTACATCATCCTGCTCGATACGCCAGGCGAGTCCTTCCGCAATCGCGGTTTTACCGACCCCGGATTCCCCGACAAACAGCGGATTATTTTTACGGCGGCGGCACAGCACCTGAATGGTGCGCTCCAGCTCCGCCTGACGGCCGATCAACGGGTCAATCTGGCCTTTGCGTGCCAGGTCATTCAGGTTGGTGGTGAAATTATCCAGGCTGTCCTCGCCGCCGGTACTCTCTTCGGCGGCAGACTGTGACGGTTCATCAAAGGACGGACCGCCCTCGTTTTCATCCTCACCTTTGGTGGTGCCGTGAGAGATGAAATTCACAATATCCAGACGGCTGACATCATGCTTGCGCAACAGATAAGCCCCCTGGGACTCCTGCTCGCTGAAAATGGCCACCAGCACATTCGCACCGTTGACTTCATTGCGTCCGGATGACTGAACATGGAAGACCGCACGCTGTAACACGCGCTGGAAACTGAGTGTCGGCTGGGTTTCGCGGTCATCCCCCTCCGGCAGCAGCGGTGTGGTCTGTTCAATAAAATGCTCAAGTTCCTGGCGCAGAATGGCCAGGTTAACGCGGCAGGCTTCCAGCGCCTCACGGGCTGATTTGTTACCTAATAACGCCAGCAGCAGGTGCTCTACGGTCATAAATTCATGCCGGTTGTCCCTTGCTTTGGCAAAGGCGATATTCAGACTGAGCTCTAATTCTTGATTGAGCATAGGCACCTCCATTCAGAGAAACAAAGTGTATTCTTATACCTTCTCGAGTGTACACAGCAACGGATGATCGTTGTCTTTCGCGTACGTGTTGACCAGTGTGGTTTTCATTTCAGCGATTTCAGCGGTAAACACCCCGCAGATCCCTTTTCCCTGATAATGGATGTCGAGCATAATCTGCGTCGCACGATCAACATTATAAGAAAAGAACTTTTGCAAAACTTCAACCACAAAGTCCATAGGGGTATAGTCGTCGTTATTCAAAACCACCTTGTACATTGACGGTGGCTGTATCTTTTGCAGCGCTTTTTCCCTGAGTGTGACATCCGTTTGTGATTCAGATTGATAGTGACTCATTGCTATTCCGGTTATAGAAAACGAACGCCTGATCAGGCGTATCAATACTCAGCGTTATCTGTATCAGACTTTACAGGTCAATACAGTGTTGCTGTAAACAAAGGCTTGACGTTGCCCTCTAATTCAATAGAGTATAAATAATGTACAACGTAACTAGTATATCCATGTGTTGTTGATACTTCGTTACTGAGTATTATGGATCATATGGTGCATTGTGCAGCATTTTTCAATCGTTTGACAGATGAGGGTTGTAACAGTATGGAAACAGGTACTGTTAAGTGGTTCAACAACGCCAAGGGTTTCGGGTTTATCTGCCCGTCGGATGGTGGCGACGATATTTTTGTACACTATTCGACGATTCAGATGGACGGCTACCGCACGCTGAAGGCGGGTCAGAAAGTGAATTATGACACCATTCAGGGACCAAAAGGGCATCACGTCAGTGTGATTATTCCGGTTACTGAAGATGACGACACCACAGCGCCGTAACACGGTATTTAACAAAATTATGCGGATCGTCGCGGTAATGTCAATCGTCATTCCGCGACGTATTCGTATTTTCAGACTGTGCGCGGCTATTCCCGCGCCAGTGCATCAATAGGATCAAGTTTAGCCGCATTTCTGGCAGGCAAAAAGCCGAAGACGATCCCGATCGCCGTCGAACAGAGCACCGCGCTGATAATTGCCGCCGGGCGGAAGACAAACTCCCAGTCCGGCAGTGCCATTTTGGCGGCAAAGGCAATGGAATAAGACAGCCCGAGGCCGATAGCCCCGCCCAGCAGACACACCAGCACCGCCTCAATCAGAAACTGCTGCATGACATCCCCTGCCCGCGCACCGACTGCCATGCGGATGCCGATTTCACGGGTGCGTTCCGTCACACTGACCAGCATGATGTTCATCACCCCGATACCGCCCACCACCAGCGAAATCACCGCCACCAGGGTCAGGAAGAGCTGCATGGTGGTCGTGGTTTTATCCACGGTTTTCACAATGCTGTCGAGGTTGTAGGTGAAGGTGTCTTTTTTGCCGTGGCGCAGCGTCATCAGCCGCACCAGCTGCTCTTCCGCATTTTTGGTGTTGTAACCGTCACGGATACGCACGGAGATCATATCCAGATAGTTGCGCTGCATCAGCCGCCCGGTCAGGGTGGTGTACGGCATCCAGACCTGTAAGGTTTTCGAGTTACCGAACATGGATTTGCGATCTGCAATCACACCGACCACCGTTGCAGGCATGTTGCCCACCAGCAGCATTTCCCCGACCACATTATTCTGATGCGGAAAGAGCTTGCGTTTGGTATTCATATCGATGATGACAACCTGAGAGCGGCGCGCATACATCTCCGGAGAGAATGCACGCCCTTCACCGAAACGCATGTCATACACGGTGAAAAAGTCCGGCCCGATCCCGGTGACACGGGCTGCGGAGTCAAGATTGCCTCTGCGCAGACGCGCACCATTCTCAATTTCCGCCGATGCCGCATAGACGTAAGGTTGCTGGCGGATCACATCCACATCACCGGGTTTCAGGGATTGCTGATCCTGTCCCGGATCACTGCCGAAGTCTTTGCCGGGATAGACAAAAATGGTGTTGGTGCCGATGGATTTGATATCCGACAGCACCAGCGCTTTGGCGGCATCCCCGATCACCAGAATGGTCACCACGGAGGCAATCCCGATAATAATACCCAGCATGGTGAGCAGTGTCCGCATCTTGTTGACCACCATGGCCCGCCACGCCATCAGCAGCGCTTCATTAAAGCGGCCGAGGAAACGGCTGAACGCGCTGCTTTTCAGCGGCGGTTTCGCGGCCAGCGCCTTCGCCTGCGGATTAATGACTGATCCGCTGTCGCTGAGGATGTGCCCGTCTTTGATTTCAATGATCCGCGCCGCCTGTGCGGCAATGGACGGATCATGAGTGACGATAATCACCGTATGCCCTGCGTCACAGAGCTGGCGCAGAATCGCCATCACCTCTTTGCCCGACTGGCTGTCGAGTGCGCCGGTCGGTTCATCCGCGAGGATCACTTCCCCGCCGTTCATCAGGGCACGGGCGATACTGACACGCTGCTGCTGTCCGCCGGAGAGCTGTCCCGGCCGGTAAATCAGCCGCTCCCCCAGCCCCAGGCGCTGCAACAGCGCTGCGGCCCGTTCACGGCGCTCCCGGGCACTCAGTCCGGCATAGATAGCGGGCATTTCCACATTCTGTTCCGCACTGAGGTGAGATAACAGATGGTAACGCTGAAAAATAAAGCCGAAATGCTCGCGGCGCAACGCCGCCAGTTCATCACCGCTCAGCTCTGCGGTGTTTTTCCCGGCAACAAAATAGTGCCCGTCACTCGGCGTATCCAGGCAGCCGAGGATATTCATCAGTGTGGATTTACCGGAACCGGACTGACCGATAATCGCCACCATTTCTCCGGCACGGATAGTCAGCGAGACATCATCCAGCACCGTGACACTGCTGTCTCCGGAAGGATAGCGGCGGTAAATATTCCGCAGTTCTAATAATGCGCTCATGAATTATCCTGCTGTGCCGTCATCAATACCGGTCACCACTTTCTCATGCTCTGTCAGGCCTTTTGTCACCTCAGCCTCCACATCATTACGGGTGCCGAGTGTCACCTGCCGGGTTTCCGGCTGACCATTCACCAGCACCTGTACTTCGTATTCGGTCGGGGAAATCTCTTTACCCAGCGCCGCCAGCGGAATTTTCAGCACATTTTCGCGGTTTTCCAGTGCAATGGTCACCTGAGCAGTCATGTCCAGTTTCAGCACATGCTGCGGGTTCGGGACTTCAAAACGGGCATAATAGAAAATAGCATCATTGATTTTCTGCGGTTTCGGCAGGATATCGGTGATCACACCGCTGAAGGATTTGTCCGGCGCGCCCAGCACGCTGAACGTGGCTTTCTGGCCGGGTTTCAGATACACCACATCTGCCTCGGAGACTTCCGCATTCACCAGCATGGTATCGAGATCCGCCAGGGAAAGGATGGTCGGCGCCTGCTGCATGGCAATCACTGTCTGGCCCTGTAAGGTTTTCAGCTCCGTCACCACGCCGTCCATCGGCGCACGGATATTGGTGTACTGCAAATCATTGCGGGCGGTATCGAGTGTGGCCTGATTACGTGCCACCTGGGCTTTGTAGGTGTCAATCGCCGCACGCTGCACATCCATATTGCGCCGCGCCTCATCCACATCCTGTTTTGAGATAACCTGTGTTTTTGCCAGTGCCAGCCGCCGCTGATAGGTCGCCTGTGCAAAGGCATACTCCGCCTCTGCCTGCTTCAGCCGTGCTTTGATTTCACTGACCGTCTGCTCAGCCTCAATCACCACGTTCTGTGCTTTGACCGGGTCGATCACCGCCAGCAGATCCCCTTTCTTAACAAAGTCTCCCTCTTTGACATTCAGGGTCTGCAGCTGCCCGTTGACCTGGGCGCCGACATCCACCTTCTGCAGCGCATCCAGCTTGCCGGTGGCCATCACTTTCTTTTCGAGTGTGCCGCGCTGCACATCCGCTGTCATATAACTGACCGGCGCGTCTTCGCGGGTGAAGAACCAGAAACCGCCGGCGATCAGAATAATCAGAATGCCGGCGGTCACTATTTTTTTCGTTGAAACTGCTTTCATTAACACCTTGTTCCTCAGTTAGCGCGCCCTCTGGCGAGCCATGCCACGCGGGAAAACATCCGGCGCAGCAACAGCGGGATAGAATCCACACCCCGGCTCGCCGCATTGTTGGCAATTGCAATCGCCAGATCCGGTTTCGACGTGCGGTGAATCGCTTTGGTTATAACCCGGCGGGCCGGCATTTTTATATTTTCCGGAATATCCGCGACCTGGTGATACAGGCGGCTGAACCCCTCGCGATATAAAAAGTGCTCCATATCCGGCGCGGGCAGACGGGTCAGTCTGTCCTGCTCGACATCATTGAGCCCCGATGAGAAATGTGCGGCGGTAGCTGCGTATTTCTTACCGGCTTCGTCGCCGTCAACCAGCGTATGCCATTCTATACCCATTTTGTTGGCAAACTTTAACAAAGGTTTAAGACCGCACTGGGCAAACTCAATCACCTTGATGCCCTCGGTCTCAAAGTAATAATTGCACTGTTTTGCCAGGTCGTTCATCAGCCAGATTTCCGTCTCTCCCTCCACCAGCAGCCAGCAACGGGCAAACAGTGCCGACGGGCGGTTAAAGCGGATATGGAATGAGATACGCCGCAGCTCTTCCGGCGACAGATGATTTTCTCCCAGCCGGTAAGCGGCAACACGGGTGGATTCCCGCACCAGGCGGCAGATATCATGAATCGGAACCAGTGAGAGCAATTCGCCGGAGTTGGTGGTGGTAATGCGCTGTAAGGAAAACAGATTGAGCAGACCCCACGCCACCGACAACATGATCGGATGCAGGCGGGTTTCCGGGTCTTCAACGATAATGATCGGACGGGCATAGGGGTCAAGCTTCAGACCGCTGTTGGACTGGAGCAGCGCGGCAAACATGCCGAGGATAATCAGCCGCACATTACGCTGATTGGGGCCGGCCACCACACGGTTAATCCCTTCCAGCGCCTGCCACGCCCGCTGACGCGGTTCGATATTCAGCCGTTTGGCTTTACGCCGATCGAGCAGATACTCCCCCTGCTCGGCAAAGTAGTGGCTGAGCAGCTGTTTCATGGCCTCAAGGCCGTCCTGCAAATCATCATTGGAGAGTGTCTGCGGGTTGCTCACCAGGGCGCGGGTCAGATCCGCCATCCGATTATTGAAGGTCTCCGTTTGTGTGCGGAGATCATATTCCTCATCCTCACAATCGGGCACATTTTTTTTCAGACCGCGCATAAAGCGGGCATCGCGCAGACGCAGCACCGGATAGAGGCGGATAATTTCGCTGATAAACTTATCGGTTTCCGCCGGCAGCAGCGGCTCACCGGCCTCATCCAGAAAGGTGCGCTGACTGGTAATGGTGTTGTCATCCGCCAGATCCGCGCTGACACGGTAGTTGATCCGCAGATACTCATCCCCGTTAGTACGCCACAGCGGCGCCAGTTCACGGAAACGGCGGGAGCGGGAGCGTCCGGGCCGGGTTTCACGGAATGTCAGGACAATCTGCAGATGGCGGACAGGCCCGGCGTCGCTGTCGGCAGCGTGATAAAAATCACTCAGGACAAATTTCGCATTCAGCGCCTGCGGTGACAGCGTCAGCGTCAGGGCATCCAGCAGGCTGGATTTCCCCCAGGCGTTTTCACCGATCAGAACCGTATTGCCGGTCAGTGGTAATGACAGGCGGTTAATACCGCGAAAACCCAGAATTTCCACTCTTTCCAGAATCATAGTTCCCTCACTGTTTGCCGGATACCGCCTGTTTTATGACAATACTGTCACAATAATGATCACAATAAAGTATTATCACAATGTAATAAATAAAAACGGTTTTGACTTATACTAAACACAAAAACAGAGGGATACGTAGCAATTCTGGTGAGAATGCCGCTATAATCGTCTGCTTTTTAACCAGAGACTGACACCAACATAAGTAAAGGCAGTATTATTTTACGGAAACGACACATATGTATTCAGGGTTATTAATTATTCTCGCCCCGCTTATTGCGGGTTATCTCATCCCGGTCAGCAGCACGGCACTGAAAAAAATCATCGGCCGCGGTCTGAGCGCGATGGTGTATGTGATTCTGTTTCTGATGGGGATAAGCCTGGCGCTGGTGGAAAACCTCGGGACAAATCTGCTGGTGATCGTGCAGTACACGCTGACCTTTTCCGTGATGGTGCTGGGCTGTAACCTCGCCGGACTGTTTTTATACGGCAAAAAATACCCGTGGCAGGTGCCGGCTCACAAACAGCAAAAACCACCTTCCCGCCTGCATATGGTGCTGGAATCCCTGCAACTGTGTGGTGTGCTGCTGGTTGGCTTTGCCACCGGGTTATTCGGCTGGTCGTTTCTCGCCTTTGCCGGGGCCGCCAGTGAATACGCGCTGATCTTCCTGCTGTTTCTCGTCGGGATCCAGCTGCGCAACAGCGGCATGACGCTGCGCCAGATCCTGATCAACCGCCGTGGTATGCTGGTCTCGCTGATTGTGGTGGTTACCTCGCTGCTCGGCGGCGCACTCGCGGCACTGATTGCCGGGCTGCCGGTTAAAACCGGGATGGCGCTCTCCTCCGGCTTCGGCTGGTATTCGCTGTCCGGTATTCTGCTGACAGACGCTTTCGGCCCGGTGCTCGGCAGTGTCGGCTTCTTTAACGACCTGGCGCGGGAGATTGCCGCGATTATGCTGATCCCGCTGCTGATCAACCGCCACCGCGCCGCCGCACTCGGCCTCGGCGGTGCCACCACGATGGACTTTACCCTGCCGGTATTGCAGCGCAGCGGCGGTGTGGCGATTGTCCCGGCCGCGATTGTGCACGGCTTTGTCCTCAGTCTGTTTGCCCCGGTGCTGATAGCCCTGTTTACCTGAAGAGTGAAAACGTATGCCACAACAACGGATTTTAGTGCTGGGTGCCAGCGGTTATGTCGGACAGAATCTTATCCCGCAGCTGATTGCTGCCGGTCATCAGGTCACTGCCGCCGCCCGCCGGGTGGAGTGGATGCAGGCACAGGGCTGGGAAAACACCCGCTGCTGCTATGCGGATCTGTATGATAAATCCACCCTGGAAACCCTGTTTCAGGATATTGATGTGGTGTATTACCTCGTCCACAGCATGACGGATGAGGCGGACTTACTGGCACGGGAACGCCTGGCGGCGGAAAACGTGCAGGAAATGCTGAATAAATCCGCGGTGCGGGAAGTGATTTACCTGAGCGCCATGCAGCACAAAGACAGCGATTCCCCGCACCTCGCTGCCCGCAGGCTGACCGGCGAAATCCTCGCGGACAGCCGCGTACCGGTCACCGAGATCCGCGCTGCCATTATTGTCGGACCAGGCTCGGCGGCATTCGAGATCATGCGCGACATGGTGTACAACCTGCCGATCCTGACCCCGCCGCGCTGGGCGCGCTCAAAATCCTCGCCGGTGGCACTGGAAAACCTGCTGAATTACCTGACCGGTCTGCTGGCGCATCCCGCTGACGACAACCGCCGTTTTGATGCCACAGGGCCGGATTACCTCAGTTATCTGGAGATGTTCCGCCACTTTATTACCATCAGCGGCAAAAAACGGCTGATGATCCCGCTGCCGATCCCGCTGCGGTTGATTTCAGTCCACTTTCTGCGGCTGATCACCACGGTGCCGGAAGGTATTGCCAAAGAGCTGATTATGGGTCTGAAATATGATCTGCCCGGCGACGGAAAGCCGCTTCAGGCGCTGATCCCGCAGACGCTGCTCAGTTTTGATGATGCTGTGCGCAAGACCCTTAAAGATGAAGCGGATGCCGTGGATAATGAAGACTGGGGTTATGACCCGGAAGTCCGCGCCCGCTGGCGGCCGGGCTTCGGTTTTTATCCCAAACAGGCTGGTTTTACCCTGAATACGTCTGCCTCCGCCGATGCCCTGTGGCATGTTGTGCAGCAGATTGGCGGCAAAGACGGCTATTTTTACGCCAATATTCTGTGGTCAGTCCGCGCCCGTCTGGATGACCTGTGCGGTAATAAAGTCACTTACGGCCGCCCTGATCGCGATACCCTCGAACCCGGGGATAAAATCGACGGCTGGAAAGTGATCACCGTGAAACCCCGGCAGCAGCTCTCCCTGCTGTTCGGTATGAAAGCCCCCGGACTGGGACGGCTGACCTTTACCCTCCGCGACCACGGCCACCAGCGGACGCTGGATGTCCGCGCCTGGTGGCATCCCGCCGGATTCAGCGGGCTGCTCTATTGGTTCGCCATGATGCCTGCTCATTTATTCATCTTTAAAGGCATGGCGAAAACCATCGTCAAACGGGCGGCAGCATACGTCCTCCCGGCATCTGAGAAGACATAATCACGCAGTAAAAATCATTAGCTTGCTTTTTTAGTAGTTTTTTATGCAGAAATAATTGCATATTTATTCTCACGGCGTTAATATTCACTCAACGTCACTGAGTATGCAGAATTACAGCATGAGTATTCAATTAAAAAACATCAATTGCTTTTACGGACAGCATCAGGCGCTGTTTGATATCAACCTGGAATGTGGTGCAGGCGAAACCATGGTTCTGCTCGGGCCGAGCGGTGCCGGTAAGAGTTCCCTGCTGCGGGCACTGAACCTGCTTGAAATGCCGCGTTCCGGTGAACTGACCATTGCGGATCACCATTTTGATTTTACCACCGCGCCGTCTGCCAAAGCGATCCGTTCCCTGCGTCAGAACGTCGGCATGGTGTTTCAGCAGTATAACCTGTGGCCGCATCTGACCGTCATGGATAACCTGACAGAAGCGCCGGTCCGGGTGCTGGGGCTGACCAGAGAAGCCGCTCAGGCAAAAGCAGAAAAACTGCTGACACGTCTGCGTCTGACCGATTTTGCAAACCGTTTCCCGCTGCATTTATCCGGCGGCCAGCAGCAGCGTGTGGCAATTGCCCGCGCCCTGATGATGGAACCGCAGGTACTGTTATTCGATGAACCGACAGCGGCACTGGACCCGGAGATTACCTCTCAGGTCGTCGATATTATTAAAGAGCTGTCACAAACCGGGATTACCCAGGTGATCGTGACTCACGAAGTGGATATCGCCCGTAAAACCGCCAGCAAAGTGGTGTATATGGAAAACGGCCGCATCGTGGAACAGGGCAGCGCCCAATGCTTTATCACGCCGCAGACAGAGGCATTTGCCGGTTATCTGTCACACTGATTATTTTCTGCCACTGAACATTAAAAATAGGATGTTGCTATGAAAAAACTGGTTATTGCCGCATTAATCGGCGCGTTTGCTTTCTCCGCAGCGGCGGCAGAAAAAGAAAAAATTCGTTTCGCGACAGAAGCGAGTTATGCCCCGTTTGAAACCGTGAATGAGAAAAACGAAATCGTCGGGTTTGATGTGGATCTGGCTCAGGCGATGTGTGCCAAAATCGATGCGGAATGTACCTTTACCAACCAGGCGTTTGACAGCCTGATCCCGAGCCTGAAATACAAGCGTTTTGACGCGCTGATGGCCGGGATTGACGTGACACCTGAGCGTCAGAAGCAGGTTGATTTCACCAATACCTATTATGATAACTCTGCTGTTTTCGTTGCAGTTGCGGGCAAATTTGATAGCATTGACAGCCTCAAAGGGAAGCAGATTGGTATCCAGAACGGCACCACGCATCAGAAATACCTGATGGAGCAGTTTAAGGACATGAAAATTGTGCCTTATGAAAGCTACCAAAACGCGGTGCTGGATCTGAAAGGCGGACGTATTGATGCCGTATTCGGTGACACAGCTGTTATCAATGAATGGCTGAAGAGCAACGACAATCTGAAAACCGTGGGTGAGCGTGTCACCGATCCGGAATATTTCGGCACCGGTCTGGCTATTGCGGTCCGCAAGGGCAACAGCGAGCTGAAAGACAAACTCAACAAGGCGCTTGGTGAGGTCAAAGCGGACGGTACTTACGATACCCTCTATAAGAAATGGTTTGAGTAATAACATAAAAATTTAATGAACGATTTTCTCTCTTTAGCAAGCGCCGCCGGGGTAACCGTCGGCCTTGCTGTTTCTGCACTCCTGATTGGTCTGGTGCTGGCGATGTTGTTTACCCTCTGGGAAACCGTGCGCTGGAAACCTGTCGCCTTTGCCGGAACCTGTCTTGTTACGCTGATCCGTGGTTTACCTGAGCTGCTGGTGGTTCTGTTTGTCTATTACGGCACGCAGGAAGTGATTTTCCAACTGAGCGACGGTATCAATCTGGGTTTCTTCACCCTGACGCTTGAGATCGATAACGGCCCGTATGTGCCGATCTTCAGCGGGATCACCGCCCTGTCTCTGCTCTATGCCGCCTATGCATCACAAACGCTGCGCGGTGCGCTGAAAGCGGTGCCGGACGGACAGCGCGAGGCCGGTCAGGCACTCGGTCTGAGCCGTACCACCATTTTTCTCCGCTTTGTCATGCCGCAGATGTGGCGGCATGCCCTGCCGGGACTGGGTAACCAGTGGCTGGTTCTGCTGAAAGATACCGCGCTGGTGTACCTGATTGGTATCAACGAACTGATGCTGCAGACTCAAAGCATTGCCCGCCGTACTGAAGAACCTTTCACCTGGTACAGCATTGTGGCGCTTATCTATCTCGCCATCACGCTGGTCAGTCAGTACATCCTCAAACGTATTGAATTGCGTACCACACGTTTTGAACGGAGCGGCCAATGAGCATATTTGATTATATTCTTGCTGTATTGCCGGGCCTGCCGGTCAGTCTGTCACTGACGTTTACCGCACTGATCACGGCGTTTCTGCTGTCAGTGCTGTTTACACTGGTACTCTCTCTCAAGCCGCGGGTTCTGACACCGCTGGTCAAGGGGTATATCACCCTGTTTACCGGGACGCCGCTGCTGGTCCAGTTTTTCCTGATCTATTTCGGGCCTGCACAGTTTGAAGGGCTGAAAAACTATCCGCTGCTGTGGGAACTGATGTCCTCCCCGTGGCTCTGTGCCATGGTGACACTGGCGCTCAACAGTGCGGCCTATTCGACACTGCTGTTCTACGGCGCGGTGAAAGCGATCCCGCCGGGTCAGTGGCAATCCTGCCAGGCGCTGGGAATGTCACAGAAGCAGACCATGCGGATTATTCTGCCCTATGCCTTTAAACGTGCATTGTCGTCCTATTCCAACGAAGTGGTGCTGATCTTCAAAAGTACCTCGCTGGCCACGACAATTTCACTGCTTGAAGTAATGGGCTACAGCCGCCGCCTGTTTGGTCAGGATTACGATCTGAACGTCTTTATTGCTGCGGGGATTATTTATCTGGCAGTCAACAGCCTGCTGACGCTCGCGATGCGTCTGATTGAACGCCGCGCGCTGGCATTCGAACACCGTAACTGATCCGCTCATACGAAAACGGGGCCGCAATGTGAATTGCAGCCCCATTTTTTTATTCTCTCATTATTATTTTCTGGTCAGCAGCACCAGCACTTCATAATGTGCAGTATGCGGGAACATATCAAACAGCTGCACACGCTGCGGCTGATACTGTGTAAGATGCGCCAGGTCCTGTGCCAGGCTCTGTGCATTGCAGCTGGAATAGATAATCGTCTCCGGAGCCATGGTATTCAGGTAATCACACAGCGCTTTCCCGATCCCCCGGCGCGGCGGGTTCACCAGCACCAGTTCCGGCACAGCGGATTTGGCGAGGGCAAACTGCGCGGAATCCAGCGCCTGAAAGGTGACATTCTCCAGCCCCATTTTTTCCGCTGAGCGGGTGGCACAGGCAATCGCCTCCGGGCTGATCTCAATCCCGGTCAGTTGTGTGGATTTATCCGCGCAGTGCAGGCCGAATCCGCCCGCACCGCAAAACAGATCCCATAAACGGGTGATACCCAATTCACGCACCCATTGTCCGGCGGTATGATACAACTGTGCCGCAACAGCCGGATTGGTCTGGAAAAAGCTGTGCGGACGAATATAGAGCGGAATACCGTTGAAGGTTTCTTCCAGTGCCTCGTCCGGGGTAAAGATAATTTCCTGCTCCCCTTCCAGAATTGCCATTGCAACCGGCTGGATATTGGCGGAAATCACCGATAGTTGCGGCAGTTGCGCCTGTAAAAACGGCAGCGCGGCCTGTAACTGCGCCACTTTTTTCTCTGAGCGCAGCACAAAGCGCAGCATCATTTTACCGCTGGCGCGGCTTTCGGTCAGCAGCAGGAATTTCAGCTCGCCACGGCGGCGTTCCACATTGTACGGCGTCAGTCCGGCACGGGCGATAAAGGGTTTCAGCGCGGCAAACACTGCGGCAAAATGCGGCGGATAGAGCGGGCAATCCGATAAATCGACCGGCTCGTTATCTGTCACGATCCCGAACACAGGGCGCTCCACACTGCCGCTGACGACCATCTTGGCTTTATTTCTGAACGCGGTTTCCGCGCTGCGGACCGGCGGCAGCCAATTTTTTACGGCAAACGGCGAGAGCAGTGCGCGGAGATCCTGCTCTTTATCATCAATCTGCTGAATATAGGGTTTTTCAAGCCACTGACAGGAGCGGCAGCGGCCGGCGGAATACTGAGGGCAATGCATGATGGTGTCCCGGATATCGAAAGTGGTGCGGATAATCAGTGGATCACCGGAGAAGGAACGGAATCAGTGCGGAAGTTTTCTTCATCTTCCGGTTCCGCATCATTCGGATCAAACAGCATATTGTTACTGAACAGCTCAAAAATCACTGCGCCGACCTGCTCTTCCATCAGTTGCAGGGCGAGTGAGAACTGCTCAAATGTCAGCCCGGCACTGAGCGGCAGTGAGTAGCAGACCACCAGCTTCGGCATGGCGGAATCCTGAATATCCATAAAGGTTTTGACCAGCAGCGAACTGGCGTTGATCTGACTCAGGTTGGCAATCAGCGGGACAATCGCCGTCGGGCGGACTTCCGCCAGCGCCGAAAATACCAGCATGTCGTCAAGGATATCAATTTTGGCATCAAACACACCGTCCACATTTTGCATATGCGGCAGATGCAGTGCCTGACAGGAATCACACTCAAAACAGGCGAGTTTCAGCTGATCCAGCCATGTGCGTAATATCGTGAGATCGGGAATGATCATGAACCTGAAGCCTTTTAACCGGAAAAACAAAAGTACAGCGGGGAAAACCGTCACCCGCAGACCAATAATGGATCTTAGCTGAAAAACGTGAAGGGGAATAACGTTTTATTGCTTTTTTTCATTTTTATTCTGCCTGGTCTTTTTGGCTGCCCCGCTTTTACTGTCGATACCTACGGACGGCATGGCGCTGATGGCCCGCCAGACAATATTGATTGCCGCCGGTACCAGACATCCCAGGCCGGCAAACGCCATCACCATCAGGGCATTTTTGCTGCTCATAAAGCCCGGCAGCGAAATAAAATCATTCACCGCCAGATAGACCAGCACCAGTAATATCACACCGATAACCTCGCAGATAATTACCGGGCGCGGCATATCCCCTAATGAACGCATTTGTCGCGGCTGCTTTCTGGTCATATTATATCCCCTGTGATTCTGTTTTTATGTCCGCACTGCGGGTAGTCACTGAACCATTGGTGCGGACTACCGCACAAATCGTCACAACATTCTTTTCTATCCGCTATGATACAGGCATAATTTATCCCATTAAAGCACCGCTTCCGGTGTTACTGATGAATGAAGGAGCTTTTCATGTATACCGTTATTTTTGGCCGTCCGGGTTGTCCTTATTGCGTTCGTGCGAAAGAACTCGCAGAAAAACTGAAAAATGAACGTGATGACTTCGACTATCGCTATATTGATATTCACGCGGAAGGCATCAGCAAAGAAGATTTATCTGTCACCGTCGGCAAACCGGTTGAAACCGTTCCTCAGATTTTTATCGATGAAAAGCACATCGGTGGCTGCACGGATTTCGAAGCTTACGCAAAAGCCAATCTCGGCCTGTTCAGCTAAGCTATCCGGCCGTTTCCCGCCCGGGAAACGGCTTATTTGTCTCTCTCTATCCCACTGATTTTCAACATTAAAAAATTATTTTCATTTTTTTGAATCTTTTTTCGAACTTTCTTACCGGGGCGCAGTCTGAATAAGTGCCACTGCTTTTCTTTGAATATCCCCAAGATTGAGGAAGCCCGATAGTCACCAATTTGGTTTTAACTATCGGGTTTTTTATTGCCTGCTGTTTATCCCGCCTGTTGTTATTTCAGATTTTGTCAGTTTTCTGCAATGTTACGTAATAGCACGATTAACCAAGACATTTTTACTTTACCTTGATGCACAAGACGGCTACCCTGACCCGTCATTTTATTACCGGATATATACGGTGTGTTTTTTAAGGAGTCTGCTGTGCTGGAAAATCTGAATCATTCGCTTTTTCTCCTGCTCAATGCCACGCCGGAAACGTCTCATACCATGATTACTGCCGCCACGTTTGCGGCAAAATATCTGGTTCTGCTGTTTCCGGTTGCTGCCGCAGGGTTCTGGCTGCGGGGAGCGCCTGAGAATATGGCCCGTCAGCGCCGCGCTGTCTGCAAAAGTGCCATTGCGCTGCTGATCGGTTTCGCCGCCTCCTGGGTTATCGGCATACTCTGGCCGCATGCCCGTCCGTTTGCCGAACCGTTCGGCCACAGCTTCCTTGATCACGCACCGACGGCCTCGTTCCCGAGCAACCACGGCATTATTGTGTTTACCTTCGCACTGGGCTGCCTGTTCTGGTGCAATGTCCGTGCAGGATTGCTGCTGATGATCCCGGCACTGATTGTTGCCTGGTCGCGGGTTTTTCTCGGCGTTCACTGGCCGGTGGATATGCTGGGTGCCTTTATCACGGTACTGATTTCCTGTGCACTGACAGAGCTGCTCTGGAGCCTGTTCGGTCCGGCACTGCAAAACCGGTTGCAGGCGCTCTACCGGTACTGTTTTGCCATGCCTATCCGTAAAGGCTGGGTGCAGGGGTAACCTGTACAAAAATAAATCCTGAAATACCGGCCGTATGCCGGTATTTTTTTATCTCTGTTTAATGACGGCGATTACCGGCGATTTTTTAAAGCGCACTTTTCGCTGCTGACAGCATTATTTTTGTTCGCAGAATATTATTTCGGTATTTATTTAACATTTCTGTTCTGTTCTTCATCAATATCACCGGACCACTTAATTCGTGATTAAAAAAATTATTTTAATCATACCGGATACACAGTACGTCTATTATAAAAATCCTTGTTTCATACTGCCTGACTTCCTGCATATCCCTTAATCACCACAAACTCAACGAAAAAATTATTTTACGTTTAAAAACAACAAATAACATAAAAAACCACACTCATTAAATAGTTTTATTTAGTGTGATAATGTGTTTTGTCATAATGCAATATTGTGCAACGCATATACTAGTTCACATCTGAACAAATAAATTTGTTTAAATAAAAAACAGGCAAAAATAACATTATTGCAGAATATCTGACCTCCTATGCCGTTTCGGCATACCTCATTCCGCAAAAACAGATTAACAACCTTATTAAATATTGCAACAAGACCGGTTTTAATGTTATTTATAGCAAATGAGATGAAGATCACAGTGTTTTTCACTAAAAACCAGTATATTTTCACTACAAAAAGACAGTCACCAATCTCAGATTCTTTTGAATATGCATTAATGCAGAGGCTTTTATTTATCCGTTGCAGATATCAGGCCGCTGCTGTTTATTATTTTTACCGGTAAGCAATTACAGGTAATTTTCCCGTTTTACTTATTTTTATCCGGTTGCGTACATAGACCCTGCTTCAGAGACACATTTTGTGCACAGCTCACCGTGCATTTTTTCGTTGTTATTGTTGCAAATTTTGGAGACATCTATGGAAACAACACAACCACAGGTCGTGGTCAGTCAGACTGATACCCGTAATGATTACCGCAAATGGCGTAAATCCGATACCGTCTGGATGCTCGGACTGTACGGTACCGCCATTGGTGCCGGTATCCTGTTTCTGCCGATTAATGCCGGTATCGGCGGGCTGCTCCCGCTGATCATTATGGCCCTTCTGGCCTTTCCGATGACCTTTTTCGCGCACCGCGGTATGTGCCGCTTTATCTTATCCGGTAAAAATCCGGGTGAAGATATAACTGAAGTGGTGGAAGAGCATTTCGGTGCCAAAGCAGGGAACCTTATCACCCTGCTCTATTTCTTTGCGATTTACCCGATCCTGCTGGTCTACAGTGTGGCTATCACCAACACCGTGGAAAGCTTTATCGTTAACCAGATGCATATGACGGCTCCGCCGCGCATTATTCTGTCACTGGTACTGATTGTCGGGATTATGTGTATTATCCGCTTCGGTGAAGCCGCGATTGTCAAAGCAATGAGCGTGCTGGTATTTCCGTTTGTGGCGGTTCTGATGGTACTGGCGCTGTATCTGATCCCGCACTGGAATACCGCGATATTTGATACGCTCTCTTTCAGCAGTCACTCTGCCGGTGATACCGGACGCGGTCTGATGGTGACGCTGTGGCTGGCGATTCCGGTGATGGTGTTCTCCTTTAACCATTCGCCGATTATTTCCGCATTCAGTGTCGCAAAACGTCAGGAATATGGTGATAACGCAGAGAAAAAATGCTCACGCATTCTGGCATGCGCCCACATCATGATGGTGCTGACTGTGATGTTCTTTGTGTTCAGTTGTGTACTGAGCCTCTCCCCGCAGAATCTGCAGGAAGCAAAAGATCAGAACATCTCTATTCTGTCTTACCTGGCGAACTACTTCCATAATCCGATGATTGCCTATATCGCGCCGTTAGTCGCGTTTATTGCTATCACCAACGCATTCCTGGGTCATTACATGGGTGCCCGTGAAGGCTTTAACGGCCTGGTTAACAAAGCACTGCGCGCCAGAGGTAAAAGCATTGCACCGTCTAAACTGAATAAACTGACTGCGCTGTTTATGCTGGTAACATCCTGGATTGTTGCCACCTTAGACCCGAGCATTTTGGGGATGATTGAAACTCTGGGCGGCCCGATTATCGCTATGCTGCTGTTTATCATGCCGATGTACGCTATCCGCAAAGTCCCTGCGATGCGTAAATATGCCGGTCACCTGAGTAACCTGTTTGTGGTTGTGATTGGTCTCATTGCCATCTCAGCCGTGTTTTACAATCTGTATCAGCTGTTTTTTGGCTGATAAATACATGACTGTTGCCCTCTCCGGCGGGCAACCTGCCGGGTTTTGCTGATACCGGCGCGATACCGGCCCGCACGCCGGTATTTTTTTTATCCGGACTTAATTATCACCGGTACTGCTGTTCTTTTTCAGACCACATTTTTCACTGGTGACAGTACTATTTTTGTTCGCAGAATATTATTCTGGTATTTATTTAACATTTCTGTTTTATCTGTCATCAGTATCACTCAGATTACTTAATTCGCGATTAAAATAATTATTCTAATCATCCGGCGCAGACCATATACTCATTATATAACGCCATATTTTATACCGTCTGATTTTCGTCATATACGCGGCATTATCACCGCCGAAGTTGAAACGCTATTTTTTCATTCAAAACAATTGACTAAAAATAAAAACCCTGCTTATAAAAGGGTTTTTATCCGGAAAAAACCAGCCTGCTTATATTCTGAAATAAGATCGTATTACGCAGCGGATATATTTATTAATATATGAATAAATTAATTTTTTTAAATAAAAAATAAAAAATAACGACATTATTAAACGGCTTTTAACGTCATATGTTGTTTCGGCATGCCCCATTCCGTAAACCCGGATTAACAATTTTATCAAATTTTGCAACAGAGCCTGTTTTACTGTGATTTATAGCATTTGAGACTATGATCACGGTGTTTTCCACTGAAAAACAGTATATTTTCACCATCAGAAAGAGAGTTATCAATTTCAGGTACTTTTGAATATGAATGACTGCAGAGACCTTTATTTATCCATTACAGATATCAGGTCGCTGCTGTTTATTATTTTTACCGGTAAGCAATTGCCGGTGACTTTTTAGCTTTACTTATTTTTTATCTGGTTACGTACATAGACCCTATTTCAGAGACGAATAAATGCACAGATCAGCGTGCAAAATTTTAATTGTTGTTATTGTTGTACATTTTGGAGACTTCTATGGATACAACACAACCGCAGGTTGTGGTCAGCAAGACTGACACCAGCAATGATTATCGTAAATGGCGTAAGTCCGATACCGTCTGGATGCTCGGACTGTACGGTACCGCTATCGGCGCAGGCGTACTGTTTCTGCCGATTAACGCCGGTATCGGCGGGCTGATCCCGCTGATCATCATGGCCGTGCTGGCCTTCCCGATGACCTTTTTCGCGCACCGCGGTATGTGCCGCTTCGTGCTGTCCGGTAAAAATCCGGGCGAAGATATTACCGAAGTGGTGGAAGAGCATTTCGGTTCCAGAGCCGGTGGTCTGATCACCCTGCTCTATTTCTTTGCGATTTACCCGATCCTGCTGGTCTACAGTGTGGCTATCACCAACACCGTGGAAAGCTTTATCGTTAACCAGATGCATATGACGGCTCCGCCGCGCATTATTCTCTCCCTGGTACTGATTATCGGGATTATGTGTATTGTCCGTTTCGGTGAAGCCGCGATTGTCAAAGCAATGAGCGTGCTGGTGTTCCCGTTTGTGGCGGTTCTGATGGTACTGGCGCTGTATCTGATCCCGCACTGGAGTACAGCGGTATTCGATACCCTCACTTTTAACAGCAATACGGCCAGTGTCACCGGTCATGGTCTGCTGATAACACTGTGGCTGGCGATTCCGGTGATGGTGTTCTCCTTTAACCATTCCCCGATTATCTCTGCCTTTGCTGTCGCCAAGCGTGAAGAGTACGGCGAAAATGCGGAGAAAAAATGCTCCCGCATTCTGGCTTACGCCCATATTATGATGGTACTGACTGTGATGTTCTTTGTGTTCAGCTGCGTGCTGAGCCTCTCCCCGCAGAACCTGCAGGAAGCAAAAGATCAGAACATCTCCATTCTTTCTTACCTGGCGAACCACTTCCAGAACCCGATGATTGCCTATATCGCACCATTCATCGCGTTTATTGCTATCACCAAATCATTCCTGGGTCACTACCTGGGTGCCCGTGAAGGCTTTAACGGTCTGGTTAACAAAGCATTACGCGCCAAGGGCAAAAGCATTGCACCGTCTAAACTGAATAAACTGACTGCCCTGTTTATGCTGGTCACCACCTGGATTGTTGCCACATTAGACCCGAGCATTCTGGGTATGATTGAAACCCTGGGCGGCCCGATCATCGCTATGCTGCTGTTTATCATGCCGATGTATGCCATCCGCAAAGTGCCTGCGATGCGCAAATATGCCGGTCACCTGAGTAATCTGTTTGTGGTTGTGATGGGTCTCATTGCCATCTCAGCGGTGTTTTACAATCTGTATCAGCTGTTTTTTGGTTAATAAATAAATGACTGTTGCCCTCTCCGGCGGGCAACAGCAACAACAATAATCAGCCGGAACTGAAAAGTAACGGCTTCGTGAATCTTCACGACACTATTAATCCACGCCTTAACATAGGGGGCGAGCAATATGGTCAGTGTATTTGACATCTTCAAAATTGGTATTGGTCCGTCGAGTTCTCACACGGTCGGTCCGATGAAAGCAGGTAAACAGTTCGCTGATGATCTTATCGCGGCCGGACTGCTGGAAAAAACCACCCGCATTCAGGTTGATGTGTACGGCTCTCTGTCTCTGACAGGGAAAGGTCACGCGACAGATATCGCTATCATTATGGGTCTTGCGGGTAACCTGCCGGATTCTGTTGATATTGACGCGATACCGGGCTTTATCAGGGATGTTGAAGAACGTGAACGCCTTTTGCTGGCAAACCAACGCCATGAAGTGGATTTCCCGCGCGATAACGGGATGAACTTCCATAAAGAAAACCTGCCGCTGCATGAAAACGGCATGTCCATCAGCGCATTCGCCGGTGATGAATTACTGTACAAGAAAACCTATTACTCCGTCGGCGGCGGCTTTATCGTTGATGAGGAACATTTTGGCCAGGCTGCGGACAGTGAAACCAAAGTGCCTTATCCGTATCAGTATGCCGCTGATCTGCAAAAGCACTGTAACGAAACCGGGCTGTCACTGTCAGCGCTGGTGATGCAGAACGAACTGGCGCTGCGCAGCAAAGAAGAACTTTCCGCGCACCTGGCAGCAGTCTGGGATGTGATGAAAGCCGGTATCGAACGTGGTGTGAACACCGAAGGTTTGCTGCCGGGGCCGCTGCGTGTACCACGCCGTGCCGCTGCACTGCGCCGTCAGCTGGTCACCAGTGATAACACCTCCACAGACCCGATGCAGGTTGTTGACTGGATCAACATGTTTGCCCTCGCCGTTAACGAAGAAAACGCTGCCGGTGGCCGTGTTGTTACCGCACCAACCAACGGTGCCTGCGGGATCATCCCGGCAGTGCTGTCGTATTACGATAAATTCATCCGTCCGGTGAATGAGAACGCCTATACCCGCTATTTCCTGGTGTCCAGCGTGATTGGTTCACTGTACAAAATGAACGCCTCTATTTCCGGTGCGGAAGTGGGTTGTCAGGGTGAAGTCGGTGTTGCCTGTTCCATGGCGGCAGCCGGTCTGACCGAACTGCTGGGCGGCAGCCCGATGCAGGTCTTTATCGCGGCGGAAATCGCGATGGAACACAACCTCGGCCTGACCTGTGACCCGGTCGCCGGGCAGGTACAGGTACCGTGTATCGAGCGTAACGCCATTGCCGCTGTTCAGTCTGTCAACGCCGCCCGTATGGCGCTGCGCCGTGTCAGTGAACCGCGTGTTTGCCTCGATAAAGTGATCGAAACCATGTATGAAACCGGTAAAGATATGAATGCCAAATACCGCGAAACCTCACAGGGCGGCCTGGCAATCAAAGTAATCCCGTGTGACTGATTAGTTTCCGTTTCATAACTGCAAAAACCCCCGCAATGCAGATTGCGGGGGTTTTTCATATCAGGACATCAGCAGAAGTGTTTTGGGTCCGAACCCGAACAGCCCGGCCACCAGGGTGTCCGGATAATGCTGAACCGCAATATTGTACTGAAGTACCGCCTCATTAAAGGCGCGGATGCCCGGATTCAGGGCATCCTCAATATCACAGATCCCCAGCTGAATACGGACAAACTGCGGATCCGCAATCAGCACCGGGAATGTCTCCGTCAGCGTCATAATATGATAAAAAGCACTGCTGATATCATTTGCGGCACTGACACTCTCATCCAGTGTCGCCGCCCCTGTATAGCGCGGATACGCATCCTGCCGGGAATAAAACAGCGTTGCATCCTGAATACCTGCTTTTTCCGTCATATCCACCAGCTGACCGATCTTCTCCGCCCGCTGATGCAGCATGCCGTCAATCGCCGCATAAGCTTCGGTGATCGGAGCCTGAAGCCGGTTTATCCGGAGATATACCCGCCGGATCCACACAATTCCGGCCACGGCAATGACCAGCGCGATAAACACAATTGTCCCCATATCTTTAATCCTTTATTGACCGGTGTGTAAAAATACCGGTCCTTTTTTATAAAAAAATCCGATATCAGGATCTAATATCGGATCTTATACGGATTTCAACAGGGTAATTCAGCAGACAGCATGATAAATTGCCGCCTGAAGGGGGAATAACCTTATGATGATAGTGGTATTTGCGCCATTTCCTCCCCGAAATCCATCATCTGCACCACCTTAAAGCCGAAACGCTGATAAAAGTGTTTTGCGAATTCATTTTCCGGGTCATAACTCAACCGCAACCAGGGCAGCGGCTGCTCCCGGGTGTTATTCATCGCGGTGATTTTTTCCAGCAACGCAGAAAATGCGGCTTTACCCAGCCCTTTGCCCTGAAATTTTGCATCCAGCATAAAGCGCCAGATCCAGAACATACCGTCATCATCATCAATGCCGTACATGGCAAAACCGATCATGATTTCATCGTCATAAATCACATCGGCACTGAAATTATTGACAAACTGAAGCTGTGCCAGGGAATACACATTGGAGGCCACAAAATCCTCCTGATCCTCCCGGACTTCCAGATCCACACACGCTTCCCAGTTATCTTTACTGACCGGACATAAACGAATCATCGTATCTCCTGTTGTTACCGCCCATTTTTATCTGCCTGTCTATTATTACCGGCCTGATAAAAAATAGTCTCACGACATGGTGCATTCCGTGTTTTTCTTCCTTAATTCAGATTAAATCCCGCGGGAAAATACCTTCGCGGGTTACTGAAATGACATACAACAATGGCAGCAGTAAGAATGGAGGTGTGATTTCAGAAGCGCTGTCTGAATGTGATACCGGATTTGCCCGGTAAGCGGAGAGAAAACCTGCCGGTCAGTTCACCGGCAGGCTGTTGTGATTAACCGAAGAC
This sequence comes from Morganella sp. TYF_1, assembly GCF_043105645.1. Classification (NCBI taxonomy): domain Bacteria; kingdom Pseudomonadati; phylum Pseudomonadota; class Gammaproteobacteria; order Enterobacterales; family Morganellaceae; genus Morganella; species Morganella sp. TYF_1. The sequence goes on along the minus strand of NZ_JBICLU010000015.1, from coordinate 268,232 downwards.
GGAATGCCACAGTCCGGCAAAGAAGCGGACAATATAATCCCAGATGCGACCGAAGAAACCGGCTTCCTCAACCTGCTGCTGAACCACCAGCGGACGCTGTTCAACGACTTTATCATCAAGGATAAAGTTGATTTTCCCCACCACCTGGTTTTTCGCCAGCGGCGCTTCCAGTGTGGTGCTGTCCAGCTCAAAGGTCGCTTTCAGATCTTTAAGTTTGCCTTTCGGGATAGTGACATAAATGTCTTTTTCCGCACCCAGCGGCACTTCTGAAATATCCCCGAACCAGACACGCTCGGTGGTCAGCGGAGTATCCGCTTTCACCGGTGCCACAGTTTCAAAGAAACGGAAGCCCCAGGAGAGAATTTTTTCACTTTCCGCAAAACGGACGCGATCACTCGGTGCGCCCAGCACCACGGAGATCAGACGCATCGGGCCGTCTGTCGCGGACGCCACCAGGTTATGCCCCGCGCCGCTGGTATGACCGGTTTTTACACCGTCCACATTGAGATTAGTACTCCACAGCAGACGGTTACGGTTAGGCTGACGGATCTTATTGAAAGTAAATTCTTTCTCTTTATGGATAACATATTCATCCGGCACATCAGTGATCAGCGCCTGGGTCAGCAGTGCCATGTCTTTGGCAGTACTGTACTGCCCTTCGGAATCCAGCCCGTGAACCGTTTTAAAATGGGTATTTGTCAGGCCAATCTGTTTGGCGTAGCTGTTCATCTGGGAAACAAAGGTTTCCTGGCTGCCCGCCACATATTCCGCCAGCGCAATACTGGCGTCATTACCGGACTGAATAACCATCCCTTTGTTCAGATCGATTAATTTTACGCGGTCATCCGGTTTCAGGAACATCAGGGAAGAGCCTTTCAGCACCGGATTACCGGTTGCCCAGGCATTAATACCGACGGTGACGATATCATCCGGTGTCACTTTCCCGGCTTTAATCGCCTGGCCGACCACATAACTGCTCATGATTTTTGTCAGTGACGCCGGGTCAAGGCGCTCATCCGCATTCACGGATGCCAGGATTTTCCCGCTGTTGTAGTCCATCAGCACATACGCTTTTGCATCCACCTGCGGTGCAACCGGTGTTTCCTCCGCAAACGCGTGGCCGATGCTTAACAATCCGAAAGCAAGCCCGCCGATTAAACCGGTTACCCGTGAACTGATTACTGTCTGCATTACTCTTCCCTCTTTAAACCCGGTACATCGTGACAAAAATAAGAGTGATAACTCTGTGATAATGAATACTATATTCATTTCATGAATGGTAAGCCAATGACACTTTAACGCGATTCTTCCTGTTACGGGAATTTCGTGTAAAAATTTACACTTCATGACACAAAATAACCGACAATACGCACACGTCATCGCATATCTATCAACAGGAGTCACTATGATAACCGTCTGGGGCAGAAAAAACTCGTCTAACGTCAAGAAAGTCTTATGGTGTCTGACTGAACTGGGGCTGACTTATCAGCAGAAAGATGCGGGCGGGCCGTTCGGCGGTCTCGATACCCCGGAATACCTCGCCATGAACCCGAATAAAACCATCCCGACCTATCAGGACGGTGAATTTATTCTCTGGGAATCCAATGCCATTCTCAGCTATCTGGCGGATAAGTATGATGACGGCACACTGCTGCCGCATAATGCGGAATTCCGCGCCCGGGCGGCACAATGGATGTACTGGTCAGACGGCAGTCTGTTCCCGTATATCAAAGCGATGATGGGACTGCTGGTCAGAACCCCGGCAGAGCAGCGCGATCCGGCGCGGGTGGAAGAGCTGAAACAGGCGCTGAACCGGCTGATTGCGATGCTCAACGACGACCTTGCACAGCGTGATTATATCGCTGGTGATACGTTCAGTATCGCAGATATGGCACTGGCACCGCTGCTCTATCCGTGGCGGGAAGTGTGTCATGACAGACCGGACTTCCCGCATATCGAGCGCTGGTTTGCACGGATTGAAACCCGTCCGGCATACCGCGATATCGTGGCACTGCCGGTCAGTTAACACTTATTCCGTCATCGGCATCCGGCCGGGATCAGGGTACTGATACTCAAAGCCCAGTTCCCGACAGATGCGGCTGCCGTCAATTTCTTTCCCTTCAGTGATATCTTCTTCTCTGAAGACCGGCGGCAGCAAATTAATCTGACGGGACATGTCCGGATAAAATTCAGCCCGTGACGGATGCTGTGGTGCACACAGGTTATACAGATGGCCGCCGTGCGGACGCTGGATCAGCAAACGGATCGCGGCAATCACATCATCCTGATGCACCAGATTGACCGGCTGATTCGCGCCTTTCACCGCGGTTTTACCCGCCAGGAAACGCCCTGCATGACGGGATTCCCCCACCAGTCCGGCCAGACGCAGAATATCTGCAGACACGCCCGGCAGCTCATTCAGCCAGTGCTCAATCTCAACAATCGCTTTGGCTGATTCCGTCACCGGATCGACCGGCGAGTTTTCTGTCAGCTTACCGGTCTGATTACCGTAAACCGCTGTTGAACCGGTAAAAATCACCCGCGACACACCGCGCGCCGCCGCCAGATCCACCAGATTTTGCACCGCCTTCACATACAGATAACCGCCGCCCGCCGTTCTTGATGCCGGCAGCGTGATCACCAGAATATCCGTCTGCAAAAAGGCATCCAGATCATCAGCGTTACATTCCGGTTCTGGTGTCAGATTCAGCATATAACACTCAATACCGCACATCCTCGCCGCCTCTGTGCCGTCCGGCGTGGTTTTGGTGCCTTTGACACGGATACCGATATCCGCAAGATGCAGTGCCAGCGGCATTCCCAGCCAGCCCAGCCCCGCGATGGAAACTGTTTTCATCGTGCATGACCTCTCTGTGGCTTATTTTTCTTTAATTTCAGTAAATTATCTTAATTTCTGTTTTCTTTGCAAAAAAGGAGTTGCAAAGTCCGGGTGAGTTCTATAGGTTGAAAGACAAGCAATTTATAAACATCGTTATCACCATAATGACAACATTATCCGTGATAGCAACAGGCAGATAAACGACGAGAGATTATCATGACACGCATCCAGTTCAGCCATCACCACCACCATCACCCTGACTAGTCTTTCAGGCGATTGGTGCCGGAAGACGTTCAGAGCTTCCGGTGGCATGCGTGCTAAGAGAGAACCCCCGGAAGAATCTTTTTTCCGGGGGTTTTTTTATACCTAAAGAATTATAAAATTAAAGGATAATCAAAATGTTAGATAAAACGCGCTTACGGATAGCCATTCAGAAGTCAGGTCGTTTAAGTGAAGATTCCCGCGAATTGCTCGCGCGCTGCGGCATAAAAATCAACTTACAACAGCAGCGCCTGATTGCTTACGCGGAGAATATGCCGATTGATATCCTGCGGGTCCGTGATGACGATATTCCCGGCCTGGTGATGGATGGCGTGGTTGACCTCGGTATCATCGGCGAAAACGTACTGGAAGAAGAGTTATTAAGCCGCCAGGCACAGGGGCAAAACCCGCGTTACTTTACGCTGCGCCGCCTGGATTTCGGTACCTGCCGCCTCTCGCTGGCCGCCCCGGTGGATTTCAGCTACAACGGCGCGGAATGTCTTCAGGACAGCCGTATCGCGACCTCTTACCCGTTCCTGCTCAAACGTTATCTGGATCAGAAAGGTATCCGCTTTAAATCCTGTCTGCTTAACGGCTCGGTGGAAGTGGCACCGCGCGCCGGGCTGGCTGATGCGATCTGTGACCTGGTCTCCACCGGTGCCACGCTGGAAGCCAACGGTCTGCGCGAAGTGGAAGTGATTTACCGTTCCAAAGCCTGCCTGATTCAGCGTGACGGTGACATGCCGCCTGCCAAACAGCAACTTATCGACAGAATGATGACCCGTATCCAGGGCGTGATCCAGGCGCGTGAATCCAAATACATCATGATGCACGCCCCGTCAAAACGTCTGGACGACGTGATCGCCCTGCTGCCGGGCGCAGAGCGTCCGACCCTGCTGCCGCTGGCCGGTGAGCCGGATCTGGTGGCAATGCACATGGTCAGCAGCGAAACGCTGTTCTGGGAAACCATGGAAAAACTGAAAGCCCTGGGGTGCAGCTCCATTCTGGTTCTGCCGATTGAAAAAATGATGGAGTGATGACCATGACCGCAATGACCTTTGATACTTTAATCCGCTGGGAAAACCTGGATGCACAACAGCAGGCAGATGCCCTGATGCGCCCGGCGATGGCAGCATCCGGTGATATCAGCCGCGTGGTCAGTGACATCATCTGTGACGTACGTGAAAACGGTGATGACGCCCTGCGCGCGCTGAGTGCCCGCTTTGATAAAACACAGGTGACAGAACTGCAAATCAGTGCGGCGGAGATTGCCGCCGCCGCTGACCGTCTGCCGGATTCACTGAAATCCGCCATGGCAACCGCGAAAGCCAATATCACCCGCTTTCACGAAGCGCAGATCCCCGATGTGATTGATGTGGAAACCCAGCCCGGCGTCAGCTGCCAGCTGGTGACCCGTCCGGTGGACAGTGTCGGGCTGTATATCCCGGGCGGCAGCGCGCCGCTGATTTCCACTGTCCTGATGCTGGCTGTTCCGGCAAAAATCGCCGGTTGCCGCCGGATCATCCTCTGCTCACCGCCGCCGGTGGCAGATGAAATTTTATATGCCGCACAACTTTGCGGTGTGGAAACCATTTATCAGGTCGGTGGTGCCCAGGCAATTGCCGCGATGGCATTTGGTACAGAAACCATTCCCGCCACCGACAAAATTTTCGGGCCGGGCAACGCCTATGTGACCGAAGCAAAACGTCAGGTCAGCCAGACTATCGGCGGTGCGGCAATCGACATGCCCGCCGGACCTTCCGAAGTGCTGGTGATCGCCGACAGCGGCGCCAACCCGGCCTTTGTTGCTGCCGACCTGCTCTCCCAGGCCGAACACGGCCCGGATTCTCAGGTGGTGCTGGTCACCCCGGATGAGGCAATGGCGCAGCGTGTGGTGGCGGAAACCAATTCACAGCTGGAATTATTATCACGCAAAGAGATTGCCCGTCAGGCTCTGTCCGCCAGCCGCATTATTATTGCCCGCGATCTGGACACCTGTGTGGCGATCAGCAACCAGTACGGCCCGGAGCACTTAATTATCCAGACCCGTGACCCGGATACCCTGCTGCCCGCCATCAACAGCGCCGGTTCCGTGTTCCTCGGTGACTGGTCGCCGGAATCGGCGGGCGATTATGCCTCCGGCACCAACCACGTCCTGCCGACTTACGGTTATACCTCGACCTATTCCAGCCTCGGACTGGCGGATTTTATGAAACGGATGACCGTACAGAAACTGACCCCGGCCGGGTTATCCGGTCTGGCAGACGCGATTGAAACCCTGGCGGCGGCGGAACTGCTTACCGCGCACAAAAATGCCGTGACACTGCGGATGAATGCCCTGAAAGCGGAGGAGAACAACGGATGAACAAACCATTCAGCGCGATGGCACTGGCCCGCGAAAATGTACAGTTACTGACGCCGTATCAGTCAGCACGCCGCCTCGGCGGTAACGGGGATGTCTGGCTGAACGCCAACGAATATCCGCAGGCACCGGATTTCACCTTTACGGATCGCAATCTGAACCGCTATCCGGAATGCCAGCCTGCGGACGTGATCAACCGCTATGCGGCTTACGCCGGTGTCAGTCCGGAGCAGGTTATCGCGGGGCGCGGCGCGGATGAAAGCATTGAATTACTGATACGTGCCTTCTGCGAACCGGGAAAAGATGCGGTGCTGTTCTGCCCGCCGACGTACGGTATGTACAGCGTCAGCGCGGAAACCTTTGGTATCGCGCAGAAAGTGGTGCCGTCGCTCGATGGCTGGCAATTGGATCTCGACAGTATCGCGGCCAGCCTGGATAACGTCAAACTACTGTATGTCTGCCACCCGAATAACCCGACCGGTAATCCGATCCGTGAACAGGATTTACGTTACCTGTTTGATATCGTTGATAACCGGGCACTGATTGTGGTCGATGAAGCCTATATCGAATTCTGCCCGCAATTCAGTGTGGCAACGTGGCTGGAAACGTACCCGAACCTGGTGATCCTGCGCACGCTCTCCAAAGCCTTTGCCCTCGCCGGACTGCGCTGCGGCTTCACACTGGCCTCTGCGGATATTATCAATGTGCTGATGAAAGTGATCGCGCCGTATCCGCTGTCATCCCCGGTGGCAGCCATTGCTGCCGAAGCGCTGCTGCCGGAAGGCATTGCCATCATGCAGGAGCGCGTCACTGAAATCTGCCGCAACCGGCAGATGCTGTGTGATGAGCTGCAAAAACTGCCGCTGACAGACACCGTTTTCCCGAGCAAAACCAACTACATTCTGGTGCGTTTCCGTGATGCGGAACGGGTTTTCCGCAGTCTGTGGGATGAGGGAATTATTTTGCGTGACCAGCGCAAACAACGCGGGCTCGAAAACTGTCTGCGCATTACTGTCGGCACCCGGGCAGAATGCCTGCGGGTGATCGCCGCTATCGCCGCGCTTGAAATGCCATAATCTGAGGACAACGGATACCATGACACAGAACATTTTATTTATTGACCGCGACGGCACCCTGATCACCGAACCCCCGGTGGATTTTCAGGTGGACAGATTAGACAAACTGGCTTTTGAGCCGGATGTGATCCCCGCGCTGCTGAAGCTGAAAGAGGCCGGATACCGCTTTGTGATGGTCACCAACCAGGACGGACTGGGTACTGACAGCTTCCCGCAGGCGGATTTCGAGGCACCGCACCAGCTGATGATGCAGATTTTCACCTCTCAGGGCATTACCTTTGATGAGGTGCTGATTTGTCCGCACAAACCGGCGGATAACTGCAACTGCCGCAAACCGAAAATCACACTGGTGGAAAAATACCTGCTGCCGGGCGTGATCGACGCGCAAAACAGCTATGTGATCGGCGATCGCGAAACCGATATTCAGCTCGCGGAAAATATGGGCATTACCGGCCTGCGTTACGGTCAGCCGGGCATTGACTGGAACAGTATCGCAGAGCAGCTGACCCGCCGTGACCGCTACAGCCGTGTGGAGCGGAAAACCAAAGAGACCGATATTCTCACCGAAGTGTGGCTCGACCGCGAAGGCGGCAGTACCATCCGCACCGGGGTCGGCTTTTTCGACCACATGCTGGATCAGATTGCCACCCACGGCGGTTTCCGCCTCAATATTCAGGTCAGCGGCGACCTCGTGATTGATGATCACCACTCCGTGGAAGATACCGGGCTGGCACTGGGCGAAGCCCTGAAACTGGCACTCGGCGATAAGCGCGGCATCACCCGTTTCGGTTTTACCCTGCCGATGGATGAATGTCTTGCCCGCTGCGCCCTGGATATCTCCGGCCGTCCGCACCTGGAATACAAAGCCGATTTTAAATATCAGCGTGTCGGCGACCTGAGTACTGAGATGATTGAGCACTTCTTCCGCTCACTCTCCTACACCATGGGCTGCACGTTACACCTGAAAACCAAAGGGAAGAACGATCACCACAGAGCCGAAAGTCTGTTTAAAGTGTTCGGACGGACACTGCGCCAGGCCATCCGCGTGGAAGGTAATGTTCTGCCGAGTTCAAAAGGGGTGCTGTGATGCGCATCGTGATCACCGATACCGGCTGTGCCAATATCGCTTCCGTCCGCTACGCGGTGGAGCGTCTGGGTTATCAGCCGCTGGTCACCGCCGACCCTGACCTTATCCGGCAGGCAGATAAAGTCTTTCTGCCGGGAGTCGGGACAGCGGGGGCGGCAATGGAAAATCTGACCGCGCGCGGGCTGGTGAGCATCATCCGCTCCCTGACTCAGCCGGTGCTGGGGATTTGCCTCGGCATGCAGTTGCTCGGCACCACCAGCGAAGAAGGTAATATTGACCTGCTCGGCCTGATTGATACCCCGGTACAAAAAATGACACCGGACGGTCTGCCGGTGCCGCACATGGGCTGGAATACCGTCGGATTTACTGCCGATCTGCCGCTGTTCCGTGATATCGCGCCGCAGAGCTATTTTTACTTTGTCCACAGTTACGCCTGCCCCGTCAGTGACGCCACGGCTGCCACCACCACGTATGGTGAGGCATTCAGCAGTGTTCTCTGCCGCGATAATTTTTACGGCGTGCAGTTCCACCCGGAGCGTTCAGGCAAAACCGGCATCACACTGATTAAAAATTTTCTGGAGATGAAATCGTCATGATCATTCCCGCACTGGATTTAATTGACGGACAGGTAGTGCGCCTTCACCAGGGCGATTATGCAAAACAGCGCGATTACGGCGCGGATCCGCTCAGCCGTTTACAGGCTTATGAGCGCGAAGGGGCGCAACTGCTGCACCTTGTGGATTTAACCGGTGCCAAAGACCCGGCGAAACGCCAGATCCCGTTGCTGAAAACACTGCTGGCGGGTGTGAGTGTGCCGGTACAGATCGGCGGCGGGATCCGTACTGAAGAGGATGTTGCTGCCCTGCTTGATGCCGGTGCCGCCCGCGTGGTGGTCGGCTCCACAGCGGTCACATCCCCGGAAGAGGTAAAACGCTGGTTTGCCCGTTGGGGAGCAGAACGCATCGTGCTGGCGCTGGATGTGCGCATCGGTGCGGACGGCAAAAAACGGGTGGCGGTCAGCGGCTGGCAGGAAGAGTCAGAGCAGACCATCGAAGACGTGATCCGCGATTTCGCCTCTGCCGGACTGCGCCACGTGTTATGTACCGATATCTCAAAAGACGGTACCCTGGCGGGCTCCAATGTGGCGCTTTATCAGGAAATCTGTGCCGCGTTCACGGAGATTGCCTTTCAGGCATCCGGCGGTATCGGCGGGCTGAGTGATATCGCCCCGCTGCCTGCCACCGGTGTGGCGGGCGTGATCGTCGGCCGGGCGCTGCTCGACGGCAAAATGACATTACCGGAGGCTATCGCATGCTGGCAAAACGCATAATTCCCTGCCTGGACGTCCGTGACGGACAGGTGGTTAAAGGGGTTCAGTTCCGTCATCACGAAATCATCGGTGACATCGTCCCCCTCGCCCGCCGTTATGCCGAAGAAGGCGCGGATGAGCTGGTATTTTACGATATCACCGCCTCCTCTGATGGTCGTGTGGTGGATAAAAGCTGGGTCGCCAAAGTCGCGGAAGTGATTGATATTCCGTTCTGTGTCGCCGGCGGGATCCGCAGTACCGAAGACGCTGCCGCGATCCTCAGTTTCGGGGCGGATAAAATCTCCGTTAACTCCCCGGCGCTGAGTGACCCTGCCCTCATCACCCGGCTGGCTGACCGCTTCGGTGTGCAGTGCATTGTCGTCGGGATCGATACCTGGCACGATGCGGAAAGCGGAAACTATCAGGTCTATCAGTTTACCGGTGATGAAAAACGCACCATTGCCACCTCCCGTAACACCCTCGACTGGGTGCAGGAAGTGCAGCAGCGCGGTGCCGGGGAGATCGTCCTCAATATGATGAACCAGGACGGCGTGCGCAACGGCTATGACCTGGAGCAGCTGAAAAAAGTGCGTGAGGTGTGTCAGGTACCGCTGATTGCCTCGGGCGGTGCCGGTCATCCGGATCACTTCCGCGATGCGTTTTTACAGGCCGGTGTGGACGGCGCGCTTGCTGCCTCCGTCTTCCACAAACAGATTATTAATATCGGCGACCTGAAACGCGGACTTGCCCGCGACGGGATCGTTGTCAGAATACAGGAGTAACACACGATGCTCACGGAACAGGAAATCGCACAACTGGACTGGCAGAAAACCGGCGGTCTGCTGCCGGTTATTGTACAGCACGCCGTCTCCGGTGATGTGCTGATGCTGGGCTACATGAACCGCGACGCACTGGACAAAACGATCAGCGAAAAACGCGTGACGTTTTATTCCCGCACCAAACAGCGGCTGTGGACCAAAGGAGAATCCTCCGGGCATTTCCTTAACCTGGAAGATCTGTTTAAAGATTGCGACAACGACACGCTGCTCGCGCTGGTCACCCCGATCGGCCCGACCTGCCATCAGGGTACCAACAGCTGTTTTGCTCCCGCACAAACGGCTCAGGGTTTCCTGTATGAACTGGAATCTGTCATAAAATCCCGCAAAACCGCCGATCCGGACAGCTCCTACACGGCACAACTTTACGCTGCCGGGACCAAACGTATCGCTCAGAAGGTAGGCGAAGAAGGGGTGGAAACCGCACTGGCCGCCACTGTCCGCGATAAAGCGGAGCTGACCTCGGAATCCGCAGATCTGCTCTATCACCTGCTGGTGCTGCTCCAGGATGCGGATCTGGATCTGGCCGCGGTTATTGAAAAACTTCGCTCCCGTCACCGTTAATCCGAAAGCGGGGGAAATCCCTTTTTGTCCGCTGTTTTTGTTGCCGTAACCTTCTATAATAGGCAGGAGATTGGCAACAAAGACAGAGATACTGAGTGATATGAACCCGATTTTTGAGAAACTGACCGCCCGGCTGGATGAACATCATGCCCGCTACCGCGTGGTACATCATGCCTCCGCAGGGAAAACGGAAGAGGTCGCCAGAGTGCGCGGCACACACCACGGTCAGGGCGCCAAAGCACTGGTTTGTCACGTCAAGGGAAACGGTATCCGTCAGTATGTCCTGGCGATTCTGCCTTCTGATCAGCAGGCGGATTTACAGACACTGGCAAAAAAAACCGGCGGCACCCGCGCCTCTCTCGCCAGTCCGGCAGAGACAGCCGAACTGACACAGTGTGTGTTCGGTGCTATCCCCCCGTTCAGTTTCCACCCCGATCTCCGTCTTGTTGCTGACCCGATGTTATTTGAGCGTTTCAGTGAACTGGCCTTTAATGCCGGCAGCCTGGAATGCTCAATTATTCTGAACACAAAGGACTATCAGCGGATTGCCGATCCTGAAACAGTATCGTTTGTCCGCCGTGAACTCTGATTTTTGCTTGGGAAGGCGCTTATGCAGGACGAACTTTTAGACTCGCTTTATTATCTGCTGCTGCTCAGTCTGCTGCTGTATCTGTCGCGCCACCGCTGGCGCCGCTGGTTCAAAACACAGAAATCCCGCAGGCGTTTTATCTCCTCTCCCGAAGAAGATGAACAGGCCCTGCGCCGGGAGCTGAGTACCCCTTATCTTAACGGCAGCCAGTTCCATAAAACTGATCACTTTTTTGCGGTCAGCGCCCTGCTGCGCGAAATGCTGATGCATTATGAGGAAAAGCGGATCCGGCTGAATGACAGTCTGTTTACCCGGGAAGACAGTTATGCGTTTACCTGTCTCGGTACTCCGCTGCCCGCACCTGAAACCGCCACGCTGGCAGAACGGATGGCACTGCGGGATGATTTTCAGTATACCGCCAGTGAACGGCTCAACCGCTACTGCATCACCTCTCCGGCCGGAAAACCGCTGAATCAGCAAATCGGCCTGTGGATTGATATGATCCAGTCCCTGCTGGATACCGAACTGGTGCTGTTGCTGGAAGAGAACAACCAGAAAGACCGGGACTGCCCGTCGCTGCAATTATCCGCAGAACAGGTTCATCACTGGCTCGATGAAATCAACGATACCATGACACAGACCGCTTCACGGGTTCTGCAGGCCCATACCCGCAGCAGTGTTGTGATGTAAAAAAAAGACCCGCACTGCACTGTGCGGGTCTTTTGATTTTTACTCTGTTACTGTCAGTGCAGCGCCAGTTTCAGCGCCTCTTCTTTCAGATCCAGCTCCTGCACCAGCCGCGTGTAAGTGTGCTCACTGATATTCTTACTCTTGCGCAGCTGTTTCAGCGCATCACGCTCCGCCTGAAGCGCTGTCAGTGACATCCGCCGCTCCATGCGGATCACATTGTGCCAGTCAAATCCGGCGGTCTGATCATCACTGTTACTGTCAAGATGACGACCGTAGATCTCCAGCAGGTGAGTCCCCACTTCTGTGCGCAGTGTCATTTCATCAATGTCTTCCAGCGGCTCAGCCATCTGCCCGCGCAGATTGTTCATTGCGGCTTCATTCAGGGTGAACCGGGCGTTCAGCTCTTCATTATCGTGCGGTAAGTCGGTATTCAGCCCTTTGGTCAGCACCGGCAGTGCAACGGCGGCAATCACCAGTGAAAACAGGATCACGCCCATGGCGAGGAAGATAGCCAGATCCCGGTGCGGGAACGGTGAACCATCATTCATCAGCACCGGCAGAGTCAGGATACCGGCAAGGGTAATCGCCCCGCGCACACCCGCCGTTGCCATAATCGCCATCAGACGCAGATGCGGCATATCAGACTGTTTACCTTTGCGGCGCTGACGGAACACCGTCAGTGTCATGGCAACCCATACCCAGGCAAAACGCAGCAGTGCCAGACCAACCGTGATAATCACCACATACAGCAGCAGCACCCACGGCGCGGAGGCACCGGCATCCGCTGCCACCTGCGGCACGGAGCGCCACATTTCGGGTAACTGCTCACCCAGCAGAATAAAGATCATGCCGTTCAGCGCGACCTGTACTGTATCCCAGACCGCTTTGCTCTGCATGCGGGTGGCAGACTGCATACGACCGACAATACGCTCATAGTGCATAGCAATACCGGCCGCCACGGCCGCCAGAATCCCTGATACGTCCATGTGCTCTGCTGCCAGATAAGAGACAAACGGGATCAGCAGACTGATCATAATCTGAATCGCCGGGTCTTCCCCGGTGCGCTGCACCAGGAACTGGTTCACTTTCCCGATAAACATGGCAATCAGCAGGCCCACCATAATCCCGCCCAGCGCCACCAGCATAAACTTCCCGGCAGCCGACGGCAGGGAGAACGTCCCGGTCAGTGCCGCGCCTACCGCAAAACTGAAGCACACCAGGCCGCTGGCATCATTAAAGAGGGATTCCCCTTCCAGAATATGCGCCATACGGGACGGCAGCGGTGCATTGACCGTCATTGCCGCCACAGACACCGGGTCTGTCGGTGACAAAATCGCCGCTAATGCAAAAGCAACAGCCAGAGAAACCGCCGGGATCAGCCAGTGAATAAACAGCCCCATGCCGACAACGGTGAAAAACACCAGACCAATGGCCAGCGAGAAAATCGGTTTGATATCACTGAACAGCGCTTCTTTCGGAATACGCCAGCCATCAAGAAACAGCAGCGGCGGGATAAAAAGGAACAGGAACAGATGCGGCTCAAACTCCACATCAAAACCAAAGAGTGACAACCCCGCACCAATGGCAATCTGAATAAAAGGTAACGGGATTTTGTCTCCCAGCAGGCGGGAGATAAACACGCTGGCAATCACAGCCAGCAAAAAAACAAGGATCAGTGTAACAACGGACATAGGCGGTTTTTTATCCTTTCAGAAATCTGATACATAACCACAATTCAGGGTTTGCAGGGTATACGATTGACAGTAAAAATAAAGCAGAGAAAGCAGAGAATGTAAAATTATTGTGTGTCAAAATCTGAATGTCTGCCGCCTGCCCGGCTTCTGCCCGCGGAAGTGTAAACCGCGTGCCAAAAACAGTCAGAAGATTTTCAGTGATGTTGAGTGTGCCCCGGCGGAATAACCGGCACGGTAAGAGAACAACGCCGCCGTTTCCGGCGGCGTCATTATTTTAACGGTTAATCATCAAGGTCTTCCGGATTTTCCGGCAGTGTGATTTTCACGCGGTTAATCCGGTGATTCTGAATTTCCAGCGGTTCAAACAGACAACCGTCAATTCTGATTTGCTCACCGACTTTCGGCAGGCGCTGTAAATGTTCCATCAGCAATCCGGCCACGGTTTCATATTCCCGTTTTTCGTCCAGTGTCAGCGGAATATAATTGATCAGATCTTCCAGCGGCATAAAACCGTTGGTGATCCAGCTGTTATCATCCGTAAACTGAATGTCATGGCGGGCATCATTCTCAACACCGCTGACCGGCAGGTTACCGGCAATGGTTTCCATTACATCCGTCAGTGTCACCACCCCTTCAACGTACCCGAATTCATCGGCTACAAACGCAAAGTGTGTCTGCGCCTGACGGAACTGCTCCAGCGCTTTCAGTAATGACAGCTGTTCAGGGAACACCAGCGGCTGTTTGATCAGCGCATGCAGATCCAGCGTGTCCTGCTGTAAACGCTGATGCAGCAGGTCGATCACATGCACCACGCCCAGCAGTTCATCATCATCCGCCGAGCCTTTGATCACCACGCGGGTGTGCGGATTTTTAATCAGCAATGCGGCGATTTCATCACTGGTGGCATCAATCCGCAGCATCTCCACATCATGACGCGAAGTCATAATACTGTTGACGTTACGCTGCGACAGCCCGAGCACGCGGACAATCATCTGCCGCTCTTCGGGGTCAAAGATTTCCTGATTATCCGAAATCAGATCTGCCGTGCGGTTATCCAGTTCTGAAGATTCGCGTTTGCCGCTCAGAATACGCAGCACCGCCTCCGCCGTGCGCTGGCGCAGGGAATTTCGCCCGCGCAGAAACTTACGGCGGTTAAACATCGCCACCTGATTGAGCATTTCAATCATGATGGAGAAACCGATCGCCGCGTAGAGGTAACCTTTCGGAATGTGATAGCCGAACCCTTCCGCCACCAGACTGAAACCGATCATCAGCAGGAAGCTGAGACACAGGATAACAATGGTCGGGTGCTCATTGACAAAGCGGGTCAGCGGACGGCTGCCCCAGATCATCAGCAGCATAGCGATAATCACCGCGGTGACCATCACACCGATGTGATCCACCATCCCGACTGCCGTGATCACCGAGTCCAGCGAGAAGACGGCGTCCAGCACAATAATCTGTGCCACCACCGCCCAGAATTTCGAGGTTTTCCGCTGCTGTCCGTCGTTATGCTCACCGCCTTCCAGCCGTTCGTTCAGCTCCATCGTGGCTTTAAACAGCAGGAACAGTCCCCCGATCAGCATAATTAAGTCACGCGCACTGAATGCATGCCCGAACATCGTGAACATCGGTTTGGTCAGCGTGATAAGCCAGGAGAGACTGAACAGCAGAATAATACGCATGATCAGCGCGCACAGCAGACCGGTTATACGGGCTTTGTCACGCAGCGCAGGCGGAAGTTTATCGGCAAGAATGGCAATGAAAACGAGGTTATCAATACCAAGAACAATTTCGAGTACGATTAGTGTGGCCAGGCCGGCCCAAATCGACGGATCAGCGATCCATTCCATACGGTTAGTTTTACCTTTTATTCGCACAGCTTATGCTGCAGATGGAATAATGCGGATTGTCCGGCTAAATAGCAATAAAAAATTCCGCACTTTGCCGCTGTTCCTGTTGTGCGCAATGACGATACCGTTTGCATCAATCGCTACCACGCAGCCTTTACATGCGTTAAACTGTGACGAAATTAACAGTCAGCTAACGAAATCGTCGTTAGTCACGGGTCAATTCCTGAAGGAGTCTTCATGTCCAAACAACAAATTGGTGTTGTCGGTATGGCCGTTATGGGCCGTAACCTCGCGCTGAATATCGAAAGCCGCGGTTATTCTGTTTCTGTTTTTAACCGCTCTTCTGATAAAACCGATGAAGTGATTGCTGAAAACCCGGGAAAAAAACTGGTTCCCAGCTACAGCATTGAAGAGTTTGTTGACTCCCTGGAAAAACCCCGCCGTATCCTGCTGATGGTCAAAGCCGGTGAAGCCACCGATAAAACCATCGCGTCTCTCACCCCGCATCTCGATAAAGGTGACATTCTGATCGACGGCGGTAACACCTTCTTTCAGGACACCATCCGCCGTAACAAAGAGCTGTCCGCTCAGGGCTTTAACTTTATCGGCACCGGCGTTTCCGGTGGTGAGGAAGGCGCACTGAAAGGGCCGTCCATTATGCCGGGCGGACAAAAAGAAGCTTACGAACTGGTTGCCCCGATCCTGAAACAGATCGCAGCACAAGCCGAAGGTGAACCGTGTGTGACCTATATCGGTGCTGACGGTGCCGGTCATTATGTCAAAATGGTGCACAACGGTATCGAATACGGCGATATGCAGCTGATTGCGGAAGCATACTCCGTGATGAAAAATGCTCTCGGTATCAGTAATGATGAACTGGCGTCAGTCTTCAGCGAGTGGAACAACGGCGAACTGAGCAGCTACCTGATTGATATCACAAAAGATATCTTCCGTAAGAAAGATGAAGACGGCAACTATCTGGTGGATGTGATCCTTGATGAAGCCGCCAACAAAGGTACCGGTAAATGGACCAGCCAGAGCGCGCTCGACCTCGGTGTGCCGCTGACACTGATCACCGAATCCGTATTTGCCCGTTATATCTCGTTCCTGAAAGACCAGCGCGTTGCAGCTTCCAACGTACTGAAAGGACCGAAAGCGGCTGCATTCAGCGGCGATAAAGCGGAATTTATCGAGAAAGTCCGCCGCGCCCTGTATCTGGGCAAAATTGTCTCTTATGCACAGGGCTTCTCACAGCTGCGCGTTGCCTCTGATGAGTACAACTGGGATCTGAACTACGGCGAAATCGCGAAAATTTTCCGCGCCGGTTGCATCATCCGTGCCCAGTTCCTGCAGAAAATCACTGACGCTTATGCGGAAAACCCGGCACTGGCTAACCTGCTGCTGGCCCCTTACTTCACTCAGATTGCTGATGAATATCAGCAGGCGTTGCGTGATGTGGTCTGCTACGGCGTTCAGCACGGAATCCCGACACCGACCTTCTCTGCCGCTATCGCCTATTATGACAGCTACCGCAGCGCGGTACTGCCGGCGAACCTGATCCAGGCACAGCGTGACTATTTCGGTGCACATACTTATAAACGTACTGATAAAGACGGCGTGTTCCACACCGAATGGCTGGACAATAATTAATTACTGCGGTTATCCGCATCTGCCGGAGCCGGGATAATGATCCCGGCTTTTTCTTGTTTACAGCCCGCCTGACGCTTAAACAGGCTTAATCAAATCAAATTATCCGTAGCATAATCATGAATAACATAAATCCCTGGGGTGATGTGGTTCTGCCTTCACGGCCGGCATACCGGTTTTCCGCCATGTGGCTTACCCTGCTTTTTGCCCTGATTAATATCGTGGTCTGGTTCTGGCAGCTGCACTATGCCTCACCACTGCCGGAGCAGGAGTATAACCTGCTGCTGGCGGGTGCGAATGTGTATCAGTTGTCACTGACCGGCGACTGGTGGCGGTATCTGACCAGCATGACGCTGCATGCTGACCCTGTGCATCTGGTCATCAATACTCTCGCGCTTATCGTCATCGGTATTAACTGTGAAGCCATGGCCGGTAAAATACGGATGCTGTTTATCTATCTGGTCAGCGGTATTGCCGCCTCTTTTGTCAGCGCCACATGGTTGTGGTCTCAGCGTGGCGGATTCAGTGCGTATGAAATTCCGATCACCGTCAGTGTCGGCGCTTCCGGCGCCATTATGGGGATCGCCGGTGCCGTCATGATGTACCTGATAAGGGCGCGGACAGATCCTTCGGTTTCTGTTGCTGACCGTCTGCGTTACAAAAATCTGCTGATAACCATCATTTCACTGCTCCTGCTGACATTATTAAGTTCACTGCACAATAATGATGATACCGCCACCGATAATGTGGCACACATCAGCGGCTTTATCTGCGGCGCTACGATGGGATGGCTTTACGCTGCCGCCTCCGGGATACACAAAACAGGGATGGATCGCTGGTCATGCCTGATTTCCGCCGTTTCAGCAGGGCTGATTATCCTGCTGCTGTCCGCCGGTTCCGGCAGTCATGACCGGCGTCTGATGCTTGAACGGGAAATGATCCTCGACGAGATCGGTATCATGGTTAACGCACAGGCAGAAAAACAATTAAATGATTGATTCCGGTCACATTAATCCGTGCCGTAAACCGCTATGGTGATTAAACGATTAATGACTAGAAGCAGGTGATGATATGGATTATTGGTTTGTATCGTACAAAGTGCGTGCCCGTAACGGAGACACTTTACAGGGGCATCAGATCACAGAAACCGAAGCCGGTGTGTCCCCCCGTGATGCATTAGAACAAGCTACTCAGAAAATTGCCGACGAGTCTCAGGCTGACCTGCGCTCAGTCCGTATTCTTGCCTTTAACCGTGTGTAATTAACGCCCCTCACAGCGCAAAAACCCCGTCAGAATACGGGGTTTTTTTATATCATCAGACCGCCACCCTTTCGATATTCACTTTATCACCCGCAGCCAGCCGCCCGAGTGCGGTTTTCAGCAATGTATCGGTGAAAAGATAAAAACCGACATGGCTGTTATCAATCGCTGCGACAGTCAGGCAGCAGCCGTTATACGACACGGAATCACCAATCGCCAGCCCCGCTAATAATGCCTCCGGGAACTGCACAATATGAATCAGATGATCATTGTTTTCTTCAATTTTTAAAATCAGTGCCGTGCCCTGCACCACACCGGTAAAAATCTTATCCAAAGCCAACCTCACACTTTCCGTATTGATACAAAAAAGCCGCAGCGGATAACCGGTGCGGCTCATGTCATTTTACAGTGTTACCGGCACCAGGAACTCCGTGGCGACAATCACCACCAGCAGGCCGACAAGCACCGGAACCGATGTCCGTTTCACCACTTCAAACGGTGAAATTTTCGCCATACCGGCAACCGCCACCACCACACCGGAAACCGGTGACATGGTACGGCCGAGGTTGGATGCCTGTAACATCGGGATCACCAGGTACGCCGGGTTGATACCCATCTGCTGTGCCAGGCGCGGGATCAGCTCCACGAACGCATAGAATGGCGCATTACCGGAACCGGTGGTCATCGCCGCCAGCATAGTAATAATCACCAGAGCAATCATCATCACGATCGCACCGGAACCAAAAGACTGCGCCAGGCTGATCAGACCGGAGATAAAGCCGACGGTGCTCAGACCCTGAGCAAACACACCAGCCGCAACCAGCAGCATCACCACGGTGGCAAAGGCATCCGCCATACCACGGTAGCAGACATCCAGCCCGGCATAGACTTTTTTGCCGTCAAAGCCACGGAAGAATTCAATGATGGCAGACAGAATAATACAGCCGACAATAATCGTGATGATGTGTAATTCAGGCAGCACGATATGGCTCAGGAAACCGATGCTGAACGGCTTACCATCAAACAGCAGTACGCCGATGATCGGCATAAACGGCAGAATGGCATAGAATTTCGGCGCATTAGTGGTGATCTCTTTGACGTCCAGGATCTCCGATTTGATATCTTCTTTGCGATCGAGGAAACGCTGCCAGAAATAATGGGCAATCGCCATAGATACAATCGCCACGATAGAAATCGGCAGAGTCAGGCTGAACGCAAACTCTTTCAGCGGGATCTGAGAGGCTTCAGCCGCAATCACCACGTCACCGGAGGTCGGTGCCAGGATAATCGCTGCCGGAGAGGCACAGATAGCCGCCGCCGCACCACGGCTGATCCCTACGTTCACCATGACCGGGAACAGGGTTGCCATCAGTAACACACCAAGACCGGTGGCGGAGGAAACCGCCAGAGACATCAGACAGGCAATAAAGTAGGCCACAATCATCAGCAGGTACGGGGAGTTCACGACCTGTAACGGTTTGGAGACCATTTTGATGACCACGTCGTTGGCACCGATGTGAGTCATATAAGCCGCAAAGCCGCACAGTACCATGATCATCATACCGAGGTCGCCGCCGCGGTTCATCAGCAGGTACTTCACATACTCAATAATGTTTGTCGGTCCCCAGCCGGTGGAGGTGGCAGCGGACGGCAGGATGTTTTTCCCCATGATGACACTGATGATCAGAAGCAGTAAGCCCCCGACCATCAGCACCCCTGTGGCTGAATACCCTTTAATAATATAGCGCCCGACGCCGACAGCGACGACAGCACCAATAAGAAGATCTAACATTTCTGCTCCTGTCTGGTATTTTTATTTATAAAAATGATTAATGCACTCTGCCGAAAACCGGGAACAGATTACATGATATGCGTCAATGAACCAGGGTTATTACCCGTATCATTTAAGTATTCCGGCCTCCGGCATTAAAAAAGCAGTGACAATATAAATTATCGTCACTGCTCTGTTTGTATAAATCGTCCGCAAATTTATAACCGGTTAAGCAAGGATTCCACAGCGTTGAGGTCACCCCCGGTTTTTTCGTTCAGCAACTCTCCGGCTGCCTGTTTTACCCGCTGCTGTATCTGATTACGCAACAGGGTTTCCACTTCGAACTTATACTGAATATTATCCCAGTTGCCGAACAGCACCACCGGAATACGGATGGATTGCAGCCAGGTCACCAGATCGTTGGTTTTCCCCCAGCCTTTTAAGATCTGAACCCCCAGGTTCACATCCAGATTCTGTTTTACCAGATTGGTCCGCCCGCTGCCGGTAATATTAAAGGCGTCGGATACCGCCAGAATTTTACTGATTTTCACTTCACTGTTATTCAGGGTACCGATAACTTCCAGTTTCTTCGCCTCGGTCATGGCATCCATCGATTGCGGCTGCGCCACTTTATCTGTCACCTGGGAAAGCGACTGCTGAATAAGATACGGAATATTCAGGCCGAGCAGCTTAACATCGGTGATAGTCAGCGCCACATCACCACGCCAGTTATTTAATACCGCGTCCTGGTCATAACCGGTGCCGCGCAGATCGCCGTCAAAACTCAGGCGTCCGGTGAATTTTTCCGGCATTTTAAACGCCGCCAGCAAGGGTTTGACATCAATATTCTGCAACAGCGGTTTGATGCGCAGCTGTGCCGGCACTTTTTCGGAATAAATCGTCATCGGCAGAGAGAAACGACCGCCGAACACGTTGCCGGTCATTTTCGATATTTCGGTGATACTGCCCCGGTTTTCGGCTTTCACCGTCAGCTGACCGATTTCCATTCCCTGATAAATCAGGGAATCCACATTCAGTGCCAGGGTGGCATTAAAGTGGTTCATAAAGGTCAGATCATATTTATCCGCATTACTGCCGGTGGTGACCACAGCCGGTTTGGTGGCAACCGGGGGGGTCTCCCCGTTTTCTGAATGCACCGCGCGCTCATAACCGAGCAGGTTATCCAGATTCAGTTTTGAGGAGGCCAGCTGAATATCATAACGCGGGGTTTCACCGAGTGCCGCTTCCACTGTACCGCTGAGCTGACTTTCATTCGCGCTCAGTTTCAGGTTTTCCAGGATCAGGGACTGCGGTGCCTGACCGACCGCTTCATGCCAGGTATAGGTGGTTGTGCCGTTACCATTGATACCGTTGGCATACAGACCGGCACCGGACAGGCGGTAATTCAGGCGGTTAATGTTACCGCTGATCTGCACCGGGTACTGGGAGAGATCAATATCCGAGCTCAGGCTGAAAGAGAGTTCCTGCTGATTGCGCAGAATATTACTGTTCAGCGCTATCACATAGCGCTCAGGGGTATTGCGCTCAAGGGAGAAGTTAATGTCGCGCATGTTAATCTGCGAACCGTCTTCTGTCTGCCAGACCAGCAGACTGTTGGCAATGCGGATGCGATCGACATCAAACGACCATTTGTTTTCCTGTTCGACCGGTACCGGCCGGGCTTTCTGGTTACCCGGTGCAACAGGGGCACTTTTCTTCTCTTTTGATTCGGTTTCAGGCAGGATTTTCAGCAGTGCGCCGTCAAGCATCACTTCACGGACCGATAACTGATGGGATAACAGCGGCCAAAGCTCGACATCAAGGCGCATATTCTCAGCGGTCACCACCGGTTCGGCGGCATCGGGGGCTGTCAGGGACATCTTACCGGTGATGATGCTCAGTTTCGGCCAGACATGCCAGCGCATATCATCTTTCATCACCAGTTCGTAACCGGTGTCTTCCTTCACCTTGTTAACGATATAATCGCGGAAATCATTCGGGTTCACCAGCAGGATTAAGGCCGCGAGGCCCGCCGCTATCACGACAAGCAGAATAATCAGCGTGGTGAAAAATCGTTTCATAATCCCTGTTCCTTACCCATTCTCTGTTGAACCCGCTGACGGACAGTGCTGTCCGCCGTTTAATCTTCGCTGATACGGCTGCCCACCGCTCCCTGCTGATTTTTGTATTTTGCATCACTGCGGCGGTTATACGGCCGGTCAGCAGAGCCGGATAACGGCTCAAAACTCAGGGCACCGATCACCATTCCCGGCCGCAGTGCCAAGGGTAACTTACCTGAGTTATAAAATTCCAGTACGATTTGCCCGTGCCAGCCGGGATCGATCCGGTGTGCGGTCACATGAACCATCAGCCCGAGGCGTGCCAGTGATGAACGCCCGTCCAGCCAGCCCACCAGGTTATCCGGCAGTGTGACCGATTCCAGGGTCACCGCCAGCGCCAGTTCTCCCGGATGCAGATAGAACACGTCATCTTCGCTCAGGGTGATTTCATCACTCATGACATTTTCCAGCGCCGCATTGACTTCTTCTTTCGGGCCGCTGAGATCAATATACGCTGCCGTATGGCCCCGGAAAACCCGGAACTGATGCCCGAGGCGGACATCCGCCGTCGCCCCGTTAATCCGCTCAATCGGCGGACGCGGGGAAATGGTCAGTCTGCCGTCATCAAGCCACTGAATAATGTCACGGTCACAAAGTCGCATGGTATCATCCTTATAAAACTCAGCGTTTATCACCGGCGGATAAACGCAGGTTAATTATTGTCGGCGGTTTACTCGCAGAACTGACTGATTTTGGCTTTCAGAATATCAATCGCCACACGGTTCTTACCGCCCCGCGGCACTATGATATCAGCATATTGTTTTGTTGGTTCAATAAATTGCAGGTACATCGGACGAACGGTTTTATTGTACTGTGCAATCACCGAATCCAGTGTGCGTCCGCGCTCATTCACATCACGGCGGATACGGCGCATCAGGCAGATATCCAGCGGGGTATCGACGAAAATAGAGAAGTCCATCTGCTCGCGCAGACGCTTGTCGGTCAGCAGCAGAATTCCTTCAAGAATAATCACCCGTTTCGGGCTGAACAGAACAGATTCCGGCTTGCGGGTATGTTCTGCATAATCATACTGCGGTAACTGAATAGACTTACCTGATTTCAGTGCTTTCAGATGCTGTAACAGCAGTTCGTGATCCATCGAGCCGGGATGGTCATAGTTGACCTTGATGCGCTCTTCCATCGGCACATCGCTCTGATCTTTGTAGTAGCAGTCTTCCGGAATCACACCGATATTGTGATCACCCACCTGAGCACGTAATTCGTGATAAAGCGTATTGGCAATCAGACTTTTTCCTGACGCGGATGCGCCGGTGATGCCGATGATAGTGCACTGCTGCTGTGCTGTGTCAGCCATAATTGAAATAACCTGGTTTGAAAATAGGAGAGAAAAAAACCGAAACGGTCTGCTGCGGCCTCTTTTAGTGCTTATCCGGCCGTGAGTAACAAAACGTGTCCGCCCGGCGCTGAATTATAGGGAGTAACGGCGTGAGATTCCAGCAGAATCGGGCATTCCGCCTCATTATTTCAGGGTAACCGCGCTTACGGCATCCTGAAAAAAGACCCGTACATCACTGCACAGGTCTTTTTGACTTTCCGGATACGCCGGAGCAGAAATAAATCCCGCTTATACCGCGCGGAAAGCGATCTCTGTCGGGATCTTATCCCCTTCCCAGAACATTTCGGCTGTCACATTCACCGCGATCTCACGGTAGATATCCGCAAATTCGCCATCCGGGTCACGCATCACGGTCGGCTGACCGCGATCGAGATCTTCACGCAGCGAAATATGCAGCGGCACCTGTCCCAGCAGTTTGGTGTGATAGCGCTCCGCCAGTTTTTCCGCCCCGCCGGTGCCGAAAATCGGCTCGACATGACCGCAGTTACTGCAGATGTGCGCACTCATGTTCTCCACAATCCCCAGAACCGGCACGTTCACTTTCTTGAACATGACGATACCTTTCATGGCATCCACCAGCGCAATATCCTGCGGTGTGGTTACCACCACCGCACCGGTGACAGGGATGTTCTGTGAGAGAGTCAGCTGAATATCACCGGTACCCGGCGGCATATCGATCACCAGATAGTCCAGATCCGGCCACAGGGTATCCTGTAACATCTGCATCAGGGCTTTGCTGGCCATCGGGCCGCGCCAGACCATGGCGTTATCATCGGTAACCAGATAACCGATAGAGTTGGAGGCCAGACCGTAAGCCATAATCGGGGCCATATGCTGCCCGTCCGGTGAGGTCGGACGCTCTTTGGTGGTGCCCAGCATGTTCGGGATGGACGGGCCGTAAATATCCGCATCGAGGATACCGACTTTCGCCCCTTCCGCCGCCAGTGCCAGCGCGAGGTTAACCGCCGTGCTGGATTTACCCACACCGCCTTTGCCGGAGCTGACCGCCAGAATATTGCGGACACCGTTAATACCCGGCAGATCATTGGCCCGGCGCAGTGTGGCGATATCATGGCGCAGTTTCCAGTCCACCGCCGCCGCACCGGTTACTTTGCGTAATTCTTTGGTTTTTGCTTCAATCAGTGCTTCAAACGGGCGCTTCCAGACAAACGGCATCACCAGCTCAACATGCAGCACATCATCCAGCATTGCGCAGTGATTCAGCGCTTTGATGGCAATCAGGTTGCGTTTGAGTGTCGGATGCTCAAATGTCGCCAGTACCTGCGCGACCTGGTCGTTCAGCAATTCAGGGTTCATCTCCCCGGGGGATTTCACATTCATCCCGGCTCCTTAAATTTATCGTTTTTATTGCCTGTAACTATCGGCTTCAATGATAGCAGAACCCAACTGATTAATTTAGTCATTCCGCGCAAACCCGCACAAAACAAATCCCCTGCAATCAGCAGGGTTATCGCCGGATATTCACGGCAGAAAAAAGTCCGGAAAACCACACACAAAGCCGGATTACTGCTGGCAGGGGTGGACGGGATCGGTTAACATCAAAGACCCTTTATTATTTGAGGAAGTGAAATACTCTATGTCTCAGATCGCTAATAAAATTTTGGTAACCTGTGCGTTACCATATGCAAACGGTTCAATCCATCTCGGTCATATGCTGGAACATATCCAGGCTGATATTTGGGTCCGTTTTCAGCGAATGCGCGGCAAAGAGGTTCACTTCATCTGCGCCGACGATGCTCACGGCACTCCGATTATGCTCAAGGCACAGCAGCAGGGGATCTCCCCTGAAGAGATGATCGCCAACATGAGCGTTGAGCATCAGAAAGATTTTGCCGATTTCGCCATCAGCTTTGATAACTACCACTCCACGCACAGCGAGGAGAACCGGGTGTTATCCGAGAACATCTATCTGGCGCTGAAAAAGAACGGCCATATTGAAACCCGGACCATTTCCCAGCTGTACGATCCGGAAAAAGGCATGTTCCTGCCGGACCGCTTTGTGAAAGGCACCTGCCCGAAATGTAAAGCAGAAGACCAGTACGGCGACAACTGCGAAGTATGCAGCGCGACCTACAGCCCGACCGAGCTGATTAACCCGCGCTCCGTGGTCTCCGGTGCCACACCGGTGCTACGCGAAAGTGAACACTATTTCTTTGATCTGCCTGCTTTTGCGGACATGTTACAGGCATGGACCCGCAGCGGTGCGCTCCAGGAGCAGGTTGCCAACAAAATGCAGGAGTGGTTTGATTCCGGCCTGCAGCAGTGGGATATCAGCCGTGATGCGCCGTATTTCGGGTTTGAAATCCCGGGCGCACCGGGTAAATACTTCTATGTCTGGCTGGATGCGCCTATCGGCTACATGGGCTCATTTAAAAACCTGTGTGATAAACGCGGTAATCTCGATTTTAACGAGTTCTGGAAGAAAGATTCTGACGCGGATCTGTACCACTTTATCGGTAAAGATATTGTGTACTTCCACAGCCTGTTCTGGCCTGCCATGCTGGAAGGCAGCGGTTACCGCAAGCCAACCAATCTGTTTGTCCACGGCTATGTGACCGTTAACGGCGCGAAGATGTCCAAATCACGCGGCACCTTTATCCAGGCCCGCACCTATCTGAATCACCTGAATGCGGACAGCCTGCGTTATTACTACGCGGCGAAACTCTCTTCACGTATTGATGATATCGACCTCAACCTGGAAGACTTCGTTCAGCGTGTTAACAGTGACATCGTTAACAAAGTGGTCAACCTGGCCTCCCGTACCGCCGGGTTTATCAAAAAACGCTTTAACGGCCGTCTGAGTGCCACCCTGGCTGAACCTGAGTTATATCAGCAGTTTGTTGATGCTGAAAAGACCATCAGCGAAGAGTATACCGGCCGTGAATTCGGCAAAGCTATCCGCGAAATCATGGCGCTGGCTGATGTGGCCAACCGTTATATTGATGAGAAAGCACCGTGGGTGGTGGCGAAACAGGAAGGTAAAGATGATGAGCTGCACGCCATCTGTACCGTGGGTATCAACCTGTTCCGCGCGCTGATGACCTACCTGAAACCGGTGATGCCGGAACTGGCGGCCCGCAGTGAAGCGTTCCTGAACCAGGAACTGACACTGGACGGTATTGCCAAACCGCTGCTGGATCACCAGATCGCAGATTTCAAAGCGCTGTTCAGCCGTATTGAAATGGCGAAAGTGGAAGAGATGATTGAAGCTTCCAAAGAAGATATCAAAGCCATGTCCGCCAAACCGGTCAGCGGCCCGCTGGCAGATGATCCGATTGCGGACACCATCAGTTTTGATGATTTTGCCAAAGTCGATATGCGTATCGCACAGATTATGTCTGCCGATTTCGTGGACGGCTCTGACAAACTGCTGAAACTGGTACTGGATCTCGGTGGCGAAACCCGCCAGGTCTTCTCCGGCATCCGCCAGGCGTATCCGGATCCGAAAGCGCTGGAAGGCCGCCTGACAGTGATGGTCGCCAACCTCGCGCCACGCAAAATGCGTTTCGGGATCTCTGAAGGTATGGTGATGGCCGCAGGCCCGGGCGGAAAAGAGATTTTCCTCCTCAGCCCGGATTCTGGTGCGCAGCCGGGTCAGCAGGTGAAGTAAGTTCTTCTCTGTACAATAAACTGAAAAAAACCTGCGCTCCGGTGCAGGTTTTTTTATGTGATCTATGGCACAAATAAAAAGTTAATTGTATGATGAATGAGTTCATCCAAGAAGGAACATTATCATGAAACCAAAACAGATAGCGGAAACCGGCTGGCGCTATCTACGGGCATTTCTGATCCTGTATCTGTGCCTGTTTGCCGGCAATATTATCGCGGTGTTACTGCCGTTTTCCGTCCCGGGCAGCATTGTTGGCATGCTGCTGCTTTTTGTTCTGCTCGCACTGCAGATTATTCCGGCGCACTGGGTCCAGCCCGGCTGCACCTTATTAATGAAAAACATGACAATGTTATTTCTGCCGATCGGTATCGGTGTGATGAACTATTACGATACCCTCAGCGCCCAGCTGCTGCCAATCCTGGTCGCCTGTGTCGTCAGTACCTTTATCGCCATGTGTACCGTGGCCCTGAGTTCTGAATTTATTCACCGCCGCCATGTTCCGGTTCCTGAACAACAGGAAGCCGATGCCGTTGCCGCCGCAGAACACACTGAACAACAAGAGAAACGCAAATGTTAACGCATATCTGGTGGTCGCTCCCGCTTACCATCGGCGTCTATTTTCTCGCCAGAGCTATCTATATCAAATTTAAGCTGCCGGTATTAAACCCGCTGCTGATATCCATCGTGATTATCATTCCGTTGCTGGTATTCACCGGAACCTCATACAACCACTATTTTGAGGGCAGCCGCATCCTCAACGATCTGCTGCAACCTGCCGTGGTGGCGCTGGCATTCCCGCTGTATGAACAGCTGCATCAGATCCGCGCACAGTGGAAATCCATTATCACCATCTGCTTTGCCGGGAGTGTGATTGCGATGGTTACCGGCACTGCTGTTGCCTTTATGATGGGCGCAACACCTGAAATCGCGGCCTCTATCCTGCCTAAATCGGTGACCACTCCGATTGCTATCGCGGTGTCCAACTCCATCGGCGGTGTGGCGGCAATCAGCGCTGTGTGTGTGATTTTCGTCGGGATCCTCGGCGCGATTTTCGGTCATACCCTGTTCAGACGCCTGCGGGTCACCACCAAAGCCTCACGCGGCCTGGCAATGGGTACAGCCTCACACGCCCTCGGCACCGCCCGCTGCGCGGAAGAGGATTATGTGGAAGGGGCTTACAGCTCACTGGCATTAATGACCTGCGGGATTATTACGTCTCTGATGGCACCGTTTATCTTCCCGGTGCTGCTGACGCTATTCGGTTGACTTAAAAATTTGAGTCTCGTCTCGCAAATACAACATTTGTTTCATTCGTTTCATAATGAACGTGATAAAAATCACGTTCATTATGTCTGACTACCCGCTAGAATGATCTCATTGATAATGGAGGTCATTTTATGCAAAACCGCTTTCATGCAGCCCTGAACACACTTCCTTCCCCGTTACAGACTCTGCTGACGGACATTGTTTGTGCTGATACATTCCCCGGATACTTATCCGCCAAACAGGTCAGCGTACTCTGCAACGCCGCAGGTACTGATGAGGATGCACTCGCGCTGACCATGCTGCCGCTGGCCGCAGCCTGTGCCGTGACCCCGGTGTCCCGGTTTAATGTCGGCGCGATTGCACACGGACTGAGTGGTAACCTCTATTTCGGCGCCAATATGGAATTCTGCCATGTGCCGTTACAACAAACAGTGCATGCGGAGCAAAGCGCAATTACTCACGCCTGGCTGCGCGGCGAGAACGGTTTACGCAAAGTCACCGTCAATTACACACCGTGCGGCCACTGCCGTCAGTTTATGAATGAACTGAACAGCGGCACAGACCTGCTGATTCAGTTACCGGAACTGGCTGCAATGCCGCTGAAAACGCTGCTGCCGCATGCTTTCGGGCCGGTGGATCTGGGGATTAAAACCCGGTTATTTGACCAGGTGCATCACGGTTATCATTTCCTCGCCACCAATGCGGTGGTCGGAAAAGCACTGGAAGCTGCCAACCGCAGCCATGCGCCGTATTCCCGTTCCCACAGCGGTGTCGCTCTTCAGGACAGCCGCGGACGCATCTACAGCGGTGCTTATATTGAAAATGCCGCCTTTAACCCGGGACTGCCGCCGTTACAGGCCGCACTGATCTTTATGAATATGGCGGGTGGTGACCTGCACGATATCCACCGCGCCGTGCTGGTGGAAGGCAGTAATGCCATGCTGTCACAGTGGGAAAGTACCTCTGCCACACTGAGCGCCCTGGGGTGTCAGGATATCGCGCTGTTCAGCTATTAATTCTGCTTTGCTGAGGCTGATACCCATCGGTTCCGGGTATCAGCCTTTACGTGATTACTCAATATAAATCTATCCCGCCTCTCACTTTCACACATCGGTATCACTAATTTCGTAACAATTACTGTACATATTTTTCAGATAACTTAGGATCGGTGCGTCCTGTCTTAAAATGTCAATTGGCAAAGAGTAGTCATACATGGAACTGGAATACGAAAGCAAACGTGCATTATATATCCCGTATGCGGGCCCTATCCTGTTAGAGTTCCCGCTGCTGAACAAGGGAAGCGCCTTCTCTGAAGAAGAGCGCAGTCATTTCAACCTCCACGGCCTGCTGCCTGAAGCAGTGGAGACTATCGAAGAGCAGACTGAACGCGCCTATCGTCAGTATTCTGATTTTAAAAACGATACGGATAAACATATTTATCTGCGTAACATTCAGGATACGAATGAAACGCTGTTCTACCGCCTGCTCAATGCTCACCTCAAAGAAATGATGCCTATCATTTACACCCCGACTGTCGGGGCGGCCTGTGAGCATTTCTCCGACAGTTACCGCCGCGCACGCGGGCTGTTTATCTCTTACCCGAACCGTGCTTACATTGATGATATGCTGCAGAATGCCACCAAGCAGAATGTAAAAGTCATCGTGGTAACCGATGGTGAACGCATCCTCGGTCTGGGTGACCAGGGGATCGGCGGGATGGGGATCCCGATTGGTAAACTCTCTCTGTATACCGCCTGCGGCGGCATCAGCCCGGCGTATACCCTGCCTATCGTGCTGGATGTCGGCACCAATAACCAGCAGCGTCTGAATGACCCGCTCTATATGGGCTGGCGTCATCCGCGCATTACCGGCGAAGAGTATGATGAATTTGTTGATGAATTTATCAATGCCGTTAAACGCCGCTGGCCGGATGTGCTGTTACAGTTTGAAGATTTCGCTCAGAAAAATGCCATGCCGCTGCTGGAACGCTATCGTGATCAGCTCTGCTGCTTCAATGATGATATCCAGGGTACCGCGTCAGTGACCCTCGGCAGCCTGATTGCCGCCAGCCGCGCTGCAGGCGGACAGCTGAAAGATCAGACTGTTACCTTCCTGGGTGCCGGTTCAGCCGGATGCGGTATCGCCGAACAAATTATCGCGCAGATGAAATCCGAAGGTCTGAGTGAAGAGCAGGCGCGTGCCCGTATCTTTATGGTGGACAGATTCGGTCTGCTGACCGATAAACTGCCGAATCTGCTGAACTTCCAGAGCAAACTGATCACCAAAAGTGACATCATTGCAGACTGGGATGTACAGAATGATGCCATTTCGCTGGAAGATGTGGTCCGCAACGCCAAACCAACCGTACTTATCGGGGTTTCCGGTCAGCCGGGGCTGTTTACGGAAGAGATTATCCGTGAAATGCACAAAAACTGTGCGCGCCCGGTGGTCATGCCGCTGTCCAACCCGACCTCCCGTGTGGAAGCCCGTCCGGAAGATATTATCGCCTGGACAGACGGCCATGCGCTGGTGGCGACCGGCAGTCCGTTCAATCCGGTGATTTATAAGGATAAAACTTATCCGATCTCCCAGTGCAACAACTCCTTTATTTTCCCGGGAATTGGTCTGGGTGTGCTGGCCGCCGGTGCCAGACGTGTGACTGACGGTATGATGATGGCAGCAAGCCGCGCGCTGGCGGAATGTTCACCGATGGTGATCAACGGCGAAGGTTCTCTGCTGCCGGATATCGAGGACATCAAAAAAGTCTCCCGTATCATCGCCAAACAGGTTGCCAAAGAAGCCCAGATCCAGGGAGTCGCTACCGTGACCTCTGACAGCGCACTCGATGAAGCCATCGAACGCAACTTCTGGCATCCGGAATATCGTGTTTACCGCCGGACATCTTTCTGACGAATAACCGTTGTTCTGCCGCTGAAAACCCGCCACCGTGCGGGTTTTATTCTTTTTTTCACCCTTGCCAGCCTTTCCGCGCTCAAGTAATCTTAGCCTTATGGTAATGATATAGTGATAAAGGCCTCAGTAATAATGGGAAAAGCGCGGATATGGAAACGGATCATTCTGTGGATGCTGGCAGGTATTATTCTGGCAGCAGCAGCGGCTATTGCGGCAGATCGCTGGATTAGCTGGAAAACCGCGCCTTATATCTATGAAAATATCAATGACCTGCCACCGAGTGAAGTCGGTATGGTACTCGGTACCGCTAAGTACTATAAAAACGGGACAATTAACCAATATTACCGGTATCGTATTCAGGGTGCCGTGAATGCATATAACAGCGGCAAGGTGAAATACCTGCTGCTGAGCGGCGACAACGCGCAGCACAGCTACAATGAGCCGAGCACGATGCGTAAGGATCTGG
Source organism: Morganella sp. TYF_1 (assembly GCF_043105645.1). NCBI lineage: Bacteria > Pseudomonadati > Pseudomonadota > Gammaproteobacteria > Enterobacterales > Morganellaceae > Morganella > Morganella sp. TYF_1. The sequence continues at coordinate 236,641 of NZ_JBICLU010000015.1, read as the reverse complement.
TGAATGCCGGGATCCCGGCCAGCAAAATAGTGCTCGATTTCGCCGGGTTCCGCACGCTGGATTCGGTGGTACGGACCCGAAAAGTCTTTGATACCAATGGCTTTACGATTATTACCCAGCGCTTCCATTGTGAACGGGCGCTGTATATCGCAATGGAAAAAGGCATTGAGGCGCGCTGTTACGCGGTTTCCTCCCCGAAGAATATGTTCACTGTCCGGGCCCGGGAAGTGATTGCCCGGCTGGGCGCACTGGCGGATTTATATATTCTCAACCGCGAACCGCGTTTCCTCGGCCCGCAGGAATCTATTCCGGCACCACAGACCTTACCGGAGAATGTGCCGTCATATCCGGCAGTGACACCGGAAGAACTGAATGCGCTTTATCCGGAGCCGCCTGAAACACCGGAAAAACCGACGGACACCGCACAACCGGTACCCGCCGCGCAATAATCCGGCTTCAGCGGGCTGCCAGCTTATTGGCGGCCTGCCGCCATAACCATTCCACCGGCCCCTGAGAAAAATAACGCAGCCACAGGGTTGAGAACAGGATGTTGATCAGCCACATCAGCGGCACAAACGCCAGCAGCGTCAGGCGATCAAATCGGTTAAAATACCCCAGGTACTCAAACAGTATCACCCCGCACACCGATTGCAGCAGATAACTGCTCAGCGCTGTGCGTCCGACCCGCTGTAAACAGGCGGCAACCGGTTTTAACTGTGGTTGCAACCCATAAAACAGCGCGATAAGCCCGGTGGTCTGCACCGGCTGCAAAATATCCGCCAGCGGATAACCGACAGTGCCCATCCAGAAGACACTCCAGCCGTTCAGGTATTCCAACCACATGACAACCGCCTGCAGCAGCAGTGACGGGAGCAGCAGCCACGCCGCCAGCCGCCGGTAATGAGACAGCGGAAATGCCCCTTTCAGCCAGCCGTTTTTCATCAGTGTTGCGCCCAGAAGCATCATTGCCAGTAACTGCCAGCCATACTGAACCACCATCATCATCAGCATACCGCTGATGGTGCTGATTCTGTCCTGCATACCGGCAATACCACCGGTGTTGGCGATCAGCACTTCATAATCCAGCATTTCCTGCGACGGCTGCCAGTACAGCAGTTTCAGCTCACCGTCTTCCGATAACAGGAAAAACAATAAAAACAATCCGGTCAGGATCAGCACCGGTACCAGCTTCAGCCACCAGCGGGAGGAAACATTATGGATAATCCAGCAGGCGGCCACGCCGGTCAGGCTGTACATCAGCAGAATATCCCCGCTCCAGAGCAGAGCGGTATGCAGCAGCCCGATCACTCCAAGCACCAGTAACCGTGCCATATTCCAGGGCTGGCTGTAACGGCTGAGCATCATCAGCGTGGCACCAAACAGCAGTGCAAACATGCCGAGAAATTTCCCCTGAACCAGCACACTCAGTACCGCCCAGGTGGCGATATCTGTCGCGGATGCCGCCGGGGTGTACAGCGGGTTCAGATAGGCCGCAGACGGCAGCGCAAATCCGCCGATGTTCAGGATAAAAATACCGAGGATAGCCAGCCCCCGCACCATATCGAGGACATCAATACGGGCAGAGGCGGATGTGACAGACATATTCATCTTTAAATATGACGGGCCGCGCGCAGGAATTCCTGGCGGGTATTCTGGCTGGATTTAAATAACCCGCCCAGAGAGGTGGTGGTAGTGGTACTGGTCGCATCACGGATACCACGCGCTTTAACACAGTAATGCACCGCATCAATGGATACCGCCACATTGGTGGTGCCGAGCAATGTTTGCAGTGCCAGCAGAATTTGTTGTGTCAGTCGCTCCTGCACTTGCGGGCGCTGAGCAAAGAACTGCACAATCCGGTTAATCTTAGATAACCCGATAACCGTATCTTTCGGGATATAGGCCACGGTGGCTTTACCGTCGATAGTGACAAAGTGGTGTTCACAGGTGCTGGTCAGCGTGATATCACGGACCGTCACCATCTCATCCACTTTCATTTTATTTTCAATCAGGGTGATTTTCGGGAAATTGTGATAATCCAGCCCTGAAAAAATTTCATCCACATACATCTTCGCGATACGTTTCGGGGTATCTGCCAGACTGTCGTCGCTCAGGTCGAGATTGAGCAGCTTCATAATTTCTGTCATATGCGCTTCAATCTGAACCTTACGGGTTTCCGGCGGCAGTGTCTGCTCCCGCAATGGTGTCTCCAGCCCGCGAGCGATGAGCGCGGCGTGGACAAGTTCTGCTTCCCGGCTTAATGATGACATACCTTCTCCGACTATTTTTCAGGTGACTCCCGGTGCTGTGTTGCACCCGGCGGCCGGTCAATACCCGCCGCCCTGCTATTTTAGAGCAATACACCGTTTTGTTAATCCATTTTGTGGTTTTGGTGATGAAAAGTTTGCACCGGAAATCCCTGTTAATAATACGGATATCAGCCGGAACGGAAGCAGGTAAAACATTTACCGGAAAAATGCCGGATAACCGATGTGTTATATAACCTCATAACGGAGACGGGAAATATCCTTATGTTCAGCAAAAACAATTTCTTCGCTGTTCCGGGTGATATTTGACATCATTGCAGCGCTGACATCAAATGCAATACCGGCGAAAATCATTCCTGCAGAGATAAACCCTGCACCTGAAACAGATAATAATTGTTCCTGATTTAATTCTTTCATAAATAACCTCTCAATTATTCAACTATAAAATACAGCATCTTTTTTATCAGAACATAAAATCCCAGATAAATAACAGGGATAAGAAAGACATCGGTCATCACATTATCCGGCCTGACAATGCGCAGTGACGAGTGCGTTACGGCCAGAGATGTCAGTATCATGCTGATATTCATAGACCACAATCGTATATCTTTCAGATCATTGATTGCCTTCTGCATAATATTCTTCTTTCTCATCAGGAATGACCACCGGTTATTTTTTATCATAACGACTTTATGCTCTGAAAATTAAATAAAGCATAAACCGGTTAAGTAATAAAACCGTTTTTTTAGTTATCCGTTTTTTATTTTTAATGAATAATAAAGATAACAGGATTAATAAATAATAATCCTGTTATCACTGAGATAATTATTCTTTTATATCACTGCGATCACGAAAAACCAGCAAACCAGCGATAATCAGTGCCGCACAGGCGACCCACAGTGCCGGTTCCAGCTTACCGGTAAAATACGCGGAGACAGAGGATACCAGCGGGCCGCCAAGCTGCCCGACCGCATACCAGGTGGTCAGCAATCCGGCCATATAACGACCGTGTTCCGGTGCCAGTTCACGCCCGCACTGGAACGCCAGCTGTACCGCAGCCATCAGGCCGCCGCCGACCAGAAAAGCACTGACTGCCAGGCCACTGATCCCGGGCATGACTTCCGCCGCCAGAATACCCGCTGCCTGTGCCCAGAGGGTGATTGCCAGCCGCCGCTGCGGTGTGAAAAAACGCCGCGCGGCAATGGCAGCCACGATACCGGCCACGGCGGCGATCCCGAATACCGGCCAGACAAACTGAGCAAACAGGCTGCCGGGGAAACGTGCCGCCGCCATCTGTGATAAAAACGTGGCAGGCAGAATATAGCCGAATCCGGCCAGTGCATAACTCCACAATAAACGGCGGATTTTCGGGGTCATCCGCGGTTTACTCTGCGGGGAGGAGGCGCTGCTCAGTTCCCCCGGACGCGGCAGATAGCGGCTGACATACAAACTGAATACCAGCGCTGCCGCGCCGTAGATCCACCAGCCCTGTGAGGCGGTCAGTGATAAGCCCTGAATACCGATGGCCGCCAGTCCGCACAGCAAAATCCCGGTGCCGGTGCCGCCGTAAACCGCGACACTCAGTGCCGGACGATTGAGTTTTGCCAGTGCGTCATTGGTCCAGGCAGCCGCTAACACCAGTGTCCAGCCGCTCGCCCAGCCGATAAAAAACCGTGCGATACTGTGCAGTACCGCGCCGGAAATCACCGCTGACAGCAGTGTGATAATCACCGCGCCCCATAACCCGGTCCACAGCCGCAGCTCAATACCGCGTTTTGCCCGCATGGCATCAAAGGACCCGGCAAGATAACCGAGGTAATTCCAGGCAGCCACAATACCGGCAGTTGTCAGGTCGAGCTGGTGCTCGTCAATCATCAGCGGCACCTGCGGGGTAAAAGCAAAGCGCCCTATTCCCATGGCGACCACCAGCGCAAGAAAACCACTGACGGCAATATGAAGCGCCGTTGTCTGACGGGCGGAGTGAGATGTCGTCATATGAAATGCAATATGTTAATAATTTGTAACTTTGTTATACCAAAAGAAGCCTTTAAAATGCAATAATGACTTCCGGAATCAGATCTGTCGCTCACGCTTTTGTGCCACATCATTCAACTTGTTCTGTAAGTCTGCCATAATGCCCTTCTCTTTATTATCCGTTTTATCTGCGCCCAGCAGGCGCCGGGAGTGAAACAGCATCATGGCTAATCCGACAGAAAGTTACACCTCTTCGTTAATCTCTTTACAGGAAGCACTGGATAAGCTGCTCGCGACCCCGGCCGCGATCACCGGTACTGAAACGATCGCGCTGACCGATGCCGCCGGGCGGATCACTGCCTCCCCTGTTATTTCGCCTATCAATGTACCGCCATTTGATAATTCCGCAATGGATGGTTACGGGTTTCGCCTGTCCGATTGGGACGGAAAAACCCCGCTGCCGGTTGCCGGTCGCGCACTGGCGGGTGTGCCGTTTAAAGGTGAATTACCGGCCGGACAATGTGTCCGTATTATGACCGGTGCCCCGGTACCAACGGGTGTGGATACTGTGGTGATGCAGGAAGAAGCGGAAGTATCGGATGCGGGGATCACCTTTACCGCCCGGATTACCGCCGGGCAGAATATCCGCCGTGTTGGTGAAGATATCGCACAACACAGCGAAGTCTTACCGGCAGGCACCAAACTGGCTGCCGCCCAGCTTCCGCTGATCGCCTCACTGGGTCTGGCGGAACTGTCCGTGGTACGTAAACTGAAAGTGGCGGTGTTCTCCACCGGTGATGAATTGCAGGCTGTCGGCCAGCCGCTGGGTGACGGGCAGATTTATGATACCAACCGCTTTGCGGTACGTCTGATGCTGGAAAAGCTCGGCTGTGATGTGATTGATCTCGGCGTGATCCCGGATAATCCGGACATTCTGCGCGCCACCTTTGAGAAAGCCGATTCACAGGCGGATCTGGTGATCAGCAGCGGCGGCGTGTCTGTCGGCGAAGCGGATTACACCAAGCAGATTCTTGATGAGATCGGCAAAATTAATTTCTGGAAACTGGCGATCAAACCGGGCAAGCCGTTTGCTTTCGGTAAGCTGAATAACGCCTGGTTCTGCGGTCTGCCGGGCAACCCGGTCTCCACCACCGTCACCTTTTATGAGCTGGTGCAGCCGCTGATCGCACGCCTGTCCGGTTTCAGTCAGTGGCAGCCGCCGATGCGCTTTAAAGCCGTCGCTACCACGCCGCTGAAAAAATCCGCCGGTCGTCTGGATTTTCAGCGCGGTATTGCCGATGTGAATGAACAGGGTCAGATGGTGGTCAGAACCACCGGCGATCAGGGCTCACATATTTTCAGTTCATTCAGCCTCGCCAACTGCTTTATTGTGCTGGAACGAGAACGCGGTGCAGTCGCCGCCGGTGACACCGTTGAAATCGAATTTTTTAATCATTTACTGAAGAATGACTGATGGCGACTGAACCCGGACATATTGAACTCAGTGATGAAGAAACACTGCGTTATAACCGTCAGATCGTACTGCGCGGCTTTGATTTCGATGGTCAGGAAGCGCTGAAAGCCGGACGTGTGCTGATCACCGGCCTCGGCGGGCTGGGCTGCGCGGCGGCGCAGTATCTGGCAGCGGCGGGTGTCGGGCATCTCACCCTGCTGGATTTTGATACCGTGTCGCTCTCCAACTTGCAGCGTCAGATCCTGCATACCGATGACCGCATCGGGATGGCAAAAACAGAATCCGCTGCCATTGCGCTGAAAGCGGTCAATCCGCATTGCCATACCGAAACCGTCACCAAACAGCTGGATGATGATGAGCTTACTGCGCTGATTCAATCTCACCACGTGGTGCTGGACTGCACCGATAATGTCGCCGTCCGCGAACAGCTGAACCGCGCGTGTCATCAGCTGAAGATCCCGCTGGTGTCCGGTGCCGCTATTCGTATGGAAGGACAGATTTCTGTCTTTACCTGGCAGGAGGGCGACCCCTGTTACCGCTGTCTGAGCCGGTTATTCGGGGAGAACAGTCTGACCTGTGTGGAAGCGGGTGTGATGGCACCGCTGGTCGGCACCATCGGCACCCTGGAGGCGATGGAGTGCATCAAACTGCTCACCGGCTACGGGCAGGTGAGCAGCGGAAAAGTAGTGCTGTTTGATGCCATGCGCATGCAGTTCCGCACCATTAACCTTAAGCCTGATCCTCAGTGCGAGGTGTGCGGCTGTAACGGATAGTCTCCGGTTTATCCAGATGGATCTGTGTGACGGCAGGCTGTGTTTCTGCTATCACACGACCGTCACGGACAGAGTAACGCACCGGCACCTGACGGCGGATAGCATCAAACCCGTTTTCCGCCGGCAGGATCAGCAGACTGGCGCGTTTGCCTTCCGCCACGCCGTAATCCTGTAAGTTCAGGGTACGCGCACTGTATTCCGTGATCAGTTTCAGCCCGTCATTAATCTGACCGTACCCCATCAGCTGACAGACATGCAGCCCCATATGCAGCACCTGGAGCATATTGGCGGTGCCCAGCGGATACCACGGATCAAACACGTCATCGTGACCAAAGCAGACATTAATATCCGCCGCCAGCATCTCTTTGACACGGGTGATCCCGCGACGCTTCGGATACGTATCAAAACGCCCCTGTAAGTGAATGTTCACCAGCGGGTTCGCCACAAAGTTAATACCGGACATTTTCAGCAGACGGAACAGACGGGAGGTATAAGCCCCGTTATACGAGTGCATCGCCGTGGTGTGGCTGGCGGTAACACGTGCCCCCATTCCCTCGCGGTGTGCCAGCGCGGCAACCGTTTCCACGAAACGGGACTGTTCATCATCGATTTCATCACAGTGTACGTCGATCAGGCGGTCATATTTCTGTGCCAGCGCAAAGGTTTTGTGCAGGGATTCCACCCCGTATTCACGGGTAAATTCAAAATGCGGGATAGCCCCCGCCACATCCGCGCCCAGACGCAGCGCCTCTTCCAGCAGAGCCTCACCGTTCGGATAGGACATAATCCCTTCCTGCGGGAACGCAACAATCTGTAAATCCACCCACGGCGCAACTTCCTGCTTCACTTCCAGCATCGCTTTCAGCGCGGTCAGGGTGGCATCGGAGACATCAACGTGGGTGCGGACATGCTGGATGCCATTGGCAATCTGCCATTTCAGGGTCTGCCAGGCACGGGTTTTCACATCGTCGTGCGTCAGCATCGCTTTGCGTTCTGCCCAGCGTTCAATGCCTTCAAATAAGGTACCGGACTGGTTCCACGCCGGTTCCCCGGCGGTCTGGGTGGTATCGAGGTGAATATGCGGCTCGACAAACGGCGCGGTGACCAGGCCGCCTTCGGCGTTCAGGCTCTCCGGCAGTGCTTCACCCTCCGGCTGCGGCACAATCGCAGTAATGCGCTGATTATCGATATCGATACGCCACAGGCCAGCACGATCCGGCAGACGGGCATTAAAAATATGTTTTACGGTTTGATTAAGCACGGGTCATCTCCGGGTTGGTTGTACGACGACGGTTAAGTAACGGATTGAGGACAGCATAGCTTAATGCCCCGCCGAGAACTGCGTTCACCGGCACAATCCCCGGCAGCCAGTGCCCGGCAATCACACCTGCCGCCACCGCCAGCAGTGCGCTGACATTCACATCACGCATTTTGCTGCGGTCAAAGGTTTCATAACGGTGACGGTACATCAGGTAATCGGCAATAATAATGCCCCCGATTGGCGGGATAGCAGCGGATAAGAAGGTCAGCCAGCCGACAAAATTATTGTAGAGCCACAGGGCGCACAGTGTGCCGATAAGCCCGTTGACGATAGATAAGGTTTTGCTGGAAAGCCCGGTAATATTGGCAAACCCCAGGCCGGAGGCATAAAGCGCGTTATCATTGGTGGTCCAGATATTCAGACCGAGAACGATAATTGCCGGTAATAACAGCCCCTGAGCAATCATCACATCAGAGATATCCGCCATACCAAGAGATGCCGCCCCGGCGGCACCGAAGATAAACATCAGTGAGTTACCGAGGAAGAACGCGATAATCGCCACCAGCACCGCAATTTTCGGTTTGCGACCGAAGCGGACAAAATCCGCTGTCAGCGTACCGGCACTGACAAACGAACCGACCACCATGGCAAGCGCCAGATTAAAATCAATCGGCTGTGCCGGGATCACATCACGCAGTGCGCTCATGCCGCCCATCCCGGTTACCGCGAGGTAAACCGAGTAACTGCCGAGAATGGCAATCGCCGGCACTGCAATCACCGACAGTACGGTCAGCGCAGAGATGCCGAAGAAAACGGTAATAGTCATCAGCACCCCGGAGATGCCGATCAGCCAGTTGATATCCCAGCCCGTTGCTTTGCCGACCGGAATGGCAAACATGGCCACGCCGACACCGAACCAGCCGACCTGTGTGCCGCCGAGTAAGAATGAAGGGAGCCAGGAGCCTTTAATACCGAAGGAGTAACGCGCGAGAAGATGGGTTGTTAAGCCGGTTTTGGAACCAATGAAACCAAGAAAAGCGGTGTAGACACCAAGAAGAAGATTACCGATAAGAACTGCGAGGAAGAAATCATTAAAACTGAGACCGGTACCGAGAGCACCTCCGGTCCACATACTGGCGGAAAAGAAGGTCAAACCCAGCATTACAAAGGTTAATGCCAGCCCGCCTTTCCGCGCGGATATGGGCACAGGCCCATGACTGTAATTTTTATCCCCGGACACAATTGCCTCCTGTTGCTTTTCTCAGGCCAAAAAAATCTGACGAATTCTATAGCCGCCAAAAACAAAAGCAAACGATTTCGTTCACACTTTAAGAGAATTAACGCATCGTTAATATCCCGGTAAAAACGCATTTTGACCAAACGAACAGGACAAACATGCAGAGAAATCGTTCCTGATTGCTGTACCCGTTATTGTCAGACAGAGAGGCCACACCCGTTATCATGACAGGAACACGACGTGTGATTACTTTATCTTTATTTATCGGTTATCCGCCGTTTATTACGTTATGTCACGTAATGTATTGCCAATAACATTAATTTATTAAATGAAACAGGTATTGCATTGAATTTATTGAAAAATATACCCGATACCAATGTTTTCGGTATCGCTGATAACAGGCCGGAAAAGCACGACCGGTAAGGAGGGTTTATCCTTGTCATTATCCTGTTCAACTTTTATTGCCAAATACAGATAACTCATATATTGTACGCCGCCTGCATTTACCCCAGCGTGTGGTGATGGCCCGTTTATCACTGACGTTTCAGTAAAGTGCGCACGATGCAGACGCAAGGTGCGAGGTTTATTGAAAATAAATGCAGACTGACCGTCATCCGCTGACGGCCGGAGATATGTATTGTGCCCGGATGCGATATCCGCGGCATGTTTCAGGCTATTGGGAAGGGCTGTAAAAATGCAACAGAATACTGTGCAGATGAAACGCGTCTTAAATACCCCCGCGTTGGTTTTCTTCGGGCTCGCCTATATGGTGCCCCTTGGTATCTTCACAACTTACGGACAGGTTACCGTCCTCAGTGAAGGTCATTTACCGGTTGCTTATATTATTACGTTGACAGCCGTCCTGTTTACCGCACTCAGCTATTGTAAAATGACCAGCACACTGCCGCTGGCCGGCTCTGCGTATTCCTATGTCCAGAAAGTCTTCGGCGGGAATACCGGGTTTCTGGTCGGCTGGGCGCAATTGCTGGATTATCTGTTTCTGCCGATTATCAACTATATCGCCATCGGTATTTTTGTGCATGAAGCCCTGCCGTCGGTGCCGATGGAGCTGATTATCGTCTCCACCATTGTGATTGTCTCTGTGCTGAATATTCTCGGGATCAAACTGGTCACGTCGATGAATATGCTGATCATTGTGATGCAGCTGATATTTATCGCGCTGTTCCTGTATCTCAGCTTCAGTTCCGCATTCACCCCGGATAAAGAGGCGCTGCTCGCCCCGCTGACGGTGATGTCCGATCAGGTGTCCGGGCTGTTTGCCGGGGCGGCCGTTCTGTGTCTCGCATTCCTCGGGTTTGATGCCATCTCCACCATGGCGGAAGAGACCAAAGACGCCAAACGGGCGCTGCCGAAAGCGATCCTCTATACCGTGTTTATCGCCGGTACGTTGTTTATCGTTATCTCTTACGCCGCACATCTGAGCTATCCGGCGTGGCGTGATTTCCTGCCGAACACCGACATCGCCAGTATTCAGGTGATGGAAAAAGTCGGCGGCGCACTGATGGCATCCTCCTTTATTACTGCCTATGTGATCGGCGTGTTTGCCTCCGCAATGACATCCCAGGCCAGTATTGTGCGGATTTTCTATGCCATGGGCCGTGAAGGAGTGCTGCCGCGCTCTGTGTTTGCCCGTCTGCATGCCCGGTTCAACACGCCGGTACTGTCGATCCTGTTTGTCGCCCTCGCCTCTCTGATGGCGCTGGTGCTCTCCCTGAGCCTGGTGGCGTCCATGATAAGCTTCGGCGCACTGATTGCGTTTACCTTTGTAAATCTGTGTGTTATCAAACACTTTATTATTGACCGGAAAGAACCGCTGACGGCTGCCGTGATCCTGCGCTGTCTGGTGGTGCCGGCGATCGGGGTGCTGCTGACCCTGTGGCTGTGGACCAGCCTGGATGCTCAGGCACTGACTGTCGGCCTGATCTGGCTGGGGATCGGTGTGGTATACCTCGGTGTGATCACCCGCTTCTTTACCCGCCGTCCGCCGTCAATCACGGAAGAAGAAACTCACTTAATTATCAATTAACTCTGTTGATGAGGATTGGAGAGCATAATGAAAATGACTGCCGCTGATATTATTTATCACAACGGTTATATCTATACTGCGGATGCGGAAAACCGCGTCGCCGGGGCCATCGCCATTGCTGATGGTCGTATTCTTGCCTGTGGTGATAATGATGACATGGCAGCATTCCGTGGTGAGCATACGCAGTTTATCGATCTCGATGGCAAAATGATGATGCCGGGGATTATTGATGGTCATATGCACCCGTTCTGGGGCGGTATTCAGCTGTTCGGCTGCCATCTGAATTATGAATCCCTGACCATTGATGAGATCCTCGCCCGTGTGCAGGCGCATCTGGATAATGATCCGCGCATCGGCGAAAACGACTGGCTGAAAGTGACCGCCTGGCTGCGTCAGGGCATGTTACCGGCCGGTATTGATATGTACCGTGAAGATATGGACAAACTCAATACCCGCCGCCCTGTCGTGCTGTTCTCCAATGACTGCCACACACTGCTTGCCAACAGCCGTGCCCTGGAACTGTTCGGGATCACCAAAGAGACCCCGGCACCGAGTGACGGTAAAATCGGCAAACACGCCAATGGTGAACTGAACGGTATCCTTGAGGATGCCCCGGCCATGCGTGCGGCGGACAGTATTCCGTCCATTCAGGCCGACCGCGCGGTAGATGTTGCCCGTCTGGTACAGAAAGTCCTCAATGAACAGGGCGTCACCATGGTCATGGATGCCCGTGTGGCGGAATTACAGCTGGATGCGTTCCGTGCATTACAGGAACAGGGTGAACTGACACTGCGTGTGCAGGCTGCCCGTGAAATCACGCCGGATGATGCGCCGGATGTGGCATCCGTGCCGCAGGCCGTAAAAAACGCGGTTGCCTTTGCAGAGCGTTATCATCAGCCGGACTGGGGCCCGGAGCCGGGCATTGCGGTAAAAAACATCAAAATGTTTGTCGATGGTGTGCTTCAGTTCCCGACCATGACCGCCTCCCTGCTGAAACCGTACCGCATCAATCACGGCACTCCGGCACAGCCGGACTGGCGTGAGACAGAAAATTACGGTGATCTCTATTTCACCTCAGAGGTGATCGATGCCCTGCTCGAACGCATTGCCGCAGCCGGGTACGATCCGCATCTGCACACTGTTGGTGAAGGTGCGGTTGATATGGTACTCAACGGCATCGAAAAAATGCGGGCTGCGCATCCGGGCAAAGATATCCGTCCGGGACTGGCTCACAATGAGCTGGTGGATGCCAAAGATTACGCGCGTTTCGCCAGACTCGGCACCATTGCCTGTCTCTCTTTCCAGTGGGCGGCACCGACTGCGGAACTGGCAGAATTCACCCGCAATATGATCGGTGAAACCCGTTTTCAGCAACTGGAGCCTATCGGTAAATTTATTGATGCCGGTGCGGTCGTTGCGTTCGGCAGTGACTGGCCGATTGATGATTTTGATGAATGGTATGATCTGAAAGTGGCCGCCACCCGCCGTGGTCATCCGGTTAACGGTCAGCCTGCACCGCGTCTGGACACTGACCGTGACCTGACTGTCACGGAAGTGCTGCGTGCCGCCACGATTGATTCGGCGTATGCCCAGCACCGGGAAGATATTCTCGGCTCCCTGGAACCGGGCAAACTGGCGGACATGATTGTGCTGGATCGCAATGTGTTTCAGATACCTGCGGATGATATCGCCAATGTGAAAGTACTGCGCACCATTGTCGGCGGTAAAACCGTTCATCTGACCAACTGACAAAAACGTCCTTTCGGTATACAGTTAAAGAGCCTCTGTCAGAGGCTCTTTTTATAAGGATATTCACCATGAAACGGATTATCAGAAAAAACCCGTTCAGTTTTTCCGGTATGTTACTCGGCCTGCTCGCCATAGCCGCCTTCTTTTTTGCGCAATATCAGACCGATAAATATATTGAAAGCCGTCCGCCTGCCGAACAGGTGGTTTATAACAAAATCAGTGCAATGAAACAGGCTGCCAAAGCGGCTCTCCGCGGAGATGAATTTCACGCAAAAACCACCCCGGAAGATGAAAAACGGCGTGCGTTATCGGCTTCAGCCCGCAATGCGGGTTATACCGGAACCGCACTGGCACTGCTGGCGCTGTTTTTTGCCGGTGCCGGTTTTATCCGCAAAGAGAATAAAATCACCGCCCGTATTGCCCTGCTGTGCGGCGGTGGCGTGATTGCGGCAGAACTGTTTCTGTTTGCCCTGTCCGGCATAGCGCTTATTGCAGTAATCGTGATTCTGGCAGCGGTAATACTTTCCGCTGATTTTTTCTCACTATGCTGACGCTGCACCAGTCCTGATTATCAGTGCTTAATCGCCAGGGTGTGGATCACCGGCTGATAACCTTCGCGTTCATATAAACGCATGGCACCGGTATTTTCCGGCAGTACGGATAACTCCAGATGCGTATGGCCCTGTGCCTTTGACCAATCTTTAACGGCATCCAGTAATTTTTTCCCCGTGCCCTGCCCGCGTATCGCCGGATCAACCACAATATCAAAGATATAACCGAAACGGCGCGGCACTACACAGGTATAAGGTGAGGTATCCTGCGTCTGCGCAAAGGCGAACCCGGCGATATGCCCTTCCGTTTCCGCCACCCGCAGACAGAATTTTTCATCTGTCATGGCGTTTTCGATAAATCCGCGATCCTGCTCTGCCGGACGCCAGCGATCCGGCTGATATTCCGCCATCAGCAAAAATAGCTGCTGATAAAGTTCAGCAATACGGTCAGTGTCATTCAGTGTTGCAGGACGGATTATCATACTGTTCTCCGGTTAATCGTAAGTTTTGACCGCCGGTGCCTCATAGTCGCGGAAGCGGCGGATAAGTGCGTTACCGTCGGTTTCGACGATGGCCATATGGCGGTATTTTTCCTGCATAAACTGTTCATCGGTCATTTTGCTGATCAGCGACAGCAGCGGGTCATAATAATTATTGATATTCATCAGCCCGACCGGCTTCTGATGCAGCCCGATCTGGCTCCAGGTAAAGACCTCGGCAAACTCTTCCAGGGTGCCGAAGCCGCCCGGCAGTGCGACAAAGCCGTCTGCCAGTTCAATCATTTTGCTTTTGCGTTCGTGCATGGTGCTGACGCGGTGAAGCTCCGTCAGGTTTTTATGGGCAATCTCCCGCCCTTCCAGCAATGCCGGGATCACCCCGATGGCCTTCCCGCCTTCGCGGAGTACGGTATCCGCCACCGTCCCCATGATCCCCACACTGGCACCGCCGTAAACCAAGGTAATTCCCTGCTCAACCAGAATCCGGGCAAATTTCACGGCCTCAAGGCGGTAAATCTCTGATGCACCCGCTGCTGATCCGCAATAGACCGCAATTCGTTTAATATCCCGCATATCTGCCCTGTCCTTATCGTGATGAAATGAAAAACCGGCAGTCAGTATACGCAAGCGGTCTGAAGATAGCACTCGTCAGATTTTGTTATGTTACCCGGCAATCGCTGTCCGCGGATTAATATCCTCTTAAATCAGTAATTGCTATCCGTCAGCCGCCCCGCTAAGATTGCATGACGAGTGCTGCCTTTTGCATGCAATTCAATATAACTAATTGTTTCACCGCATTTTTATTGCTCCCGAGGTTTTTCATGTCTGCGTCTCCCCGCCAGCAAAATGGTTCTCCGTGGTTACCGATCGGCTTATTGCTGCTGTCGATGATCTCTATTCAGAGCGGCGCCTCACTGGCGAAAACCCTGTTTCCGGTTATCGGCGCCCCGGGGGTGACCGCCCTGCGTTTACTGCTGGGGACGGCGATTCTGCTGGTGATTTTTAAACCCTGGCGGCTGCGTTTTACCCGGGAATCACTGCTGCCGATGCTGGGGTACGGCCTCTCGCTCGGGGTAATGAACTATCTGTTCTATCTGGCGCTGTCCACCATTCCGCTCGGGATTGCGGTCGCTCTGGAATTTACCGGGCCGCTGGCGGTCGCCATGTTCGGGGCACGTAAAATAACGGATTATCTCTGGATTATTCTGGTGATTGCCGGTCTGGCCTTTTTGCTGCCGCTCGGTGAGCAGATCGGGGATCTTGAGCAACTGGATCCGATCGGGATGCTGTATGCCCTGGGTGCCGGGGCGGGCTGGGCACTCTATATTATCTTCGGCCAGCGGGCCGGGCGGTTTTACGGCGCAGCCACCGTTTCGGTCGGTTCGCTTATCGCCGCGCTGATTTTTTTCCCGATAGGGGCCTATCACAGTGATCTGAGTGTGATGTTCAGCTGGGCGGTACTGCCGGTCGGGGTGGCGGTGGCCATCTTATCGACGGCCTTTCCGTATTCACTGGAAATGGTGGCACTGACCCGTCTGCCGACACGGACATTCGGCATCCTGATGAGCCTTGAGCCGGTGATTGGGGCAATGGTCGGGATTATTTTCCTGCATGAGCATCTGTCATTCGCACAATGGCTGGCGCTGAGCTGCATTGTCATCGCCTCCATGGGCGCGGCACTGACTATCAAACCAAAGTCAAAAATCAAAGCTGTTGAGTAATCACCCGCCATACTGAAACCGGCCTTGTGCCGGTTTGCCTATCGATTCTATAGTTTTAATCGAATTTAACTATTATCTGTGCTGCCCTATAGTAACCCCATCGAAACAGAAATGTTTAACTGAATAATGTTTAACGGAATAAATAAGGGGAACAATAATGAGCACCGCAAAATTAGTGAAAACCACCGCTTCTCACTTAGTGTACACCCGTAACGATGTCACTGATGATATTAAGCAGGAAACCATTGATGAACTGAATCATCAGGTTCTGCAGTTTATCGACCTGTCGCTGATGACCAAACAGGCACACTGGAATTTGCGCGGACGCAATTTCATTGCTGTACATGAAATGCTGGACGGCTTCCGCGACAGCCTTAACAGCCACCTGGATACTTTTGCCGAACGCGCTGTTCAGCTCGGCGGTGTGGCACTCGGTACCTCGCAGGCGATCAGTAAAGCCTCTGCTTTACCGGCTTATCCGACTGATATCCACACTGTGCAGGATCACCTGAAAGCACTGGCCGACCGTTATGCTATCGTCGCCAACGATATCCGCCGTGCCGTCAGCCGCGTTGAGGATGAAAATACCGCAGATATGTTTACTGCCGCCTCCCGCGACCTCGACCAGTACCTGTGGTTTATTGAAGCCAATATCGAATAAATATCAGAAATACAGCACCGTAACCGGCAGGTTGCGGTCTGAAATTAACATCTCGTGTGTGAGTATGTGTCGCAGACAATAAAAACAGTAAGACTTAGTGAGTCAATCCTACCCTTTATACCGCCTCCGGGCGGTTTTTTTTTGTGTGCTGATTTCGTTCAAAACGAAGAACTGCCTCTGTCATACAAAAAAGGTCCCGTTGGTTTTCCTGATAACGAATCCGTTATCATAATGCCTGCCTTTTTCAAAAAAACACAATTGATTGATTTTATTTAAAAATTATTACAATAGTATGTTTTGATATTTTGGGTTGTGGAATTTTCACCACCAGGAGCCGTGTAAAAACACGGTTTTTTTGGAAAACCTAAAACCCAAAAGGAAATTTACGATGAGTGGCGGAGACGGTAATGGTTATAACAGCGGGGCTCATGATACCGGTGGTAATATCAACGGCGGACCGACCGGTATCGGTGGTAACGGCGGTTCAACAAGTGGTGGCGCAGGTTCCGGCAGTGGTTGGGGAACAACACAACTACCGGACGGAAGAAATATTCGTCATTATGACCCGGATAAATTTGGTAGCCATCGTGATAGCAATAGTGACAATAATAGCTATACAGATTTGAATAATACTCCTGAATCTCTGAATTATATTGATATACCGGGAGCACCGAAAACAGTCTATGTTTCCGCAGATACTATCGGATTAACGTTCAGCTTTGCTCTGTCGGCTTATTACGCCTCACTAAATGAGGCTCAGCTTGCTGCATTAAAAGCATTCTTAACGACTTCCGCAGTTATTGCAGGCCGGGTTCTGGGAATTCTGGGATTATTCTATCCCTCTCAGATAGCACCTGACCCGAAAGTGAATATTTACGTTAAAGATTTCGATATTGATAATCCCTATAATACTGTCATGCTACCTGCCGGAGTGGTAACTTCTGTTCCGCCGGAAGATATCCCCGAAAAGACAAGTGTTCCGGCCAGCGTGATTGCACAGGCAGTGATTGATGAGCTGGCTGAAACCCGGCCTGTCGCCGTCACAGCGGTAAACCCCACTCAGGTGCCGGTTGTCAAAGCACAAAAGACAAACAAGCCGAATGTATACACCGCTCAGGTGGTACCCGGCATGAAACCAATACGAATCAGTGTGAATGATACCGGACTGGTAAAACCAAACACGGCTCCACGGGGACTGAATACCACACCGGAGATAAAACACTACCTGCCGGCGCCGGAAAAAAAAGAAAATGTTTCACATCATGCAATTATCGACTTCGGCGGTGACCATGCTCCGGTTTATATTTCTGTCACAAAACAGGTAAAACCGGAAGAAGCGAAAAAACAGGCTGAACAGGCTAAAAAAGACCGTGCGGCTTTGTATCCGTTGGAAGCTGCACAGGAGCAACTGGATGTTGCGAACAGCGATCTGGCAAAAGCTGCTTCTGACCTGGAAAGCGCACAGAAAAATTACGATACGGTAAAAAATACGGATGTAAACAAACTAAGAGAAGAACTGACCAAAGCCCAAAAGGGATTTGCGTATTTTGAAGCCCGTAATGCAACCAACGAAGCTGGTGCTTATAAAGCACAGATGGGGCACATCGAAGATACTATCCAAAAATACACTCAGGCAAAATATGCAGTGGCAATAGCTGTTGAAAACAGGAAAAATACGGAAGACAGAAAAAAAGCTGCTGAGGATAAGGTTAAAGAAGAAAAAGACAAAAAAGGAAAAACGCCTGAACTCAAATTTGATGAAAAAATTAAAGATCAAATGAATGGCCGGGGCTGGACCGAACAAGATGCCAAAGATACGGTAGCAAAAGGTCCGAAAGGGAAATCTTTTGATAAACGTAGTCCGAAAAAAACACCGCCTGATCACCTTGGGCGTAATGACACGGCTACTGTATACGGTAAACAAGGTGAATATGTTGTAGTTAACGATCGCACAGGCGAAGTCGTTCAGGTCAGTGATAAGACAGATCCTCAATGGATCGATGACTCACGAATTCAATGGGAGAAGAAATAATGGAAGAAAAATTATTTGATCACGGTGTACTATATAACAAAGGTGAAGATTTCTTTAAATTAAAAGGGAATGCTTCAATGAAATTATCACCAAAAGCAGCAATTGAGGTTTGCCAGGAAGCTGCTAAACGAAATTTATGGATTTCAGGTATAGATGGAGGCCACTGGTTTAATCCCGGTTTCAGACCTGATGGTGATGTATCGTGGACATATAATAAACCCAATGACTATAAATCAAAGCTTACTGAAAATAATAAGCTGGCAATTGAGAATATCAAAGATGATGAAGCAGCTGGGTATACAGCATTCCTGGTGACAATAAGTGACCTGAAATAATCTCGATCATCAGAGATGAAATGAATATGCCCCCCGTTGCTTATGCATGAGCAGCAGGGGGTCGTGCACAACAACTGAGAGAGTATATGAGTGTATTCGTCATATTATTATTCACAGAGGAGAATCAACATGGAACTGAAAAATAATATCAGTAATTATATGTAAGATAACTTTTTGAATTTGTTACAAGTGATTTGTAACGCGGAAGCCTCCGGCAAGGATACCATGTCAAAAAATCAGTAAGTCTGATACCCCTTTACCATATTTTTTATAAACTATTCCAATGAATCTATACCTTCATGTTATCAATAAATTCTGCCTTACTACGTAATAAACAAAACCAAGAAAACATACGTATTTCAAAAATAAAAAAAACGCATAAAATCAAATGAAATAAAGGGAATACGTTAATACGTAATCATGGCAGGCGATTATCTCAGTAATAATACCTGTCCGTGTATTCCTTCGTGTGCAACGGGGAAATAGAATGAAATCATATCTGTTATTAATTGTGTATTTTATCAGTGCCTTTTCTTTTGCTGACGGTATCAGTGCGAACAGTACACGGTATATTTATCCGGAAGGTGCTCACGACATTACGGCACGGATAAATAATGAATCCGCCACTGCGGCATTTGTTCAGTACTGGCTTGACCCGGGAGATTCCGACGCTCTTCCCGCGAACCTGCCGGTCACGCCATTTGAACTGACTCCGCCGGTTTCACGTATTAATCCGGGAGCGATACAAAATTTACGTATTCGGCTGACAGATAAAAGCAGTATGCCGTCTGACAGAGAAAGTCTGTGGTGGCTGAATGTTCTGGATATTCCGCCGGTCAGTAAAACGGCTTCACCAGAGGCAAAAGATTCCATACAACTTGCCGTCCGTTCACGGTTTAAAGTCTTTTACCGCCCTGCCGGATTAAGTGACAGAAATGCCGCCACACAGCAGGTTACATTTCAGTCCGGCAGTCATTCAATACGGGTCAATAATAATTCGCCGTACCACATTACCATTACGGAAATAACGCTGGCGGATAAAAAACAAATACTGCATAAATCCTTTATGCTGACACCGAAAAGCCGTTCGGAAATTTCGGTAAAAAGAGCGGTTAAACGCGGTGACCATCTGATTGTCAGTAATATCAATGATTACGGCGGTAATGTGACCTTTACCGCCACGGCAGAATAACCGTTATCCGTTTATATTATTTTTCCGGTTCAATATCCGGACGCACAATCGGAAAGACCGGTAATGCATTAAGCAACCTGCTGCCGTACCGTTTGGTCAGCAGGCGCTGGTCATAAATCACGACATCCCCGTGACACTGATGGCTGCGGATCAGCCGCCCGACCTGCTGGATCAGCGTAAATGACGCGCCCGGCAGGCTCTGTATTTCAAACGGATAGCGGTTCAGGGATTTCAGCCAGTCGTTTTCCGTGATAATCACCGGGTTGGTGACCGGCGGAAACGCGATTTTATGGATATGCACCTGAGTCAGGTAATCCCCTTTCAGATCAAGCCCCTCGGCAAAAGAGTGCAGGCCGATCAGCACACTGTTCTGCCCGTCCCGGATCCGCTGACAATGCGTTTCCACCAGCCGGTAACGGGGCTGATCACCCTGTACCAGCAGTTGCAGACGCAAATCCGTCACATGGGTGAGAAACAGATCCATTGCCCGCTGACTGTTAAACAGCACCAGCATACCGCGGTGTTCACCGGACGCCAGCTGTGAACGGAAATAACGCGCCATTTCTCCGATATGTGCGGCTTCATCTGCCGGTGTCGGCTCATAATGCATTTTCGGGATCACCAGCCGCCCCTGACGGCAGTGATCAAACGGGGAATCGAGTGCCACAAAGCGGTCATCGGCCTTTTCACTCAGCCCGGTCATTTCCTGCAACCGGCTGAAACTGTTGAGTGAACGCAGGGTTGCCGAGGTCACCACAATATTCGGCACATTGCGCCATAACAGGTGACCGAGCTGTTCGCTGACGCGGATCCCCGCACAGTGGAGCCAAAGGTGAGATTGATTTTTTTCATAGCGGCGGCTGAGCCACTTCGAGACCGGCGCGTGTGAAATTTCCGACAGCGCCGCCAGACGCCACAGTTTGGCGCTGTTTTCCAGTGCGCCGAGGAATTTTCCGGCTGTGAGGATAGCCTTGTGCAGACGGACAATATCCTGTTTTGCCGTCTGTTCGTTCAGATCACTGAGTATCCCCTCCACCATGCTGTGCAGGGCATCCGTCTGTTTTGACAGCTGCTGAGCCGCCGCCGTCAGCGGCTCCGGCAGTTCCCCGAGCGGAAACAGATAATGCGGATCCGCCGCCTGCTCCGGCAGCAGCGCCTGTGTGTACATCGCAACATCGCGGTACACATCTGACATCGCATCCAGATGTTTCTGCAGACGGGCACTGTCCGCCAGTTTTGGTGGTTTTACCGGGCGGAACTGTTGCAGATACTGCGTGACAAAGCGGGAAAGGTTATCCAGCTGTGCCTGAAGTGACACCAGCGTGATATCGCCTTCCACTTCCAGAGAATCACGGGCCACATCAGCGATATGGTGACCTTCATCCAGCACCAGCAGCAGTTTTTTGCTTTCCGGCAGAACCGATTCATTTTCCATTGCCGCCATCACCAGCGCATGGTTGGCGACCACCACATCCACACTTTCAATTTCACGCCGCGCCAGGAAAAACGGGCAGCGCGAGTAATACTGGCAATTGCGCCCGAGGCAGCTGAGTTTGTCGGTGCTGATTTTGCGCCACAGACTGTCCGGAATGGAGGTTTTGTGGTGATCGCGCAGGCCGTCCCAGCCGAAAGAAGTAAAATCATTCTGCAGCTGGCGCACGGTATCACGTTCAGAGGCCGTTGCCACATCCGCCTTATCTTCGAGCAGCAGCATCAGGTCAATTTGTTCCCCTTCCGCTGCACCGATCACCGCCATATTGCGCGGACAGACATAGCGCCCGCGCCCGAATACACCGGTAAAACGCAGATCAGGGATAATTTTTGCCAGCAGCGGCAGATCTTTGCTGTAGATCTGATCCTGTAACGCGACATTGGCGGTGCTGATCACCAGCAGCTTTTGCTGTTCCCGGGCCACTGCAATGCCCGGGATCAAATAAGAGAGGGTTTTTCCCACCCCGGTCGGGGCTTCAATCACCAGATGCCGCCCTTCATCACCCGCCATCGTCCGGGCGACTTCCGCAATCATTTCCCGCTGCGGGGCACGCGGAACAAAGCCGTCAATCTGCGCCGGCAGGGCTTTGTACCAGGCGCTGATTTGTTGTTTGACGGTGGCGGACAGGGGCATCTGAAAAACCTATGGATAAATAAACAGGGGGCTATTGTTTCACACTACAGAAAAAAAATCAGCATATCCGGGCCGTTAGCGCTCATTTTCTGCATACGGTTGCTTCAATAGTTTGTTACAATTAATCAACATGGCCCCCGGATTTGTCCGGAAGACAGGCTCCATCAGATAAGACCAGAATACATCTATGAAGAAATTATTGATTATTTTCATTTTTATTTTTGCCTTCGGCTCCCTCGGCGGCGTTTTTCTTGCCGGAATGAATATGTATAATCGTTCGGTTGCCCCTGAGACTCCATCCACGGCGCAGGAAACGACCACCGGTGAAACCCGGTAGCGCTCTGCGTCCTGCTAACGAGGTTAATTGCGATGTACCGAGACTATTTTGTGACCGCAGACTGGCTGCACACGCACCTGAATGACGACAATCTTGTTGTGCTCGATGTCAGCAAAGCGCCGCCCGGTCAGCCCGCCGATTGCCATCAGTTATGGCTTGAGCGCCATATTCCGGGCGCACACTATTTTGATCTGGACAAAGTCGCTGATCTCTCCTCGCCGCTGCCGCATATGCTGCCGTCACCGGAGGTGTTCGCACAGGCTGCCGGTGAATTCGGAATCGATAATGACACCATGGTGATTATTTATGATCAGGGTAACCTGTTCTCCGCCCCGCGTGCCTGGTGGACACTGAAAACCTTCGGTGTGAAAAATCTGCGCATTTTACAGGGTGGTCTGAATGCCTGGGCCGGTGCCGGTTATACCACCGAAAGCGGTGAGCTGCCACTGCCGCAGGCGAAAACCTTTGTGCCGGAGTTTCAGCGTCATAATGCGGTAAATAAAGATGATGTGCTGCTGGCGATTACGGACCCGGAAATTCAGATTGTTGATGCCCGTTCTGCCGACCGTTTTCAGGCACTGGCACCGGATCCGCGTCCCGGCGTACGTTCCGGTCATATTCCCGGCAGTTACAATGTGCCGTGGAATACCCTGGTGGAAAACGGGATCTTCAAATCCCCGACGCAGATTCAGCAGATATTCCGTGATGCAGGCGTGGATTTAAGTAAATACCTTGTGGTGTCCTGCGGCTCCGGTATGACAGCAGCCATACTGCTGCTGGCGCTGACGCTCACCGGCCATCAGAATGTCCGTCTGTATGACGGTTCCTGGGCGGAATGGGGCGGTTCAGACACCCTGCCGATTGAACCATAAAAAAATGCCGGAGCGCGTCAGCTGCTCCGGCATTTTTTAAATCTGTTATGCGGCTGTCAGCCCGCAAACTTCCCGGCGAGAAACAGCACCACCATCGCACCGATCACAGCGACCACAAAGCTGCCGAAATTAAACCCGTCGACACGCCCCTTACCGAAGAAAACACTGATATATCCCCCGACAACAGCACCGACAACACCCAGCACAATCGTCATAATAATGCCAATATTATAGGTTCCGGGCATGATCCATTTCGCCAGCACACCGGCGATCAGGCCAAAAATAATCCAGGACAGAAAATTCATCAGCACCTCCTGCTGTATTAACGGGTTAAGAAAAAATCCGGCTCACCTGTCAATTAAAGTGCGATATGGTAAAAAAAGCAAATTTTATACGCTCTGAGCCCGGGCAATAGCCTGTGCAATGGCGGCAGACTCTTTCAGCGGACGGATCACGGAAAAAAGTTCATCCGCTTCCTGCGGATAGGCTTTATGCAGATAGCTGAACCACTGTTTGATACGTGCCACATGGTAGAGCCCGGTATCTCCCTGCTTTTCCAGCTGTGTGTAGCGGTGCAGTAATGCCACCACGTCCGGCCACGGCATAAAGGGCGCATTGTGTTTAACCACCCGGCTCAGGTTCGGCACATTGAGTGCCCCGCGCCCGAGCATCACTGCATCACAGCCGGTCACGGTCAGACATTGCTGCGCACTCTGCCAGTCCCGGACCTCGCCGTTGGCAATCACCGGAATGGCGAGCCGCTGACGGATAGCCGCGATCGCAGGCCAGTCAATCAGATCCGCGCGATAGCCTGCTTCTTTGGTGCGCCCGTGTACCGTGATCTCGGTTGCCCCGCCCTGTGCCACTGCATCGGCAATTTCAAACTGATGCGCATTACTGCTCCAGCCGAGCCGCACTTTCACCGATACCGGCAGGTGCGCCGGTACCGCCTCACGGATGGCTTTGGTACCCTGATAAATTAGTTCCGGGTCTTTAAGAAGCGTCGCCCCGCCGCCGCTGCCGTTCACTGTTTTGGACGGACAGCCGCAGTTGAGATCCACCCCGTGCGAACCGAGTTCCGCCGCCCGCGCGGCATTTTCCGCCAGCCATTGCGGGAACTGCCCCAGCAGCTGGATCCGCACCGGCGTGCCGGATTCGGTCAGACCGCCGTGTTCCAGCTCCGGACAGAGACGGAAAAACAGTTTCTCCGGCAGCAGCATATCCACCACACGGACAAATTCGGTGATACAGAGATCATAGTCATTCACCGCCGTCAGCAGATGACGGACGAGGGGGTCAAGGACCCCCTGCATCGGTGCTAAAAGAACACGCATGAGCCGGTTCCGTTATTTACCCCGGTTACCCCACGGGCTGCCGGAGTCGCTGTTGCCGGAACGCGGTTTGTGCTGACGCGGACGTGACGGGCGTTTGTCGCCGCCACCACTGTTACCGCGGCCTTCGGCGCTGCGCCCTTGTCCGCCCTGACGTCCGCCGCCGGAACGGCCGCTGCCGCCGCGACCCTGCTTCGCTTTCTGGATAGGCTCGGCTTTGATGGACGGATCCGGATCGTAACCCGGTTCAGCCATCCGCTCGATTTGCTTTTTCAGCAGTTTTTCAATATCGCGTAATAAATCATGCTCATCGACACATACCAGTGATAATGCCAGGCCGGTAGCCTCCGCACGCCCGGTACGACCGATACGGTGGACATAATCTTCCGCCACATTCGGCAGTTCATAGTTCACCACATACGGCAGCTGCTCGATATCCAGGCCGCGCGCCGCGATATCCGTCGCGACCAGTGCGCGGATAGCGCCGCTTTTGAAATCCGCCAGTGCGCGGGTACGTGCGCCCTGGGATTTGTTACCGTGGATAGCGGCAGCTTTGATGCCGCTGCCGTTAAGGAATTCCGCCAGACGGTTGGCACCGTGTTTAGTGCGGGTAAAAATCAGTACCTGCTCCCAGTTATCACGACCAATCAGGTGTGCCAGCAGTTCTGCTTTGCGTTTTTTATCCACCAGGTGAACAAACTGCGTGACCTGCTGTGAGGCACTGTTGCGCGGGGAGACTTCCACCGTCACCGGATTATTGAGAATAGTATTCGCCAGAGATTTGATCCCGTTGGAGAATGTCGCGGAAAACAGTAAATTCTGACGTTTCACCGGTAATTTTTTAATAACACGGCGGATATCATGGATAAAGCCCATATCCAGCATGCGGTCGGCTTCATCCAGCACCAGAATTTCGACTTTAGATAAATCCACGGCATTCTGATGTTCCAGATCCAGCAGACGGCCCGGGGTGGCAATCAGGATGTCCACGCCGCCGCGCAGTTTCATCATCTGCGGGTTGATACTCACCCCGCCGAAGACGACCAGCGAACGGGTGCGCAGATGGCGGCTGTACTCGCGGACGTTTTCGCCGATCTGAGCAGCCAGTTCGCGGGTCGGGGACAGGATCAGCGCGCGTACCGGGCGTCCGCCGCCTTTGCGCGGATTATCCTGTAAATATTGCAGGATAGGTAAGGTAAAACCGGCGGTTTTTCCCGTACCGGTTTGTGCGCTGGCTAATAAGTCATGTCCGGCAAGAACCTGCGGAATGGCCTGCATCTGAATCGGGGTTGGTTGTTCGTAGCCCATCTCTGCGACGGCCTTCTGAATTTCCGGGCATAATGGTAATGATGAAAAACTCATGAATTGTTAAGACTCCGCCCCGGTCTGTTGTCTGCGGGGCCTGCTGATAATTGAATGTCGAAAATTAATCCGTCACTCCGGAAGAAATATCGATAAAATACGTCTGTGATCAATCCGTTGCTTACTGCTCATTTACAACAGATACTGATGAGCATACAGTTAATCATATGATTGATCTCTCGTTTATGCCGACACACCTATAAGGATATACGCCATGTCAGTCAATACGACTAATACGCCGCGAGGCGAACAAGCCAAACTCGCTTTACTGGAAGCCGCTATTGAGATTTTCGGACTGAACGGCCCAAATAGTGCCACTACTCGCCAGATTGCACAACGTGCGGATCAAAATATCGCAGCTATTGCTTATTATTTCGGCTCAAAAGACGGGTTGTATCTGGCCGTTGCACAGCATATTGCCGACATTATCCGTGATGAATTCCGTCCTGTCATTGAAGAAATTGATCTGTTTCTGAAAAACGGGACTGACGAACAGGATGAAAACCGCTGTCTGCAACTGATTGAGCTGAGTTTTCTCGCCTATAATGAACTGGTACTGAAGAAAAGTAACATCAATATCAGCCGGATTATGTCACGCGAACAGTTAATTCCGACCAAAGCTTACACGCTTATCCATGAACAGGCGCTGTCCGCGATTTTTACCCGCCAGGCCAGATTAGTTGCCCGTTATACCGGGTTGCCGGACGGACATATCAATACCCTTATCCACACACACGCCCTGATGGGCGAAATATTGTCTTTCCGTCTGGCACGGGAAAATCTGCTGCGCCAGACCGGCTGGGATAATATCGGACCGAAAGAGTATGACATGATCAACGAGGTGCTGCGGGAACATATCCGGCTGCTGCTCAGCGGATTACAGCAGCATTACCGGAACTGATACACCACTGTCTCTGATAACTCACCAGGAATCCATTCATGAAGCCAATGAAAAAAACCGGGATACTTATCATTATTCTGCTCCTGCTGGCCGGTGCCGGCAGCTGGTACTGGTGGGAGTCGCGCCCGTCGGGGCCTGCTCTGCTGTACGGTAATGTGGATATCCGGACGGTCAATCTTGGTTTTCGTGTCGGCGGTAAACTGCAATCCCTGAATGCGGATGAAGGGGCGGCGGTTCAGCCCGGTGAGCTGCTCGGTATGCTGGATGATACGCCGTACCGTCACGCCCTGCTGAAAGCGGAAGGGGTGCGGGACAGCGCGCAGGCCGCATTACTGATGATGGAAACCGGCTACCGGCCGGAAGAAATCGCGCAGGCAAAAGCCGATGTTGCCCGTAATACGGCAGCGGCGGAATTTGCCCGTCAGTTTTATCAGCGCCAGGCCGGACTGATGAAAAGCCGTGCTATCTCTGCCAATGACCTGGAAAATGCCCGCAATCAGCGTAATCAGGCCGATGCGGCACTGAAAGCCTCACAGGACAAACTGAACCAGCTGGAAAACGGTTACCGCAAAGAAGAGATTGCCGAAGCGCGCGGGCAGCTGAAACAGGCCGAAGCCGCCGTGGAGCAGGCGCAGCTTGACCTGGAGGATACCCGGCTGACCGCACCGGCAGAAGGCACTATTCTGACCCGTGCCATCGAACCCGGCACGATTTTACCGGCAGGCAGTACCGTGTTCACCCTGACACTGACCAATCCGGTATGGGTGCGGGCGTATGTCAGTGAAAGTGAGCTGGGACAGGCACAGCCCGGCCGTAAAGTATTACTGGAAACCGACAGCCGCCCCGGCAAGCCGTATCACGGGCATGTCGGCTTTGTCTCCCCGACCGCCGAGTTTACCCCGAAATCCGTTGAAACCCCGGCACTGCGGACAGATCTCGTCTATCGTCTGCGCATTGTGGTGACGGATGCCGACCCGCTGCTGCGTCAGGGGATGCCGGTCACCGTCCGCTTTGATAATGAAGAACCGCAGCCGTAAGGAGAGACGATGTCAGACATCACTATCTCCCTCAGTGCCGTCGAAAAATGCTTTCCCGGCCTTGATAATCCGGCGGTTAACCGGCTGACCACCACAATTCAGGGCGGCGGTGTGACCGGGCTTGCCGGGCCGGACGGCGCAGGGAAAACTACCCTCATCCGCATGCTGGCCGGCTTACTGAAACCAAACAGCGGGGAAATCCGCGTCGCCGGGTTTGATCCGATTGAAGACAGTGTGGCTTTGCGCGCACAGCTCGGCTATATGCCGCAGAAATTCGGGCTGTATGAAGATCTGTCCGTGATGGAAAACCTCCGTTTATATGCTGAACTGCGCGGCCTGCCGCACCATGAACAACAGGCGGTTTTTGACCGCCTGCTGACCTTTACCGATCTGACCCGTTTTACCACCCGCATGGCAGGCAAACTCTCCGGTGGTATGAAACAGAAACTCGGACTGGCCTGTACGCTGCTCGGGCAGCCGCAGGTGCTGTTGCTCGATGAGCCGGGTGTGGGGGTCGATCCTATCGCCCGCCGCGAACTGTGGCGGATGGTACATTCTCTTGCCGATGACGGCATGCTGATCCTCTGGAGTACCTCTTATCTGGATGAAGCGGAGCAGTGCCGTGATGTACTGCTGCTCAATCAGGGAAAAGTGATTTATGAAGGCAAACCGGCACAGCTGACAGAAACCATGGAGGGCCGCTCTTTTCTGCTCTCCGCAGCACCCGGTGAACGCCGCCGCATCTTACAGGAAGCATTGATTCAGCCACAGGTATCTGACGGTGTTATTCAGGGACGTTATGTCCGGCTGATTGTGAAACCGCAGGCCGATACCCGCGCCCTGCTTAGCGCGCTGAAATATCCGGATACCGAACTGCTGCCCGCTAAACCCCGTTTTGAGGATGCATTTATTGATCTGCTCGGCGGCGGCCCGTCACACCGCTCACAACTGGCGCAGATTATGCCGCAGATCCCGGCGGCACCCGATGAAACCGTGATTGAAGCCGTCAGCCTGACCAAAAAATTCGGCGATTTCGCCGCAACCGATCATGTGGATTTTCAGGTCAAACGCGGGGAGATTTTCGGCCTGCTCGGCCCGAACGGCGCGGGCAAATCCACCACCTTCAAAATGATGTGCGGCCTGATGATCCCCAGCAGCGGCCGCGCCCTGGTGCTGGGACTGGATCTGAAAACCAGCTCAGCCAAAGCCCGCAGCCGCCTGGGCTATATGGCGCAGAAGTTTTCCCTCTACGGCAATCTGACGGTCGCCCAGAACCTGACATTTTTCTCCGGCGTTTACGGGCTGCGCGGCAAAGCACAGCAGCAAAAAATCGGTGATATGGTGAATGCCTTTAATTTCACCCCGATCCTGCGCCAGACCACCGAAGATTTACCCCTCGGCTTCAAACAGCGGCTGGCGCTGGCCTGCGCCCTGATGCATGAGCCGGATATTCTCTTTCTCGACGAACCCACCTCCGGGGTTGACCCGCTCACCCGCCGTGAATTCTGGCTGCATATTAACGGCATGGTGGATAAAGGCGTGACCGTGATGGTGACCACTCACTTTATGGATGAGGCGGAATATTGTGACCGCATCGGGCTGGTCTATCACGGCAAAATCATTGCCGCCGGTACCCCCGATGAGCTGAAAGCCTCGGTGGCGGATGACACCCATCCGGATCCGTCAATGGAAGATGCCTTTATCGGGCTGGTCGAAGAGTATGACAAAAAAAGTGCACAGGAGGCGGCATCATGAGCACACCTTCCGGTTTTTCATGGCGCCGTCTGCGGGCGCTGTGCATCAAAGAGAGCAAACAGATTGTCCGCGATCCGTCGAGTGCTCTGATCGCCATTGTGATCCCGCTGATTCTGTTATTTATTTTCGGTTATGGTATCAATCTGGATTCATCAAAACTGCGCCTCGGGATCCTGGTAAATCAACAGAGTGAACCGGCACGGGAGCTGATCCACGCCTTTACCGGCTCTCCGTTTATTGATGCCACCCTCAGTGATAATCGCCGTGAATTAATCGATAAACTCCAGGCGGGGCATATCCGCGGTATTGTGGTGATCCCGGCGGATTTTGACAAACGTCTGGCCCGTCAGGGCGATATCGCACAGATTCAGGTGATTACGGATGGCAGTGAACCCAATACCGCCAATTTTGTGCAGGGTTACACTAATGGTATCTGGCAGATCTGGCAGCAGCAACGGGCACAGGATCGGGGGATCAGCAGTGAACCACCCATTGATGTCCGGCTGCGCTACTGGTTTAACCCCGCAGCCATCAGCCAGCATTTTATTATTCCGGGGGCTATCAGCATCATTATTACCGTGGTCGGCGCTATCCTGACCTCACTGGTGGTGGCGCGGGAATGGGAGCGCGGCACCATGGAAGCCCTGCTTTCCACACAGGTGACCAAAACGGAATTGTTGCTCTCCAAACTGCTGCCCTATCAGGTGCTCGGCAGTTTTGTCATGGTGTTGTGTATGGTGGTAACCGTGTATGTGCTGGATGTGCCGTATCACGGCTCGCTGTGGCTGCTGGCCCTGGTGACCTCCCTCTATCTCGCCACCGCGCTCGGTATGGGGCTGCTGATTTCCACCGTAACCCGCAATCAGTTTAATGCCGCCATGATCTCCCTGAATGCCGCATTTCTGCCCGCGATTATGCTGTCCGGATTTGTGTTTGAAATCGACAGTATGCCGGTGGCGGTAAAGGTGGTGACCTATGTGATCCCGGCGCGTTACTTTGTGGAAAGCCTGCAGACACTGTTCCTGGCGGGTAATATTATGCCGGTGATTATCAGTAACCTGGTGTTGCTGATCCTGTCAGCGATTGTGTTTATCGGCCTGACCGCCCTGAAAACCCGCCGCCGGCTTGATTAAGGAGACTGCCATGTTTCACCGGATATTCACCTTAATTATCAAAGAACTGCAATTACTTCTCCGTGAGCGGCAGACCCGCACGATCCTGATCGTACCGGTAATTTTTCAGATGATTTTGTTCCCGCTGGCGGCAACGCTGGAAGTCACCAACGCGACTATCGCGATTTATGATGAAGACAAGGGCCCCGCATCCATTGAGCTGACCCAGCAGTTTGCCAAAGCCAGTGCGTTTTCTGATGTGCTGCTGATCCAAAACCGGCATGACGTACAGGATGTGATTGATAACCGCAAAGCCCTGCTGCTGGTGCATTTTCCGCAAAATTTCAGTGCGCAGCTCGCCGCACAGAAACCGGCACAGCTGCAAATCCTGCTCGACGGACGAAACTCCAACAGTGCGCAGATTGCCGCCAATTACGTTCAGCAAATCACCGCACATTATCAGCAGGAACGGATGCCGCAGGCGGTCACCAGTGAGCTGGTGGTGCGCAACTGGTATAACCCGAATCTGGATTATAAATGGTTTATCGTGCCGTCGCTGGTGGCGCTGATCACCACTATCGGCGTAATGATTGTCACTTCACTGTCGGTTGCCCGTGAACGGGAACAGGGTACGCTGGATCAACTGCTGGTTTCACCGCTGACCACCGGTGAAATCTTTGTCGGCAAGGCCGTTCCGGCACTGATTGTGGCCACGGTACAGGCCAGTATTGTGCTTATAATCGGGATTTTTGCTTACCGTATCCCCTTCTCCGGTTCACTGCTTCTGTTCTATTTCACCATGGTAATATACGGGCTGTCGCTGGTCGGGTTCGGTCTGTTAATCTCCGCCCTTTCCGCCACTCAGCAGCAGGCCTTTATCGGCGTGTTTGTTTTTATGATGCCTGCCGTGCTGCTGTCCGGTTATATTGCCCCGGTGGAAAATATGCCGGTCTGGCTGCAACATATCACCTGGGTCAATCCTATCCGCCATTTCAATGAAATCACCAAACAGATTTACCTCAAAGATGCGGATTTCAGTGTTATCCGCCAAAGCCTCTGGCCATTACAGGTGATCGCCGTGACCACAGGAACCGCCGCCTATGCGTTATTCCGGCGAAAAATTGCGTAAATAATAATAAAACTTGAAATTAATATAATTGATTATTTTGACATCTTTATAAAAAAGGTCAATATTAGTCCGGCCAGATATAACAATTATTATAAAAAATAAAAACTATCCTTTTAAAAGACACAACAATCACACCCTATTTATTCGGATAAAAAAATGTATAAAAAATTAATATTTCTGATGTTATTACCCGGTTTCAGTCTCTGTGCTTACTCAGAAAATCAGTGGAATAACAACATTACTGTGTATGAATACAACCCAATTGAACTACGCTATGATCCGGCATTACCAGAATATGCCCCCTATCCAAAAAATAAAAATGAGCTTGCCTCTCTGATTAATAGCACAGAAAGGGGTAATTTAACAAGTCGTTATACATTATTCTCTTTTTATTATAATAACTGCTACCACCTGCAGCAATTAAGTGGTAACACGGGCATTTCAGCACATTGTAATACCGCTGTTTACTATCTGGAAGCGTTACTCTCTTCAGATCCTGAAAACCCACTTGCTTTATTCCACTATGGTTTTATTTTATCCCATGGTTACGGGAAAGAAAAAGATATGAAGAACGCTATAACTTACTATGAAAAAGCGTGTCACATTGGCAGAAACAGATTGATTTCTGCCTGTGATTTTGTATTTTCAGCATTTTTAAATGGTGAGGAAAACATAGATAAAGATATCGATAAAGCAAGAGAACATGTTGCCACCGTCGCTGGCTACGGAAATAAAAAATATCAGAAATATATTGATAATTGGGATTACATCCTATTCAGAATAAATACAGAAAAGGAAGTAAATAATTGTATAGAATCCGGGGGAAATACCGCTGAGTGCATAAAGTCAGGAAATAATAAGATGAAAAGCTATTATATAAAATAAGGACGACAAAAAATAATCATCTCTGCATAGGCTACTGGCTTTGCTATAATATTCCTTATTATAATCTTACAGGAAAGCGATTTCTTTGAATATTGATACACACCTTGCCGCTGCGCTGATAGCGGAACAATTCCCGCAGTGGGCACATCTGCCGGTGATACCGGTCGCGACCAGCGGCTGGGATAACCGGACATTTCACCTGGGTGAAGAAATGCTGATCCGTCTGCCGTCTTCACCGGATTATGCCGGTCAGGTACTGAAAGAACAGCAGTGGTTACCGCGTCTGGCAACAGGACTGAGCGTTCAGATCCCCGCCCCGCTCGGTACGGGTAAACCATCAGAGAGATTTCCGCTGCCGTGGTCTGTGTACCGCTGGATCCCGGGAGAAACGGTTGCGGCACACCCGCCGTCAGATAAAACGGTTTTTGCCCGTGATCTCGCAGATTTTCTGACGGCGTTTCAGCGTATCGATGCCACCGGCGGCCCGGCCGCCGGTGCGCAGAATTTTCACCGGGGCGGTAATTTAGCAGTTTATGACAGTGAAACCTGTCAGGCGCTGGCGAATCTGAAAGATAAAACCTGTGTCCCGCTGTTTCTGCGGGTATGGGAAAACGCCCTGCACGCCCGGCGGACAGCTGAGCCGGTCTGGGTTCACGGTGATATCAGTGCGGGCAATCTGCTCACCACGAACAGTCGTCTGACCGCTGTGATTGACTTCGGGCAACTCGGTACCGGAGATCCGGCCTGTGACCTGGTAATTGCCTGGACCTTCTTTGACAGGGAAAGCCGTGACGTTTTCTTTGAACGACTGCGGTGTGACGCCGGAACCCGCGCAAGGGCAATGGGCTGGGCGCTGTGGAAGGCTCTGATTGTCAGTGCTGCCCCGCAGAATACCAATGTGACGGAAGCCGGGCAAGCCGCCCGGACACTGGAACAGATTATTACAGATTCAGAACAGTAAACGTAAAAAGGCCGGTTTTCACCGGCCTTTCATTGTTACATCCTGTTCTGTCTGTGATTAGCGGCGGTCGCCCATCAGGCGCAGCAGCATCAGGAACAGGTTGATGAAGTCCAGGTACAGCGACAGCGCACCCACGATCGCATAGCGGCGCATGGTGTCTTTATTGTTGCTGTCAATCTGCTCACCCAGTTCACGCAGTTTTTGGGTGTCATACGCAGTCAGGCCGGCAAACACAATCACACCGATATAGGTGATGATCAGAGTCATACCTTCGCTTTTCAGCCAGATATTGACCAGAGATGCGATGACAATACCAATCAGTCCCATAAACAGGAAGTTCCCCATCCCGGACAGGCTGCGTTTGGTGGTGTAGCCGTAGATACTCAGCGCACCGAACATCCCTGCCGTGATAAAGAAGGTACTGACGATAGACGCGTCCGTATACACGATAAAGATACTGGAGAGCGTCAGCCCTGTCAGTGCGGAATAGAGCATAAACAGCCCGGTCGCCATGGACGCACTCAGGCGCTCAACCATGCCGGAGATAACCCAGACCAGTGCCAGCTGAGCAATAATCAGGCCGAAGAAGGTGATTTTGCTGGAGAAAACAAAGCTCATAATCGCCATTGAGTTAGACGAATACCAGGCGACGAAGGCCGTCAGCAGCAGGCCGCATGCCATCCAGCCGTAAACCTGGGCCATATAAGCCTGAATACCGGAGCCCGCCTGTGAAACTATCGAGCCGTTAGAACGAGGAAATCGGTCCATGATGGATAACCCTTTCATCTGTATCAAATTGTTTATCGGATGATAAACGACCAAGGCCTATAGATTATCACATAAAAAGGGTGTTGCCAGCAGGCAAACTGTCAGGAATCCCCCCCTTTTCTTTACAAACAGTAAATATTTTTAACCTGATGTACCACCGCCGGAAAAAATCCGGCGATACAGACGTGATTAGCGGTAAATTACCAGCGTTCTGCGGCTTTTTGGTCGCTTTCTCTGGCATCCACCCAACGGGTGCCGCCTTCCGGTAATGTCTCTTTTTTCCAGAACGGCGCGCGGGTTTTTAAGTAATCCATCAGAAATTCCGCCGCTTCGAATGCCATACCGCGATGGGCAGCGCTGACACCGACAAACACAATTTCATCATTCGGGTATAAACTGCCAACCCGGTGGATCAGTGTCACCCGCTGCAATTCCCAGCGCTCACGCGCCTGTGCGACAATATCCGCCAGCGCCTTTTCGGTCATGCCCGGATAATGTTCCAGCGTCAGAGCCGCCACATTATCACCGAGGTTATGATTGCGGACTTTGCCGGTAAAGGTGACCACCGCGCCGTCATCCGCACAACCGGCCAGCCACTGGTATTCCTCACCAACACTGAAATTGTCAGTCTGAACAGCAATCCGGGTATTATTCATGATTCAGCCTCCGGTGACCGGCGGAAAGAACGCGACCTCGTCGCCGTCAGTCAGCGGCTGCGACAGCGGTACAAAAGACTGATTCACCGCACACAGCAGTTTGCCGGATTCCAGCGCCAGCGCCCAGCGCTCACCGCGCTCACATAACGCAGCCCGTAAATCTTCCGCTGTGGCGTAATCACACGGCAGAGAAAGCTCATCGGTATTCACCAGCTCGCGCACCTGCGCGAAAAACAGTACCTTAATCATGCGTCCGCCTTAAAATGTCCTGATTTCCCGCCGCTTTTTTCCAGTAAACGCACCGGGCCGATAACCATATCCTTCTGCACCGCTTTGCACATATCATAGATCGTCAGTGCAGCCACAGAAGCCGCAGTCAGGGCTTCCATTTCCACCCCGGTTTTACCGGTCAGGCGGCAGCAGGATTCAATACGCACACGGGACGTGTCCGGCTCCGCGCTCAGCTGAACCTCCACTTTGCTCAGCATCAGCGGATGACACAGCGGGATCAGATCCCAGGTCCGTTTGGCGGCCTGAATACCGGCGATACGGGCTGTCGCAAAGACATCCCCTTTGTGATGGTTGCCGTCAATAATCATCTGTAAGGTTTTGGCATCCATGGTGATAAAGGCTTCGGCGCGCGCTTCGCGGACCGTTTCCTGTTTTCCGGACACATCCACCATGTTGGCTTCGCCCGCCGCATTAATATGGGTGAGTTGAGACATGTAAACTCCTGATATGACCGGCGGATCAGCCGCCGATAACGGATAAATTCGGGGTAATACCGCTGTCCCCCTGATGGAGGAAATGGGTTTCGCGTTTGTGCTGCAATGCGCGCTGAAGCCGAGCTTTCAGCTCGTCGTCGTGTCCGTCTTCCGCCAGCAGGTCACGCAGCGTGATCCCCTGCTCGCCGAACAGGCACAGATGCAGATTACCGACCGCCGACACCCGCAGACGGTTACAGCTCTGACAGAAGTCTTTTTCATACGGCATGATCAGGCCGATTTCGCCCTGATAATCCGGATGACTGAACACCTGCGCCGGGCCGTCACTGCGGGCACGCGCCACCTGCTGCCAGCCTGCCTGTAACAGACGGGCGCGGATAACATTGCCGGAGATATGGAAACGGCGGAACACATCACTGCCGTCACCGGTTTCCATCAGTTCGATAAAACGCAGCTGGATCGGGCGGTCTTTGATCCAGTTCAGAAATGCAGGCAGATGGATGTCATTGACATTCTTCATCAGCACCACATTCACTTTCACCTTCTCAAAACCGGCGTCAAACACGGCATCGATACCACTCATCACCTGCATGAATTTATCCTGCCCGGTGATAGCGTGAAACTGGCGCGGGTCGAGGCTGTCAACGCTGACATTCACCGCGCTCAGCCCGGCGGCGCGCCAGTCGCGGATATCCCGCGCCATGCGGTAACCGTTGGTGGTCACAGCAATAGTGCGGATATTCTCATTTTCGCGGATAGCGGCAACAATATCGGTAAAATCGCGGCGCATGGTCGGTTCGCCGCCGGTCAGACGGATTTTTTCCGTGCCCAGCTGAGCAAACGCGCGGGTCACCCGGCGGATTTCGCCGAGGGAAAGAAAGGATTTGTGTCCGTTTGGTTTATAACCATCAGGCAGACAATAGTTGCAACGGAAATTGCAAACGTCTGTCACGGAGAGGCGCAGATAATAAAATTTGCGCGCAAAGGGATCTGTCAGTTGTTCAGTCATAACACCTTTCCAAATACGGGAGATGCGGACATTTCTATCCTGCACCCTGGTGGCACTCGTGAGTGTCACGGCCAGCTCACCCTATTTCCGGTTCTGACCTGAAACGTAGGTGTGAAGGCTAGGAGTTAATCGTTGTCATTAATGCTGTTAATAACCACGCTAAGTGAATTGATTCTAGCGTTGCCCTGCGGGAATTACCATGATAAATACGCTATATACCTTATTATACAACGTGTTACCGTGCCTCCGGAAAAAGGAGCGGATACACCGGATAACGAAAATTTCACACAGTTTTTCAATTAATTAGCAAATCAATTATAAGTCGATGAATAAATAATAAACAGCAAACCGCCGAAAATACGGCGGTCTGACAGGAAAATTATTTACCGCTTTTTTGATCTGACACCGGTTGAGCTGACACAGATATAGCAGGCCCGGTCAGTCCAGTGTAACGTGATAGAAAATAACGGATTTATAATTCATTCTCAGTGTCTCCTGCGGACGGAATCCGTAACGCTCTGCCAGCCGGGCAGAGCGTTTATTCTCAGGAGCAATAATACACACGCATTCATTAATACCGCGCACCTCTTTCAGCCAGTTCAGTATGGCTCCCAATGCTTCACCGGCATAGCCCTTACCGTGTGCCCGCTTTGCAAACACCCAACCTGCTTCCGGATAGTGGCTGATGTCTTTTTCCATTTCACGGTAAAAATCCGCAAAACCGATATCCCCGATATACTCTCCGGTGCTTTTCTCCCTGACCGCCCAGTAACCATAGCCCAGCAGCGGCCACAATCCGAGATACGCCAGTATCCGCATCCAGCTGTCGCGCGGTGTGGAAATCTGTCCTGCCATAATATGATGTGTCACTGCGGTATCCGACCACATGTCAGCCACTGCTGCATGGTCTTCTCTGCGGTGGGCACTCAGGATCAGACGTTCGGTTTCCAGTACCGGAATGGTACACGTCAGGTCATTCATGATGTTCTTCCTGTCACTTATTGATTTTTGTTATTCATGTTTATTTATGATGCTTTCAGTCACCGCATTCACTCATAGCATGACTTCCCCGCCGTTGCCATCTCTGAATCACACGTAAAAGTACGCAGCAAAAAGATAATTCACCTTTATGATTGACCGGAGTTTGATAAATCTCAGTATCGTGACGCGAAAAATTGGTTTTTATGATAGATTACCGCGCAAATAAATATGAAAACTCAGGGAATGCATAAACACTATGGAGAACCGCACACTCACGTCGCTGGAACATGTTGTTGCTTTAGGCGGAGGCCACGGGCTGGGACGGGTGATGTCCTGCCTGAACGGTCTGGGATCGCGGCTGACCGGCGTGGTCACCACCACGGATAACGGCGGCTCCACCGGCCGGATCCGCCGGGCGGAGGGTGGCATTGCCTGGGGGGATATGCGCAACTGTCTCAATCAGATGATCACGGAGCCGTCGATTGCCTCCACTATGTTTGAATACCGTTTCAGCGGTAACGGCGAACTGGCGGGACATAACCTCGGCAACCTGATGCTCAAGGCACTGGATCATATGAGTGTGCGCCCGCTGGATGCCATCAATCTGATCCGCAATATGCTGAAAGTCAAAGCCAAATTGATCCCGATGTCAGAAACGCCGGTCGATCTGATGGCTATCGACAGTGAAGGTCATGAAGTGTACGGCGAAGTGAATGTCGATCAGCTGACCTGCCCGCCGCAGGAGTTACAGCTCTCCCCGCCGGTGAAAACCACCAAAGAGGCGCTGGATGCCATCTGCCGCGCAGAGCTGATTATTATCGGGCCGGGCAGTTTCTTTACCAGCCTGATGCCGCTGATGCTGCTGCCCGATTTCACCAAAGCCATTAATTTTAATCAGGCGCCGATGATCTATATTGAAAATCTCGGCAAAGAACTGAGCCCGGCTGCGGCGTCCCTCAGCCTGAGTGAAAAAATCGCCGTGATTGAAAAACGCATCGGCCGCAAACGGATAGATGCGGTGGTATGCGCACCGCATATCAATACCGGTGACCTCGGCGACCGCCTGATTGTCAGAGAGATCCTCGAGGCACAGGATGTCCCGTACCGCCATGACCGCAGCCTGCTGCTGAATGCGCTGGATAAAACCATCGGCCTGCTGCCCTGACCCCGTCAGGAGTTGGCAATAAACTGCTCACGCAATCCCTGTAATTCATCCCGTACCGCTGCTGCCTGTTCAAATTCCAGATCCTGAGCGTGGCGGTACATCTGCGCTTCCAGTTCCTGAATTTTAACTTCCAGCTCTTTCGGCGACATACGCTGATAATCGCTGCTTTTCGCGGCTGCTTTGCCTTTGCCTTTATTTTTCGCCCCGGCTGACGGCTGGCCGATTTTCAGGATATCACCAATCTTTTTATTCAGCCCTTTCGGCACAATACCGTGTGCTTCGTTAAACGCCATCTGCTTCTCTCTGCGGCGTTCAGTTTCCTCAATAGCCCTTGCCATCGAGTCCGTGATTTTATCACCGTAGAGAATCGCTTTGCCGTGCAGGTTACGGGCAGCACGACCGATGGTCTGGATCAGGGAACGTTCGGAACGCAGGAAGCCTTCTTTATCCGCATCCAGAATCGCCACCAGCGACACTTCCGGCATATCCAGCCCCTCACGCAGCAGGTTGATACCCACCAGCACATCAAACTCCCCGAGGCGCAGGTCGCGGATAATTTCCACCCGCTCCACGGTATCAATATCCGAGTGCAGATAACGCACCCGCTCGCCGTGCTCTTCCAGATATTCAGTAAGATCTTCCGCCATCCGTTTGGTCAGTGTGGTGACCAGCACGCGCTCATTTTTCTGTGCGCGGATGCGGATTTCAGACAGCAGATCATCCACCTGGGTGGTCACCGGACGCACTTCCACTTCCGGATCAAGCAGCCCGGTCGGACGCACAACCTGTTCAACCACATCAGAGCCGGATTTTTCCATTTCATATTTTCCCGGCGTGGCGGACACATAAATACTCTGCGGTGCGAGAGATTCAAACTCCTCAAAGCGCAGCGGACGGTTATCCAGCGCGGACGGCAGACGGAAACCATATTCCACCAGCGTTTCTTTGCGCGAACGGTCGCCTTTGTACATCCCGCCGATTTGCGGAATAGTGACGTGGGATTCGTCGATCACCAGCAGGCCGTCCGCCGGCAGGTAATCAAACAGGGTTGGCGGGGATTCGCCGGATTTGCGTCCGGAGAGATAGCGCGAATAGTTTTCGATACCCGAGCAATAACCCAGCTCATTCATCATTTCCAGATCAAACTGAGTGCGCTGGGCAAGACGCTGCTCTTCCACCAGTTTGTTGTTGTCGATCAGGAATTTTCGCCGTTCCGCCAGCTCGGTTTTAATCCCTTCCATCGCCTCAAGAATACGTTCACGCGGCGTCACATAGTGGGTTTTCGGGTAAACAGTAAAACGCGGTACCTGATAATGGATATGGCCGGTCAGCGGATCAAACAGCGACAGGCGCTCGACCTCATCATCAAACAGTTCCACGCGCAGTGCGTAATCATCCGATTCCGCCGGGAAAATATCCACCACTTCGCCGCGCACACGGAATGTACCGCGCTGAAAGGCCTGGTCGTTACGGGTGTACTGGAGATCGGAAAGCCGGTGCAGGATCGAGCGCTGATCGATGATCATTCCTTCGGTAAGGTGCAGCATCATTTTCAGGTAGCTGTCCGGATCACCCAGCCCGTAGATAGCGGAAACGGAGGCCACCACCACCACATCCCGCCGTTCGAGCAGGGCTTTGGTGGCTGAGAGCCGCATCTGCTCAATATGTTCGTTTACTGAGGCATCTTTTTCGATAAAGGTGTCAGAGCTCGGCACATAGGCTTCCGGCTGATAATAGTCGTAGTAGGAGACAAAATATTCCACCGCGTTTTCCGGGAAGAAATCTTTAATCTCACTGTAAAGCTGGGCGGCAAGGGTTTTATTGGGCGCCATGATCATGGTCGGGCGGTTCAGCGTGGCGATAACATTGGCAATGGTGAACGTTTTCCCCGAGCCCGTTACCCCCAGCAGCGTCTGATGCGCCAGCCCGTCTTCCAGGCCCTCAACCAGTTTTGCAATGGCCTGCGGCTGGTCACCGGCCGGTTTAAAGTCAGAATGCAGTTTAAATAGTTTGCTCATGAGCCCCCCTGCGCGAATAGGGTCACTATGATACTGGATAAAAAACCAGCTTCAACCCCCGGCAGAAAAAATCCGTTATTTTGTGATTTTTTGCTTGCAAAACCAGGGAAAATTTTATTGGCTTTCCACAGTTATCCCCAAAAAAAAGCACTTGCAATTTTAAATTATGCTGAAATCTGACGCCCCTCTGACCAATTGCTATTTTTCACGCAGGAGGACTCTTGATTTTATTTATCTATTTGTTATTTATGTAAAAATCATAAAAGCCCGATTTTACAACAATGTCAGCGAAAGCCCCGTTCCTGCAAGGATGGCGTGAGTTTTCTAAAGTTAATGCACAGGGTTATCCACAGGAATGGTGGATAACTTAATAAAGTCGTTTGCCGGTGCATGGTTGCGTGACATTGTGCAGTCATAAAATTGTCACTTTCAGCACAAAGAGAAAAAATAATTCAGGATTTTTTCCTGATAAAAAACACCCGGCCGGAAGATTTGCCGTGATCCCGGAACGATCCGGCCGGATACAGGATCAGTGCGCGGAAACCGGCAGTGAAAGATAGCCGGATAAGTCCTGATTCAACGGATCCGGCAGATGCGGTAACACACCCAGACACGGCGCCGGGATCAGGTTGTTCAGTGTCGCCAGGTACGCCTGCTGATGCAGACCCGGCGGTGTGACCTCATTAGCCACCCACCCGGCCAGGGTTAGTCCGGCCTGCTGTATCGCCGTCACGGTCAGTAACGCATGATTAATGCAGCCGAGTTTTACCCCGACCACGAGGATCACCGGCATCCGCATGTGTGCCGCCCAGTCCGCATAAGTCTGCGTGGCTGACAGCGGGGTAAACCATCCGCCCGCCCCTTCGGTCAGCACCCAGTCGGCCTGCTGATTTAACGCATGCAGCCCGTCAGTCATCACCGTAAATTCCAGCGGAGTTTGTGTCAGTTCGCTGACAATGTGCGGCGATGTCGGCTCGGCAAAGGTATAGGGGTTAATCTGCGCGTAACTGACCGGCGGCACGGTATGGTGCCACAATGCCAGTGCATCACTGTTGCGCAGCCCCTCCGCCGTCATCTCACTGCCGGAGGCCACCGGTTTATACCCCGCACAGCGGAACCCGGCGTTGCGGGCAGCCTGCAACAGGGCGCAACTGACCACGGTTTTACCGGCATCCGTATCGGTGCCGGTTAAAAACCAGTTATTTTTCAACATGTATGACTCCGTACTGAATAAGATAGCTGAGCGGAAATACGCCGTCTTCGGCGGGATAATGATTCGCCAGCCGAATGAGTTTATTGCGTGTCATCAGCCCGGCAGCACGTCCCTGATGGACATGGGTGGCTCCAATCCCCTTGAGGGAGTGCAGCAGCGCGGGCAGAGAATCAAAGGAGAGCCGGTAACAAACGTCTGACAAGGTATGCCGGTAAGGCTGACAGGCAGCGGAAACCGCCTCACGGCTGAGAAAGCCGTTGGCGTGACGGTTGCTGTCCACCCGGGCAAACGCCTGATTCAGTTCATCCAGCGACCCGCTGAGCAGCGTGGAAAACGCCACCACCCCGCCGGGCCGGGTCACCCGTACCAGACCGGCCAGCGCCTCTGCCAGCGAATCACACCACTGCACCGCCAGATTGCTGAAACAGAAATCAAACTGATTATCCGCAAAAGGCAGCTGTTCGATATCCCCCTGTACATAACGGGTCGCCCGCTGCTGCTGCCGGGCGTGCGCCAGCATCTCAGGGGAAAGATCAAACGCGGTCACACTGCAGCAATCCGTTTTCCACTGTTCACTGAAAAACCCGGTACCGCAGCCGGCATCCAGCCCGTGCAGTTCAGATAATAACGGTGCGGAAAGTGCCTGTGTGGTCAGTTGCCGCAAGTGGTGTCCGGTTTTCTGCTGGAGGTGCGCCACGGTGTCATAGTGTCCGACGGCGCGTCCGAAAGCGGCGGCAACGGCGGCTTTATTCACCGGGGCGGTAGTGACAACAGAATGCATCCAGCGCCTCCGTAAGCTGTGTGATATCGTCGCGGTGATGGGCGCTGGTCAGCGTGATGCGCAGCCGGGCGGTATTCGGCGGCACGGTTGGCGGGCGGATCGCTTTCACCCACAGGCCGCGTTCCTGTAAATAGTGCGACAGCGCCAGGGCAGCTCGGTTATCCCCCACGATCAGCGGCTGGATAGCCGATGCGGACGGCAGTAATTGCAGCGGCAGAGGCGTCACCCGCTGACGGAAGACGCGGATATTTTCCGCCAGTTTATCCCGTAACCCGTCACCGTCACGGATGGCCTGCACCGCTGCCTGAATGGCGCACGCCTGTGCCGCCGGGAAGGTGGTGCTGTAGATAAGATGACGGGCATATTGCGTCAGATAATCTGCGGTCTGTGCATCACACAGCACCGCCGCGCCGCTGACACCGACCGCTTTGCCGAAGGTGACAATCTGAATATCCGGGCGTATTCCCGCCGCATCACAACTGCCCCGCCCTTCACGACCGCAGACACCGATACCGTGCGCATCATCCGCCATCAGCCGGGCGTTATGCTGCCGGGTGAGCGGCAGGATCGCCGCCAGCGGCGCGGCATCTCCGTCCATACTGAAGATCCCTTCCGTGACCACCAGGGTTTTGCCGGTACTGTTTTCAGTCCGGCTCAGACGATTGCTCAGATGCGCGGTATCATTATGATGAAAACGGCTGAATTCAGCGGGTGAATGCATAGCCGCTTCCATAATGGACGCGTGAGCGAGTTTGTCGCAGATAAGGTGGTCGCCGCGCTGCATCAGTGCGGTGATCACCGCCTGATTAGCACTGAAACCGGAGACAAACAGGATCGCCCGATCAAACCCGAGCCACTCCGCCAGCATCTGTTCCAGATCCCGGTGTGCCGCCGTATAGCCGGTGACATGACCGGATCCGCCGCTGCCCACGCCGTATTGCTGGGTGCCGTCACACCAGGCGCGGATCACCGCCGGGTGGCGGCTGAGGCCGAGATAATCATTGCCGGAGAAATTCACGGCGCGTCTGCCGTTAATCAGGAGGGTACGCCCGTCCGCGCCGTCATTAGCGTCACGACGGCGTACCGCATCCTGTTCCTGCGCCTGTTGCAGGCGCTCAGAAAGAAAAGTCTGCCACATGGTACGGCTCACAGGGCTGCGTTATAGAATTTTTCGTCATCATTGTGGCTGATGGCATCCAGTAAAGAATCCGTCTCCTCATTGTCACCCCGGGTAACATGAATGGCCTCACGTTTGATCCCCAGTTTTTTAAACAGGGCGATATCGGTATTTTCTTCCGGGTTGGTGGTGGTGAGCAGTTTGCAGCCGTAGAAAATGGAGTTCGCACCCGCCATAAAGCAAAGTGCCTGGGTCTGTTCATTCATCATTTCACGACCGGCGGAGAGGCGCACATGAGACGTTGGCATCATAATGCGGGCCACCGCAATGGTGCGGACGAAATCAAACGGATCGACTTCCTC
Organism: Morganella sp. TYF_1; assembly: GCF_043105645.1. Lineage (NCBI taxonomy): Bacteria > Pseudomonadati > Pseudomonadota > Gammaproteobacteria > Enterobacterales > Morganellaceae > Morganella > Morganella sp. TYF_1. The sequence continues at coordinate 192,268 of NZ_JBICLU010000015.1, read as the reverse complement.
ATTATCTTCAAACGGTGTGCCTTTGATTTTCGCCAGCATGTTGATCGGTACACTTTCCGGGGCTTTCGGCAGATTCGCCAGCTGCACCAGCATTGCCGCACGGTCACGCACCGCTTCACCCAGTCCTAAAATTCCGCCGGAGCACACTTTGATCCCCGCATCCCGCACATTGTCGAGGGTATCGAGTCTGTCCTGATAGGTCCGGGTGGTGACAATCGAGCCGTAAAATTCCGGCGAGGTGTCGAGGTTGTGGTTGTAGTAATCCAGACCGGCTTTGGCAAGACGCTCCGCCTGTGAGCTGTTCAGCATACCAAGTGTCATACAGGTTTCCATACCCAGCGCCCGTACTTCTTTCACCATGGTTTCCAGATACGGCATATCGCGCTCATGGGGATTCTTCCACGCCGCGCCCATGCAGAACCGGGTCGAACCGGCTGCCCGCGCCTTACGCGCCGTTTCCACCACCTGCTGTACTTCCATCAGCCGCTCTTTTTCCAGCCCGGTCTTGTATCGCGCACTCTGCGCACAGTATTTACAATCTTCCGGACACGCCCCGGTTTTGATGGAAAGCAGTGTGCTGATCTGCACCTGCTGCGGGTCAAAATGCTGGCGATGCAGGGTCTGAGCCTCATACAACAGTTCAAAAAAAGGTTTTTCAAACAATGCATTGGCTTCTTTTAATGTCCACTGACGACCTTGACTCATAACTGTAACTCCCGATAAAAAAGTGTTGCCAGTTTAAATATCAGCATTATCATGTCAACTTTATTTGCATTGAAATGGTTTACATAATGGCTTTTTCAGGGAATATTTCAGGTCACGACTTTTCGGCTGATGATGCGGATTTTGACCGCCGCCACATCTGGCACCCTTATACATCAATGACTCAGCCGCTGCCGGTCTATCCGGTGGTATCGGCACACGGTGCGGTGCTGACACTCGCAGACGGCCGCGAACTGGTTGACGGTATGTCCTCGTGGTGGGCAGCTATCCATGGCTATAATCACCCGGTACTGAATGCGGCGGTGACTGAACAGCTGTCACAAATGTCACATGTAATGTTCGGCGGGATCACCCATCCGGCTGCCGTTGCACTGTGCCGCCGCCTGGTGGCTATCACGCCGGAACCGCTGGAATGCGTGTTTCCTGCTGACTCCGGCTCGGTGGCAGTAGAAGTGGCGCTGAAAATGGCGCTGCAGTACTGGCAGGCACGCGGGGAAAAGCGTCACCGGATAATCACCCCGCGTCACGGCTACCACGGTGATACATTCGGTGCGATGTCAGTGTGTGATCCGCAAAACTCCATGCACTCACTCTGGCAGGGCTATCTGCCGGATCACCTGTTTGCCGATGCGCCGCAGTGCGGATTCGATGAGGAATGGCAGCCGGCGGATCTTCACTCCGTGGAAAGCCTGCTGGCACAGTATCATCATGAGGTCGCGGCGGTGATCCTGGAGCCGGTTGTCCAGGGTGCGGGCGGAATGCGTTTCTACCATCCGAAATATCTGAAAGGCGTAAGATCGCTGTGCGATCACTACAATGTCCTGCTGATTTGTGACGAGATCGCGACCGGATTCGGACGCACCGGAAAGCTGTTTGCCTGCGAACACGCCGGTATATCACCGGATATTATGTGTCTCGGCAAAGCGATTACCGGTGGTTATATGACGCTCTCCGCCACCCTCACCACCCGCCATATTGCGGACACCATCAGTCAGGGGGACGCAGGCTGCTTTATGCACGGCCCGACCTTTATGGGCAATCCGCTGGCCTGCGCCACGGCAGTAGCGAGTATTGATCTGTTGTTGTCCGGAGACTGGGCGGCGCGTGTGAAGGATATCGAAACACAACTGAAAAGTGCCCTGCTGCCGCTGAAATCCCGCAGCGGCGTCCGTGATGCGCGGGTGCTCGGCACCATTGGTGTGATTGAAACGGAAGAGCCGGTCAATATGGCAGAATTGCAGCGCCGTTTTGTTGATGCCGGGGTGTGGATCCGCCCGTTCGGGCGGCTGATTTATATTATGCCGCCATACATTATTACGGCGACACAACTGGAAAAGCTGACGCAGGCGATAGATAAGGTGACGGCAGGATAAAAAAACAGGCGGCTGATCTCCGCGCCGGAGAAGCGCTGATAACGGGCAAAAACGAAAAGTCGCTGTGAATACCTCCCTGTAAGCTCAGGCGCGTCATCCATGACGCGCATGCTTTTCGTTTCGCCTGCCCGTTATCGCTTATTACCTGACCAGCAAACTCTGTATTGAAAAAAACACATTACTTCAGCGTCAGCACTGTCACCCACATCGGACCTTTTCCGGCCGGATAGCGGTTGATAAAGTGCAGTTCGCCGGTAATCACATCAATCCGGGAAACCGCCACATGGTGAGAAAGTTGCCCGGTTGAGATCAGGAAACGCCCGCTGTTATCCACCGCAAAACCGCGCGGCTGAGTTTCTGTCGGATAACGCCCCGCCAGTTGCAGATGACCGCCGTCATCCGACACCCGGTAGTGATTAATCACACTTGATGCCCGCTCACAGGCATAGAGATGATGCCCGTCCGGCGTGACATGAATATCAGCAGCCCAGCGGCGTCCTGAATAATCATCCGCCATCATATCGACAGACTGAATTTCACGGACTTTCACCCATTCGCGGTAAACATTAATGGTCGCATTTAATTCATTCAGACAATACGCCACATGTTTTGCCGGATGAAACGCCATATGGCGCGGCCCGGCACCGGCAGCAACCGTCAGCATATCGGCGTGACGTTCAGTTAAGCGTCCGTCTTCCTCAATCGTGTAAGCGCGGATATGATCTTCCCCGAGGCACGGCACAAACAGTGTGCAGCCATCCTGCGCAATATTAGCGGAATGCGGATTTTTTAACCCCTCAATCACCTGGACTGCACGGGCGGGAAGACCATTATCGCGGATCGGCAGTACCGCCAGATTTCCCTGATGATAAGACGCGGCATACAGTGTGCGCCCCGCTTTATCAAGCGTGATATAGGCGGCAGTGCCCGGGAGCGGCGTCAGGCCGGTTTGTGTGAGTTTACCGTCTTCTGCGATTTTATACGTCACTACCGCATTACCCGGTTTTACCGCAGCATAAAGATGACCACCATCCGGCGCGGTGATCAGCGGCTGCACCTGATCCGGCGTTGATACTGTCTGTAACAGTGACATTTCACCGTGTTCATTCATCTGCCAGACATGAATCTGATGACTTTCCGTACTGGCAACATAAACCACCTGCTTCATTCACGCTCCTTAATATCATCACTTACCCGTTTGATTTTTAACAGGTAATGTAAGCATTTCTGTATAATAATACCGCACTTAGCGTTTATCGCGAAACAATTAACATGCTATATTATCAGTTATCTCCGCCCGGAATCAGCCAGGATGCCGTCAGGGTGCAATAATATTCCCTGATGCCCGCCGTTATTCCGGTTCTGACACTCATACAAGGGGCTCCCTGTTATGTCTTACCGCGTCCTCGCATTTGATCTCGATGGTACACTTCTCGATCCGGATAAACATATATTACAGGAGTCGCTGGATGCTATCCGCGAAGCCCGCCGTGCCGGGGTGCAGGTGCTGATTGTCACCGGTCGTCATCACGTTGCTATCCATCCGTTTTATCAGACATTGCAGCTGGATACACCGGCTATCTGCTGTAACGGTACTTATCTGTACGATTATCCGGGGAAAAAAGTGCTTTCCGCCGATCCGATGAGTGTCAGTGAATCCCGTCAGCTGCTCGAACGTCTGGCACAGACCGATATCGAGCATCTGATGTATATCTCCGATGCCATGCTTTATCACACTGACAGCAGCACCATCGAGCGGACACTGAACTGGTCAGCTTCTCTGCCGGAACACCAGCGTCCGGTGATGCGCAAAGTGGACAACTTCCTTGATGAGGTTGATCGCGCTGACACTATCTGGAAATTCGCCACCTGCTCAGATGATCTGAACAAACTGCGCGAATTCACCGATGCCGTTGAAGCGGATATGGGGCTGTCCTGCGAGTGGTCGTGGATAAACCAGGTGGATATTGCCCGCAAAGGTAACAGCAAAGGCCGCCGTTTACAGGAATGGGTGGAATCTCAGGGAATGTCGATGAAAGATGTGATGGCATTTGGTGATAACCATAATGATATCAGCATGCTTTCTGCCGCCGGTCTCGGTGTGGCAATGGGCAATGCAGCAGACGAAGTCAAAGCACACGCTGATCTGATTATCCGGGATAATACACAGCCGGGTATTGCGCAGGCGATCCGCCGTCATATTCTCAGCTGATCAATACCGTGTTCTGAACTATAAAAAATGCCTTTTAATAAAGGCATTTTTTTAATTATTTCCCGCTGATCCGCAAATAAATTTAGTTATTTATACTTATCAAAATTCCAGTTATTTTTGGGTTTTTCTGCCGGATTCTGATTCGGGAATTTTGCATTTTCGACGATCAGCAGTAATTTGGATCCGTCATAGGTATAGCCCCCCTCAGAATACTGATACGGGAAGCTTTCCGTTGCCACCACGTTATATCCCATACTGAGCAGCTCCGGGATGCGCATTCCGCCCTGCGAGCCGTCGGTGGTGCCGATACACCAGACTTTTAAGTTTTCGATTTCAACGTCTTTGACTTTTTTCAGATAGGTGTAACACATCACCTGATTTGCCGCCAGCGCCTGACCGCCGGAGAAAATACCCAGTAATAAAAAGAGTAATGCTTTTTTCATTTTATCCCTCTGACTCAGTGGTTTTTTATGCAATAACGCACGTCTTACACTTGTTTCCGTGTGCGGAGAATATTCTGTGATAATTCGGCAGGATCAGTGATGCACCGGCGTTAATATATATCGCCGGTGTGTCAGATGGGCAATCGGAATAATATGAATGCCCGCTTTATTAATGAAAAGTACGTATATTCAGGCAGGTTATAATTCGCGACTCAGTGACACACTTTTTACCTGTGCATACACCCACAGTCCGGGTTTCAGCTGTAAATCATCCCGCGCCCAGCCGGTAATCCGTGCCCAGAGGAAATGATTGCCGACCGCCAGCCGTACATCTGTCTGACCGTTGTCGTCATCATACATTTCCGTGATTTTTGCCCGTAATATATTGCGGATACTGCTGCTTTTCGGTTTTTCCAGTACGATTGACACATCATCCGCGCTGACACGCACACGCACCGGTGTATCAGACTCACCGGTAATACGCGGTATCCACAGCACCTGATCACTGATAGCGGCGGCAGTCATGGCATAGCGGTCGTGATGCTTAAGCACCGTGACATTTAATACGCTTGAGAGGCTTTCCTGTGTCAGCCACGGCCGCAGTGCTGCACTTGCCCACACCTCTTCCAGCGGCCCTTGTGCCAGAATGCGGCCTTTTTCCAGAATCACCACATCTTCCGCCAGCCGCAGGATTTCATCCAGGCTGTGACTGACATACAGAATCGGAATACTGATATCCTGCGCCATCTTTTCCAGATACGGCAGCAGTTCGCGTTTACGCGGCAGATCCAGCGAGGCCAGCGGTTCATCCATCAGCAGGATATCCGGTGCGGTCAGCAATGCGCGGCCAATCGCCACCCGCTGCTTCTCCCCGCCGGAAAGCGTCATCGGCAGCCGGTTCAGCAGATGTCCGATACCCAGCAGTTCCACAATACTGTCAAACTGATCTTCCATTTCCCGCGCCATACCGTAGCGCAGATTGCCTCTTATCCGGTAATGGGGAAACAGGCGTGCATCCTGGAAGACATAGCCGATTTTGCGTTTTTCCGGTGGCAGACAGATGCGTTTTTCAATATCCACAAGTGTGTGCCCGTTAAGCTCAATCCGCCCCTTCTGTGGTTTTGTCAGCCCGCCGATCACATTAATAAAGGAGGTTTTCCCTGCCCCGGAGAGCCCGAAGACAGCGGTAATACGGTCACTGGCCAGTTCGGTGTTGATCACCATCGATAAATCACCGAGCTGCTGTTCAAAATCAAGCACTAACATGCGGCAACCCCCAGGCGTTTACGTCCCCAGCGGGTCAGCCATTCTGAAGCCAGCAGTGACGCCAGTGCCAGAACAATAGCGATAATACAGAGCCGTGCTGCATCCATTTCGGCACCCGGTGTTTCAAGCAGGGAGTACATCGCCAGCGGGATAGTCCGGGTTTCCCCCGGGATATTGGAAACAAAGGTGATTGTCGCACCGAATTCCCCCAGCGAACGGGCAAAGGCCAGCACTGTGCCGACAATAATACCCGGCAGCGACAACGGCAGTGTGATAGTAAAAAAGACCCGCAGCGGTGAGGCACCGAGTGTCCGTGCCGCCTGCTCCAGACGCATATCCACCGCTTCCAGCGCCAGGCGGATAGCCCGTACCATCAGCGGAAAGGCCACCACTGCCGCAGCCAGCGCGGCACCGCGCCAGCTGAAGGTAAAACTGAAACCGAACCAGTTATAGAGCCATTCACCGATAAAACCTTTGCGGCCCATACTGATCAGAAGAAGATAACCCACTACCACCGGCGGTAATACCAGTGGTAAGTGGATAAGACTGTCCAGCAGCGACTTGCCCGGAAAACGGCAGCGCACCAGTACCCATGCCATCAGTATGCCGAACGGCAGACTGGCTGCCACGGCGACTGTTGATACTTTCAGGCTGAGGATAACCGCCTGCCATTCATACTCATTCAACATCGCTGTCTGTTAGTCCTTATTTATTACATAGGGCTGAAACCGTAACGTTTGAAGATCGCTTTTGCTTCCGGTGTCTGCAGATAATCGTAGAAACCTTTCACATCGGCATTATTGTGATCTTTCAGGATCGCAATCGGATATTCAACCGGTTTATGCGTATCAGCCGGGAAAATACCGACGACTTTTACTTTATCACTGGCAACCGCATCAGAACCGTATACGATACCCAGCGGCGCTTCGCCGCGCTCCACCAGCGCCATGCCACTGCGCACATTATTGGTACGGGCCAGCATCGGGTCAACCACTTTCCAGGCACCCAGGTTTTCCAGTGCTTCCTGCGCATAAATACCGACCGGCACATGATCAGGATCACCGACAGCCAGACGACCGCCATCCAGTAATTTAACCCAATCAGTCTGCTTATTAATATCTATTTTATCAATCTTACTGTCTTTCGCGGCAATCAGCACCAGCTCATTACCCAACAAGGTTTTACGGGTGTCATTAACGATCAGGTTTTTCTCCTGAGCGTAGTCCATCCATTTCTGGTCAGCAGAAATAAAGATATCTGCCGGAGCACCATTTTCAATCTGACGGGCCAGCGTGGAAGAGGACGCATAAGACGCGACCACGTCACCTTTTTTCTCCTGCTTATATTTTGCCGAGATTTCATCAACCGCATTTGTCAGTGATGCCGCCGCAAACACGGTCACTTTTTCAGCGGCCCACGCCTGACCCATGACAGCCGCAGAGATAACAACGCCGGCCAATAACGTACTGAACTGTTTTTTCATTTTTTCCACCAGGATAGATTAGGATTAACCCGTTGTATATAACAAGATACAGCGTAAAATGAAAGGAGGTTTATCCCACTATCGTCAGTTAAGCGGAAAATACGATAAAATGAGGGAAATTACATCGGGAGTGAGCGGGAAAACAGAAGCAAACACGGATTACCCGCGAACGCAGGTAATCCTGAATACGTCAACATCAGTGCTGCTTTTCGTGGTGCTCGCCTTTAGAAATCAGGTTGAAAATTTCACCTAATCCCCAGATCAGAGCCGCCAGGCCTGTCATCACAACAGGCACCATTAACAGTGCGAAACCTAAACTTTTAACTAACTCAAACATAGCACTTAATCTCTTTATATCAGGCGAAAAGGATATTCAGCGTGACTATCATAACGTCATATTACCCGCCATTCTATATAAATCACGCAGCCGAAAGCATAGCGATTCGTGCGGTCAGGTCTGCATAAAATAAACAACAGCCACAATCACTGCCGCCAGGATGAGAAAACCGACCACCTTTCCGGCACTGCCGGGTGTTTCGACAATACTGTTACCGCTTTCTGTTCTGATACCCGCAGAATCCGCAACCGGAGTTACGGTCTCTTCATCAGTGTCTTCACTATCTTCGTTGTAAAGTATCTGAAGATACGTCAGCAGCGTTTTCAGGGCATCACTGTCCAGCAGTATTGTTTCGTCATCCTCCGCAACGATGCACAGCGTGTAATTTAGTTGCGCGACCATCGTCAGCAAAAAAGCGCCCGGCAATTCCGCATAATCACGTTCAGCGGCGTTCATGTGTTCCGCCACTTCCGGTGGTGGCTCATTACTGCCGTCATCACGCATGTAAGCAAGCAGCACAGGCTCTTTATCATCCTCTCCCTGACAAAATGCCAGCCCCACTTTGCCGCTGCCGGCTTGTCCCTGCGATTCAACCCAGAATGACTGTACTGCCAGTGTACGGGTAAAATCCTCCGTTTCAGAACCGTTGTCCGGATCATCTCTGACAGTCCGGTAAAGACTGAATAAGGTATTCCCCATGATATAATTCCCTGTTTAATAAATCATCGCTATACCATACCTGTTTTTATCCCTCTCACAAATTATTCAGTAAAATTTAATCACCATATTCCCGGATGAAAAAAAAACGCAGTTTGCTACACTAACCGGAAAGCCAAGCCGCACCGGGCGGAGAAACTGCACCGGTGATTCTGTCTGATTACTATACGGGGTATTTTCCGTTGGATATTTTATTAACACTAAAATCAGAAGGTCATTTATTTGCCGATCCACGGCGGATTTCCTTACTCAAGCAGGTCAGAGCCACCGGCTCCATCAGTCAGGGGGCAAAGCTGGCCGGTATCAGTTACAAAAGTGCCTGGGATGCCATCAATGAGATGAACCAGCTTGCCGAGGAAACGATTGTTGACCGGGCCACCGGCGGCAAAGGCGGCGGCGGTGCGACACTCACGCGCTATGGTGAGCGCTTACTTCAGCTTTATGATCTGCTGGCACAAATCCAGCAGAAAGCCTTTGATGTCCTCAAAGAGGATTCACTGCCGCTCGACAGCCTGCTGGCGGCCATCTCCCGCTTCTCCCTGCAAACCAGCGCCCGCAACCAGTTCTTCGGCACGATTATGTCGCGCGACCATACCCATGTGCAGCAGCATGTGAATGTCCTGCTGGCGGATAAAAAAACCGAACTTGCCGTTGCCCTGACGGAGCAAAGCGCCAACCGGCTGGGGTTATCTGTCGGTAAAGAAGTACTCACTCTGATTAAAGCGCCGTGGGTGAAAATCAGTAAATCCGCCGGAAACAGCACCGGTTATGATAATCACCTGAGCGGGCATATCTGTTCCGTTGCCAGAGGTACGGAAAACAGTGAAGTGATGGTGACACTGACCGGCGGCGCACAGTTATGCGCTACCGTGGATAATCAGGATGCTGACAGACAGCAGCTGAAAGAAGGTGATGATGTCACCGCGCTGTTTAACGCCGACCAGGTGATTATTGCCACATTGTGCTGATAAAAATGATGTTAAAAGCCGCCGCTGACGGCGGCTTTCGTGAGTAATTGCTTACTTCGCTGTTAAATCAACCTGATAAACCGCAAATCCCACATCATCCGTACCCACCCGGGTCATCGGGTAATGCGCGTTCTCTTTAATAAACTGCGTGGCTTTATCACCCGGTGAGGTTTCAAAGCGGATATCTAATTTCTTATCCGTTTTCACCGGCACAAACGTCCAGTTTTGCTCAGCCAGTGCCGATACCGCACCTTTTGCTTTGGTTTCCGCTGCAATATAACCTGCCAGCACACTGCGGTTTTCATCCGGTGACGCAAACGCGATATGTTTGTCACCGGTACCGGCAAATTTTCCGCCGTAAGCGCGGTAATTATTGGTAGCCACCAGGAAAACGGCTTTCGGATCAATCGGTTTACCCTGATAAGTCACATTTTTGATGCGGTTGGCCTGCGGATTGACCGTCTGACAGTCCACATCATATTTTGCCGGTTGGGTCAGGTCTATCTGATAATTGATCCCGGAAATGGTATCGAAATTATAGGTTCTGAAACCATCCCAGTTAACCAGGCTTTGCGGTGCCTCTGACTGCGGGTTAATCTGATTGAACATCCCGGCAGAACATTCCAGCCATTCGGTCACTTCCGCCCCGGTCGCTTTCACCACCACCAGCGTATTCGGGTAGAGATAGAGATCCGCCGCGTTGCGGAATGTCATATCCCCTTTTTCCACCTCGACAAAATCCGCCGGGGCATTTTTCCGTCCGCCTACTTTAAACGGCGCGGCGGCTGACAACACCGGTAAATCCGCCAGATCCGGATCACCCTGAATAAAGCGGCGGGTATAATCCGTCTGTGCATTATTCACAATCTGAACAGTCGGGTCGCTCTGCAACAGCGCGAGGTAGCTGTACATATTATCCGGTGATTTGCCAATCAGCTTGCCGACAAAGGTCCGGGTCGCATTGTGCTGTTCATCAATCACAGAAGCCAGTTTGTCATCCCGCGCCACCAGCGGCTTTTTATTCACCTTGTCATAAATCGGACGTGCCTGTGCTTTGGCGTCCGCCACTTTCCATGTACCCTCATCATTATTCAGCACCAGATCCACCACGCCGAGATGATCTCCCCACTGTCCGGGCATCACAGCCGGAATACCGTTAACGGTTCCCTGCTCAATATTAACGCCTTTGATATCCGCAAAATCGTTGCCCGGAAATACGCCGTGCGAATGACCGAACATAATGGTATTAATACCCGGTACTTCACTGAGATAATAAACCGAGTTCTCTGCCATGGCTTTATACGGCTCCTGAGAAAAACCGGAGTGCGGAATAGCGACAATTAAATCCGCACCTTCTGCTTTCATTTGCGGCACAAATTTTTTCGCGGTTTCCGTAATATCATTGACGCGGACTTTTCCTTCCAGATTGGCTTTATCCCAGATAAGGATCTGCGGTGGTACAAAACCGATATAACCGATTTTAATCACATGCGCTTTGCCGTCACGATCTTTCACCGGAGTATCGACAATAATATAAGGCGTAAACAGATTCTTACCGGTTTTTTCATCAATAATATTGGCATTCACGTACGGAAAATCCGCACCGGCAATGGCTTTTTTCAGATAATCCAGGCCAAAGTTAAATTCATGGTTACCGAAATTTCCGACGGTATAGCCCATGGTATTCATCAGCTTATGTGCCGGATGAGCTTCACCGTCATTTAACCCTTTGCTGACCATATAATCCGCCAGCGGACTGCCCTGAATTAAGTCTCCGTTATCCACTAATACCGCGTTGGTGGCTTCACCTTTTGCCGCTTTGATTAAACCGGCGGTACGGACCAAACCAAACTGCTCTGTCGGTTTGTCTTTGAAATAATCAAAATCAATTAAATTACTGTGAATATCCGAGGTTTCCATCACCCGCAGATCCACTGTTGCGGCATTGACCGTTCCGCTGACCAGTAATGCCAGCACTGAATATTGTAATCCTGTTCTCACTCTGACCCCCTCTTCCGGTTAATGTTCTGCTGCTGTTATTTTGTCTGTTTTCACACCGTTTGCGTCCAGTAATTCCTGCATGGTGTAATGCTTATCCTCAATACGGTAAGATATCAGTCCGTTCATGGATGACATGGCATTATGACGGCTGTATTTAAACGGAATAACCACACCGCCCTGTTTATTAATCACACCCCAGTGATCATTTTTTCTCACCAGCGCATAACCGTTATCAAAATCACGGGCATCCAGATAATCCGGAGCGACCATTTCATTTCCTTTTACGTCAGCAAACCCGTATAAATTGTCCTTTTTTACCTGTACCATACCGTCAGTAATTTTACCGGCGTTGTCATAACCTGTTAACGTCAGACGCACTGTTCCGTCAGTGTGAATAAAATAGATTTCATTATCCTTTACTTCTTTATTATCTGTCAGGATGCTATTTCTGACTTTAACGGTATTATCCCCGCCATCCTCCAGCCGGTAATCGGATACAGGCAGAATATGTTCACCTTTGTCATTCAGGATATGCATCCCCCGGCTATCGTCATAATAGAAAAACTCAAAGTGTCCGTCATTTTTGTTAAAAATATCCGCATACAGATTGTTACCGGGGATGATTACCGGTTCCGGATAATGCGTATTAAATATCTGAATGCCGTTATTCTCAGAGATAACAACAGCATCATCTGATAAACTGTATACTCTGCTTGCTTTTATTATATAATTCAGTTTCTTATTCACTGTATCCAGTTTATAGATATGATAATATAATGATTCATACTCTTCGCCATCATCCTCATTTTTTTTATTTTCTGTATGGCGGGTATAAAAATAACCTAATCCTGCACTGTCTATCGCTTTCTTTCCATGATTAATAATCTCATTACCGTTTTGATCGAAGATATAAAACGTCTGTGTCTTCTCATCTTCAATCACTGGATACAAACTGGTATAAAGCGGGAACAGCGTTATTCTTTTTTCTTCACGCTCCTGCTTATTTGCAGTATAAACGGTAACGGATTCCGGCGTACCGTGGTAGGTACATTCGACAAGGTACGTTGCCGGTTCGTCGGTTTCCTGTTCAAAGCGTTCATAATAACCGGCAATTCTTTTTATGAGTTGCTCTTTATTTTTCCCGTATTTATCAGCAACTTTAGCTGATCCATTAATATAACGTTCCAGTTTATCAACGTAACCGATACTGCCTCTGGCACAGTCTGACGATGATAATATTTTGCCCTTTTTGTCAGTAACGTCTTCACCGATAATATTCAGTTCACCTTCCAGTGTGTATTTCAGATAGTTTTTATCCTTTTCTGCCAGCATTAATCTATAGTCACTTTGTAAAATGTCGGGCTTATCCGGTGTGAGATGATAACTACTGAGATCGCTGATATACCTGTATGTGATAGTAATATCGATATTTTTAACCGTTTTCTGTGTATTTAATCTGAACGTATCGTCTGTCTCTCTGTCCTTTATTTCTTCACTGCCATCCATGTAAGTAATTTTTTTAACGCTTATCGCGAGCTGATTGTCTGCCGGCATCACCGGAATGATGAAATGAAGAACAGAATGGCCATATTTAATATGCTGAATAAAGGCAATTTGATTAACGGCTTCATTAAATTTGTTTTTATATTCTTCCGGTGTAAGAACAGAAAATGCATTTTTATATTCTTCATCTTCAGATAAAACTGTCTTCCTCTGACGATAGAGATCCTCTTTTCCTCTTATCCCGAGATAGAAGTCAAAGTTATATTTTTGCATCTGTACTTTTTCTGCTGCTTCTTCGGGAGTCAGGCCGTTAAATTCTTTTGTTATATAATCCAGTGTTTTCTGTGATGGTTCCGGTAAGGTCTCTTCATCCCCGAAAGATCCGTATATCATTCCCGCAGCAATAACCAAAAGCGCGGGGATTGCGATAACCTTTTTTTTCATCAGTATATCCCTTCCGTATGATTTCCATGATGCCGTCATAGCTGTAACAAAAAGTATAACAAAAACAGCAGACTGAATAATGGCGTTTCTGTGAAGCAGATCTTCTTTTCATGATACGAAATGTAACACCGTGACCCTATCTTGACATCCCCGGCGGTTCCGCTTATTTCTGGGGAATAATTAAACTAATAATAAGGCTGTTTACTATGGCACATCTGCACATCACACAAGGGATTTTCCGGTCAGGCGCGGATAAAACACTTTCTGTTCCGTCATTACAGCTGGAAAGCGGCCAGCATCATGCTTTTATCGGCACCAACGGCAGCGGGAAATCCACCCTTGCCCGGGCGCTGATACAGGAGCTTCCGCTGCTTTCCGGGGAGATAAATACCTCTTTCCGCCGTCCCGTTCTGGTCGCGTTTGAAAAATTGCAGGCACTGATTGATGAAGAATGGAACCGCAATAATACCGATCTGATGGACGGGGATGACACCGACAACGGGCGTACCACTGCCGACATTATTCAGGCAGAACACCGTGATAATGAACGCTGCCTGCAGCTGGCGGCGCAGTTCGGGATTTCTGATCGCCTGTCACGCCGTTTTAAATATCTTTCCACCGGTGAAACCCGCAAAGCGCTGCTGTGTCAGGCACTGATGGCAGAGCCGGATTTACTGGTGCTGGATGAACCTTATGACGGCCTGGATACCGATTCCCGCCGTATGCTCAGTGACATGCTGGCAGAACTTGTGGCAGACGGACTGACGGTTATTCTGATCCTCAACCGTTTCAGTGATATTCCGGACTTTATCACCCGCGCCGGGCTGCTGACAGACTGTGTACTGGCACCGGCAGATACCTTATCCGCACTGTTACAGGCGCAACTTGCCCGCAGTGAGCAGACAGAGCATCTGACGCTGCCGGAGCGGGATGACCCGTCCGCAGAGCGCCCTGCGCCGGACATTCCGCGGGTGATCCTCAATCACGGCTGCGTCAGCTATAATGACAAGCCCATCCTCAATGATCTGACCTGGCAGGTGCTGCCCGGTGAGCACTGGCAAATCACCGGCGAAAACGGCGCGGGCAAGTCCACACTGCTCAGCCTGATCACCGGTGACCACCCGCAGGGCTACAGCAACGATCTGACGCTGTTCGGCCGCCGCCGTGGCAGCGGTGAAACGGTGTGGGATATCAAACGCCATATCGGGTATGTCAGTAACAGCATCCACCTCAGTTACCGTGTCAATATAAGTGTGCGTAACACGCTGATTTCCGGTTATTTCGATTCTGTCGGGCTCTATCAGAAACCGTCAGACCGGCAGATAAAACTGGCGGATGAGTGGCTGGCGCTGCTCGGTCTGAAGGCGTACCGTGACGCCCCGTTCCACAGCCTGTCGTGGGGGCAGCAGCGGCTGATACTGATTGCCAGAGCGCTGGTGAAACATCCGGCTCTGCTGATCCTCGATGAGCCGTTACAGGGGCTGGATACACTCAACCGTCTGCTGGTGCTGCGTTTTATAGATATTATGATAAGCCGTGGTGATACCCAGCTGCTGTTTGTCAGCCATCACAGCGAAGATACCCCCGCCTGTATCAACCGGCGGCTGGCATTTATTCCTGATAACGGCAGTTATCGTTACGAAATCAATACGTTGTGATTTTTTTATTAAACGGCTGTTTTACTTTTTTACTGCACCGGAAACAGCCGTTATTTTCTGAATATATTCAGCCTGTTATTAAGAATAATCCGATTAAGAATTATTATCAGTCCGCTTTTTTGCTGGCACATCACTGATTTCTCTTTTACCCTGCGTACTCCTTTTCTGATTTTCTGACACAATTCCATGACCTGGCTTTTACTTGCATTATCTCTGCTGTTATTACAATTTCACCGGACGCTGTCACTGACAGCACTTCTGGCTGCCACCCTCAGTGCCCTGTTCAGTGGTGTGATGGACTGGTATGCGCTGATCACATTGTGGTTTGCTGTCCTGCTGGCTGTTGCACGGCCTTATACTGCACCGCGCTCATGGCAGCGCGTGCTGCTGACACTGCTGGTGATCACCGTCGTGCTGGGTCTGGCTTTTCACCTGTTGCCGGGATTTCACAATCTGCGCTGGATGCCGCCGGAAGCCGCCGGACCGCACAGCCCGCCCTATTCATTCTGGTTTAATGCCGATAAAGCACTGCTTCCGTTTGTGCTGATCATCATTATTCCGCAACTGTTTGTCACAGCACCACTGCGCCGGGTCACCCGCCTGCACTGGCTGTTACTGGCTTTCTCCGTACCTGCGCTGTTGTTACTGGCAACAGCTCTTGGCGGTCTTGGGTTTGAACCGCATCTGCCGCGCTGGCTGCCGGCGTTTATGCTGGCGAATCTGTTTTTTGTCTCCCTTGCGGAGGAAGCGCTGTTCCGGGGGGCTATTCAGCAGATGCTTTCCCGGTATCTGCCGCCGTATGCCGCGTTGTTTATTGCTGCCGCAGTCTTCGGCCTGGCACATATTGCCGGTGGGCCGCTGCTGGTTGTCTTTGCCGGTCTGGCAGGGGTTATCTACGGGCTGGCCTGGATGTGGAGCGGGCGGTTGTGGGTGGCAACAGGATTTCACTTCGCGCTGAACCTCTGCCATTTGCTGTTTTTTACCTGGCCGTTTAAGGTGGCGTAAAAAAACCGTTTTTTCCTGTGTATCACACTTTGCGTAAACATTTATAGCGGAATCGATTCAGTTTTGGTATACACTATCCGGTAAACAGGACGGAATTGATCGCTTCCGCACAGACCCCGGCGGAAATACCTGCGCGGAAAGTTTGCCGAAAGGCGCCGGTGACCAATATAATGGGCAATGTGCCGGGTCTGTTTCAATTCTGAAACCCCCTATCTGAAACACAACAGGAGTTTACGCTATGGCAGTAACTAAACTGGTGCTTGTACGTCACGGTGAAAGTGAGTGGAACAAAGAGAACCGCTTTACCGGCTGGACTGATGTTGAGTTATCTGAAAAAGGCCGTGCTGAAGCACAAGAGGCTGGTCAGTTACTCAAAAAAGAAGGCTTCTCTTTTGATTTCGCCTATACCTCGGTACTGAAACGCGCTATTCACACACTGTGGAATATCCTGGATCAGGTAAACCAGCAGTGGCTGCCGGTGGAGAAAAGCTGGAAACTGAACGAACGTCATTACGGCGCACTCCAGGGTCTGGATAAAGCGGAAACCGCGGCAAAATACGGTGACGAGCAGGTCAAACTGTGGCGTCGCGGTTTTGCTATCACCCCGCCGGCACTGGAAAAAAGTGATGAGCGCTTCCCGGGCCACGATCCGCGTTATGCGAAACTGGCAGAAAGCGAACTGCCTGCCACTGAAAGCCTGGCGATCACTATCGATCGCGTTGTGCCTTACTGGACTGATGTTATCAAACCACGCGTCGCGTCCGGTGAGAAAGTGATCATCGCTGCACACGGTAACTCCCTGCGTGCGCTGGTGAAATACCTGGATAACATGAGCGAAGATGAGATCCTCGAGCTGAACATCCCGACCGCTGTGCCGCTGGTGTATGAGTTTGATGAAAACATGAAGCCGCTGCGCCGCTATTACCTGGGCGACCAGGATGCGATTGCTGCCAAAGCCGCTGCTGTTGCTAACCAGGGTAAAGCGAAGTAATCCGCTTTCTTTGGTGAAAAAAAACCCTGACACTTCATGTCAGGGTTTTTTATTTTCAGTGCTCCGGGCTTCTGGTGCTATCAACCGCGGCGGGCTTTTACCGCATCTGCCAGCTGACGCAACAGAGCTTCAGTATCTTCCCAGCCGATGCAGGCATCAGTCACACTTTTGCCGTACACGAGCGGTGCATCACCTTCCAGGTTCTGATTCCCTTCCTCAAGGTGGCTTTCCACCATCACGCCCATAATGGCTTTCTCACCACCGGCGACCTGCTGTGCCACATCGGTGCTCACATCCATCTGACGCTTATACTGTTTGCTGCTGTTAGCGTGGCTGAAATCGATCATAATACGCGGTGCCAGCCCAGCCTGTGCCAGCCCTTCTTTTACCGCACTGACATCTTCCGCACTGTAGTTTGGTTTTTTACCGCCGCGCAGAATAATGTGGCAGTCACCGTTACCGGTGGTGTTCACGATGGCTGAATGTCCCCACTTGGTCACGGACAGAAAACAGTGCGGCGACCCGGCGGCGTTAATGGCATCAATGGCGACTTTGATGGTGCCGTCTGTGCCGTTTTTAAACCCGACCGGGCAGGACAACCCGGAGGCCAGCTCACGGTGCACCTGGGATTCCGTGGTGCGGGCGCCGATAGCACCCCAGCTCATCAGATCCGCCAGATACTGCGGAGTGATCATATCCAGGAATTCACCGGCTGCCGGTAAGCCTTTGTCATTGATATCCAGCAGCAGTTTGCGGGCAATACGCAGACCATCATTGATGGCAAAAGAGTGGTCGAGGTGCGGATCGTTGATAAGCCCTTTCCAGCCGACCGTGGTACGCGGTTTTTCAAAATAAACGCGCATAACGATTTCCAGTTCACCTTTCAGTTCATTGCGCAATGTCAGCAGGCGATCCGCATATTCAACTGCGGCTTTCGGGTCGTGAATTGAGCATGGCCCGATAACGACCAGCAGACGATCATCCCGGCCTTCCAGGATTTCGTGGATTGCATGACGGGTGCGGCGAACGGTGTCTGCGGCAGTCTCAGTCGCGGGAAATGACTCTAATAACGCCACTGGCGGTAATAATTCCCGAATTTCTTTTATTTTTACATCATCGTTCTGATAATTCATAACCCGTCTCTTCCGGTGTCCTGTTTCATTATTGTCGTTATTTTAATCTAACTGCTTGTCAACACGCTGTAAACAATTAGCTGCCGTCGGAATTGAAATTAATTTTTCACCCCGAAAATATTCAGATCAACAGAACAAATTATTATGAATCAGAAGGAAAACAGCGGCTTCATCAGCCGCTGCCCGTGAGAAGGGTATTTATGCCGCTAATCCCGTTTTAATACGCTTAACAGCGGTAATCAGCGCAACAAACACCAGACCGGCGACAAGCCCGAACAATAAATTGGCAACCGGCGGAGTGATAAAGTGCAGCACGCTGCCGAATGCCGGAAGCTGTGCGCCCTGCTGAGCCAGATTTTCAATCAGGTTATAAATAAACGGAATACCGTGAGTCAGAATACCGCCGCCAACCATAAACATGGCCGCAGTCCCGACGACTGACAAGGTTTTCATTAAATACGGCGTCGCGTGGATCAGCCCGTCTCCCAGTTTTTTCAGCAACGCTGCTGATTTTTTCTGCAGGTAAAATCCCAGATCATCGAGTTTGACAATTCCCGCCACCAGACCGTATACCCCGATAGTCATAATGACCGCAATCACAGACAGCACCACGAGCTGATTAACAAAGGGAGAGGTGGCCACAATACCGAGGGTGATAGCAATAATCTCCGCCGATAATACAAAATCGGTGCGGATAGCGCCTTTGACTTTGCGTTTTTCGAATGCCGCCAACGCTTCCGGTGTCTGAATATCGTCTGCCGGTGCCGTTTCTCCGGGCTCATCACCGGCTTTATGCAGAAACTTATGCGCCAGTTTTTCCGCGCCCTCAAAACAGAGAAACGCCCCGCCGACCATCAGGAGAGGTGTAACCGCCCAGGGGGCAAAGGCGTTGATCAGCAGTGCGAGCGGCACCAGAATCAGTTTATTGAGAAAAGAGCCCTTCGCCACTGCCCAGACCACCGGGATCTCCCGCTCAGCGCGGACACCAACGACCTGCTGAGCATTCAGCGCCAGGTCATCCCCCAGGACACCGGATGTCTTTTTGGCGGCCATTTTGGTCATCACAGAGACATCATCCAGTACGGTTGCGATATCATCGAGTAGTGCAAGTAAGCTGCCACCGGCCACAAGCGTTTCCTTTTATTGCTGATTAATGAGAATCTGATTGTTGTCAGACTCTCATTATAATCACCGGATTATTGTGCGGAAAATAGTTTTACGGCTGTTTCGCCGCTTTTATCCACATCCGCGAGCCGTTAAGTGCCACTCCCAGCAGGATGATATATTCCAGCGACAGCGCGTACACGCCCTGAAGGGCATAAATCACAATACTGATCATATTGATAACCACCCACAGCAGCCAGTTTTCCACCAGCTTACGGGTCATCAGGATCATCGCCACCACGGACAACACGGTCATTGCCGCATCCCAGAACGGGAAGGCATCCGGCAGCAATACCGGCATCGCCAGATCAGCCCCTGCGACATTCAGTATACTGACCATACTCTGTGCCAGCCACGTAAAGACCGGGTCGATAAAACGCGCCAGCAGTAAAATCGCCGCCAGAGAAACCGCCGCAATGACAGCCGTCTGCCGCAGCGGCATCCAGCGGATTTTCAGCTCCGCTTCTGCTTTCTCATTTTGTCTGCTCCAGGCATACCAGCCATAAATATTGGCAGCGAAAAAGAAAATCTGCAGCAGCAGATTGGCATAGAGCTGGATCTGAAAGAAAATCACCGCAAACAGCGTGACGTTAATCAGGCCAAACAGATAATTGATTGTTTTTTCCAGACTTGCCAGCCAGATACACAGCAACCCGGCGGTTGCCCCCACCGCTTCAATCCAGGACAGCGAATAAGACCCTTCTTCCCAATAGGGGATCACCACGAGAATATTATGAATATCAAAAAATTCCATTCCGTCACCTGTACTAAGTCTGTTTCCTGTCATCGGTGGTCAGCCACTGAGACCAGGTTTAGTTAACTGTATCCTGCCCTGCTGTTTCCGGTAAAATCATCCCATGGTAACAGCATTTGTTTAATATGCTAAACATCATAACGTTTTTTTAACCTGAACTCTCCCGCTATTTTTGATTATGACGTACTATCAGCCCAGCGATTAATTATATGAATGAGATGTAAGATGGAATCAATTGAGCAAATTATAAACACTATAATTTCTTTTGCCCTATTAGATCCCCGTATCGATGCGGTTATTATCACCGGCTCTGTGGCACGCCAGAACCAGGCAGACCGTTTTTCGGATATTAATGCCGAACTGATCGGCAGCAGTCATGATGATTTATTTCAGGACAGCCGCTGGCTGAGCCGGTTTGGTGTGCCGCTGATTATCCGCAAAGAGGCTTCACGTGATGACGACAGCCTCTGCTGGCCGTCTTGTCAGGTTCTGTATGAAAAAGGCCGTAAAGTTGATTTTGTGCTGGCCGGGCGCGAACGTATCAAACATATGGCTGCACACGGACTGGACAGCATCTATCAGCGCGGTTATGCCGTTCTGCTGGATAAAACCGGTCTCACTGCCGGGTTGCCTGAGTATGCTGATCCGGCTGCCGTGCTCACTCCGCCGGATCAGCAGACCT
This sequence comes from Morganella sp. TYF_1, assembly GCF_043105645.1. NCBI lineage: Bacteria > Pseudomonadati > Pseudomonadota > Gammaproteobacteria > Enterobacterales > Morganellaceae > Morganella > Morganella sp. TYF_1. The sequence continues at coordinate 171,411 of NZ_JBICLU010000015.1, read as the reverse complement.
TCCTGTCAAACTGGCAGAATTTCTGGCTGGAAGCCTCACAGGCACCGGTTTATTATCTGCGCAATGAACTCTGGACTGCCCGGCTGAAAGATACCGCTATGAAACAGTGGCTGATCACCCTGCTGGAGTGGCATGTGCTGCTGCGCAGTGACGGTACACAGGATGTCTGGTATGCGGGTCGTCATCTGAGCACCTGGTTGCCTCCGGGCCTGTACGGGCGTTTTATGGCAACACTGGACAACCGTGATCGTGTCCGTGCCGCACGGGCGCATATGGCGATGCTGACACTCTACCGCGATGTGGCACTCCGCGTGATTGAAGCACAGAAATTTGATATCGATATCACGCTGGCAGATAAAATTATTGCACTGGTCACTGACCGGCTGAATGCCGATGATTTACTCGCGCCGGAGAATGAATAATAACAAACAGGTGATCGCCGGTGTGATACCGGTGAAAACAAAAAATCAGAGGGAAAATAGTGACGATGGTGGGTCGTACAGGATTCGAACCTGTGACCAATTGATTAAAAGTCAACTGCTCTACCAACTGAGCTAACGACCCATCGTAATACTGCTGAGGGAGGTCTGAAATGGTGGGTCGTACAGGATTCGAACCTGTGACCAATTGATTAAAAGTCAACTGCTCTACCAACTGAGCTAACGACCCGTTTCAGATTTCGGGCAAAAGAGAATGGTGGGTCGTACAGGATTCGAACCTGTGACCAATTGATTAAAAGTCAACTGCTCTACCAACTGAGCTAACGACCCGTACTCTCTTGCCAACGGCACGATATAATACTGATTTATCCGGCCGGTGCAACGATTTTTTCAAATTAACTTATTCAAACGCTTATAATTCACTCACTTAGCCCCGGTTGAGCAAAAAACTCTCCGGTCGGGGCTATACTCTGAGCAAAAAAACAAACCGGCGGTTATAAACCAGCCAGTTTTTTCTCAGCCAGCTTCGCACCGGCAGAGCCCGGGTATTGTGCGACAACCTGCTGATAAATCGCTTTCGCTTTCGCTTTATCCCCTTTCTCCTGCATGATCAGCCCGACTTTATAGAAGGACTCCCCTGCTTTCTGGGATTTCGGCCAGTTTTTTACCACAGAAGCAAAATACGCCGCAGCGTCATCTTTTTTGCCTTTGTTGTAGTTCATCTGACCTAACCAGTAATTGGCATTAGGAAGATAACCGGATTTCGGATAGCTTTGGATAAAACGCTGAAATGCGCTGATTGCACCATCGTAATCTTTGGTGTTCATCGCCATGTTTACCGCGGCGTTATAGTCATCTTTCTCATTGCCCTTACTTGCAGCAGCAGGAGCGGAGGTTGCGGCAGTATCCGCAGAACCCGTATTACCGGATGCCGCGGATGTATTATCTGTTGATGCACTGCCGCCACCGGTGAGGGAATCCACCTGTGAGAAAAGTTCGCGTTGGCGTTCTGTCAACTGATTCAGCTGGTACTGACTTTCCTGGATTTGCCCGCGCAGCATATCGATATCGCGCTGGTTGTCCATGACTTGTTGCTGAAGTTGGGTTAATAGCTGACCATGAGCGTTAGAAATACGCTCGAGCTGCGTGAGGCGGTCATCAGTGGAGCCTGAGCCGATATTGATGATGGGTGCCTGAGCAATAGCGGCCCAGGGGGCCGCTACACCTATCAATAACGACAGACTCACCATCAGGCGTCTGAAGTTACTTTTCATGTATATCTCTTAGTATACGATGACTGCACGACGGTTTTTAGCGTAGTCAGCTTCGGTGTGACCCAGAACTGCCGGCTTCTCTTTACCGTAAGAAACGATAGAGATTTGTTCGCCGTTAACGCCTTTACCCTGCAGGTACATTTTCGCTGCGTTAGCACGACGCTCGCCCAGTGCGATGTTGTACTCCGGAGTACCACGTTCGTCAGCATGACCTTCTACAGTCACTTTGTAAGACGGGTTGTTACGCAGGAATGCAGCGTGTGCATCCAGCATCTGCTGGAATTCAGGAGAGATATCGTATTTGTCGAAACCGAAGTATACGATATTGTTGTTCTGAAGTTCCTGCAGCTGCTGGCGTGCCAGTTCTTCCGCAGACATACCAGCGTTTGCGCCATTATCGACAGTGCCCGCATCAGTCTGGTCGTTTTTGTTAGAACTACATGCAGCAACAGCCAGAACAGGTAAAGCTAACATCAGCCCTTTAAGCACTTTGTTAAGTTGCATCTCTTTGATCCTTTTATAATTTGCCATACATATTTTTAATGCATCACAGATACGGCGACCAGGCAGGGAATTTTACCTGTCCGTCAGTCGCCGGAAGACGCGCTTTGAAACGCCCATCGGTCGAAACCAGCTGCAATATAGTTCCCATACCTTGCGAGGAGCTATAAATAACCATAGTGCCGTTAGGTGCGATACTTGGCGTTTCATCTAGGAACGTATCCGTTAAAATCTGGAAATTGTTCGCTACTAGATCTTGTTTGGCGATATGCTGTTTCCCGCCGCCTGAACTGACCATTACCAGGAAACTGCCGTCAGCACTGACGTCACCATTCTGGTTCTGAGTCCCATCCCACGTCAGGCGCTCAGGCGCACCGCCATTAATCCCAACCTTATAGATCTGCGGACGACCAGCCTGATCAGACGTGAACGCTAACGTCTGGCTGTCCGGGAACCATGAAGGTTCGGTGTTATTACTGCGACCATCTGTTACCTGACGCATCTGGCCTGAGCCGAGATCCATCACATACAGATTCAGACTACCGGTTTTTGATAACGCAAATGCCAGTTTGGTTCCGTCCGGTGAAAATGCCGGGGCACCGTTGTGACGCGGGAATGAGGCAACCTGGCGCACCTGTCCGCTGGACAGATTCTGAATAACCAGGGCTGAACTTCCGCTCTCAAAGGTAACATACGCCAGTTTCTCGCCATCCGGTGACCATGCCGGTGACATCAGCGGCTCCGGTGAACGGTGAACGGTGAACTGGTTGTAGCCGTCATAATCAGACACGCGCAGCTCGTGACGATAGTCACCGCTGTTTTTAACCACCACATACGCGATCCGGGTACGGAATGCACCACGAATACCGGTTAATTTCTCAAATACTTCATCACTGGCAGTATGTGCCGCATAACGCAGCCACTGTTTGGTGACTTTAAACTGGTTCTGTGCAAGTACGCTGCCCGGAGCACCGGAGGTGTCCACCAGCTGATAGCTCACCAGATAGTTGCCGTCAGCGCCCGGCTGAACCTGGCCGACAACAACAGCATCAATGCCTAACGCCGTCCAGGACTCAGGAACCACTTCAGATGCGGTACCCGGTAACTGCGGCATACGATTAGGGTCGATCGGGTTAAATTTCCCGCTGTTACGCAGATCCGCGGCAATGATCGCGCCGATGTCTTCCGGAACAGCGCCACCGCCGGCGACCTGGAAAGGTACGATGCCGATAGGACGTGCTGAATCAACACCCTGAGTAATCTCGATACGAACTTCAGCCTGAGCAACTGCCGCCCACAGCATCAGAAAACCGAGCATGTATTTCACTGCCTGCTTCATTCTCTCTCCCTCGTTGTGCCAATGCCCGCATCAGACTCATATTTTAACAAACGTTCCTAACCAAAACCAGATACCGCAATAAAAACTAACAACCGGATATATTTGGTTAGTCACACTGTATTACAGCTTATTCCGGCTTAAAGTCCAGTTTAGTATTCTTAAACTGCTGCCAGACCGATTTGCTCGGCGGAGCAGGAATACGGGCCTGCTTCGCCGCCGCGAGTGCAGCCTGACATAAACCGTCATCACCACCAACCGCATTCACACTGATAAGTGTTCCCTTATCTGTGATATTAATTTCCAGCGTACAGGTCTTACCGCGGTACAGATCCGCATTGTAGAACTTCGCCTGGATCGCTAACCGGACCTGTGCGATATAACCGTTCATATCACCATCCGAGTTTGTTCCGCTCTTCTTGCCACCGCCCTGACCGGCTGCGGATGCACCGCCGCTTTCTGTGCCCGGGGCGTTGGATGCCAGTCCGCCGAGGAGGTCATCCACTTCGCTGGCCTGTTTTTTCGCGGCAGCTTTGGCGGCTTTTTCTTTAGCCGCTTTGTCTTTGGCTGCTTTTTCAGCTTTGGCGGCTTCTGCTTTGGCTGCTTCTGCTTTAGCGGCTTCAGCCTTGGCGGCTTTTTCCTGAGCCGCTTTTTCGGCTTTGGCTTTTTCTTCTTCAGCCGCTTTCTGTGCAGCAGCTTTCTCGTCAGCCTGCTTCTTCGCCAGCGCCTGCTCTTTAATTACGTTTTCTTTTTCAGCCTGTGCTTTGGCTGCGGCTTCTTCCGCCAGCTTCTGCTCTTCTTTGGCTTTCTTCACGGCTTCCTGAGCTTGTTTTTGCTGCTCTTCAGCCTGTTTTTTCTGATCTTCCACTTTTTGTTCGGTCTTCAGGCGCTCTTCTTCAATCGCTTTTAAGCGCTCCTGCTCGCGCAGTTCTTTCTGACGTAATTCTTCTTCCTGCTGCTTCGCTTTTTTCTCACGCTGCGCCTGAGCCTGTTTTGCGTTGGCCTGCTGCTGTTGCTGCTGGTTGAAGTTTTCCACCATCGCGTTCGGATCAACCATAATGGCGTCGATCACCTGACCGCCTTCACCACCGCCGGTCAGTCCTGATTTGGTGACAAACGATCCCCAGATCACAAGCGCAATCAGCAAAAGATGCAACACCACAGAGGTGATGACAGAACGATTTAATTTATCTTTACGCTCTTTCAGCTTTCCCACGCTTAATTCCCTAACCTTCTGAGTGAAAACATCTGCATAACAAACCTTACATCGGCTTCGTCATCAGGCCCACAGATTTCACTCCGGCCTGTTTCAGAATATTCAGGCCGTTAATAATCTCTTCGTAAGGCACATCTTTAGCGCCGCCGACCAGGAAGACAGTCTTCGGATCTTCAGCCAGATACTGTTTTGCCGCTGCAATGATCTGCTCTTCCGGTAACAGTTCCAGACGATCCTGCTTCACCACCAGGGTGTAGCGGCCGACACCGGAGACTTCCAGGATCACCGGCGGATTATCATTAGTGGAAACGGCCTGAGAATCGGAGGCATCCGGCAGATCCACTTCCACACTCTGACTGATGATCGGCGCTGTTGCCATGAAGATCAGCAGCAACACGAGTAACACGTCCAGTAAAGGAACAATGTTAATTTCGGATTTCAGCTCCCGCCGGCGTCCGCGATGACGTGCCATGATAATCTCCTGCCTTATTTCTTATCAGCAGTAGCAAAGGCCTGACGGTGTAAAATCGCCAGAAATTCTTCGCTGAAGTTGTCGTAGTTCTGTTCTAATTTATTCACGCGCTGATTAAGACGGTTGTATGCCATAACCGCAGGAATTGCGGCAAACAGACCGATTGCGGTTGCAATCAGGGCTTCCGCGATACCCGGCGCCACCATCTGTAATGTTGCCTGTTTTACCGCACCGAGGGCGATAAAGGCGTGCATGATCCCCCAGACTGTCCCGAACAGGCCGATATACGGGCTGATAGAACCGACAGTACCAAGGAACGGGATGTGGTTTTCCAGATTTTCCATCTCACGGTTCATGGAGATGCGCATTGCACGCGCCGCACCGGTTTCCACCGCCTGCGGAGAGTGCACATTCGCCTGATGCAGGCGGGCAAATTCTTTAAAACCGGAGTAGAAGATCTGCTCAGTCCCGCTCAGTTCATCACGGCGGGCCTGGCTTTCTTTATACAGACGGGACAGTTCGATTCCTGACCAGAATTTGTCTTCAAACGCTTCTGCTTCACGGGTGGCCGCATTCAGGACTTTGGTGCGCTGAATAATAATGGCCCACGAGGCAACAGAAAAGCCCAGCAATACCAGCATGATAAATTGCACGAGGTAACTTGCTTTCAGGAATAAATCCCAGATATTCATGTCAGTCACTGCTTAAACTCCGCGACAATAGACTCAGGAAGCGCTACCGGCTTCATTAAAGAAATATTCACGCAGGCGACCAGTACCTCTGCGCGACATAAAAGAGTTCCGTTTTTATGCATAAGTGTCTGCGTAAATGTCAGAGACGCACGACGGATATCGGTGATCTCACTGCGTACCTCTAACAGATCGTCTAACCTTGCCGGATGGTGGTAATCGATAGTTAATTTGCGGACCACAAAGCCGAGCTGCTCTTCCAGCAGACGCTGCTGGTGAAAGCCCCGTTCCCGTAACATTTCGGTTCTGGCACGCTCAAGAAATGCCAGATACTGCCCGTGGTATACCACACCACCAGCATCGGTATCTTCGTAATAAACCCGTATAGGCCAACTGAACATTGAATATCCCGCAACTTACTTTTATCAGACAACATGCCTTGCAAACTATACGTGAAGAGCAAACGTATTGAAAATGCTTAGTTCGTAAAGATAAGAAAAGCCCGTTTGTCCGCGCGCTAATCATACTCGCCTTTATCCAACACGCAAGCCCCCGGAAGGGTTGAGATGAAAAAATATTTTGTTACGTATTACAATGCCTTAGCGGCATTATTTTTTGCTCAGAAAGCTATCATTAAACACTTATTAAAAGACATTTTTCCTCACGAACACGCAAAAATCCGGAATTATCCGGATTTTTCTGCTACCGATTTATTTACAGGATAATCTAACTTATTGTAATTTCATAAATTAAATCACCTTGTTTTTATTTTGTGAAAACAGGATTTATGACCCCTGTTTACCGGCTGAAAAACCGGCCGTCAACCCGCCGGTGTTGTTTTATGCAGACAGCGGCGTTTCATGTAAATAATGCCACCGCCACTTTCCGGTATCCTCCCGGCGGAGAATAGCCAGCGAGCGCCGTACGGTGGTGCTTCCGGCAAAATGCTGTGTCTCCAGATAACGTACTGACAGGGTGTTTTCTGTCAGGCTGACACAGTGATATTCCGACGTTTCAATCGGTGCTCCCTGCCTCTTACCCTGTATACGGGTGAACATCTCCGTCACCGCCGCAAGGTCAATAACAGCCCCGCTGATACCGGTCATGGAAAACTCAGATGTGAAGTGGGTCAGCAATTCAGACAGTGCTGCCTGCCCTTCTGCTCCCGAAACCGTAAAGGTTTTAAAAATCAGGTCATGAACATGATGAATTTCATCACACGCCTGCTGAAACAACATCGTATTACTCACGGATAATCTCCTCTGCGGGTTTTAATGAAGTACGACACTGCGGGCGGATCAGGAAAATCAGCGGGATTAACCCAGCCAATGCGCCCCCCAGAAATGTCAGGGCAAATGCCTGCCCCGGAACAACCGTATTCAGGGTCTGATACAGCGTCATCATGACGGCGGCACCAATACTGAACACCACCTGACGGTTAATATTCCAGATCACACTGGCTTTGTTCAGCTGTGCGCCGTGAAAATCATACAATGCAGTAGTTTGTGCGCAGTTGGCAGCGATACCGCCGCCGGTGCCTGTCAGCAGGTAAATCAGACCGATGAAATACAACGGCGTGTGGCTGTCTGTCAGGGCAAACAGCGCGATACCGCCGCTGTGCAGCAGCAGACTGATAATAAACAGACGCCCGGCACCGGTCCGGTTATACACTGCGCCGCTGATCAGCATTGCCACCATCGCCCCCGCCGCATACAGCAGCATAAATGCACCGGTGACGGCGGTACTCAGACCGGGAACCGTGGTCAGATAAAAGATAGCGAGGATGTTCGCCCCGGTAAACACCCCCGGTACTGCGTAATACACCGCCACCGACAGCCACAGCCGGGTATTTTTCAGCAGCGATAAATCAATAATCGCCTGCGGGGTCTGCCGGTAATGGCGGTAATAAAGCCCGGCACTGCACAGCATCAGCCCGCCGAGCGCCAGTGCGCCGGTGATATTGTGATATTCCCCGTATAGAGAGAGGGCAATCAGCAGGGATGCCAGCGTCAGGCTGACCAGCAGCAGCCCTTTGAGATCCGGCGCATCTCCGGCAGCGGTTTTCGGTTCACGGATCCAGCACCAGGCCAGCAATGCTGTAAAGAGTGCCACCGGCGCATTGACATAAAAGACAGGCCGCCAGCCGGCCAGATCAACAATGATCCCCCCGGCCATCGGGGAAAGCGCAGGCGCAATCAGCGCGATCATCATAATAATGGTGGATATTTTGCTTCGCTCACGCCCCTGAAAATACTGAAAAGTCAGTGACTGCCCGGCGGGGATCAGTAATCCGCCTGCCACGCCCTGTAAAAAACGCCAGAAAATCAGCGAAGCAAAGGATCCTGCACTGCCTGCCAGCACAGCCGCTGCGGCAAACAGCAGCATGGAAGCCGTCATCAATTCGCGGATCCCGAAACGGGCCGCCAGCCGGGGACTGAGCGGAATAATCAGTGTCAGCCCGAGAATATAGCTGTTTGCCACCCAGGTCACCGACAGGGATGACACCTGCATGGCCTTCGCAATAGCAGGCAATGTGATGGCCGACATAAAGATATTGATGCAATCAATAAAAAAGCCCAGCAAAAAAATCAGGGCGATACGGTAACGATAAGTCATGGTTTCCTCCGGTCAGCAGTGTAAAAGCAGTTGACCACAGCCGTCTATGCATCAAAATAGACAATACTGTTTGAGAAAACGAAACAATCTGATGCTGACATCCGTTGAGAAGATCAATACCTTTATTTATGTTGTGGACACCGGTTCCTTTACCCGGGCCGCTGCACGCCTGAATCTGAGCAAATCGGTGGTCAGCCTGCATATCAAAGCCCTGGAATCCGAGCTCAGTACCACACTGCTGCACCGGACCACGCGGCAGTTTACCCTGACGGAATCCGGCCAGGCGCTGTATCAGCAATTCAAACCGCTGTTACAGCAGTTTGACAGTGCGATGGATGCCGTCAGAACGGGAACCGCTCAGCCACAGGGGCCGCTGAGTTTCAGTGCTGCCGCCGAATTCGGCGGTCAGTTTCTGCTGCCGCAACTGCCCGCCTTTACACAACGCTATCCGCTGATCAGGGCGGATTACCGTGTCGATCACAGCCTGAGTGATTTGATTGCCCTGAAACTGGATGTGGTGTTCCGGCTGGGCACGCTGAGTGACAGCGGTCTGCGGTTCCGCAAACTGGCTGATTTTCCGGTCTGCTATGTGGCAACGCCTGAATTTATCCGGCAGTACCGGATAACGGAAAACAGTGACCCCGCCGCCCTGCCCTTTATCGCCAACAGTAATTTCACCGCCCGTTTAAGCCGTCGTCAGCATCTGCCCGCGCCGGACAACCGGGTGTTTATCTCTAACGCGATTCAGGCGATCCGCACCATGACACTGGCACATCAGGGTTACAGCCTGCTGCCGGTCTGGTATATCCGGGAACAATTAGCTGAGGAGAAGCTGGTTCCGGTGTTCACCCGTCAGCCGGTGCCGGATCAAAGTATCAATATGGTATTTCCGCCCGCTGCGCATTTGCCGCAGAAGGTCCGGGTGTTTATTGATTATTTTGCCCGGTTTTTTGCCGGTAATGCCGCATTGCTGCACTATCCGTGAACCGGAGCGGAGGCAAAAAAGAAAAAAGCCGTTCATATGAACGACTTTTTAGTCATAAACGTTTGTATCAGCTGAACAAATGATAAAGGCCGTAACCCAGAATCACCACCGCCGGAAGCGGATGGAACAGAATCTTCCAGATTGTGCGCTTCGGCCGGAATGCCAGACCGAAAATGGCACCGTTACATACCGCCCAGATCATCAGCAGTCCCTGCCAGATCTGTAATGAGCTGGTGTTTGCCGCAAAACGCGACGGATCCCAGATCACACTCAATGCCAGCCCCAACGCCATCAGCAGGACAAGGACCCGGATGGGGCCCTTATCCAGTAGTTGGTAAGACTTATCCAGCATCCGTCTTACTCGCCTGAAGCGGCTTTATCTTCCTGGTGCTCAATAGCCAGTGCTGCAATAACAGCAATACTGCAGGCCAGGAGCGTTCCGAGGATCCATGCAAAATACCACATATTCGTCTGCTCCTTAGTACAGTGAATGTTTGTTCTCTTCGATGAAGGACTTATCAAGACGCCCTGCCATCTTCACGTAACACCAGATGGTGTACAGGAGAACAATCGGCACAAAGATAATCGCAACAACCGTCATCACCTGGAGAGTAAACAGACTGGAGGTTGCATCCCACATGGTCAGGCTGACGTTCGGGTCGATGCTTGAAGGCATAACGAACGGGAACATCGCTGTACCGCAGGTCAGGATCACACCGGCAATGGTCAGTGAGGTGAACAGGAATGCCCATGCACCTTTATCCATGGCAGTGAACATCACAACCAGCAGCGGTGATACCAGACCAATAGCAGGCAGGATCCACAGGATTGGATACGCATTGAAGTTTGCCATCCATGCGCCGGCTTCCTGTACCACTTCTTTATTGACCGGGTTAGACGCACCGAAATGGTCGATGTCAGAGACAACACGGAAACCTTCGATACCGCCCCACATCAGCCATGCACCCGCCGCCGCAAACAGAACAAATGTCAGCAGCGCTGTGATCGTGGTGGCTTTACGCACACGCACATGCAGATCACCGGTGGTACGCATCTGCAGGTAAGTCCCGCCGTGCGCCACGATCATCATCAGGCTGATTAAACCGGCTAACAGACCGTACGGGTTCAGCAGACCGAAGAAGCTCCCTGCATAAGACACCTGCAGCTGGGAGTTAACTTCTACCGGTACACCCTGTAACAGGTTACCGAAGGCCACACCGATCACTAATGACGGTACGAAACTGCCGATAAAGATACCCCAGTCCCACATACCGCGCCATTTTGGTGATTCCAGTTTTGAGCGATAGTCAAAACCGACCGGACGGAAGAATAATGCCGCCAGGACCAGAATCATTGCGATATAGAAACCGGAGAATGCTGCCGCATAGACCATCGGCCATGCTGCGAACAGTGCACCACCTGCGGTGATAAGCCATACCTGGTTACCGTCCCAGTGCGGTGCGATCGCGTTAATCATGATACGGCGTTCAGTGTCATTTCTGCCGATAACACGCAGCAGAACACCCACGCCCATATCAAAGCCATCAGTTACAGTGAAGCCAATCAGCAGTACGCCAATCAGGATCCACCATACAAACCGTAATATTTCATAATCAAACATAAGTGGGCTCCTGTTTACTTAGCGTCTTGTGCCGGGGACGTTTCGAAATGATAACGGCCGGTTTTTAAGCTGCTTGGACCAAGACGTGCAAATTTGAACATCAGGAACATTTCAGCAATCAGGAATAAAGTATACAGACCGCAAATCAGCGCCATAGAGAACAGAATGTCTCCGGCTGCCAGATGTGACGTTGCATATGCTGTCGGTAATACTTCACCAACTGCCCATGGCTGACGGCCATATTCTGCAACGAACCAGCCCGCTTCAACACCAATCCACGGTAACGGCAGGCTGAGGAAAGCAGCACGCAGCAGCCATTTTGATTTGCCGACACGGTTACGCAGTACACTCAGGAATGACAGACCGAGAACGATCAGCATCAGACCACCGGCTGCCACCATCAGGCGGAATGCCCAGAACAGCGGTGCAACGCGTGGAATGGAGTCTTTGGTTGCTGCCTGAATCTGCTCTTCCGTTGCCTGACCGACGTTGTCGGTATAGCGTTTCAGCAGTAAGCCGTAACCAAGGTCTTTTTTACTCTGATTAAAGGCATCACGGACTGCCGGGTCGGTATTACCACCGCGCAGCTGCTGTAACAGATCATACGCCACCATACCGTTACGGATACGCGCTTCGTGCTGCACCATCAGGTCACGCAGACCGAGAACCGGCGTATCAATGGAACGGGTGGTGATAAGACCCATCAGGTACGGAATCTCAATCGCAAAACTGTTTTCCATTTTTTCCTGATTCGGGAATGCGATCACGTTAAATGATGCAGGCGCAGGCTGGGTATGCCATTCACCTTCAATCGCGGCGAGTTTGGTTTTCTGCACGTCACCCATTTCATAACCGGATTCATCACCCAGCACGATAACGGATAACACGGCGGCGATACCAAAGCTTGCTGCAATCGCAAAAGAGCGTTTTGCAAACGCGATATCACGGCCTTTCATCAGATACCACGCACTGATAGACAGTACGAAGATCGCACCGGTACAGTAGCCGGCAGCCACTGTGTGCACAAATTTAACCTGTGCAACCGGGTTGAGAACCAGTTCGGAGAAGCTCAGCATCTCCATACGCATGGTTTCAAAGTTGAAGTCAGCAGCAATCGGGTTCTGCATCCAGCCGTTTGCCACCAGGATCCACAGTGCAGAGAAGTTGGAACCGAGTGCAACGAACCAGGTCACCATCAGGTGCTGTTTCTTGCTGAGGCGATCCCAGCCGAAGAAGAACAGACCCACAAAGGTGGATTCGAGGAAGAATGCCATCAGACCTTCGATTGCCAGAGGCGCACCGAAGATATCACCGACATAGTGAGAGTAGTATGACCAGTTTGTCCCGAACTGGAACTCCATGGTCAGACCGGTAGCAACACCCAGAGCAAAGTTAATACCAAATAACTTACCCCAGAACTTCGTCATATCTTTATAGATTTGTTTACCGGACAGGACGTAGACCGTTTCCATGATCGCTAACATGAAGGACATCCCTAATGTTAGCGGTACAAATAAGAAATGGTACATCGCTGTTAAGGCAAACTGTAATCGCGACAGTTCGACAATATCAAACATCTTGACTCCTTGCTCCTAGCAGGAAGACACCGACATGCGGCAACCCAAGCTTTCCTGAAGAAAGAAAGCAACATAACTACCAGCAATAAATGCCTCTAAATGCAATAACAAATTAGCAACAAAAAAACACCTAAATAGACACCCTAATAATAGTACGCTTATATTTGCACACAATAAACCGCTTTTGCGTGATTCAGATTGGAATTCTGAGGATATATCAAATAATGCGCAGCGTAGTCATTTTCGGCTATTTTGATCTGCCACAATTTAAACAAACTACCGAAATAATGCCAGTGCAATATATTGATTTACGTCAATTTTCCCGTTACGTGTTAATTAAAATCGCAGATATGGTCATTGCGTTATTTTATTGTTAATGTGATGTACACATAAATACAACCAAACAGAAAAATACCAATAATATATGCGCTTTTTATTAACCTTTTATTTTCATCAGCAATCCTGGTTAATTTTATGAGCCGGATAATTCAATTATAAATAAATTATCACTAAAACTGTTATTGTCTGTTTGTATTAACGCATGACAATAATCGTTTTCGGCGCAAAAATTAAGTATAAATCAAGATGATAAAAAACGCTCTTTTATACCTGAGACTTTTTGCTGTGTAAACGATACAGCAAGCGTTTCAGAACAATTCAGAAAATTGATTAAAACAACAGCAATAACAGAAGGCAGCGCGTAAACGCGTGTAATCAGGCAGAAATGGCGGAATTGTGTTCAGATCAAAAAACAGCCGGAAGCGGCATGAAACCAGCCCCGGCTGTATAATACTGGCAGAAATTATTTATTCAGAATCGCTTTTACCGCATCACCGATATCGGCCAGACTGCGGACCGTCTTCACACCGGCAGCTTCAAGGGCCGCAAATTTCTCATCTGCGGTGCCTTTTCCGCCTGCGATAATCGCCCCCGCATGACCCATACGTTTGCCTTTCGGTGCAGTCACACCCGCAATGTACGCCACAACCGGTTTGGTGACATGGTCTTTGATAAAGGCAGCCGCTTCTTCTTCCGCACTGCCGCCGATTTCACCGATCATCACAATCGCTTCTGTCTGCGGGTCATTCTGGAACATACGCAGGATATCAATAAAGTTAGAGCCCGGAATCGGGTCACCACCGATACCCACACAAGTGGACTGTCCCAGACCGGCATCCGTCGTCTGTTTCACTGCTTCATAAGTCAGCGTACCGGAACGGGAAACGATCCCCACTTTACCCGGCAGATGGATATGTCCCGGCATGATCCCGATTTTGCACTCACCCGGAGTGATAACACCCGGACAGTTCGGGCCGATCATCCGCACACCGGCTTCATCCAGCTTCACTTTGACGGTCAGCATATCCAGAGTCGGGATACCTTCCGTGATGGTGATAATCAGCTTGATCCCTGCATCAATCGCTTCCAGAATGGAGTCTTTGCAGAACGGTGCCGGAACATAAATAACAGAAGCGGTCGCACCGGTGGCTTCCACCGCGTCACGCACCGTGTTAAAGACCGGTAAACCTAAATGTGTTGTACCGCCTTTGCCCGGCGTCACACCGCCGACCATTTTGGTGCCGTACGCAATTGCCTGTTCAGAGTGGAAAGTCCCCTGGCTACCTGTGAATCCCTGACAGATAACTTTGGTGTTCTTATCGATTAAAATAGACATTATTTCGCTCCCACTGCTGCAACAACACGTTTCGCAGCATCCGTCAGGCTGGTTGCCGCAATAATATTCAGACCACTTTTCGCCAGTTTTTCCGCACCCAGTTCCGCGTTGTTCCCTTCCAGGCGCACAACCACCGGCACGCTGACACCGACTTCCTCAACGGCACCGATGATCCCGTCCGCAATCAGGTCACAACGGACAATCCCGCCGAAGATATTGACGAAGACCGCTTTGACGTTTTCGTCAGACAGAATGATTTTAAAGGCTTCCGTCACACGTTCTTTGGTTGCGCCGCCGCCGACATCCAGGAAGTTTGCCGGTTCACCGCCGTGCAGTTTGACGATATCCATGGTGCCCATTGCCAGACCGGCGCCGTTCACCATACAGCCGATATTGCCGTCCAGTGCCACATAGTTCAGTTCCCACTGTGCAGCCTGTGCTTCGCGGGCATCTTCCTGTGACGGATCATGCATTTCACGCAGTTCCGGCTGGCGGTACAGGGCGTTACCGTCAATACCTAATTTGCCGTCGAGGCAGATAAGTTCGTCCTGTGTGGTGATCACCAGCGGGTTGATTTCCGCCATGGCCAGGTCACGCTCCAGGAACATGGTTGCCAGTCCCATAAAAATTTTGGTGAACTGGCTGACTAACTTACCGGTCAGACCCAGTTTAAAGGCCAGTTCGCGCCCCTGATACGGCATCGGGCCGGTCAGCGGGTCAATCACCGCTTTGTGGATCAGTTCCGGTGTTTCATGTGCCACTTTCTCAATTTCGACACCACCTTCAGTGGAGGCCATAAAGACCACACGGCGTGAACCGCGATCCACCACGGCACCCAGATAAAGCTCTTTGGCAATATCTGTTGCGCCTTCCACCAGCACCTGATGCACAGGCTGACCCAGTGCATCTGTCTGATAGGTTACCAGACGTTTGCCTAACCACTGTTCGGCAAACGCGCGAATTTCATCTTTGCTTTTAACCAGTTTCACACCGCCCGCTTTCCCGCGGCCGCCGGCATGAACCTGGCATTTTACGACCCACGGGCCGCTGCCGATTTTGGATGCTGCTTCTTCCGCTTCACGGGGTGTGGAGCAGGCATAGCCTGCCGGTGCAGGTAAACCATACCGAGTGAAGAGTTGTTTTGCCTGATACTCGTGTAAATTCATGATGTTCTATCCATAATTTGTCTGATGAGAGCGGACTCTCTTATTGTTGTTGCCTGGATAGCGCCGGTTTCCCGGCGCAGGGACACAGATTCACTGTCGCGAGTTCAGCCGGGCGGTTTTAGCGCGATGCCGCCCGGATGAGGGGTGACTACACGTCGAGCAGTAAACGTGCCGGATCTTCTAACATCTCTTTAATGGTCACGAGGAATCCGACAGATTCACGGCCATCAATCAGACGGTGGTCATAAGAGAGTGCCAGGTACATCATCGGCAGGATCACCACCTGACCATTTACCGCCATCGGACGATCCTTAATCGCATGCATTCCCAGAATCGCACTCTGCGGCGGGTTAATGATAGGTGTGGACATCAGTGAGCCGAATACCCCGCCGTTGGTAATGGTAAAGTTACCGCCGGTCAGATCTTCCACGGTCAGTTTGCCTTCCTGACCTTTGACAGCCAGCTCTTTAATGCGTTTTTCGATTTCCGCCATGCTCAGCGCATCTGCATCACGCAGGACCGGGGTCACCAGACCGCGCGGTGTGGAGACCGCAATACTGATATCGAAATAGTTGTGATACACCACATCTGTACCGTCGATAGAGGCGTTCACTTCCGGATAACGTTTCAGTGCCTCAACCACCGCTTTCACATAGAAAGACATGAAACCGAGGCGCACACCGTGGCGTTTTTCAAACGATTCGCCGTACTGTTTGCGCATATCCATCACCGGCTTCATGCTCACCTCGTTAAAGGTGGTCAGCATTGCGGTGTTGTTTTTCGCTTCCAGCAGACGCTCTGCCACACGCTTGCGCAGACGGGTCATCGGTACACGTTTTTCACTGCGGTGCGGTAAACCGGCCTGAGAAACCGGCTCAGCAGCAGCTTTCTCCGGTGCTTTCGGCTGCTGTGCCAGGTGTTTCTCAACATCTTCACGGGTCAGACGACCACCGACACCACTGCCGGCAATATCTGACGCTTTCAGGCCGTGCTCTGCGAGCAGGCGGCGCACCGCCGGGCTTACCGCATCATTGGTTTCTTCATCCAGACCGGCGTTCTGACGCTGTGCCGGTGTGGACTGTACTTTTTCTTTTATTTCTGCTGGCAGACCGGTGCTGTCGCCCAGACGGATGCGTCCGAGCAGTTGTTTAGAGAGAACCGTCGCCCCTTCTTCTTCCAGCACCGCTTCCAGAACGCCGGAATCACTGGCAGGTACTTCCAGCACGACTTTGTCTGTTTCAATTTCCACCAGCACTTCATCACGTTCGACGCTGTCACCCGGTTTTTTGTGCCAGGTTGCCACCGTGGCATCGGCAACAGACTCAGGGAGATCAGGAACCAGAATTTCTATGCTACTCATTGCTTTTCCTTAATTTATTCAACGTTCAGTGCATCATTAACCAGCTCTTGTTGTTGCTGCTGGTGAACAGACGTATAACCCACGGCCGGAGAGGCGGATGCCGGACGGCCCGCATAACGCAGTGCCGCACCTGCCGGAACCGCATCACGGAAATTATGCTGACAGCAGTACCACGCGCCCTGGTTGAGCGGCTCTTCCTGACACCAGACAAAATCTTTCACATGGCTGAATGGTGCGAGAATCGCATGGATATCTTCATGCGGGAACGGATAGAGCTGTTCAATACGGATAATCGCCACATCCGTCTGATTATTCTTACGGCGCTGCTCCAGTAAATCGTAGTAAACCTTACCGGAACACAGCACAACGCGCTTCACATCTGCCGGATTCAGCTCATCAATTTCACCGATAACTGCTTCAAAGCGGCCTTCGGCCAGTTCTTCCAGAGAAGAGACCGCCAGCGGATGGCGCAGCAGTGACTTCGGTGACATGACAATCAGCGGACGGCGCATACCGCGCAGTGCCTGACGGCGCAGCATATGGTAAACCTGAGCCGGGGTTGACGGAACACAGACCTGCATATTCTGTTCGGCGCAAAGCTGGAGATAGCGTTCCAGACGGGCGCTGGAGTGCTCCGGCCCCTGACCTTCATAGCCGTGCGGCAGTAACATCACCAGTCCGCACATCCGGCCCCATTTCTGTTCGCCGGAGCTGATGAACTGGTCAATCACGACCTGCGCCACGTTGGCAAAGTCACCAAACTGCGCTTCCCAGATAGTCAGACCGCGCGGATCCGTGGTTGCATAGCCGTATTCAAAGGCCAGTACCGCTTCCTCAGACAGGACAGAGTCCCACACATTGAAGCGCCCCTGGGCGTTATGGACATTCATCAGCGGCACATAACAGGAGCCGTTGCTCTGGTTATGGATAACCGCATGACGGTGGAAGAAGGTACCGCGACCCGCATCCTCACCGGACAGACGCACCGGAACACCTTCATCCACCAGCGTGGCGTAAGCCAGATTCTCCGCCGCACCCCAGTCGAGCAGTTTGTTGCCTTCCGCCATTTCCGCGCGGTCGGTATAGATTTTTTCGACACGCGGGTGCATATGCACTTCTTCCGGCACGGTACTGATACGGCGCGCCAGATCACTGAGGCGTTTCAGTTCCACTTTATTGGCGTAGCCGTCATTCCAGTTGTGATTCAGGTACGGTTCCCAGGTGAGCGCGGCTTTACCGATTTCACGCCACTCTTCCACCACACAGTCACCGCGATCCATGGCATCACGGTACATATTGACCATTTCAGTCACATCACCGGCAGCCACCACCCCTTCCGCAATCAGTTTATCGCCGTAGATTTTACGCGGTGTCGGATGCTGTTTGATTTTCTGGTACATCATCGGCTGGGTTGCACTCGGCTCATCCGCCTCGTTATGGCCGTGACGGCGGTAGCAGACCAGATCGATCATCACATCGCGGTTAAAGGTATTACGGAAATCCAGTGCCAGACGGGTCACAAAGGCCACTGCTTCCGGATCATCCGCATTCACGTGGAAAATCGGTGCCTGTACCATCTTCATAATGTCAGTACAGTATTCTGTTGACCGGGTATCTTTCGGGTTGGAGGTGGTGAAACCAATCTGGTTATTGATAACAATACGGACAGTCCCGCCCACTTCATAGCCCCGTGCCTGTGACATGTTCAGGGTTTCCTGAACAATCCCCTGGCCGGTTACTGCGGAGTCACCGTGGATGGTGATCGGCAGAACCATTTTGCTCAGATTTTGCGGCAGACGGTCACGGCGGGCACGGACAGACCCAATCACTACCGGGCTGACAATCTCAAGGTGAGACGGGTTAAAGGCCAGCGCCAGATGCACCTGAGCCCCTTCTGTCACAAAATCGGACGAGAAGCCCTGGTGGTATTTCACGTCACCGGTACCCAGATGATCTTTGTGTTTACCGGCAAATTCATCGAACAGATCCGCCGGTTTTTTACCGAACAGGTTGACCAGGACGTTCAGACGACCACGGTGCGCCATACCCAGCACCACTTCGCGGGTGTCCTGCTTACCGGCATGACGGATAAGATCTTTCAGCATCGGAATAAGGGAATCGCCCCCTTCCAGTGAGAAGCGTTTTGCCCCCGGGAATTTCGCCCCGAGATAGCGCTCCAGCCCTTCAGCCGCAGTCAGATCGGCCAGGAAACGCCGTTTTTCATCAGCACTGAACAGTTTACTGACGTCAACGGATTCCAGACGTTGCTGGAGCCAGCGTTTCTCTTCGGTATTGGTGATGTGCATGTACTCGGCACCGATGGAGCCGCAGTAAATGCGCTTTAATGCATCAAACAGTTCACCCAGCGGCATGGTTTCACGGCCGATGGCAAAAGAACCGACGTTAAAGGTTTCATCAAAATCGGCTTTGGTCAGGTTGTGGAACGCCGGGTCCAGATCCGGAACCGGTTCCTGTTTCCACAGGCCGAGCGGGTCAAGATTGGCATTCTGATGACCGCGGAAGCGGAATGCGTTGATAAGCTGCAGGACTTTAACCTGCTTGGAATCCGTTGCCGGATCGCTGACCGAGGTGTGGTAGCGGGTTGAATCTTTGGCCAGACGACGAAAGTAGTCGCGCGTCTGTGAATGAGGTTGTTCTGTGATGTCCGCTTTCGGCAGTGAGTCGAAAATCTCCCGCCAACTTCCATCGACGGAGGACGGATCGTTCAGATAATCTTCATAGATATCTTCTATGTAGGCCTGGTTTTCTCCAGCCAGAAAGCTGGAATCCAGCCAGTCCTTCAGTGCGCCGTTCTGCATTATGATCCCTTAAGCTTAGAGCTTCATTCCCGTTGTCTTTCCGGCTGCGGTGTACCGGCTGCGTGTCTGTCCGGAAAACAGAGTGACTCTGTTCTGCGGATTACCCCGTCTGCCGCTGCCCTGCAACCTGAATGAGGCCGGGTTTAGTTTTCGCCGTGATAACTAATACCGCGATACATTGCGGTGCGTAAAGGATTCCCGGGTGGTGCTTATGCATCTTATGTTCTGTGTATCCCTGAGGAACCTTTAGCAACGGAATAACCGTTGCTGAAGATCCCTGTGCTGTCTATAACCATACTTACATTTAAGCCAAAAAACTCACATCTTAATCACAATTAACTACATTTATTGCCGCTTCTAACACTTACTACGATAGATTATGCCTATTGTTACGGGTTAGTAAAAGATGCCTGCCGGGCAGGCATCTTATTATTATCAATCGTTTAAGCAGAATAAAGTCAATTATGCACTACGTTTCAGTAACATTGATTTAATATGACCAATTGCTTTTGTCGGATTCAGCCCTTTCGGACAGACACTGACGCAGTTCATGATGCCGTGACAGCGGAATACGCTGAACGCATCACTGATATCGTCAAGACGGGATTCTGTCTCAGTATCACGGCTGTCCGTCAGGAAGCGGTATGCGGCTAATAAACCGGCCGGGCCGATAAACTTGTCCGGGTTCCACCAGAAGGACGGGCAGGATGTCGAGCAGCAGGCACACAGGATACATTCGTACAGACCATCGAGCTTTTCGCGCTGCGCCGGTGACTGCAAATGCTCACGTGCCGGCGGGTTTTTGTTGTCGTTGATCAGATACGGGCGGATCTTTTCATACTGCGCGTAGAACTGCCCCATATCCACCACCAGATCCCGCACCACCGGTAAGCCCGGCAGCGGACGGATCACCACTTTTTTGCCGCCTTTCATCAGTGCCGACAACGGTGTGATACAAGCCAGACCGTTTTTGCCGTTCATATTGATGCCGTCAGAACCGCACACCCCTTCACGACAGGAGCGGCGGAATGACAGGCTCGGATCCTGCTCTTTCAGCAGAATAAGTGCATCCAGCACCATCATGTCCCGGCCTTCTTCCACATCCAGCTGATAGTTCTGCATGTGTGGTGCGTTATCCACATCCGGGTTATAGCGATAAACTGAAAATTCAACTTTCATAGTATTCTCTCCGCAAATGCCTCATCACCACACATCAGTAAGTACGAATCTTCGGCGGGAAGGGATCACGCAGCTTCGGCTGCATGTTCACCGCACGACGTGTCATGGTTTCAGATTGCGGCAGGTACAGGGAATGACACAGCCAGTTCGCATCATCACGATCCGGATAGTCAAAACGGCTGTGCGCACCACGGCTTTCAGTACGGAAGTTAGCGGCCATTGCAGTGGAATACGCCGTTTCCATCAGGTTATCCAGCTCCAGACACTCAATGCGCTGGGTGTTGAATTCTGATGAGGTGTCATCCAGACGCGCGTACTGCAGGCGCTCTTTAATGGCTTTCAGTTCTTCCAGTCCTTTGGCCATTGCATCCCCTTCGCGGAATACCGAGAAGTTGTGCTGCATGCAGGATTGCAGGGCCTTGCGGATAGCAACCGGATCCTCACCGCTGCGGGTGTTGTTCCAGCGGTTCAGACGCACCAGCGCCGCATCAACATCCGATTCACCGGCATCACGCATTGCGCCCTGCTCCAGAATGGATTCTTTCAGATGCAGACCGGCTGAACGGCCGAAGACCACCAGGTCAAGCAGTGAGTTACCGCCGAGGCGGTTTGCGCCGTGAACAGAAACACAGGCAATTTCACCGACCGCGAACAGACCCGGCACCAGCACATCCTCACCCTGCTCATTCATGGTCACAACCTGACCGGTGACTTTGGTCGGGATGCCGCCCATCATATAGTGGCAGGTCGGGATAACCGGAATTGGCTCTTTGACCGGATCGACGTGGGCGAATGTCCGTGACAGTTCCAGAATACCCGGCAGACGGGATTCCAGCACCTCTTTGCCCAGATGGTCGAGTTTCAGTTTGGCATGCGGTCCCCACGGACCGTCACAACCCCGCCCTTCGCGGATTTCGATCATAATGGAACGGGCAACCACGTCACGCCCGGCAAGATCTTTGGCGTTCGGTGCATAGCGCTCCATAAAGCGCTCACCATCTTTATTGAGCAGATAACCGCCCTCACCACGGCAGCCTTCAGTGACCAGCACCCCGGCACCGGCAATCCCGGTCGGGTGGAACTGCCACATTTCCATATCCTGCAGCGGAATACCGGCACGGACCGCCATACCGACACCATCACCGGTGTTGATATGGGCGTTGGTGGTGGACTGATAGATACGCCCTGCACCACCGGTCGCCAGAATCGTGGCTTTGGCTTTGAAATAGACCACTTCACCGGTTTCGATACAGATAGCGGTGGTCCCCATAATGGCGCCGTCCTGGTTTTTCACCAGATCGAGGGCATACCATTCGGAGAAAATCGTGGTGTGATTTTTCAGGTTCTGCTGATACAGCGTATGCAGCAGTGCGTGACCGGTACGGTCAGCCGCAGCGGCAGTACGGGCTGCCTGCTCGCCCCCGAAATCTTTGGATTGTCCGCCGAACGGACGCTGATAAATACTGCCGTCGTCCAGACGGGAGAACGGTAACCCCATGTGCTCCAGTTCCAGCACCGCTTCCGGGCCGGTTTTACACATGTATTCGATAGCGTCCTGGTCACCGATGTAATCCGACCCTTTTACGGTGTCGTACATGTGCCATTCCCAGTTATCCGGATGGGTATTCCCCAGCGCCACCGTGATACCGCCCTGGGCGGATACGGTATGAGAGCGGGTCGGGAATACTTTGGATAACAGGGCGCAGGACAGGCCGGACTGAGAAATCTGAAGTGCCGCGCGCATACCTGCGCCGCCTGCACCGATAACAACTGCATCAAACTCTCTGACAGGTAAGCTCATTTAGACACCCCACACAATGATTGAACCGTAAATGACATAAGCCGCCAGTACAATAATGACAATAAATTGCAGCAGCAGGCGCAGGCTCAGGCACTTGACGTAATCCGTCAGTACCTGCCATAACCCGACCCAGGCATGGGCGAGAACGGCGATCAGTGTCAGGGTGGTGAACACCTGAGTGAATGATGCGGTAAAGAAGCGGTACCAGACGTCATAAGTGATGTCGGAGGTAAAAGCTACAAAACCGATGAGGTAGAGTACATAAAGTGTAATCACAATGGCGCTGGCACGCAGAATTAACCAATCCTGTATCCCGTTACGGCCGAGCGTGGTCGCACTGATTTTTGAATTTTTCACCATACCAGAACCCCCGCCAACACGGCTAAAATCACAGTCAGAACCATGGAAATCTTCGCGGATGAAATGCCGGCAGCCAGCGTTTCATCAACAACTCCGAAATCCATTAACATGTGACGAATACCACCGCAGATGTGGTAAGCCAATGCAGTGAGGATGCCCCAGAGGATAAACTTCGCGAAGAAACCGCTCATGATATCAGCAGCCTGCGCAAACCCTTCCGGCGAGGACAGCGACAGCCCTAACAGCCACAGCAGAATCGCTACAGCAATAAAGGTAATGACGCCTGAGACACGGTGTAAAATTGAAGCGATTGCAGGGATCGGAAAGTGGATCGTCTGCAAGTCTAAATTGACAGGTCGTTGTTTTTTCACAATTTTGCCCACACAGCTCTTTATTATTTTTCCTTCCTCCGGACCCGGGCGGAAATCAGACAGCGCTGGGGTAATAAGAAAAATCCTTAAGTAAAATCCACATCCGTATTGTTTTACAAAAGTAATGATTCAGTTACGCTGGGTGCTCCTGCTTCAGGGAATTCCGGAGACCTTGGGGCAGTATATGGACTTCACAATATGATTACAATTCCCATACAAAATGTTTGGTCAGATTTAGCCAGAACAGTGAATAAGATCACGGTTCACACAATAAAAACGCCCATTATTATTACTTGTGACATTTTGACAACATTTGGGTCACAAAGTATGGTTAAATACAAAAATTAAAACGACAATTACCGGCAAGAAAGACTTCCCGTAAGTGCAAACTTATGCAAAAGTGTAACTTGCAAAAAATGCACAATATCTTGCTGTACAACATAACTTTTATCGCAACACAAAGTTTCATTAACAATCTGATAACCCATCATGCGCCGTACCGGATAACGTAATACCAGGTACGGTATCCATTCAGGTAACGCATCAGTGGTTATCACAAAAGATTGCAAAACAAATAATAAATGCGCTAAGGAGACCTACATGTCTAATACAAAGGCGGAGCTGACACTAAACGGCGTCAGGGTTACAGATCTGGATATTCTGAGCCCGACTCTCGGCCAGCCCGTGGTTGATGTCCGGACGCTCGGCGGGAAAGGCTACTATACCTTTGACCCCGGTTTCACCTCCACTGCGTCCTGTGAATCAAAAATCACGTATATCGACGGTGATCAAGGTATCCTGTTACATCGCGGCTTCCCGATAGAAGAGCTGGCGATGAAATCTGATTATCTGGAAGTGTGCTATATCCTGCTGTACGGCGAAGCACCTGACCAGAAAGAGTATGACGAATTTAAAGAAACCGTTAAACGCCACACCATGATCCACGAGCAGATCACCCGCTTATTCAACGGGTTCCGCCGTGACTCTCACCCGATGGCCGTGCTCTGCGGCGTCACCGGCGCACTGGCGGCGTTCTACCATGATTCGCTGGATGTGAATAATCCGCGCCACCGCGAAATTGCGGCCTACCGTCTGCTCTCCAAAATGCCGACTGTCGCGGCAATGTGTTACAAATATTCTGTCGGGCAGCCGTTTGTCTATCCGAAGAACAATCTTTCCTACGCCGCTAACTTCCTGCGTATGATGTTTGCCACCCCGTGTGAAGAGTATGTGGTCAATCCGGTGCTGGAACGTGCCATGGACAGAATCCTGATCCTGCACGCAGACCACGAACAGAACGCCTCTACTTCCACTGTCCGGACCGCCGGTTCTTCCGGTGCCAACCCGTTCGCCTGTATCGCAGCCGGTATTGCCTCCCTGTGGGGACCTGCTCACGGCGGCGCGAACGAAGCCTGCCTGCGTATGCTGGAAGAGATCCAGACGGTCGATCACATCCCGGCCTTTATTGAGCGCGCGAAAGATAAAAATGACTCTTTCCGTCTGATGGGCTTCGGTCACCGCGTGTACAAAAACCATGATCCGCGTGCCAAAGTGATGCGCGAAACCTGTCACGAAGTGCTGAACGAACTGGGCCTGAATGACAGCCTGCTGGAAGTGGCGATGGAGCTGGAACGTATCGCACTGAACGACCCGTACTTCATTGAGAAAAAACTCTACCCGAACGTGGATTTCTACTCCGGTATCATCCTGAAAGCACTGGGTATTCCGTCAAATATGTTCACGGTGATCTTTGCCATCGGCCGCACCATCGGCTGGATCGCCCACTGGAGCGAAATGCACGACGACGGCCTGAAAATTGCCCGTCCGCGCCAGCTTTATACCGGTTACACTGAGCGTCCGTTTGAAACCAAAGTCACCAAACGCTGTTCATCGTGACAATACCGTATCAATCCTTATAAAACCCTCTCCGGAGGGTTTTTTTATGCATTTTTAACTCCGGACTATTCATTTACCCATATATTCACCGGGTGTTTTCCCGGTCATCTTACGGAAGAAAGAGACAAACGCGCTGTCACTGGCAAATCCGAGCGCCTGTGCAATATCACTGCTGCGGTATTTTTTCGCCAAAAGTTCAACAGATTTTATTAATCGCCACTGCTGCCGCCACTGCTGGTAACTCATACCGGTTTCCCGCCGGAAAATCCGGGTGATCGTCTTTTCCCCGGCACCGCAGCGGGATGCCAGTTCATTAAGCGGCGGCGGCAGTATCCGGGTATCCAGGGTTTTCAGCCGCCGGTCCGACGGCAGTGGTAACTGCATATCTTCCCGCCCGGCCAGCAACAGCTCATCCAGAAACACCGCCAGCAGATGCTGTAAGCGGGGTTGTGTCCAATTACTGTCAAACGGCAGCCCGGCAAAGAGAAACAGGATCTCACGCAGCAGCGGCGATACGCCGAAAATTTCACAGGTCGGCGGCAGACAGGCACTGAGCCGGGCATCCGGATACAGCGAGCGGTAACCGACAGCCTCAAACATCTGCGCGCGGTGCAGCATCTGCGGCGGGATCCACGCCACCCGCGTCGGTGGCAGAACAGAGAGCGTGTCCGTCAGGGTGATCTGAATCGCCCCCCGTTCGGTAAACAGCAATTGTCCGCGCTGATGGCGGTGAAAACCGGAATCATGCTGTGCCGCCATCTCTGCGGCAATGCCAATCAGTGGTGCGGAATAGCTGTCCGCATCAAATGCATCACTTTGCTTCAGCCACGCCATATTGTCCCTTTTGATAAACAGAATGTCCTTATTATTATAATAAGACATCCCGCCTTTTGCTAATCTGCGTCCCGTTCATTTCAGTTACAAAAAAGGGGGACAAAATGACAATACAAAAACCCGCATTAACACTTGCCGTTGCCCTGATGATGTTTCCGCAGATAGCGGAAACCATCTACAGCCCGGCGCTGACGGATATCGCACAAGGATTCGGCGTCAGTGCAGCGCAGGCAGGACAGACACTGTCCCTGTACTTTTTCGCCTTTGCACTCGGTGTGGTCACCTGGGGACGTTTATGTGATATCGCCGGGCGCAGACGCACCATGCTGAGCGGTCTGATACTTTACGCTGCCGCCTCCTGTGGTGCGGTTATCACGCAGGATTTCAGTGTGTTACTGATCCTGCGGATGCTGTCTGCTTTCGGGGCGGCGGTCGGCTCAGTCGGCACGCAAACCATCATGCGCGACTGTTACCGTGGTGATGAGCTGGCAAAAGTGTTTTCTGTCATGGGAATAGCACTGGCTGTCAGTCCGGCACTGGGGATGTTCAGCGGCGCGGTACTGACCGCTTTTGCCGGTTATCAGGGCGTCTTTACCGGACTTGCCGTACTGGCGGTGACGCTGCTGGCATGGACAGCACTCCGGTTACCGGAAACACGTCCGGCACATATCGCGTCCGTTTCACTGCCGGAAACAGCCGGTCGTATGCTGTGTGACCGCTTTATTCTGCGCAACGTGCTGCTGATTGCCTTTCTGAATATCAGCCTGTTCAGTTACTACCAGTTAGCGCCGTTTTATTTCAGCAGGCTGGGTTTCACACAACAGGAATTCGGTTACAGCGGATTACTGCTCGCACTTGGTGTGGCCGCCGGCTCTGTGATCAACCGTGCCCTGCTTAAACGCGGATGGCACAACCATTCACTGATCCGTCTTGCTGCCATCATCGGTATGGTCAGCGCTGCTGCGGTCTGGCTGTTGTCCGGATCGATTTTATTTGTGCTGCCGGTGACAGGTATCGTGATTTGTTACGGGCTCGCCATTCCGAATATTCTTGCCGGTGTGTTACAGGATTACCGTGACCGTCTCGGCACTGCCGGTGCGCTGCTCGGTCTGATGTATTACCTGCTGATTGGCGGCGGTCTGGCACTGGCCGGGCTGAGTCAGAATCTCGGTATGTCACTGTGTGTCTGTGCTGCGGGGACACTGCTCTGCGCACCGCGCAAGGCTGTACAACATACATAAACAACGCAGTAAAAAGCCGGTCTTCTGACCGGCTTTTTATGTTACTGATTATGCAGGATTCGGGATATCCACAAAAATGACATCCAGTCCGTGTGTTTTCTGCAACCATTCACCCAGAGCACGGATCCCGCCGCGCTCGGTGGCATGGTGACCGGCAGCAAAGAAGTGCATCCCGCATTCACGGGCGATATGAATTGTCTGCTCTGACACCTCGCCGGTGACAAAGCCGTCAAGCCCCGCATCTGCGGCGGCCTGAATAAAACCCTGACCGCCGCCGGTACACCAGCCCAGCGTTTTAATCTGAGCAGGCGCATTATCCCCGCAATGCAGAATTTCCCGATCCAGCCCCTGCTGTAAACGCTGCGCCAGTTCCTCACCGCTGACCGGCTGCGCGAACTCGCCGTACGGAAGCAGCGAATCAACCTGTCCGGTGACCGTGACCCCCATCAGTTGCGCCAGTTTCGCGTTATTACCCAGCTCCGGATGCGCATCCAGCGGCAGGTGATAACCGTATAAATTCATATCGTTACACAGCAGTGTTTTGATTCGGCGCTGCTTCATGCCCCGGATACTGACCGGCTCGTTTTTCCAGAAATAGCCGTGATGTACCAGAACTGCATCGGCATTCAGTCTCACCGCTTCATCCAGCAATGCCTGACAGGCGGTCACGCCGGTCACCACGCGCTGAACCTGTTTACGCCCTTCAACCTGTAAACCGTTCGGGGCATAATCCTGAAATTCCTGTACTGCCAGCTTTTCATTAATAATCTGTTCTAATTCAATATGATTCATACATTTTTCCTGTCCGTGCGGATAGATTTACCATACCTTCCCTGCCCGCCAATAGCAATTTGCAGGCATAAAAAAACGCCCCGCGATAACATCGCCGGGCGTCTCTTTTGCTTTCCGGATGCCGGTATCAGTGCTGCTGAGTGCTGCTTACCGCATTTTCTGAACGTGCCAGCCAGACCGGTTTATCACTTGTCTTGGACCACACGCGGTACAGATAGCTCCAGAAGCGGGCGCGATCCCGGTAGAACAGCATAAACGGGAACGCCAGGATACCTAAAGATACTGCACCGGTACGGCGCAAGAGAACCTTATGCAACGGATATGCCTGAAATGTTGACATTGAGACCCTCCTTAATAACGGATTATCGCAAAATGGCAATAATCACCGAATGTATTTCGCTTCCATATTAGCCCGTTTGGTGAAACTTTACCACTCATCTGACCACTTATCCCCGGTATGATACGCACGAAATGCCTCTTTCCCGTAATTAAATTACAAAATTGTTATTTTTTATCATTTTGATAACATTTTTATATTTTAAAATTAGACTAACACAGTAATGAAAATGCCTCATGATATTCACACCACTAATTGATAATGGGAATTATTTATTATGAGTGCCTGGCTGGTTTATGCCCTGCTGTCTGCTATCAGTGCCGCCATGGTTGCGGTCTTCGGGAAAATGGGGTTACAGCATCTGGATGCCAATACCGCAACCGCAATCCGCGCCGTCATTATGGCGTTGTTTTTAGTCGGTGTAGTCATCGTTCAGGGAAAACTGAATTTAATCAGTGAAATAATCGAAAATCGTAAAGCGCTGTTCTTTATTGCGCTGAGCGGTATTGCCGGTGCGCTTTCCTGGCTGTTCTATTTTATGGCGATAAAAAACGGGCAGGTTTCACAGGTTGCCCCGATTGATAAACTGAGTGTGGTCTTTGCCGTCATTTTGGCTGTGATCCTGTTCGGTGAAAAAATATCCCTGATTGCCGCAGGCGGCGTTGCGCTGATCACGCTCGGTGCGCTGATGGTTGCACTGGGGTAAAGCAGGCAAAAAAAACGCGGAGGGAAAGATCCGCTCCGCGCTGCTTTTCCGGGGGAATGCGTCAGTCCGCAATCACCTGGTTAACTATTTCAATCGCTTCTTTTTCTATCTGTGCCAGATGTTCCGGTCCCCGGAAACTTTCACAATAGATTTTATAGGCATCTTCCGTACCGGAAGGACGCGCGGCAAACCACCCCTGCTCACTCATGATTTTCAGGCCGCCGATCGACGCGCCGTTACCCGGCGCGGCTGTCAGGCGGGCGGTGATCGGATCACCGGCCAGGGTATCAGCGGTCACCATTTCCGGAGACAGTTTCGACAACCGGGACTTTTCCGCGTGACTGGCTGCTGCCTGGATCCGGCTGTAGCACGGCGAACCGAATTTTTCCGCCAGATCATCATAATGCTGCTGCGGGTTTTTGCCGGTCACAGCGGTCAGCTCGGCGGCCAGCAGGCAGAGGATAATACCGTCTTTATCGGTTGACCACGGTGTACCGTCAAAGCGCAGGAAAGAAGCCCCCGCGCTCTCTTCACCGCCGAAGCCCAGCGTACCGTTATACAGCCCGTCCACAAACCACTTGAACCCGACCGGCACTTCCACCAGATCACGCTGTAAATCAGCGACCACGCGGTCAATCATTGCGCTGGACACCAGGGTTTTGCCGACACCGACAGAAGCCGGCCACTCCGGACGGTGCTGAAATAAATAGTTAATCGCCACCGCCAGATAATGGTTCGGATTCATCAGCCCTTTCGGCGTCACAATCCCGTGACGGTCGTAATCCGGGTCATTGGCGAAGGCCAGTGAGAAGCGATCACGCATGCTGAGCAGCCCTGCCATGGCCCATTTTGAGGAGCAATCCATACGGATAACCCCGTCGTGATCCAGCGGCATAAAGCGGAATGTCTGATCCACCTGCTCATTGACCAGTTCAATATCCAGATCATAAAAATCACGGATGCGTTTCCAGTACTCAATCCCGGCACCGCCCAGCGGATCCACGCCGATTTTGAGTTTCGCGTTACGGATAGCATCCATGTTGATCACCTCACTGAGCGAGCTGACATACGGCTCAATCAGGTTCACCGCAGTAACCAGCGGGCTGCACAGGGCATCAGACACCGGCATCTGTTTCACCTGCGCCATATTACCGGCCAGCAGCACATTGGCACGCTTTTCGATCACAGAGGTGAGGTCAGTATCTGCCGGGCCGCCGGTCGGCGGATTATATTTGATGCCGCCATCTTCCGGCGGGTTGTGCGACGGGGTGATAACAATGCCGTCCGCTTTATCAGTATGATCGCGGTTGTAAGTCAGAATGGCATGAGACACCGCCGGTGTCGGGGTGAAGCCATTGTTTTCCTGAATAATAACGCGGACACCATTTGCTGCCAGTACGGATAACACCGTCTGAAACGCCGCTTCAGAGAGGGCGTGAGTATCTTTGCCCACATAGCACGGCCCGGTAATGCCCTGCTGCTGACGGATTTCAGCGATTGCCTGAGTGACCGCCAGAATATGTGCTTCATTGAAACTGCCGCGCGCCGCACTGCCGCGGTGGCCGGAAGTCCCGAATCTGACCTGCTGTGCCGGATCCGCCGCATCAGGTGCAAGGGTATAATACTGAGAGGTTAGCTGCGCCACATTGATTAAATCGGATTGTTGCGCAGGCTGACCAGCCCGCGGGTGCGTATGAGCCACTGTGTCATTCTCCCCTGATTATGCCGTCACCGGCAGATAAATACCCCTTACAGGGTATTGCAGACTTTCTCGACAGTGTTTGCCGGGAAGCCCATTCCCTGCATAATCTGTTCTACCATGCTCTGCTTGCGCTGAGTATTGGTGTTGGTGATAACCCAGAACGGCGTGCCCGGAATGTGGCGCGGCTTGCTGGTCTTACCGCTGGCCAGCAGCGTGTGCTCATCACCGGCAAAATAGACGCGGGTGCGGCCATGGAGCTCATCAGTGCTTTTGCTGAACCCTTGCGGATCAATATTATACAGTGCGGATAACACCAGCATAAAACGGTCGATGGTTTTCTTTTTCTCTGCATAACTGTCAGATAACAGCAGTTCGCGCATGACCCTGACCGGATCCTGAGAAACGGTTTTTACCGGGCGCGGGGTGACCGGCGGGGTTTTATTCTCAGCGCGGTCAGTTGCAGCAGGCGCGCAGGTGGCACCCGGCGTCTGTGGCCCTAAATTCAGCATACGGCGTAAAATTACCGATGCGCTTTCACCAATGTGCTGTGTGTGGCTGGCAATATAACTGTAAAGTTCTTCATCTACATCGATTGTTTTCATTTCTACCCGGTTCTTTTATTCGTTAACGCGGAACATCTTATTATAAGATAGAAAATCGCAAAACAAAACAAGTAAAATTTCAATAACTTAAACTAAAAATCACCGCGGTTTTCCCCATCCGGCATTTAAAAAACAAATCAGTAAGTTATCGTTTCCGGACACACAATCAGTCAAAGAAACATTTACTTAACATGTTGGTTTCCGGAGTCTGCCGTGTCATCATAACCACCTGTTTTGCTCTGCGGATCGGTTATTACTATGAAATTACCTGCATTACTTCATCATGAAATATTCACGCCTGAAATATCACATCACACCACACCCATTGTTCTGATCCACGGTTTGTTCGGGGATCTGCATAATCTCGGGGTGCTCGGCCGTGAACTGCGGAAAACGCATACCGTGGTACAGATTGATGTCCGTAACCACGGCGATTCACCACGCGCACAAACCATGACGTACCGGGAAATGGCACAGGATGTGCTCGACCTTATCCGCTCCCTGCATTTCGGGAAAGTCATTGTGATTGGCCATTCTATGGGCGGAAAAATCGCCATGGCGCTGGCTGCACTGGCTCCGGATGTGACTGAAAAACTGGTTGTTATTGATATGGCACCGGTTGCTTACGGTGTGCGCCGTCATGATGAGATTATCGCGGCACTGGAAGACGTTACCGCCGCCGGTGTCACTACCCGCACGGAAGCGACCACAATCATGGCTCAGCGTATCCGTGAGGACGGTGTCATTCCGTTTTTGCTGAAATCCTTTAAGCAGGGAGAATGGAAATTCAACCTGCCGGTTATCAAAGCACAGTATGAGTCCATCATCGGCTGGGAAACCCTGCCGCCACAACAGGTTCCGCTGCTGCTTATCCCGGGGGGGAATTCATCGTATGTGAAACCGGAATACCGCGACACGATTATGGCGCAGTTCCCGCAGGCAACCGCGCATGTGATAGCCGGATGCGGTCACTGGGTACACGCTGAAAAACCGGAGGCCGTTTTACGCGCCATCAGCCGCTTCCTGGATAAAGCCTGACAGCAGTGCCGCCGTCACGGTGGCATCATTTACTGACGAAAGCTCAGTATCCGGTTGTCAGTGTCACTCTCCTGCCACCAGGCCACGACCGCACGAACCTGGTGTCTGACATCCTGCCCCGGCAAATCAAAACAGATATCCAGCAGGCAGCAACCGGATAAAATCAGACACAGATACTGAAGCGGACGAATAAGTACCACCAGTATCTGCTTTATTTTACTGCCGGTATCGTGTTTTCTGTGCGACATCTGCGATAACACCGCCGGTTTTGAGATACGATCCATGTGCGCGTCCTCTGTTGTTCCCTTGCTGAAAATACATACTACGGAATACCTGCCCTCAAAAATACTCTGTTATCCTGATATGAAACCTCTCTTTTTTCTAATATATTCATAATGATAATTACAAAAGAGAAAGCATCAATCCGACTTATAATCCGCAGTAACACTGCCGCCGTGCGGTGCGATGTTAATCAATCGTCACAAAATCCGCAGCAACAGACCGTGAAGCGGTGGCGGTAAGCGGGATGGCGGTGTATCATTGCGCGTTTATCATTGTAATCCGCCTTTTCGTAGTAAAATTATGGCCAAAGAACAAACGGATCGTACCACGCTGGATTTGTTCGCTGACGAACGCCGGCCCGGGCGCCCGAAAACAAACCCGCTCTCCCGTGATGAGCAGTTGCGGATTAACAAACGCAATCAGCTGCGGCGTGACAAAGTTAACGGATTACGCCGCGTTGAGCTCAAACTGAATGCGGATATTGTCGATGCCCTGAATCAGCTGGCATACGAAGAAAACGTGAACCGGGGCGAACTTATCGAGCAAATTCTGCTTGATTACCTTCAGCGTTCAGATTTATGCACCAAATTGTGAGACGACACACCACACAAATTTGACAGACTTCAAATACTGTTTTCGTCAGAATAGTATTTATGAAGATGAAATAGTTATAATTTCTGCTTGTTGTCGCTGCGGCGTCCTTTTGCAGGCACAGAGATTTTCGGTTGAGAGGCTTATTTATGGCAATCGCAGGTATATTTTTTGGTAGTGACACCGGTAACACAGAAAATATCGCTAAAATGATTCAGAAATTACTCGGCGATGACGTTGCTGAAGTCCGGGATGTTGCCAAGTGCAGCAAAGAGGACATCGAAGGGTTTGATTTCTTACTGCTGGGTATCCCGACCTGGTATTACGGCGAAGCACAGTGTGACTGGGATGATTTCTTCCCGACGCTGGAAGAAATTGATTTTAACGGTAAAATTGTGGCTATCTTCGGTTGTGGTGACCAGGAGGATTACGCGGAGTATTTCTGTGACGCCATGGGCACCATCCGTGACATCATTGAACCGCGCGGTGCAACCATTGTGGGTCACTGGCCGACGGAAGGCTACCACTTTGAAGAATCAAAAGGCCTGGCGGATGACAGTCACTTTATTGGTCTGGCCATTGATGAAGATCGCCAGCCGGAGCTGACTAACGATCGCGTGGCAAAATGGGTTGAGCAGATCCGCGAAGAAATGAGTCTCGATGAGATTCTGGCAATTTAAGGTTTTCCCTTAAATTGCGAATGATAATTCTGCTTATTTATGTAATGATATTATTATCCGGTCCGGTATCGGTCAGGCGTATCGCACCTGACACTTTTTGATAGCCGGGCATTGTGTTCAGCCGTTGAGCGTTTTCCTTAGCATATGCTCACCAGCGACAATATAGGACTAAATCCGCATGACCGATAACAATAAAGCATTGAAAAATGCAGGACTGAAAGTCACACTTCCCCGCCTGAAGATTCTGGAAGTGTTGCAGGATCCGGAGTGCCACCACGTCAGTGCGGAAGATCTCTACAAAAAACTGATCGATATCGGTGAAGAGATTGGGCTTGCCACTGTCTACCGCGTTCTGAACCAGTTTGATGACGCCGGTATTGTCACCCGTCATAACTTTGAAGGCGGCAAATCCGTTTTTGAACTGACCCAGCAGCAGCACCACGATCACCTGATCTGCCTGGATTGCGGTAAAGTGATTGAGTTTAGTGATGAATCCATTGAATCACGTCAGAAAAATATCGCGGAACGCCACGGTATCAAACTCACCAACCACAGCCTGTACCTGTACGGCCATTGTGCGGATGGTGACTGCCGTTCTGATGAAGGTATCCACGACGAGAAAAAATAATTCTCTCCGCTGACCGTTTTATGAAAAAGGCGCTATTGCGCCTTTTTTATTGCACACAGAAACCCTCCGGCCAGGCCGGGGGATATTTATTACCGTTTTTCAGGCTTCGGATTTAAGACGGGCCAGAATCGACAAATTCCGTGCATTCCCGGCAGCCCGGGCAGATTTATCGTCATCTCTTGTTATTTGATAGACCCATTTTTTGACATGCTGATAAACAGCCCGCGGAAAATCATCCTGACTATCATCTTGGTTTAAACCAATCAGTTTTAGTGCTCCGAGCAACGCGGGATTTTGCTTCAGAAACTCGTTTTCGCTGCTGAGTACTGAATCAGCCGTTCTGTCAGGCTCAGATCCGACAGAGAAATGATGAAACTCAGAGACAATATCATTCCCGGCATACTTCATCGACAAAAGCAGATGGCATACATCGCCGGGATTAACAGTACTGCGGTTTTCCGGGACGATTTCCTGAGTCGTATCGTGACACCTGATTTCACTATCCCCTATTTTGAAACAGGAACCATGATTGTCATCGAATTGCCAGGTTAGTAAATTCTGCCATGCAGCTGATACGTACTGCTTCAGTTCAGCAAATAAGGCCAGTTGTTGTGCCGCTGTGTCCGCACGAGCCAGACGAAACAGAGCGAGCTTCGCAGCCTCTTTTTGTGTGCCAAGGAACCAGTCTGCGATTTTTCCCCGCAGGCTGGTCACCTCTTTCTCATGGTTGGCTGTTATACATGCAGAAATATCATTTTCGGTTATGGCGCAATGATACCGGAATCTGCTGGTAAGATGGATATCCATAGTGACCACCATTGAATGTAACGGATTGGAATTTGTATGAAACCGGGAAAAAACTAACGTATAGCCGGTAACAGGGCATCACCACTTTGTGTCAGAGGAAATCGTCCGGAATATACATTAATTATAAAAAATATCAGAACCTCTTAAATATTCTTTTTATTTCCTTTCCTGTTTTATTTAAAGCTTTTCCTGCTTCATTTTTTGCTGTATTCAGACCTTTTCCTGCTTCATTTTTTGCTGTATTCAGACCTTTTCCTACTTCATTTTTTGCTGTATTCAGACCTTTTCCTACTTCATTTTTTAATGTATTCAGACCTTTTCCTACTTCATTTTTTAATGTATTCAGACCTTCGGCTGCAGCGCGCTCATACCTACTTTTACATTCACCTGAATTTAACATGTCCTCCATTTCATGTGTCAGGTTATTAAGCTGGCTTAAATTCGCCTTATTATCCTCACCCATTGCGATATTATCCTTTATCGAATTCATCACGCTTAGTGCAGTCAACAATTTGTCACTGATTGCCGTGATATCCCTCATTTTGGTTTCATTTTTTTCAATGAAATCTGTGAAATATCTGATTTCATGAGTTGTTTTGTTCGGTTCTATTGCATTTAATTTTTCCTTCAGAAGATCAATTTTCCCGGAAATTGCCGGGCAATGATTTTCCTGCCGTGAAACCGGGATAGCGTCTACAGAAATAGAGTTTGAAGCAGATGAATACATAAATAGCCTCCGTATAGTACGTTACATAAGAAAAACAAATTATGCCCTTAAAACGCCATCTGCTGCATCAGGTCATTACCCTATTGCTGGTCAGATTTTCTTAGCGAAGTTAATACGATTGCTACAGAAAACTAAAATAAGGTTATTGCCCTATTAAATATAGTGGTAGTTTTATATATATATTTACATGAGCTTTTACATTCTTCTTGGATAAAAAACAAAGGAGCTATATTATGACAACGTCAGTAACTGCTACAGGTTCTATGAATTATGACCACTTTGTTGAAATTGCAAAAAAAAGTAATCAAGACGATATAGTAACATTAAGCAGTAACGGAAGAGAATCACGTTTAACTGCAGGGCGTTCATTATGCGAGCGTTTTATTATTATGTTGAATAGCACCTGCTTAGGATCTATTTGTTTTATTAATGCAATGTATAAAAAGCTGCAACACAGGGAAGCCCAGGCAGTTACATCTTTCTGTAAATCAATAAATGACATTTATGAGGAAAGATCCCAGGATATTGTTAATTCACATATTACAGGCAAAAAAAAATTAGTGGTCACAGATGTAATTAATATCCTGGATAAAATTAAAATAAATGGTACTAATTACAAAAAATGTCTTGAAAAAGATAAAACAATCTCACTTTTAATCAAAAAAGATGGCTTTGCTGATTTTTGTATGTCTCAATTAAATCATTTCGACTTAGCTTTACTTTCCGACCTCACTAACCGCGTTGATGAATTAATGGTAAATACCATTAACAGAAAATCATTCTGCAACGATTTTAAATCTGCTTTGAAG
Source organism: Morganella sp. TYF_1 (assembly GCF_043105645.1). Taxonomy (NCBI): domain Bacteria; kingdom Pseudomonadati; phylum Pseudomonadota; class Gammaproteobacteria; order Enterobacterales; family Morganellaceae; genus Morganella; species Morganella sp. TYF_1. Next base: position 134,281 of record NZ_JBICLU010000015.1, on the reverse strand, counting down.
ACTGCACTTGTCGACTTTGTTACCGCTATGCCAGCATCATCATACAAATTTATGGATACAGTAGCCGGTAAAAATATTTCCGGATTCAATACAGCCGAAGAAAAATATGAAAAAAATGAGATTAACATTTATGGCGAGTTAGATCCTAATTTCACAACAGAAGACTTTGAACAGATATCTGAAGGGGCGGCCATGATTAAAGCTCAATTAATCTGTACAGGTAAGCATGATCAATATCGTCATAATGTGTATGCAGATCTTTTTTATAAGTTTAATGAGATACTGCCACAAGCACATATCAACGCTGCCGCAACGGAAAATACAAAACAACAACAATCGCCTTCGTCATCACAAATACATACCGATGCCGCCGCAACGTCACAGTTACGCGAAAATGGGCAACCTAATTCGATAAATCTGACGGCATTGCAGAATACACAAAAGAGCCTGGATGAAACCCCGGATACTAAATCTATCCTGCACAGCACTCTGACTACAAGGAGGAGAGGTATCACTGGGTCAACAAAGAGCCCCGATCAACCTAAGATGCCGGCACCACCACCACCACCACCACCAAATATCGACATCGCCGCATCGAAAAATAAACAACTTCCACCAATAAATCCAACAGCATTACCGAGTGAACAAGTTGAACTGAGGAAGAAAACTGAGAATAATAAACCACCTGAAATAGATTTCAAGACCGCCATAGAAGCAGCTATAAATAGACATCGAATTGCCAAAGCATACAGTGTTGATGGTGTTGATGGTGTTGATGGTGTTGATGGTGTTGATGGTGTTAAATTTTATGATTGTAATTGATGCCCCGACTTCTGATACTAATAATAAATTGAAGGAATAATTAAATATGGAATATTACACAGAAAAACAAATAGCTTTTTTGGCAGAAAAATTAGGTGTTAACATTATTCCCGATATTCAACAGCAGTTTTTACTGATTATCGATGGCCATCATTTTATTGTACGGTTACTGGAGGGAAAATGGTATTTTCACGCAAAAATTTGTTATTCCCGTGATATAAAATGCTCAAGTTCTCACTATAAGAAAATGCTGGCAATCAATATGAACGAACATCGGTTTGGGTTCGGCGTATTGTGTCTTTCTGAAGAAGAAGATGTAATCATGTATGTATTAAGAAAAGCGTGTGATAATAACGAGGATAGTTTGTATAATATGCTGGATATGTTTGTGAATCGTGCTGATGCTATTCGTAAAATGATTTTCATGAACTCTTCACCAAATCAGAACCGGCGCTTATCGGCGCAGAACCATACCAACTCAATGTAAACACTAAAGGATAAAATTTTTCATCTCCCGGTTCATTCAATGCCGGGGGATGAAAATACGTGTATGTGATCTGTGACCGGATCGCTATTATTCCACTGAATGAAAGTAAAATAAATGATTGAGTCACAGAGGGCATATGTTTCCGGGTCCGGGACTCCGGGTTATTATGGTCAGGGCGAACCGGATTTTACCGGTGCGATGAACACAGGACTCCGTTAAGACCATCGCGCCTTCAGATATTCTCCCAACATCTCGTCCACCAGAGAACCAAGTCCATCCAGGAATGCCCGCTCTGCACTCTTCAACGCTCTTACTCCGACAGTCCGTTCAGCATCGATATCACCAGCCAGTCCATGCGGTTTCAGCTCCGTGTCAGACAGCATCCGGTATGTGTCACTATAATCTGATCTTTTCTTTTCACAGCATTTTTCCCAGTGTTCCGGGTTTGTACGCTTCAGCACGCTGTGTAACGGTACCCACTGCAGTATCCATTTCCTGAACTCGCTGTTTTCATCGGTTTTCACCTGAATCTCAGCGGTCTGCAGGTCTGACTCTGTAATATATGAAACCTCAAAGAACCGCATTTTTGCTGCTACACTGCTCAGTTCAAGCTGTTCTTTCAGTTTATTCTGGTAGCCCAGATAAACTTCTATTTCATCAACGTTACGCAGTGTACGGACCTTATCGCGGGCAATCAGTTCCAGCTTCTCCAGCCGGAACATTTCACGCCCTGCGGATACCAGTTCAGAGAGATTGTTATCGTATTTTCCTTTTTCTGCATCGTGGATCTGCACCACGTTCTTCATCTGGTTCAGCGCAAGTGTGACCCGGTCCTCACAGCTTGACATTGCCTCGGTTGCCATGGCAAAGGTTTTTACTCTCAGTGCATCATCTTCAGCCAGTTGTGTCAGCCAGGAAGCTATCTGAGCTTTAAAACCGGGATCTTTTCTGAAGTTCTCCGTCTCCTTCAGCCTGTTCAGGAAGGCACTGAAGGCGGCAGCATTATCTTCCTGTCCGAAGCACTGCCATCTGTCTGCGGGTACTGGTTCATCCGACTTCTCTTTTGCCGGTGTCAGCCAGCCAGCGACCGCCAGGTGCAATGGACGAGCCTTCCGGTATTCGGGTGAATTGACCACACTGAAAGATAGCACGGGCTCCGAATAGCCCAGATCACGGGTTATAGTCTCCAGGAACTGGCGCGTGTGCGCTGAAAGAGGATTACCGGATACATCTATCTGTGCAGCCCGGAGCAGGCCGGCGACACTTTCAGGCAGGGTAGTCAGCTGGTTATTGTTGACAAACAACTCCTGCAGCTCCCCGGGCAATACCGGCAGACTGGTCAGCTGGTTATTGTTGACAAACAACTCCTGCAGCCCCCCGGGCAATACCGGCAGACTGGTCAGCTGGTTATTGTCAACACTCATCTCCAGTAACCTTTCCGGCAGTACCGGCAGGTGGGTCAGCTGGTTATTGTCAACTATCAGCTTTTCCAGCTTTTCCGGCAGCACCGGCAGGCGGGTCAGCTGGTTATTGTCAACTATCAGCTTTTCCAGCCTTTCCGGCAGCACCGGCAGGCAGGTCAGCCTGTTGTTTGCGCCAGTCAGATATTGCAGCCCTCCGGGCAGTGCCGGCAGACTGACCAACCGATTATCACTGCACAACAGCGCCTCCAGCCCTCCGGGCAGTGCCGGCAGGCTGATCAGCCGATTATCACTGCACAACAGCGCCTCCAGCCCTTCAGGCAGTACCGGGAGGCGGGTCAGGTAATTACCCCCGCACGCCATCCTCAGCAACCTTTCCGGCAGTACCGGCAGGCTGGTCAGCTGGTTATTGTCAACACTCATCTCCAGTAACCTTTCCGGCAGTACCGGCAGGCGGGTCAGCTGGTTATTGTCAACTATCAGTTTCTCCAGCCTTTCCGGCAGCACCGGCAGGCTGGTCAGCCGGTTATTGTCAGCACTCATATCCAGTAACCTTTCCGGCAGTACCGGCAGGCGGGTCAGCTGGTTATTGTTAACTATCAGTTTCTCCAGCCTTTCCGGCAGCACCGGCAGGCTGGTCAGCCGGTTATTTACGACAACCAGCTTCCGCAGCCCTGCCGGAAGTACCGGCAAATAACGCAATGAAACGCCGACTGTGCTCAGTTCAGTAATATCCGGCGGCAAATAGCCGGGTAAGGAGGTGAGTTTAAGGTAGTTCAGATTAAGCTCTGTCCCGCCATTATTCAGGCAGTCGCACATTCTCTGTACCGCAGTCGCCCGGCCGGGAGCCTCTCCTGCCGGTGCTGCATTTTCCCACGCAGACCAGATCGCTTCATAATCCGGTGCAGTCTGTGGTGCCGCTGTGGCGGTAAAATGGGAAATTTTATGGTACTCCTGACACCTCACGGTATAGTTCCCGGTATCATCAACGGTGACTGACAGCATCTCATCACCATTTTCGTCCAGAATACAGGCGTGATTTTCCCCGTCCCGGCCAAACTGAACATTCTCCTTAAATCCGCTATACGTGAGTGTTTTGAGCCGTTCAAATTTTTCAGTCACCATCTTCCACTCTGTTCCGTCCGGCGGATGACAAATCTGCCGGATGAGTGCCAGCACTTCAGGCTTATTCGCTGAGCAAAAAAACGGCTTGATTTTTTCCCATATACTCATCTCCGGCGGGGTATCAGAGCAGGTTGCTGTGTTAATGTCGTTACCGCTGACGACAACAGGAAAACGTTCGTTTCCAATTTGAAATGGCATAATAAAAACTCTCTTTAAATTGATATGCGTATAAGCGAATGTGAGGCGGTAAATATTGCCCTTCACGTTATTTTCCATCCGGTGCCTGATTGTTGAATCAGGTGATCAGCTGATAGCGTTTTTCTTCATCAATTACAATCATATACCTTAAAAATTTATTAACTTTAAGGGAATGTGTTATGAACGTACAAGCATTGACAGTGTCATTGATGTTGGCGCATCTGATGACGGCCAGTGCCGCACCCGGTACAGAAAAATATCAGACCATCATGGACAGTCTTACAGCGGGAAAAGTCAGCAGGATTATTCACACTGATGTTTTACCGTTTTCCGGTGAAGATCACGGGGAAGTGATAAGCAGGGTGTCATCCGCCTTTCCCGGTACGCCTTACCAGGCTGATACGCTTATCGGCGGACCTGGCACGCCCGAATCGCTTGTCGCGAATTTTAACGGTGTGGACTGTTTTACGTTTATAGATTACACCGAAGCCCTGACCCGCAGCCATGATCCGGCATCATTTCTGCGCAATCTTGCGGCGGTTCGTTACACCGGAGGGAATGTTAGCTATCTCAGCCGCCGGCACTTCTTCTCTGACTGGTCCGCCACAAAGCCGTACAACGCCCGGGATGTCACACCGGATATCAGCCCTGACTATGCCGTTGCAGACAAACAACTTAACCGCAAACCGGATGGAAGTGAGTACATCCCGGGTCTGGGCATTCATCCCCGTAAAATACATTATATTCCGGGAAAAGCCATCAGCCGGCAGGTGCTGGATAATCTGAAAACCGGCGATTATGTCGGCGTCTACTCTGCGCTGGACGGTCTGGACGTTTCGCATGTGGGTATCGTAGTTCGTCACGATGGCAAGGTATGGTTCAGAAATGCCTCCTCGCTGACCGAAAACAAAAAAGTGGTGGACTCTCCGTTCGCGGAATACATGCGCGCGAAACCAGGCATCGTTGTTTTGCGGGCTGAGTCGTCCGCCATGACAGGAGATACGCAATGAAAAGAGTCCGGATCCCCGCAAGCATAAAGCCCCTCTGTCTGGTTGTTCCCCTGCTGTTATCGGCATGCCACTCTGCCCCGCTCAGACAGGTGTCAAATAAAGTGACAACGGCCGGTCATGTACCGGCAGACTATATTGATCCAACCAAATCACTGTTCCCGCTGAGCAATTACCCGCAATCCGCCGATAAATGGTTCCCTCCCGGCCCGGATATGCACGTTCCTGTCATGGCAGCCGCGGCACAGCAGCGCCACTTTTCTGACCTGAAATCCCGTTATTTTGGTATGGGTGCGGGCGAAAAGTCGCCCTGGAATCCATCTTACATCGCATCAGTTCTGCGCAAAGGGGCGGATGTTAGTCGTGATGCCAACATCAGGATGTACCTGAGTGAGCGAAGTGTTTCCCGGGGCGGAAACTTCAGAGTCCACCCCGCCGCCTGGAAACAACAGATAAGAGATAACATGACGACCAGCATTAACCGGGTTTATACCCCGTCAGCAAGGGGGATTGCTGTCAGGGAAACGCTGGTCAGGGTTCTTCCGACAAACGACCCGGCTTATGGTGACCCCCGTCAGGCCGGACAAGGCTACCCTTTTGACAATTTACAGATGTCCTCTGTCCGTCCCGGCACCCCTGTATACGTACTGGCAGCCAGCCGCGACAGCCGCTGGAAATACGTATTATCCCCCACTGTGACCGGGTGGGTACACAGCGAAGATATTGCAGAGGCGGATCAGCAGTTTGTCACTGAATGGCTGACTCTGGCTACTGACAACCTGGGGGCGTTTATTAAAGAACCGGTTTCCGTTCATGGGGGAGGACAATATTATTTTACTGCACGTCCCGGAACCCTTCTGCCATTCAGGAATGGACGGCCCGGCTTTTTTGACGTTATTGTGCCGGTGCGTAAAAGTGATGGCCGCGCACAAATTCGCCGGGTCAGTGTAAAGGAAGGTGAGTTTGTTGCCATGCCATGGAAAATGATACCCGCTAATATGGCTGTGCTGATGAAGTCGATGAGCGGCAGACCCTACGGATGGGGAAATTATAATTTTTATAATGACTGCTCTGCCGAAATGCGCAGCCTCATAATGCCTTTTGGTATATTTCTTCCCAGAAACTCTGCAGCACAGATACAGTCGGCCACACGAATTGTCGACCTCAGCCGGGAGAATACCGCCACCCGTCTTCGTTATCTTACGGAGCATGGCAAACCCTTTACCACGCTTGTCTATATTCCCGGACATATCATGCTGTACATCGGTAACACGGTCATTAACGGACAGACAGTACCGATGACATACCAGAATATATGGGGACTGCGACCGGCAAAGGCCGACAGCCGGCGTATTATTGGCGGTGCCGTTTTTTTACCCCTGCTTGCCGCTTATCCGGAAAGCCCGGATCTGGAATCACTGGCTGGTAAGTCACAGTTTAAACTGGGTTTTATTGAATAGCGGAAACACTTTACGCTTTGTTGTAAATATGATGGTGACCGCCCCGGCGGTCACCGGACGACGTCTGCTGATTTGCCATCACTGACGCAACATAACCTGTCAAAACCCTCACTATGGAAAAATGATGCCATGGAAATTATGCCGTCTGCTTTTAAGCCTGTATCTGATTTCATTGAATCCAACAGACGTGAACAGATGTCTCCTGTTGCCCGGTTAATCGATTTAATTCTCTCGTTTACAGGGCTTCGCCCCACTTCCTCACAACATTCAGAATCCCTTGCCAAAGAACTGGCAGTCCCCCTGTACCGGGCAATGACGGATGGCAGTGAGGAGATCATCGTTCTGACGGACGGAATAGTCCTGTCGGTCTGTCCCGCTAAAAAGACAGCGGTATTGCGTTCTCCGCACAGAACCGATGTCTGCATTCCTTATCATATTCTCATTACAGCCTGCCTGAATTCACATCCTCTGACTATTCAGGCTGATGCGTTTATTTCCCCTGATCTCATCTCTTATCAAAAAGCATCACCAGAGGAAGAAACCGAACAATTCCTGAAAGATCACCGGCGGGGGTTCAACAACAGAACAACAGTAGACTACTGCGCTGAACACAGCGGGAAATCTTATCATCTGACCGGAGACAGTTTGTCTCTCCTCTCGAAGGCTTTAGCTGATCGCAAAGAAAAACAGGGCGCGTACTTTACTGAAAGTAACGCAGGTTCATTATCTTTTCAGTATATGGATGAGGAATATTGTCTTGATAAGACCGATATTTATCATATCGCATCGGTCTGCAATCAGGGGTTCCTCTCTGCGCTGACCAATAATGTCGTTATAGGTATCCGCAACGCCGGGGGAACCGTTCATGTGACAGATAATATTACCGCGCTGAGTATTCTTGATGCATCAGGCGTATCTGATGTGTTAACAGCGCAATTAATGTCCCGCACCTCGTTGCCCGGGGAGTCCCCGGTAAGCCATACGCTGAGAGGGGACGATATCACTTCAGTATGGTCTGATGTCAGCCTCCCCGTCTATGATCCGTTCAGGGACGAATGGGAATACATGACATGTGATGTGACACTATCCCACTTCAGGGACGGGCAGGCCCGGATGAGTGTGAACGTTAATTCCCTGACAGCAGAGCACCTGAAGAATATCTCCGCGCAATCAATATGTCCGCCATTAATAAATGATAAGGCCCCCTTCAGACTCGCCACCGAAATAAACAGATTATATCCGTGCGTAAAAGAGAACGCTTTAGAGAAAATAAACAGAATAATTATTTTTGGCGACAGTCTTTCTGATTCCGATGGCCGGATGCTGAAAAAATCGCATCACCTGTTACCTTCCCGCCATCAATATTATGAAGGCCGGTTTACCAACGGGTTTGTCTGGAATGAGTTCCTGTCATCACCTTCATTTTTAAATAAAAAAGTAATCAATTATGCGGAAGGAGGGAGCACCTCTGCCCGCTATTCCTGTTTTAATATCATCGGCGATTTTGTGTCAAACCTGGATAAGCAAATAAAATTATACCCGCCTTCTGACAACGATCTCGCGATTTGTATGCTGGGTGCGAACGACTATTTGACTTTACACAAAAGTAACGTAATAAACGTGGTTGAACAGCAGGCAGACCAACTCGAAAAGCTCCTTAAACGTAACGTCGGCAATGTTCTTGTGCCGGGCCTTCCTGATTTATCCGGCACACCTTATGCCGGCCAGCACCATAACACGGTGTTAATGAACGATATTACAATAGCTCACAATGTGCTTTTGAAAGAGAAGACGGAGGAATTACAGAAGCGCTATCCAGAACAAAAAATTTCGTACTTTGACACATATTCAGCATTTGAGACGATCAGAAAAACAGCGGACGAGGTGGGTTATGACACCACACATCCGTTTAATGAGCATGGCTACATTCATATTCCCGGCGAACGCGATCCGGTTATAAACATTGCTCCCGGATATATTTATAATGATATGCTTCATCCCACTCAGGAAGTCCATCAGTGTTTTGCCGCGATATTGGGAAATTTCATCATCAATAACTTTAATTAGCTGAATTCATTGTGTGACGCGGCTTACCCGGATTAATATCTCTGTCTGCGCCGGTCACACATCAGCATCATAATCAAGTTCCAGTACCATGCGCAGCAACGCGGCAACGGGTTCGAACAGCGATTCAGGGATCACATCACCCGTGTTAACACTGAAAAACAGCTGCCGTGCCAGCGCAATATTCTCCACCACAGGAACAGACTGTCTGGTGGCAAAAGCAACAATATGTTCAGCCCGCGCATCTGTTCCTTTTTCAAGAACCGTTGGAATCGGTGTCTCTGCAGGGTCATAACCCAGACAAACAGCAATGTGCGTGGGATTGCGGATAACAACGGCGGATCGCTTAATATTCTGCGCTAAGCTGCCGCTTTGTATTTCATGTTGTACTTCACGCAGCCGTTTTTTCACCTGCGGGTCGCCTTCCGTATTTTTAGCCTCCTGTTTGATATCCTCCTTACTCATTCGCTGTTTTTTCATCACGTTGTGTGCCTGAAAGGCATAATCAATAACGCCCAATACCACGTAAAACATCAGCAAGGCATACCATATCCAGCGGATCATAACAGTGAAAAGCGGGATGGCACAGCCTGCGTCACAATATGGCAGCGCCTGAAATGTCGGCAAAAAAGAGTGGAAAAGAAAGATGAAAACGGAACATAGCAAAATGACTTTCAGACAGGATTTAAACAATTCCATCAGACTGTGTACGGAAAAAATTTGTTTAAAATTATTCACCGGATTAATTTTATCGCTTTTGAAACCTATCGCCTTTGTGGCAAGCAGAAAACCGACCTGTGCAACCAAACCCGCAATGGTTGCCGCCGCCAGCATGCCGCCGAACAGCGCAAAAAAAACACCTCCTGAATGCAGTAATGCCTGTATCAGCTGTCCGAAGGCATAGTCAAATGGCTGATTGATGAGTCGTGAAGCCAGCAGTATCAGACCGGCAATCCGCTGTATAACCTCATCGGCAAAAAAATGAAAAAAAGCCAGTATCGTCAGCAACTGAATGCCGGAAATTATTTCCGGACTTTTGATAACCTGTCCCTTCAGACGGCTGTCACGCTTCTTTTTTGCGGTAGGCTTCTCGGTTTTTTCACTCATGACCGGCTAACCACTGACTCACATGCCGGTAAAGAGATTCACTCTCCAGTGCATAGTGGCGGAAGGCGTATGACAATGAGAGCAGCAATAGCAGGAGCGCCAGCACACTTTTCACCGGCATGGATAAAAAGAATACGTTAAGCTGCTGTGCGGATCGGTTGAGCAATCCGAGCGCCAAATCCGCCAGCACCATGCAGAACACGGCCGGCAGAGAAAAATTCAGGCACAGCTGGTACAACACACTCCACTGCGCCAGCAGAAAGTGTAAAAATGGTCCGTTGAAACGCAGTGTCCTGCCGGGAGGTAAATAGTGGTATGAGTCATACAACGCAGTCAGAAGCTGACTGAATCCACCGGTAATAAAGAAAAGCACACACAGGAACTGGCTGAACAACAGACCAAAAATGGATGTTTGTACCGACAGAGCCGGGTTGAACACGGTTGCCATGGTAGCACCGCGTAACGTGTCAATCAGAAATCCTGCCATATCCACGGCCCAGAAAGGAATTGCTGCGAAGAATCCCAGCATCAGACCGATGATCAGCTCTCCCGGGATCTCACTCAGCCAGTCCCATCCCCGGTAAGTAACCGGCTGGGTATAAAAAACGGGCAGTACCGGCAGCATCAGCGCCAGAAGCACGCCATTGCGAATCGGCGCCGAGCCGAGATTACCGGTCTGCAGCAGCGGAAAAAGCAGTGTCAGTCCAAGCGGTCTCATTAACATCAGCGTTAAGGTGACCAGTCCGTCACTGAGAGAGATCATCACCCGTGCACTCCTATCTGCAAAAACACCTGACGGGTATAGGCGAGAAGCTGTCCGCCTATCCAATGATAAGTCGCCATAATAACTAACACCACGGCGAGCAGCTTTATCATAAACTGCAGCGTTTGATCCTGAATCTGGGTCAGTGCCTGAAGGAGACTCACCGTCACGCCGACCACTGCCGCGACCAGCACCACCGGTAATGACGTCATGAGTACCAGCCACAGCAGCTCTGTGACGAGGTGGGTTATGCCGGCATCCGTCATCTGAAACTCTGCACCAGCTGAGAAAGAATCAAATCCCAGCCGCCGGCCAACAGAAAAATTAATAACTTGAACGGCAGAGAGATAGTCATCGGGGACACCATCATCATTCCCATCGCCAACAGAATGTTGGATACCAGCAGATCGATGGCCAGAAACGGGAGGTAGATAAGCAGACCAATACGAAACGCCTGCGACAACTGGCTGACGGTAAAGGCAGGCAGCAGGATCAGAAGTGAATCCGGTTTAATACGGCGCCGTGCCTCTTCCGGCCAGGTTCCGGCTATCAGATGACGAAAATAATGCATCTCTTTTTCATCGGCGTTTTTTTGCAGGAACCGGCGGTAAGGGTCAAGCGCCCGGCTGTCCCAGCCCTGTAACCAGGGTACGGTCGCGTCTTCCTTCTCAGGATGCCACCCGGCTTTTACCTCCAGGGCTGTCGGGGCCATGATAAAGAGCGAGAGCACCAGCGCCAGACCATAAAGTGCCATATTGGGCGGCACCTGCTGAATACCCAGCGCATTGCGTAAAATAGAAAACACCACTGCCAGTTTCAGAAATGAGGTTCCCATGACAATAGCAAGCGGCAGCAGAGAAAGAAAAAAAAGCAGTGCTATCAGCTGCCATGGAGAGTCAGGTAACGGCATATTATCTCCTGTTTATTCGGCTATAAAATAGTTATAGCCGTACCATGACCCACCCTCCATCAGGTGTTAACCGTATCCTCATTCGTATTCACATCATCAGACGGATGCACAAACCATTGGGTGATTCGCACCAGAAAACTGTCCCCGCAGGCTATCAGTTCTCCCTGACCTATCACGCAGCCATTCAGCCTTAACGTCACGTCGGGTGAGAGCCTGGCACCGGTCGCAATAAGATCACCTTCACGCAGCGTCCGCAACCGGCCAAGATCGATATCAATTTGTCCAGCCTCTACCAGCAGCTTTTGTGGCAGGGCATCAAGATGATACGATAAAGGCGGGGCCGTACCTGCGCGATCGCAGTCCTCCGCTAACAGGCTTTCCATATCATTGATCAGCGCTTCAGTTTTCACTTCTCCTCCCTCCTCTATCCGGATACGTACCGCACTTCCCGTTACCGGCAGTACAACCAACTCCCCCTCCCGCAGATGGCCAAAAGGATTCATCCGCAACCCGGTCCCTGGACCGATACTCTTCATCTCATGTACCGATACCTGACACCACCCGGCATAACAGGCGGACGCCACCGGTGGTAATAAACGTACCGGCCGGATACAGGGGCTTATCTGCTCAGCAAGGGTCCGGAACCAGGTGGCGGGCCAGCCAAACAGCACACAGCGGAACGTATAGCCGTCAACCTGCCAGGCAAATACGACCGCAATATACTGACTGAGCATGCTGCAATGTCCGGGCGTTCCCGGCAGGTTGTGTAATGTCGCACCGCTTGCCTGCAACAGCGGCGACAACCCCCATTCCGCAATACCCGCCAGCAGACAGGGGTCGGCCTCCTGATCTGACGCGGTACCGAGAGTTCCTTCACACCACTGCTGCCAGTCACTTTCAGCTAACCAGATGCCGCACGGGGTATCTTCTGCTGTGACTGAAAACAATCGCCCCGCCGGGCTGCCGGTCCAGCACTGAGCCGCAACATGCAGTGCGCCAAACGCCATCCCTTCTGTTTGTACTATCCCGGCAAGGCTGCTTTCTTCAGCAGAGATCTGCATCATACTCTACCTCCAGCGTAACGTTGTGCCCGATCTCCAGCAGCCCGGCATTCAGCCAGGTGAAAAAGTCCTTCAGCCTGCAGTATAAGTCACGCCGGGGCACCAGAACTTTCAGCAGGGTGATACCTTCCCGCATTTCAATTTCGCAAATAAGTCCCGCCGCAGAGCCTCCCTCCAGCCGGTAGCGTTGTTTTTTTTGCCTTAGCACCGCTTTTCCCGCGCTGCCGTCAGGCATTTCCGCCACCTGAGCCATCAGCTGAATAAATCCGGTGGTTTTCGTTGATTGTCGTTTCTCCTGTTCAGGCAACAGGTTATGCCAGAGACAACCTTCTGTCCGGTTAACGTTCATTGCTCAGCAGACTCCTCAGTTTTTCTTTTTTTTTTCATCACGATCACCAGCATCTGCTGCAACCCGCTGATTTTCTCCCGCAACCGTTTTTGCTCGTCCGCAAGCTGCTGCTGCTGCTGCGCCAGATCGTATTCCTCATGAAATAAATCATGCATAATCTGTTTCTGTTCCATCAGTTCGCCCGCAGACAATGTACCGGACCAGAGAAGCAGTTGATTGAGCTTTTGCATCAGATCGTGACGACCGCTCTGATACTGAAAATCCAGCAGCTCCGTTTGCTGTCGCTGCTGATCCAGTTCCTTCATTTGCCGCCGCAGCCTCTCCTCGCGGCGATCTTTTATCCTGAGTAAACAATTCAGCATCAGGTGCCTGTCAGATAACGCATTTGTGCCAGCAGTTCGTCGCGATCGCATGGTTCATTACTCTGTTGTTGAAGGAAGTGACAGATAGCGGCATAACGGTCTACCGCAAGGTCGGCCAGGTCGTCTTCTCCCCGCACAAACTCACCGACCCGCACCAGAAGCTCCACATCACGATACGTCGATAACAACGTCCGGATTGCGTTCGCCAGCATCTGATGTTCACCGCCGGCCACCATCGTCATCAGCCGGCTTATGCTGGCTAAAATGTCAATAGCAGGAAAGTGAGCCGCTTCCGCCAGGCGGCGGGAAAGAACGATATGGCCATCGAGTAACGACCTCACTTCATCTGCCAGCGGTTCGTTCATATCGTCGCTTTCCACCAGTACGGTGTAAAATGCAGTGATACTGCCAAGAGTGCTTCTGCCCGCCCGTTCGAGCAGCCTCGGTAATGCCGCAAAAACGCCCGGCGGATAACTGCCGGAAACCGCAACCTCACCACCGGCGAGCGCTATTTCACGGGCGGCGCGGGCAAAGCGGGTTAACGAATCGGCAAACAACATGACTCTCTTACCGCGATCGCGAAACGCTTCGGCGATCGTGGTCGCCACCGACAACGCCCTCATACGCTCAAGCGCGGGCCGGTCAGATGTTGAAACCACTATCACGCAGCGCTGCCGGGTCTCTTCCTCCAGCGTTTTCTCAATGAACTCACGGACTTCCCGGCCACGTTCACCGATGAGCACCAATACGTTAATGTCGCTGTCAGGGCTGCGGCACAGCATCGACATCAGCGTGCTTTTCCCTACCCCCGCTGCGGCAAAAATCCCCACACGCTGTCCTTCACCACACGTCAGAAGACCGTCAATGGCACGGATCCCGGTAAACATCGGTTTATCAATCATCCGGCGCAGCAGCGCCGACGGCGGCGGCGCATCGTAATCCCGCCAGGGACCCTGCGGAGCAGGGCCGTCATCAAGAGGCAATCCCATACCGTCCAGTACCCGCCCTAAGAGATCCTCCCCGACCGGAACACGATGCCGCCGTCCCAGGGAACGCACCTGCTGCCCGTAATGCAGACCAGCCGTACTGGCAAAGGGTGAAAGCTGCACTGTTGAACCGTCGATACCCACGACTTCCGCCAGCCCGCCTTCCGGCAGCAGACAACACACCTCCCCCATAAAAACCCCCGGCAGGTAAGCTTTGATCAGCGTTGCACCAACGTGCAGTAACCGGCCGGTCCTGAGATAACCTTGTGGTACATCCCGCAGCGGTGTCAGTGATTTTTCGAGGGCGGTCAGCATTTCTGCGTTAATCTTCGTCATCGGCAAACTCCTGTTGCATAAAGTCGATACTATGCACAACCTGCACCGTACAGTTTTCCCCCAACTCCTGCCAGGAGAGCACGGGAACATGAAATAGTCTCGTTTCCGTTATTTTGCGCAGAAAGCGGCGCGCATCAACGGAGATGACAATGTTCAGATCACCGTGCTCATCCAGTGCCTCCTGAATTAAACTCAGAATACGCGCACTCTGTCCGGGGCTCAGCGCCGCATAGGTCCCCACCGAGGTCTGACGGACAGACTCACGTATCAGGTTTTCGATCCCCTCTCCCACCCGCAGTACGCGCAGTGCCCCGCCATCCGGTTGCAGTCTGTGCAAAATATGCCGGCGCAGCGCCATGCGCACATATTCGGTCAGCATCAGTACATCTTTTTCACGCGGCGCCCATTCAATCAGGGCGCCAAAAACTGCACGTAAATCGCGGATCGAGATACCTTCCGCCACTAACCTTTGGAGTGTTTCCGTAATCTTGCTTATCGGCAGTTGCCGCTGAAGCTCTTTAACCAGCTCCGAATAGCGTTTCTCCATAGCATCCATCAGATAGCGCGCCTCCTGCACGCCGATAAACTCGGCCATGTGACGCAGCAATACCTGACGCAGTAATGCTGTGATGCGTTGATTTCCCCCGGCAACCGTGAGCCCCATGGCCTGCGCTTTTTTCTCAGCCGCCGGATCCAGCCAGCCGATGCTTCCCATTCCGTCAGGCAATTGCTGTACTTCGCAGCCCGGATAGTTACCCGGCTCCGGCAGCAGACACGCGTTCCCGGGAATGGATAATGAAAAAACCGGCTCCTGGTAAAGCAGTACCGACATCCCCTGCACGCCGTCCCCGTGATCCGCCATGATCGTGATTTCCGGCAGCGGCACACCGTACTCTTCGAAAAGCATCCGGCGTAAGGCATCAATATCCCGGGCCAGCGTATCGCTGATAAGCGATGGCATCACGCACAGCGTTAACGGCCTGGCTCCCGGCTGCATCCGGTCTTCGCTCATCTCCCCTCCCGGCGATACATCGTGTTGTGAATGCCCGGCACGACGCCGGAATAAAAAGAACGGCAGTGCGGTGAACATCGCCGGGATAAAAAAGTCCAGAAAGGGAAAACCGGGGATCAGAGCGAATAAAGTCAGGATAGCCGCCGTAAGCATCAGTGCCTGCGGCTGCCGGCCAAGCTGAGTGGTTAATTCACTGGCAAGGTTCTGTTTCTTCTCCCCGGGAACACGGGTAACAATGATACCGGCGCTCAGCGAGATAAGCAGCGAAGGGATCTGTCCGCACAGCCCGTCACCAACAGACAACACGCTGTATGTTTGTATGGCATCACTCAGCGGCATACCGTACTGTACTACCGCGATAATGATGCCGCCGATAATATTGACCAGAATCACAATGATGCCGGCGATTGCATCGCCTTTAACAAACTTCATGGCACCATCCATAGCGCCAAGAAAGCGGCTCTCCTGCTGAACCTGCTGACGTAACTGCTGTGCCTGAACAGCATCAATCACCCCGGCCCGCATATCGCCGTCAATACTCATCTGCTTTCCGGGCATCCCGTCAAGCGAGAAGCGGGCACTGACTTCAGCCACGCGCTCGGTTCCTTTAGTAATAACGATAAACTGAATAATGGTGATTATCGTAAAAATAACCAGCCCTACTGTCAGGTTCCCCCCCACCACAAAGTGACCGAACGCGTCCACAATATTGCCTGCATCATGCTGCAGCAAAACCAGCCGTGAGGTGCTGATGGTCAATGACAGACGGTACAACGTGGTAATCAGCAGCAAAGAAGGGAAAACCGACAGATCCAGCGGATCATTAATATAGATGGCAATCAGCAGCAAAATAATCGAAAAAGCGATATTAACGGCGATCAGTATATCCACCATGAATACCGGCAACGGCAGGATCATCATGACGATAGCAATCAGCATCACCACTGCCAGAATGATGTCCTGACGCCCGGCGCAAACAGCAAGCACTTTTTGCAGGCCCTGTATACCCCTGCTTTTTATCATTGAGATTTGCATAGCGACTCCAGAAAAGCCTGCTGGCAGCGATGTACCCGCAGCCACAGTTCCGCCGTGCTATCGGCTGCAGGACAACAACTCATCGCCAGCCCGCCGCGCAGCTGAAAAATACGCTGCGGAATACCGGCAAAATCAGCAGGCTGCCAGCGCCGGAGAGCCAGCGGCAGCAGGTTGTCATCAAAGGGGGCCAGCGGCATACACTGGCTGATGTGGATCCGGTCATTTTGCCAGCTAATCCAGGTTTGAAATTTCTCACCCTGCCAGTACATGCCGGCGGTGGCCTGCCGCACCGGAAGTCCGGCTAACTGTATAAACAGCAAAATATTAAGCTCTGTCACCCTGTCTAACTCCATACAACCTCCCGCTTGCGTAGAGCTACAGAGTTCCAGATAAGACACACACAGGTAATCAGGTGATAACCCCATCTCCCTTCATACTGCGCAGTACGCCGAGAATTTGTTCACGCTGATCCTCATCGTTAAAACAGGGTTCGGGCATCAGCGAGAATAACCCATCCAGATGTTGCAAAAGCCGGTTGTATAAACGCACAGATGCAGTACACTGCGCCAGACGCGGCGCGAGCCATTCATCAAATAACCAGCTTTCATTCGTCATCTCAACAAGCAACGGAAGCAGCGTTCCCTGAGTCATCCCGCACACGGATTCGATTCGCAGACACTCCTGTTCAAGCCCTAAAAACAACAATACGCGGCGTAAGCGTACCAGTACCGCCGCCAGCCGTTGCTGCTGAGAACCGGCAACGCAGGCAGAAAGCTCAAACACCATCATCCGCAGCAACACTTTCACCCGCCGCCGGCGATCCGGCCAGTCCATAATGCGCTGAAACCATGCAGCCAGTGAGGCAACCTCTTCATCCATTGCCTGCTGGAATAAACGATTGATTTGCGCCAGCGTGCCTTTACTCACCTGCCCCAGCTCCAGCATGCCAAACAGTGATATCTCCCAGCCCTGCTGACTCATCAGTTCAGCAAGTTTGTCGCTGAGTGCTTTACGTTTTTTTCTGTCTGCTTTTTCAGCGAGCAGTAACGCCGCAATACCTAACAGCTGCTGACCGGGGAGCGAATCCGAATATTGTGTCAGCTGAGCAGGTATACCGCCTGCCTGCTCCTGCATCCGCTGTACCATCCGTAACAAAGCGTCCAGTCGTTGTTTCTGCCTGTCCCTGCATTCTGCCCGCTGAAAATCTTTGAGCTGTCCGCTCAGCGACATGCCCATATCCTCGAGCGTTTCTGTCAGCGCACACCCTAACGTTTCTTCAAGCTCAATGAGCGCCTGCGCCATCGGCGATGGCGCGTCTTTCACCCCCCCCGGTTCCCGGGGGCCGGCGTCATGGTTCTGCAGCGCAGCTATCTCAGAGGCTTTCATTTTCATCCCCTGTATCAGCACCAGACGGACGCAACCACTGCAGCAATTGCTGAAAATGGCCTTCGGGCGAAAATGTCACCGACAGCTGTGACGATGCCAAAACCACACTATCCGGGGGAAGCTCAGGTGCCGCGAGCAGCACAAAGCGTGAGCCGAACGCCTCCTTTATACTCTGCTGAAGATCAGGATGGCACTGCAGGGTTAAAACCCCTTCACCCGCCATCTGTTCTGCCTGTAAAGCGAGCCGGGCGCACAGCGTTTTATCCGGAGGCTGCTGCCCGAACCATGCGCTCAATACCTGTTCAATACAGTGATGGATCCTGTCCGATACCGCGCTGACCAATGCCTGTTCCAGGGCTTCATCACGCACCAGGCGGATGACGTGCTTTCGCAGCCAGCGGGCTTCCAGACGCCTGAGCGTATCGCGTTGCCATGCGCGGAACTCACGACGCCGGGAGGCTTCCGTTTCGCGGCAGTTTTTCTTCGCTTCCAGCAGGATCCTCTCTGCTTTACGCCGGGCCGCATTGATAATCCCTTTTGCCTCAAGATCCGCATGGCGCACACCAGCGGCCTGTTGCAGTAACTCCGTCAGCTCTCCTGCCGGGATAATCCGTCCTGCCGGCAGTGGTACGGTCAGTTCAATCAGCGGAACCCGGTACATAACGTTCGCTCCAGAAAATTCATCGCCGGTGCCGGTACCGGCATCCATAACGCACGTTCGCAGGGTGCAAGCGTAATCAGCAGCGCATGCAGTACGGGATCGCCCCGCCCGGCGCGGCTGAGTACGGCAGTCCCCAGCTGCAATGCAACTTCCGCCAATTGTGCCGGTGAAAGCAGAGCACGGTTGCGGCCTCGGCAAAGTCCGAACAGTTGCCGGATAAGCCCGTCATCAAGCAAATGCAATAACTTCCGCCGGTAGTCCGGCAGCAGAAAATAGTCGTTGCAGTCCAGCACCAGCAACCCCGCAGCCAGTGCAAAGGCCTGAAGGCGGGGTGCAAGCTGAACCATCCGCTGTTGCCGGGAGCTGAGCATGACGGGCAGAGGTGGTGTCCCTCTTCGTGCCCGCAATGCTCTGTTCAGACAACGGTCGAGCGGAGGGTTAGCGCCGTAGTACCATGTCGCTTCAGACGTAAAACCAAGCAGTGTCAGCCAGCGGGGATGAGCATAACGCGCGGGTGTCCGGAGATAACGGTGCATCCGCAGCAGGGCTTCATCAGGTCTGCGGCAGGCTATATTTTTTTGCGCCAGACTATCAGCATCAGGGAAATCAACAGCAGCACTGCCACCAGAAACGAAGGTACCAGGATCCATCGGTGCCGGTTTATCCATGCGATTGTCCTCCACTGAGTTTCTGCCGGTGCGTTATCCGCACTTTGCATACGAAATTCGGCCGGCTGCATCAGAATGCTGATATTTTCTTTCTGCACACCGGGGATCGATTTTTCAACCAGGTTGCTTATCTGCACCCGGAACATTTCAAGGTTAATCTGAGGTGAATACTTGATAAATACCGCCACGGAAGCCGTTCCGGCGGACCTGTCATCGTTTGCACTGTCATAGGCAATGGTCACACCGGCGTGGATGACGCCGTCCATCTGACTCAGCATCCGCTCAATTCTCTGCTCGTTGAGGAAAACAATTTTTTGCTGCTCCTCAGCGGGTGATACCACCAGCTGATTCGGGGGAAACATGGTTTCAGCGGAAACGTAGCTGCGCCGGGGGAAACCATTCAGGCGCAGCAGTTCAACGGCATTGATAAACTGCGATTGTTCCACCCGCAGCGTAACGCCCCCGGTTCCGGGCTGCTTATCGGCATCGATATGGTGCTGCATGAGGATCGCCAGCATCTGATTCGCATCCTCCTCGTGCAGTTCGCTGTAGAGCTCCACGCGGCAACCCGCCAACAGCAACACCAATCCGATGACCACAGCCAGACGCGAATACTTCATGTCATATTGGCCAGTTTATTAACCGACTGGGAAACCGCACCCGCCACCTTAGCGCCCAGGTCCACGCTCACGGTCGTCCCGAGTATTGTGGCCTGTTGCACAAGCATCTGAGAGGGGGTCAGACTACCCGCATTCCCCTGCGGCGTACCGGCAAACAGTAAATTATTGAAGGCGGCAATCTGCCCGTTATCCGGCGCAGACACGGCAGTTGCCGGTGGCGCAGCGCTCATCGTGGCGGCGTTTACCGCGGTTACACTGTTAATCACACTCATCAGTTACTCCTGTTAAGCTTTTTTAAGCCAGGTTTTTACAGCTTCAGCCTCCGGAGGGGCAACGTCTGCAAGCGCCCGGTGCGCCTGAACGGATTCATTCAGACCGGCCAGCAGCACTGCGCGGCACAGCGCCTGCAGGCTGGTATCCTCAACCAGCAACGGCAGCACCGGCAGAATGCCCCGGACTTGTCGTTGCAGACCATGGTTTATCCCGGCAAAGGCCGCTTCTACCACCAGTTGCCTCTCCTTCTCTGTCAGCATCATATTTTGGCGATAATGCCACTGAGCATATCTTTGATGGTTTTGAGCATCGCACTCTCATAGTTAATAAAAGTGGAGTACTGCTGTACGGCAAACTGGGCTTTGAGCATGGCTTCCGGATTAGAGATGTCCTGTGCGTTCATTTTGTCCTCAATCGCCTGTCCGGCCTGATGTGCCAGGCGCGATAAGTTGTCAACAAGTTGCTCAACATTCATTGCTGCCTCCGGTTATATGAGTTGTTACACAGTTAATTATGACCGCTGCGGCGCGGTTACCTATCAGGTGATGACCTGAAAGTAACAACAGATTCTGCAGGATTGTCCGCTGGCGGAAACAGACGATTCAGTAAGCGAAAAAAAGGGATGCTCGCCCGCTGCCCTGTTACGGGACAGCCTGCAGCCCCGTAGCGCAAAAATACCAGTGCGCCCCGGGTGGCATTGTCCATCAGACGAAAGTACGGGTAGCTCAGGCCGACAGAAGTCATCATAAACGGCTGCCCCATGACCGCCGCCGTGAGCAGCGCACGTGCCCCAAACGACACGCTTTCGCCGATATTTTTGCTCTTATTCACATCATAAAAACGGTGAGCAATGAAATACACCGCGTTAGCGATACTGTCGTGCCCCATCGGCAAGGTATGTTTGCGCTGATAAATCAGACAGGCGATATCAGCAATGGCGATGGACAGGCCAATCCCGGCGAACAGCAGCAGTGATACCGCGCCACCGCCGGCTACCGCCAGCGCTATCGCCGCACCACAGCAAAAAAGCTGTCCTCCCAGCACAACACTCTGCCAGCTAAAAAGCTCCGCGGGAATTATGCCTGCCGCCCGTTCAGTCAGTCTGGCGAGCATCCTCTTCTGCCCCTGCCTGCAGGTATCTTTCGCCTCCTTATGACCTGCATCATGCAGGGGGGCGGGCAAAACCGGAATCGACAGCCCTGCAACCATCTCCTTTATTATTTGTTGCATCTCTGCACTGACCACCACTTCATGGCCGGTGCGCGTGATATCTGCATCTATCATGCCGGACTGCCTGCGGGGGCGTTCAGCTCTGCCCGGGAATATTCATAGGCGGCGACCAGCTGCTTAACCATCCTCTGGATTTTTTCCTGACTGAGTCTGTCGATCTCATCATCATCATCTCCGGTGGCAGGCACCGTAGTGGCTGATACCACAAGATTACCCAACATCCGCTCAATCCGTGCGGTGTATGTGTTAATCCCGCCACCCAAGATGATGAGCACCGCCGAGATAGCCGACGAAGTACAGGAGAGCGTAAAGTCGGCGCTTTCCGGCAGATGCGCAAAGGGTAAAAAGAGAAGGGAGGCTGAGATGCCAACGCGAAGTGTGAAAGAAGCGATATCACCTGTGACTTCCGCATGTGAGTCGCTCATACCGAAGGACGTCATCAGTTTCTTTGTCGCCAGCACAATAGAATCATTTCCTGTTTTCAGCGGTTCGCGGTCATTTCTCACCTGAATCAGGTTATACAGCGCACAACAGGCATCCCCTGCCGCAATAATCATGGCGGTACCGGTCACAACGGCAAGAGGGATCCCGGCGCCGCCGGAAATTACCGACGCGACTAACGATACCAGGAAAGCGGAACCGGACGCGGCAAAACGCACCAGATGCTGATTAAGATACCCGTTATAAGCCTGTCGCTTCAGCAGGTTTTCCTTACTCAGCGACATAGCGGGAACCGGCAGCACCGCACCGGGCGGAAGCAATACCGGAGGGGTAATTTCAGCATCTCTGCCCCCGTGATCCTTACTGTAAGCCTTTGTCAGTGAAGGCAGACGGGAATAATTGGTTACTCTTGACATGGCTATTCTCCATCGGTTCATCCGGTCACGCTATGCCAGAAGCTGACTCAGCATCTGTTCTGCACTGGCGCGCACGGTACTGTAAGAAGGATCTTCGTAGCTCATCGTCAGCGCTGTCTGCAGCGCGACTCTGGCTTCAGACAATTCCCCCATCGCTTTCAGACATACGGCTATCTGATACACCGGCTCGGGATGGCAGGCGTCCAGCATCAGTGCGTAGCCGTAGTAGTTCATCGCCTGCGCATATTCCTTTTGCATCATCAGCACGCCGGCAAGCGCAATATGTGCCCGCCAGCTCCAGGGCTGAATCATCACCAGCCAGGAAAAATTCACCAGCGCACAGTCGTAATCCTGCTGCTGCCAGGCGGCATAACCGTCGGCATAAACGTCATCCGGGGAAAGCGCCAACGCTTTTTTGATAACCGGATCGTCCCACAGTGTCTGCTCAAGAGATGTCGGTTCCATATTCTTCTCCAACTCATTCAATAGCGGGATGAACGTTGCTTTCCATGGTTACACAGTATACCGGCGGTTATTTCCAGCCAGCTCTCGCCATTGTGAAATACCCTGACCGCCCCCAGCCTGTACAACAACCGCACCAGTTTATGGCGCTGTATCGCCAGCCGGCGATCCCATACCGCGGTTATCACCAGCATTCTGACGGCACTCAGCCACGGGACCTGCTGAAACAGGCTCCGGAGGATCCTCCGGAGCGCCATCAGCGATGAAGGCAACGGCTGGCTGTCCGGCACGCGATGAAGACTGCACAGGATCAACGTATCTTTATCGGCGCGATAAACGAGACGGTAGGGATACCACTCCACCTGCTCCCCGAGCAGCAACCCGCAGCCGGGCAGACAGGCAGCGCACGGAATCAGTCCCTCTTTACGCAGCAGCCGCGCTATTTCATCCATACGATATCCTCCGGCGTTTAATAGCGAAAAAGTGCGCGCAACATCTGGCCCTCCTGCTCCACTATATTGCTGTTAAAATCTATCGAGTGTTTGTTGATTTCATTGCCCTTTACCAACGAATCATCCTGTGTTTTGACATATGACTGCGCGCCCTGATTCTGCAGCCCTCCAATGGCTTTCTCCTGATCCGCTTCGCGGGTTTTACTTGCGGAAGCCAAGGCACCAGCATTGTTGGCCATCTGCCCCACAGCGTTACCTATCATCGTCCAGACCTCACCGCGAGAGACGCCCACAGCTGCGCCAACGACCATCATCACGCCGCCAATAATGCCGCCAACCGCCCCGCGCACCGCGGCACAAAAGCTACTTACAATGGCTTTAACATTTTGCTGCATAGCGTTGACTTCAAGCCCCCAGCCCAGGGCCTGTTTCTTTTGGTTAATAAGCTGCAGCGTGTCGCGCAGTTTATTTATCAGCATCATCATCCTGATAAGCTTTTCATTGATGCCAGCAAAAAAATCGGTTATATAGGACGTTCCTTCGCTGCTGCCCTGAACATTAACGCTGCCATTAACAAACAACGGCTGATTTACGGGATTACAGCCCCTCTCAACACCCGAATTAATATTATGAGATACAAAAGAATCTTCAGGAAAAACCACTCTGCACATACCTCCTCCTCAGGCCCGTTGTCCGGCAATATTTGCCAGCACAGTGCCACTGTTATCGATAATTTCTGAGCAAATTCTCAGGGTATTTATGCTATTCTGATACGTTTGTTCGAGCCCCTTTTGCTGCGTTTTCTTGCGGTCTTCTGTCCAGTTCTGCATAAAATCGATATAGCCCTGCTGTACCATCAGGTGATCAATATCTCTTTGCAGTTTTGCACTGGCGAGGGCTATAGCAGAGGCCGAAATTTTATTCGCACCACTGGTAAAAATAGTAATACTTCTAATTAAAAACATAGGATTACGCGTGCAATCAATAACAACCGTTTTCACTATGCTCCAGCGCAGATTTTTTAAAATGGCAGCGCGAAGTTTTTTCGCCACCACCTCTTCACTTTTTTTCAGCAGATCCTTACCGGCGCCTTCGATAGCGGTTTCCACCAGCGTCCCGATACCTTTGCGGGTAAAACTTTTACTGATGCTGCGTACCATGTCCGATCCGGCCTCCAGCTCATGAGCGGCAGTTTCTGCCGCTATCTCACCCACCTCAGCCATCCCGCACTCAAGCGCCATGCCGGCGTCTTTACTTACCATCCGGCTGACTTCCTGCCCGGCTTTCTCTGCCAGTGTCTTCAGCTCACTCTCTGTACCTTTGACAATGGCATCGGTGAGCGCTTTACCTGCGCCCGTATCCAGAACCTCTTCAGTGGCTTTGGTGATAGCGCGGACGGCGCTGATACCACGGCAGATCTGAAAAATATCCAGCGTCAGCGCTACTCCTTCACAAACCATTTGCCCTGTCCCTGCTGCATTGATGATGTCATCGCAAACCGACTTATCAGCCCCGAGCGCCTCCGCGGTCTCTGCGCCCGCTTTAACCATGCCGGCCATCCCGGCCGAGAAATACGCTGCACCATCGGTAATCGCCAGCGGATCAGCCGTTAAAATACCTTCAACCATCTTCAGTACACCGATCACGGCCTCAGCGCCGCCGATTATCCAGTCAAAAACCGCGTTGACGATCCCGGCTTTACGCACCTGCTCAGCCTGTTCAACCGCTTTATTGATTTGCTCCTGGTATTCCGCAACCTGTTTATCACGCAGTACAGCCTGAACCTCACTCATATGTTCGAGCTGCCTGCACAGGGCATCGGCACTGTTCCCGCAAGCTTTCAGCACTAACTGCGTCATCATCAGAGATAACATCATGGGATCCATTTCCAGCACATCGCGCACCGTAGCACACCGTGTACCGTCACCTTCAGACTGAATGCCCATAAGCTTGCGTAACGCCTTATCTGCCTCCTGCTGACTGACATATCCCCGGCGTTTTACACCCTCATCTTCGTCAGCAAATTGCGCCGGAGCACAAAAGTGTTCGCCTAATGCTCCGCTGGCTATCCGGGCTGGCTGAACCCGGGCGGTGAGAGGCCGGCGGAAAAACACATCACCGGCGAACGGGGTACCGTTAATTTGCATCCGGTTCATTATCTTCTCCTGTTTTGCTCAGGCCGGCGCGTGCGCGCCGGCGTATATCCGCCACTTCCCTGTTTTCATGGTTACCTCCCTGATGCTCTGCACCACATACCAGCAATGCGGCCCGAAAGGCTTTGGCCGCCATCGGCAGATTACCGCAGGCGAGATAACACTCCCCTGCGGCACAGGGTACCTTCGCCTCTGATACTCTTATTTTTGCGGCACGTCCGTAAGCATAGATGGCATCACTCCAGGCTGCCCCCGCCCGGCAACAGGCGCCCAGTTCAAACCAGTATTCAAAAGACCACGCATCGCAGATGGTCAGAATCTTAAAGATCCGGGCCGCCGCACCGTACTCCCCTGCGCTTGCCAGTTGCCGCGCATAACGCTGCAAAATATCCAAATCTGCACTGATATCCTCAGCAAAAAGCATCCGCAACGCGCCGCCCTGCTGAAAAAAACGCAGCACGATATCTGACTCCGGGACGTCCGTTTTCATCATCAGTACATCTTCTGCGCAATCATGCTGAGTAAGTCACCCAGTTTATTGTTTGCTCCGGCTGACTGGGTGATAACGGCATTGATCTCCTGAGATATTTTCTGAATTTTGAGTTGTTCCTGGGTCATCAGGTCGGTATCGCGGTTCGCACTGTTATCAAGAGCCGCTTTGACCGCCTGCAGCGATCCCTTATCGAGGCCATCTGTATCCCGATGCTTACTGATGTAGTCATCAATCGTCATACCATCGACGAGAATGCCGTTATCGTGCATATATTTGATGACCTCATCGGGGACCGGTTTACGGGTTTTATCATCACCTTTTGCAGCGTCGGCAATAACTTCATCCATTCGGTTAGCCATATCCTGAGTATTGCGCGCACGATCGGCGCTGGTATTTATCCTGGCAAAAAGTGCATTAGCTATTTTTTGTAAAGCCAATCGCAAATTATCGAGGACCGATAAGGCGTAGGTGAAAGGATTATTACTATCCGGGTTATCCGCAACGGTATTATTATCGCCGGTACCCAAGGTAATATCCGGCGTTGTGAAGCCCGGGGTGTTAAAATTAATACGATGATTTACTGACAGGTTTCCGCTCATATTTTCACCTCAGCAGTACTATTGGTTTGGTTGCTAACAATATGTTTAAGTCGCGATTGCAGTTGCTTCAGGGCTGCGTTCAACACCTGAATATCCCGCTCAGCCCGGCGTCCCACCTCTTCAGCCCCCAGAGGTATCAGAGCCTGCAGGTCGTTAAGCTTTTTCGCGGCAGCAGGGTCAGTTGCAGCCCGCTCCCTGAGTTCAGCTGCTGCCAGCTTCAGCCTCCTGAAGTCTGAATAGAACCGGCACAGCCGGGAATATTCCCGCTCCATTCTTTTTAGTTCAGCATCAATATTGGTTTTCATCATCTGGTTTTACCGGTTGATTGTGATAGCGATATACGATCACCCTGATGATATCTTCAGCCTGAATGACTGCCTCCAGCAATAAGGTGAACTGCTGATGTTGTTCCCGGGTAACCGGTTCGTTCATCGACTGCTGCAGCCGCATTTTTGCTGCCCGCAATATGTTTAATCTGTCCTGCGCCAGGCTGACAGAATCGCGCACACTATCTTCTAAATAAGTCAGCGTTGACATAGTGTTACAGGCTCAAAAACCAAAAGAATAGTTAATCAGTCCGTCAGGAAATCTTATCGTTACTGCCTCGTCTGTCAGGGCAGCAACTTCCCCGCCCTGTGGCAGCCGGCTTCCCGTCCTCAGGCGCTCACCATTTTTCAGCAGCAGGTAGAGCCCCTGCTGACCACGGATAACAGCGACGACCGGCGAAGGGAGACGCTGGCTGCCCTCGCCGGACGATGCCACATTCTGGTAACTCAGCGCGATCCCGGGGAACTGCTGACGCAATTGCACCAGAATAGCGTTCAACGATTGCCGCTCATCCCTATTCAGTATGCCGCTGATGACGAAAGCCTGATCCACTGAGGTTACGCTGACTTTTTCTGCCAGCCCCTGCTGTAACAGGCTGTCAATCAACGCGTTGATTTGAGTTTCATGACGGTTTTCGATATGCAGATGTTTCAGACCGGGGATCGCCATCAGCTGCTGCTGAATACCCGCCCAGCGCTTTCCCATCATGATACCGGCGTTAATGCTGATCTCTCCCGGTGCGCTGCTGGTGATTTCTGCCTCGTCATACCCTGCCCGGGTCAGGACATCCCGGACCTGTCTGATAAGCTGATCGGTGCACACCACATGATCCCGGTACATCACCCCCCATTCGCCCAGCGTCAGACGCACGCTTTGCAGGCGCTCGCTCTTCTCACAGTAGCCGGAGAGCCGGAGTGTGCCGTTCTTTTCCCGGGTTACCGTGATCTGTGTCAATCCGGTTTGCCGCAACAGTTCTGTCACCCGGGAAGTCACCGGCTGCGGTGGCGGCAGATTCCCGTTATTCATCAGGATCAACGCGGAAGTCCCCGTCAATATCAGACACGCGAGCACCATCCCGCATAACAGGGCTGATCGTGTGCGACGAAGCGGGTAGCGGGCTAAATCAGCATGATGCTGACCAAACGCCATCGTCAGCCCCAAAGCCTGTACCACGCCCTCCCCGGGTAATGGCTTACCGGCCTGATGCCGGCGGCCATTAATCCGCACCGGCGCGCCCTCTGTATTGATCATCAGTCCTGCCGGTGTTGCGGTGAATTCCAGCCTGTCACCGCCGTGCAACGGAATACAGAGATCACAACCGCGCTCGCCGACCGAAAGAGACCCGCCGGCCAGACAGACTTCACGTCCGTGCAGCACGCCGCCGAGTAAACGGATTTTCCACTCGTTATCCATGGCTGTTATCACTATTGGCTACCGTGGCTTTGATAAGAAACAGACGGATAACACTGTGGGTCTCATTATGTTCGCTGCTGAACAAATGCCCGACAATCGGTATATCGCCAAGTAACGGGATTTTATTCTGCGTCTGCGTCTGTTTATCCTGTTTAAATCCCCCAAGCAGCAGACTCTGCCCCGGACGGAGTGTGGCCTGAGAGGCTATCTCAGAGTTTTGTACTTCCGGTAACGGTTCATCCTGACTCAGGGGCGGGTTTTGCTGACCATCCTGGATATTAAGGCTCAGCATAATATTCTGCCTGCCCTGTTCGTCCACCAGCCGCGGGGTTACCCTGAGGAGCGATCCTGTCGTGATAGATTCGAGTTTTGCGACTTTGTCACCCTGCAATTTGGTGTAGAAGGTGATGTTTTTATCCAGTACCGCCTGGATGTTATTAAGCGTCACCACGGACGGCTGCGACAAAATATAGGCATGGGAATTTTTCTCGAGTGCCGACAGCCGCACCATAAAGCCCGGCGTGTTGCTGATGACAGTGGAAAATCCCCCGCCGGTGTTACTGTCAGGGCCGTTAACGGTGACAGAGCCGCCGCCGAGAGAAAGCGCCGCACTCCAGTCAATACCGAGCTGACTGATATCGCCGGCATCAACATCAATAATCGTGACCGAGATTTCTATCATCTGTGGTCGTTTATCCAGCTCACTGATGAGTTTGCGGTAACCCGCCATATTGACCGCACGATCCCGCACAATGACGGCGTTTTGCCGCGGATCGGCGGAAAACATCGGTAATCCCTGTGTTGCGGCTGAACTGCCGGCAGCGACCGGCGCACTGCCACGACTCATATCACGCAGTACACTGACTATCCCGGGGACGACGACATTTTGATCGCGGTACTGGTACTGATCATCCACCGCCGTGGCATATTTGAGCGGGAACACCACAAGACTGACGGTATCATCCCGGCGGCGGGTCATCTCTCCATCCAGCATTGACGCCAGCTGAGTAATACGCGCGGTGCAGGCGGGAACCCCGCTGATATCAACAGCATTAACACCGGGGATGGTGCGCGCTTCACAGCTGCTTTTTTCCGGCACGTCCCGTTTACGCAGATAACGGATAAAGTTACCGGCCGGCAGCGTTTTCAGGGGAATGACGCTATGCGCCACACGTGATGAGGGGTAAACAAACAGCGTATAACCATCAAACCAGGTTACTAAGCTATATTGTATGGCTAATTTGTTCAGAATTTTATCAGGAGAAGCAGGCGGGATCGTGCCACTGAATGTTTCTGTAATTGCCGGGTCGATGACCACAGGCGTGCCGGCGTTTTCCGCTAAATTTTGCAACAGCGATACCAGTGACATTTCCCGGGTACGCAGCGAAAAATTATCGCCCTTACGGGAGAAGGTTTGCGCGTGAGTACATAAACAAAAAAACAGCGCCGGAAATACCACCCTTCTTTTTATTTTCATACCGGCCTCACATCTTACTATTTTTCTGACTGACGATTACGTTTGCCAAATATCGTGTCAGCGCCAGATGCTTTTCAATGTCGGTGGCCATTTTTTCAGCTGATATATTTTTGTCATAATAACAGCTCAGCCACCCGCCATCGGGTATTAACTGCAATGCATAATCATGAGTTTCCGGGCAGGCCGCAAGTAACAGAGTGATATACTTCACGGTTTCAGGAAGAAGGTTATCAGTATTGTCAATAAAAACTGACAAAACCAAAGACCGCGAACACAAATATCCGCGCGCCATTCTGCCCTCTAATATCATCAATATAATTGCGCTATCAGGTGCAATGCGTAACTGCTCGACTTCAGGGATTTTTTTTAATTTATCAAACATAGATCAAGCCTCCTGAACTGTGTTTATAGTCGTTCAGAACCACCTGAGCGCACATCAGCAAAAAACCTGATATTTTTTCCTCTGCATCTTGCCATCATATTCACTTACAAATTCACACAATATTTTTACCCGATATTTATTACGCTCTATATTAATTAGATTTTTTTACCTGAATCGGGGATAAGACTGATACATTTATATTTTGACATCACAGATCTGATGACATTTTGTATTGTGAAATAGCACAAGGATAACAATCAATGAAAAATCAGCATTCCCTGGTGGGAAGATTAACATTACTGATATCTATTGGTTTGCTAATCATTTGGTTGATTACTATATCCATCACTACCTATATTTCACTAAATAACGACAGACAGCGGGTTATTGAAAATTTATCCCATATATCGCGCCTGCGAATGGCGTTAAGCAACTATCGATTTCAGGGTGCGGAAAGAGATGCGCTGGCGCTCGCCCAGCTCTACCGTCACTATGTACCGGCAGATACACCTCTTACCGCAAAAAGCGAGTGTCGTTATTTCCCTTTCAATACCGGTACCGGTACCGGTACGCCGCAGGATAAGCAGGCTAAGGATATGAGTTTCATTCAGATTTATGGTACTGCAGGCCAGACATACTATCTTGATAGCTTTATTCTTGACCGGGGCTATGGTATTTATCTTCTGCCTCCGCTCCATCATTCGCCCGATTATCTTATTCACAGACAAAATGAGCTGTGGCAATTTCCGCGCCGCGCAACGCATCATAATCTGTTCTGGGGTAAACCGGAATATATCCCCGGCGCCGGCTGGAGCGTCTCTGTCGCGGCGGCAGGCTCTCATGACATTCTGGTGGGTTTAGCGGTTAAACTTGATGATCTGCCCTCCTATGACCATAACGTTTCCGGCGGGAGCATCAATCTCTGGCTTGATAAACACAATCAGATTCTGCCCTTCTCTGCTCTTGCGGAAAACAACAGCGAAATTCTGCAAAAACAGTTGCTGAATGTCTCTCTCCACGACGGATGGCAGCAGATCCCGGGCTATCTGGTGCTTCGCAGCGAACTAAAAGGTCCCGGCTGGCAACAGCTTATCCTGTACCCGACAAGCGGGATGCTAAAACACACGCTTAACATCGTGGCGGAGCAGTTGCCTTTTGCCCTGACGACTCTGCTGCTGCTGGCGATGATGCTGTTCTGGCTGCTTCACCGCTATCTGGCCCGCCCGTTGCGGGACTTCGTCAGCATCATTGAGAAAACCGGGCCCGGCAAACTTTCCGCCCGGCTGCCGGAAAACCGTCATGACGAGCTGGGAAGCATTGCCCGCACCTATAACCTGCTGCTTGATGCCCTGCACAAACAATACGACAGCCTGGAAAATACGGTTGCCGAACGCACCCGTGAACTGACGATAGCCAAACAGCTGGCCGAACAGGCCAATAAGCGCAAAAGCAGCCATCTGACGACGATAAGCCATGAGCTGAGAACACCGCTGAGCGGGATTCTGGGCGCTCTCGAACTTCTGCAGCTAACCCCGATGAGTGAAAAGCAGTCACAGCTATCCACGACGGCGAGCCAATGTACGCTTTCGTTACTCAGCATCATCAACAATCTGCTCGACTTCACACGCATTGAATCGGGACAGCTATCACTGCATATCGAAGACACCCCGATACTCCCGCTGCTGGATCAGGCGATGCATACCATCCAGGGACCGGGGCAAAGCAAAGGATTAACACTGAAAACATTTGTCGGTCACCGGGTGCCGCTGGTATTCGGGGCGGACAAGATCCGCCTGCGGCAGATTCTGGTTAATCTGCTGGGAAACGCCCTCAAATTTACCGATAAAGGTGCCATTTACCTCAGCGTTAAACGCATCGGTGATTTTCTGATTTTCGCCGTGAGCGACAGCGGACAAGGTATAACACCTGCCGATCAAAAAGCGGTATTCGAGCCTTTTTTCCAGAGTAAGGGTAAGGGACACAGTCAGGGGACGGGGCTTGGCCTGACAATTTCATCCACCCTCGCAAAAATGATGGGAGGATGGCTTGAAATACGCAGTACACCGAAATTTGGTACCTGCATATCTCTGCTGCTTCCGCTCGGCAAATATCAGCCTCCCGAACCCCTGGCGGGTAACATTGCCGCACCGCTGGTTCTGCATCGCCAGCTCTGCGCCTGGGGGCTGACGTGTGAAATAGCCAGACAAGAAAATGTATTTAGTGCCGATGATCTTTGTTTCCTTCCCGGGAAGCTGCGTGAAACCGTTGTCCGCGCACTTTCCGGTGTGGTGAGTGAGGATACCGCTCCGCTTCCGGTA
Source organism: Morganella sp. TYF_1 (assembly GCF_043105645.1). Lineage (NCBI taxonomy): Bacteria > Pseudomonadati > Pseudomonadota > Gammaproteobacteria > Enterobacterales > Morganellaceae > Morganella > Morganella sp. TYF_1. The sequence continues at coordinate 102,005 of NZ_JBICLU010000015.1, read as the reverse complement.
CAGCCCTGGAGATTACATATTTTGCTGGTTGATGACGCCGCTATCAACCGGGATATTTTTGGTATGATGCTGGCTTCACTCGGTCAGCAATTTACCCTGGCAGAGAGCGGCGAAGAAGCACTGGCATTAGGCCGGCAGCAGCGATTTGACCTGGTGTTAATGGACATTCGTATGCCGGAGACGGACGGAATGGAATGCACCCAGCGCTGGCGTCAGGACGCTCTGAATCACGATCCTCACTGCATGATTATTGCACTCTCGGCGAATACCACGCCGGAGGAAATAAGCCGCAGCAAAGAAGCCGGAATGCAGCATTATCTGACCAAACCCGTATATATCAACCAACTGGCCAATGCGATTTCCATTGCGGCGGAATACCAGCTTGAGCGCGATATCACGCTTCAGGAGCAGGATTACAGCTCAGGGCATGCACTGCTTCCCATGGACGATGACGCTATGCGCCGCAAAATACGCCACTCACTGCATTTATTACTTTGTGAACTGGAGCACAACCTGGGCTCCCTGCCCAAAACAAGCACGTTGCTGCATACCCTGAAAGGTTGCCTCGGTCAGGCGGGATTAACGCCTCTGGTTTGCAGCATCATTGATATGGAAAATCGCGTACAGCATGGCCTGACTTTAGCTAAGGAGGAAATTACCGAATTTCGCCACATTCTGAATTCAGCACTGGATGCATAAATCAGTGCCGGCCAATGAGGCCGTCTATCAAGAGGTAATACACATGCACGATCATAAAATCCTGCTTATCGACGACCATGAACTGATTGTGAATGGGATCATTAATCTGCTCTCCCCCTATCCCCGCTTTCAGGTGGTCGCCCACATTGATGATGGTCTGGAGGCTTACAATGCCTGCCGTATCCATGAACCGGATATTGTGGTACTTGATTTGGGCTTGCCCGGCATTAACGGGCTGGATCTTATCCCGCAGCTGCTTCGCCGGTTACCCCACACGGCAATTCTGGCCTATACCGCCCATATGGAAGAAACGATGGCAATACGCACGCTAAGTGCGGGTGCGATGGGTTATGTGATGAAAAACAGCAGCCGTCAGGTGCTGTTAGCAGCATTACAAAGCGTTGCCGTAAAAAAATACTATATCGACCCCGCGCTGAACCGGGAAGCCATTGAGACCGCGCTTCGCACCAAAAATGATTGCACGGAAATACTCACGCCGCGCGAACGGCAAATTCTCAAACTTATTGCCGATAGTTTTACCAACCGGCTTATCGCTGAGCGGCTGTGCATCAGCGTTAAAACAGTGGAAACGCATCGGTTAAATATTATGCGAAAACTCGACGTTCATAAAATCACCGAGTTACTTATCTGCGCACGACGACTGGGTTTGATTGAATAACGGACTATATTTCGGGTATTACAGCACTCTCAGACCGCCCGGATATAACGGCGGATGACTGATCGCTTTCCGCTGTTTTGTTAAAATATAAAAACGCCCGATGAGATTCATCGGGCGTTTTAAGGCTGAAAAGTGTCCGCCTGTATCAGAACCCGCCAATATTACCGGAATGACACAAACTTCCTGACGCGCCTGCAGGCCTTTATTTACCGCGTTCTGTTTTTGTAAGGTGCGACTCTTGCTATATCTGCGGTATAATTAAGCACAGGTTCCTCATCGTTAGTCCATTCCCCGATAGTTACCGTATATTTATCAATAATCACCAGACCGTCAAAACTCAAATCATCAGATGATACCGCGTTTTCTAAGGTATCTCTTTCTTTTCTTTCCGGTTTTCCCTGCATAGATAAAGGTGTTTCTGTAAATTTTATCTTATAGCCACCACCCAGTCCTGATGTTGATGCTGCTGATCTCAGCGTTCCCGAGCCCTTATATTCACGACATGCGTAAAAAACAATACTTTTGTAATGCGCTATAGATTTACCCGGTTTCATTAATTTCACTATATCGCTTAATTTTTTTTCTTCTTCAAATTCACTCACTGATGAAAAATCCACCATTAAATTATCTTTAAAATTAATTCTGTTATCTTTTACTGCAGCAATATATTCCTCATCCGGTGTTTTTTCGTAATATTTAATTCTATAGTTTTTCACTTCATCTAACGAAGCCTCTCCCATTGTTTTTTTCAATACCTGTATACCCTCTGATGTTATGCGGGTATGTATTTCCGGGTATTGACCCGATGCAAATAATGATTCGGTGGCGGAGCGGCCAAATTGTTCTTCCGCTTCAAGTAGTTTGTCCTTATTCGGACCGAGAAAAATAATGTCTTTATCTTTAGGTATTAAACCAAAATTAAGGTTATTATCGTGTGTCAGATACCATCCATGTCCACTCAATACCAGTGTGTCAGCCCTTTTATTTTCTTGAGTCCATACTTTTAATGGACCACACGATTCCTCAATCACATCTATTTTTTTTAATTTGTCTAAGGCGATTATTTTTCCTATGGCTTTATTTTTACGGCTGGCGTATTCACTACTCACATCAGATTGATACTGCGGGTTATAATCAGCCTTATTTGGCCTCTCAATTCGATTATTACCTTTATCGTCATTTGAATCCATACCGGGTAGAATCAGGTTTCTTCGGCTGGTATACATTGACTCCACATCATTTATTATATTTGAAAACATAGCAATAAGAGATGCAATAGATAAAAAATAATCCAGTTGCTGACGCACTCTTATTTTTGCAATGTCTATATCCTGACTTAAATAATATCTCAGAGAGTCAGCCTTATCCCTCAGAGTGAAATCTTTCAGTTTTTTTTCCTCACCATCACGTACATTCAGGAATATATCCGGATTAGGTAAATATCCCAGCGTCACACTAACAGAATAGAAGTAATGTTGTGCGACTTCCTGCAGTATATTACTTCCCGGCGTTGATACGAAACCAGTCATTTTATTAATCAGATATTCATACGTATCCTGATCACTCATTACCCGATTTCCATTATTATCTCTTTCATTAAATATTGAATTATCAAAAGATGCCTTTGAACTTATCCCGCAAATATATAGCGCGTAAGCTAAAAGCGATTTTCTTGCCTGATATGCAGGACCATAAATAACTTTATAGCTATCAGGAATAGATTGTATATCACGAACTACCTTTTCAAGTATTATCCCGGCAGATATTTCTTCAAAAGGTGGATAATAATATCCATTTTTTAAAACAGACGTTACAAGCAATGGTCTGAATTCAATATCAATTCTGTTATGGAGTAGTTTTGTTAAATGATACAACTCGACCTTAAGATATTCTATGCGCTTGGTGTTTGATTTATCTGTTGCATAAAGTTCATCAGAAACCACACGAATATGAGATACAAGCATAACTTTATCTTTCTTCATGCCGGCAGAATACCCGGAAATTGCATTTTTATAAAGATGATACGTATCATAAAATTTCATTTCATCCGGTGTATTTCCTCTTTGTTCAATAAAAGGAATAAATTCAGCTAAATTTCTTTTTCCGGTAACCAGATTATAAACTTTCAGATTAATATCGCTTGTAATGTTCTTATTGGTAAGTACTGTTATTTTTTTCAATGAGAACTTATCAAGTCTTGGGTACTTTTCTGATTCTTCTGTTTTTAAATATTCAAACATATTTAAATGTTCAAATTTATTTTTCGACAAAAAACAGACCGCTAAGTCATAGTCATCCAGTTGTTTGAATTTTTTATGATTTTTTATAAAAAGTTTCAATCTGCAAAATAAATAATCCTTATTATTTTTATCATTTTGATTGGAAGATGTAATGAAATCAGAACAGGCTCTTTTATGCTTTTCAGTTTCTGATAAATTTGATTGATTAGTATCCTTTTTATTGAAAAAAGTCACAATATCGTCATAATTATGTTTTCTCAATTTCACAGTTTTTTTATCATGATTGAATAAATAACGTTTAGACCTGTGGTGATATACATCAATATTATTTTTCGCATCCTGTTCTACTTTATATAACGTATTTAGCATGGATGAGTCATACTTGCTATTATTAGTGGTAACATTTGATCCAGGCATAGTATAACTATCACCAAACGTCGTTTTGTTACTTTCAGATATTGTGCCAGCTGAAGGGGTGACTGATGTATTAGCTAACGATGACATATTAACCAGCATTAGCATTGCATATACTGTTTGTTGCTGATTTATATTATCTGAATTCAGCCCCGGAGTCTTACCTAACCGGGGGCCAATCCCGGCTAATTTATTATTACCACCAATTTCTTTGATGTATTTATCAGAAATATAGTTAGCTCGATTCCCCATAGCTATTCGGTGATTTTGTGCTGTAGTGGGTATACTTTTACTATTTGTCAATAATTTCATTATTTAATCTTTCATTAACAGGGGGCAGAAGAATAACCTTCAGAAATGACGAGTTACTGAAATATTATCATTAACAGTACCGGACGAACGTGTTGAAAAGTTATTTGATAAGAGGGTTAATTGATATTATATATTTTAAAGATGTTTTCCATAACCAACGCATAATCATTTATTGCTGCTGCCATTGTCTCCTCATTTTTTAAAGCCAGTAATGAGAATGTTGCCCGTAATTCAATATTACCATCAATATTCACTAACGCCGGCTGACCGAAGTGAAAAAATGGCGAGTAATTGTTCATCACTGATAACAACGATTCACTTATGCTCCGGGTATCGACTCTCTTATATTCACAAATAACACTCCATATCACAGGTGTGTCATCAATTGTCATTACATGAATACATTTCGCATTTCCCAGGTAGAGCGTAATTGCTGAATGATTATCAAGTTGTGTGTTTACAGGTAAAGTATCTCCCCGGCCAATATAACGAATGGCTGAGCTAATTAAACCCGCTAAATTCATAGACATATAATACCTTAATCGTTATTAAGCGTCGTTCAGGATAGAACCACACAGAAAGGTAAACCGGAAATAATATATTAAGATAATTCAATATCTGTATTTTTCGTTTTATATATTTCATCCCGGGATAAAAGAAAATCTATTCTAACGTGCGAATATACAAATACACATAAGGCAAAAGACTGACCTTTATTCAGTTTTCGTAACGTTTCAGGCTCTGAAAAAAAAACGCCTGATGATATTCATCAGGCGTTTTACAGGCAGAAAACGGTTAACTTATATATAAGGCTGTCACAGTGACAGCCTGTTATCTGTTATTTACTTTCCATTTTTGCCCAGGTATCACGCAGGCCGACAGTCCGGTTAAAGACTAATTTATCCGCTGAGGATAATTTGGCATCAGCACAGAAATACCCTTCGCGCTCAAACTGATACGGTTTGCTGCTGTCTGCGGCGACCAGTGACGGCTCCACAAAGCCCTGACGGATCACCAGAGAATCCGGGTTAAGCGTTGCCAGGAAGTCATCTTCCGCGCCCGGGTTCGGTACACTGAACAGACGATCATACAGACGGATTTCCGCCGGTACCGCGTGTTTCACGCTGACCCAGTGAATAACACCCTTCACTTTACGGCCGTCAGCCGGATCTTTATTCAGGGTTTCCGGATCATAGGTGCAGTAAATAGTGGTGATATTGCCTTCGCTGTCTTTTTCCGCACGTTCAGCTTTAATCACAAACGCATTACGCAGGCGCACTTCTTTATTCAGCACCAGACGCTTGTACTGTTTGTTGGCTTCTTCACGGAAGTCAGCACGGTCAATCCAGATTTCACGGCTGAACGGCACTTCGCGGCTGCCCATTTCCGGTTTGTTCGGATGATTCGGCATGGTGACCATCACATCGCCTTCCGGCATGTTTTCAATCACGACTTTCACCGGATCGATAACCGCCATAGCGCGTGGTGCGCTTTCGTTCAGGTCATCACGGATACAGGATTCCAGTGCCGCCATTTCGACGTTGTTATCCTGTTTGGTGACCCCGATACGGCGGCAGAACTCGCGGATAGAGGCAGCGGTATAACCACGGCGGCGCAGACCGGAAATGGTCAGCATGCGCGGGTCATCCCAGCCTTCAACAAATTTCTCGGTCACCAGCTGATTCAGCTTCCGCTTGGACATCACGGTGTATTCAAGATTCAGGCGGGAGAACTCATACTGACGCGGGTGGCAGTCAATGGTGATGTTATCCAGCACCCAGTCATACAGACGGCGGTTGTCCTGGAATTCCAGGGTACAGAGTGAATGGGTGATCCCTTCCAGCGCATCAGAAATACAGTGAGTGAAATCGTACATCGGGTAGATGCACCATTTGTCGCCGGACTGATGGTGAGTCGCAAACTTAATACGGTAAATGACCGGATCACGCATCACCATAAAGGAAGATGCCATATCGATTTTGGCACGCAGACACGCCTTACCTTCCTCAAAACCGCCGTCACGCATTTTTTCAAACAGCGCGAGGTTCTCTTCCGGGGTGCGGTCGCGGTACGGGCTGTTCCGGCCCGGCTCTTTTAACGTGCCGCGGTATTCACGGATTTCTTCCGGACTTAATTCGCAGACATACGCCAGACCTTTGTTGATCAGCTCAACGGCGTAGTTGTACAGCGTGTCGAAATAGTCCGAGGAATAGCACACTTTGCCGCTCCACTGAAAACCGAGCCATTTGACGTCGTTTTCAATGGAATTAACGTATTCCACATCTTCTTTCACCGGGTTGGTGTCATCAAAACGCAGATTGCATTGTCCCTGATAGTCTTGTGCTATGCCGAAATTCAGGCAGATTGATTTTGCATGACCAATATGCAGGTATCCGTTCGGTTCAGGCGGGAAGCGGGTGTGAACCGTGGTATGTTTTCCGGAAGCCAGGTCTTCGTCAATGATCTGACGAATAAAGTTTGTCGGGCGGGCATCAGCCTCGTTCATTGTCATAATTCCTCAATGCAATATGCGCGTTAATAACCCCCTATCATCCGATATGATGCGCTCATATACAACCACCTGATCACAGAAATATCAGCCTGACAGAGACCTTCGCGCAAAAAACAGATAAAAAAAACGGGAAGCAGATGCCTCCCGTTATTATCACAACCGCAATCACTTATTTAATGACGTGATACAGCTCAGAGTCGTTTGCCTTCACCAGACCTTTGGCAACAATCTCCACACGATCATAATCGTCGATATTACTGATGATGACCGGACTTATCATTGATTTGGCATGTTCGTTCAGATAGGCCAGATCCAGTTTCAGCACCGCATCACCGGCCGCGACCTGTGCGCCTTCTTCAATCAGGCGGGTAAAGCCGTTGCCGTTCAGATTCACGGTATCAATACCCATGTGAACAATAATTTCCGCACCATTATCGGTTTCCAGACAGAATGCATGATTGGTATCAAAAATTTTCACCACAGTACCTGCCGCCGGGGCATATACGGTGTCACTTTCCGGTTTGATGGCAATACCGTCACCGACAACACGACTTGCAAAGGCTTCATCCGGTACAGCAGATAAATCAACCACTTCACCATCGAATGGTGCCACCAGCGTCAATACCACGTTACCGTCACCCTGCGCTTTGGTTTTCACAGCTTCTGGAGCTGCCGCGGCTGCCTGAGCGGCTGCAACCGGACCTTCTTTCAGTACATCACGCATGGCATTGGCAATCAGTTCGGCACGGGTGCCGACAATCACCTGCACACTCTCTTTATTCAGACGGATAACGCCGGAAGCACCGATTTGTTTCGCATAAGCATCATTGACCTGCGCCGAGTCCTTCACGGTCAGACGCAAACGGGTGATACAGGCATCAATACCGGTCAGGTTATCTGAACCGCCGATAGCCGCGATATACTGACGCGCTTCGCTGCTGATGGATTTTTTCTCCTCTTTTTTATTATCAGTGCTGACATTCTCACTGTAACCATCAACGGTGTCGTTGGTTGCCATCGCCGCTTCACGGCCCGGGGTTAACAGGTTGAATTTGGTGATAACAAAACGGAACACCACATAGTACAGCGCGAAGAAAACCAGGCCCTGCAGGATCAGCATATACCAGTTGGTTGCCAGCGGGTTGCGTGAGGACAACGCCATATCCACCAGCCCCGCACTGAAACCGAAGCCGGAAATCCACTGCATGGTTGCAGCGATAAACAGGGAGATACCGGTCAGGAAGGCGTGGATCACATACAGTACCGGTGCCACGAACATAAAGGAGAATTCAATCGGCTCGGTGATACCGGTGAAGAACGCGGCAAATGCACCGGCGATCATAATACCGGCCACTTTTGCTTTGTTTTCCGGTTTGGCGCAGTGATAAATCGCCAGCGCGGCCCCCGGGATACCAAACATCATGATCGGGAAGAAACCAGCCTGATAACGGCCTGTGATCCCCGGAATTGCGGTACCGGCATCAATAGATTGCTGACCGGCCAGGAAGTTAGGAATATCGTTGATATCCGCCACGTTGAACCAGAACACGGAGTTCAGTGCGTGATGCAGACCGACAGGAATTAACAGACGGTTAAAGAAGCCGTAAATCCCCGCGCCCCACGCGCCCAGGTCTTTAATGCTCTTACCGAAGGAAACCAGTGCATCATAAATCACCGGCCAGACATACATCAGCACCGCTGCCACCAGGATCATCACGAAAGAGGCCAGGATCGGCACCAGACGACGGCCGCTGAAGAATGACAGTGCCAGCGGCAGCTCAACACTGCTGTAACGGTTATACAGTTCGGCGGAAATAACACCGACCAGGATACCGATAAACTGGTTGTTGATCTTACTGAACGCTGCCGGAACGGATTCAGGCGGAATCCCCTGAATCATACCGACTGTCGCGGTGGAACACAGGGTGGTCACCACCATAAAGCTGACAAAACCGGTCAGTGCTGCCGCACCGTCTTTGTCTTTTGACATCCCGTACGCAATACCGATAGCAAACAGCATTGACATGTTATCAATGATAGCCGCACCGGATTTAATCAGGAACGCGGCAACCACGTTGTCCGCACCCCAGCCCGTCGGGTCGATCCAGTAGCCGACCCCCATCAGAATTGCCGCAGCCGGCAATGTGGCGACAGGCACCATCAGTGCTCGGCCAATCCGCTGCAGATAGTTCAGTATACCCACTCACTCCCCCTTGCCGCCCTGACGAACGGCCTTTTTGTTTTACTGCATTATTATCACAGCCATGAGCGGCTGCCTTTTTGTGTACATCTGAATGTGTAACAACCGGCCTGAGTATTCACCGGATTGCGTAACATGTATTTTACTCCGGCGATACGTAACAGTCTAAAAAGTTTATTTCGCTTCGCAAATTAAATAGCTGTGATTTGTGATTATTATCACCAATATTCATCACCGGATGGTTAAAATGCTGGCAGTCACACAAAACTTATTTTAAGATAAAAAATATCTTTTCCGGCGGCTGTATTCTCACCCGTGACTAATAAATTCCGGGTATTCATGCTATAGATGAGACAGGAAGGATCTTCCTGAGACAGCACAGCAGATACCGGGCGGATAACCCGGTATAACTTAATGAGGTAGAATCGATATGCGTTTAATCCCTCTTGCGAAAGCGCAGGATGTCGGTCAGTGGTCCGCACAGTACATCGCTGACAAAATCAATGCGTTCCGCCCTTCGGCAGAGCGCCCGTTTGTTCTGGGACTGCCGACCGGCGGCACCCCGCTGGCGACCTATAAGGCGCTGATCGCCCTGCATCAGGCCGGAAAAGTCAGTTTCCGTCATGTGGTGACGTTTAATATGGATGAGTATATCGGCCTGCCGACGTCCCATCCTCAGAGCTATCACTCATTTATGCATGAGAATTTCTTTAATCACATTGATATCCCGGCGGAAAACATCAACCTGCTCAATGGTAATGCCCCGGATAGCGATGCGGAATGTGAACGCTACGAAGCGAAGATGAAAGCTTACGGCGGTGTGCAGCTGTTTATGGGCGGTGTCGGTAATGACGGTCACATTGCCTTTAACGAACCGGGCTCATCACTGACCTCACGCACCCGTGTCAAAACCCTGACACCGGAAACCCGTATCGCCAACTCCCGTTTCTTTGACAATGACATCAATAAAGTACCGAAGTATGCACTCACCGTGGGTGTCGGCACACTGATGGATGCCAAAGAGCTGCTTATCCTCGCCACCGGTCATAACAAGGCAATGGCGGTACAGCAGGCGGTTGAAGGCTCGGTGAATCATATGTGGACGATTACCTGTGTGCAGATCCACCCGAAAGCCATTGTGGTATGTGATGAACCGGCCACACTTGAGCTGAAAGTGAAAACCCTGAAGTATTTCTGTCACCTTGAATCTGACATTATCGAACAATTTGCTGCTGAATAACCGATGCTGACCGCCCTTTATCCGGGCGGTTTTTGTTGTGTTGTCTTATCTTTAAATCAGTATTCTCTCCCCCAGGAGGCGTTATGTACGCATTAACCAATGCCATTATTTATACCGGTCACGATCGTCTGGAAAACCACGCGGTCATTATTGACGGTGAATTAATCCACAGTGTGTGCCCGGTCAGTGAGTTACCGGACGGAATTGATACCCGTGATCTGGGCGGTGCTATCCTCTCCCCGGGATTTATTGATTTGCAGGTCAACGGCTGCGGCGGCGTACAGTTTAATGACAATGAAGACGATATCACTGTCCGCACCCTGGACATTATGCAGAAAGCCAATGAGCGCACCGGCTGCACCAGCTTCCTGCCGACACTGATCACCAGCCCCGATTCGCTGATGAAACTGAGTGTCAGCACTATGCGTGATTATCTGAAAAACCATCAAAATCAGGCGCTGGGGCTGCATCTGGAAGGGCCTTATATCAACCCGGTGAAAAAAGGCACGCACAATCCGGACTATATCCGCAAGCCGGATGCCGCCATGATTGATTTCCTGTGTGACAACGCAGATGTGATAACCAAACTCACCCTGGCACCGGAAATGGTGGAACCTGCCGTTATCCGCAAACTGACGGATGCGGGGATTGTGGTCTCCTCCGGGCACTCCAACGCAAGTTATGAAGAGTCCCGTGCCGGGTTTGAAAACGGCATTACCCTCTCCACACACCTGTTTAATGCCATGCCGTACATTTCCGGCCGCCAGCCGGGACTGATTGGCGCGATTTATGATACCGCTGAAATCTATGCCGGAATTATTGCTGACGGCCTGCATGTCTCCTGGCCGAACATCCGCAACAGTAAAGCCCTCAAGCGCGACAAGCTGATCCTGGTTACCGATGCCACTGCACCGGCAGGGCTTGATCCGAAAACCAGCGGGCTGGATCATTTTATCTTTGCCGGCAAAACGATATATTATCGTGATGGTTTATGTGTGGACGAAAACGGCACACTGAGTGGCTCCTCACTCACCATGATCCGCGCAGTGGCAAACTGTGTTCAGCATGTCGGTATCCCGCTGGATGAAACCCTGCGCATGGCCACACTCTATCCGGCACGGGCAATTGGTGTTCAGGACAGACTGGGAAGTATTAAATCCGGCAGCATTGCCAACCTGACCGCCTTCACCGCTGATTTTTCTGTCTGTATGACAATCGTTAACGGGAATGTGGTCCATACATCATGAGTAAAAGACGCCGATGGGTAACGGAATTCCGCAGATAGGTAATATTGATTTAGTCAAACAGCTGAACGGGGCGGTGGTTTACCGCCTGATAGACCGTTCCGGCCCGATTTCACGCATTCAGATTGCGGAACAAAGTCAGCTGGCACCTGCCAGCGTGACCAAAATTACCCGTCAGCTTCTTGAGCGCGGCCTGATAAAAGAGGTGGATCAGCAGGCATCCACCGGCGGACGCCGCGCTATCTCCATTATTTCCGAACACCGTGCCTTTCAGACTATCGGCGTGCGTCTCGGCCGCCATGATGCCACTATCGCACTGTTTGATCTCAGCGGACGGGCTCTCGAAGAAGAGACCTGTTCCCTGGAAGCCACCTCTCAGGCCGATGCGGAAGCCAAACTCATTGCGCTGATCGACAACTTCAGACAGACACACCAGCGCCGTATCCGTGAGCTTATCGCCATTGCGGTGATTCTGCCCGGCCTGGTCGATCCGGATCGTGGTATTGTGCGCTATATGCCGCATATTACGGTCAATGACTGGCCGCTGACCGAAAACCTCCATCAGCATTTTAAACTGCCCTGCTATGCCGGACATGATATCCGCAGTCTCGCGCTGGCTGAACACTATTTCGGTGCCACCCGTGATTGCGCGGATTCACTGCTGGTGCGCATTCACCGGGGGGCCGGGGCGGGGATTATTATCAACAGCCAGATTCTGCTGAACCGGCGTGGTAATCTCGGCGAAATCGGTCATATTCAGATCGACCCGCTCGGTGAACGCTGCCACTGCGGAAACTTCGGCTGTCTGGAAACGGTCGCATCGGATGCCGCCATTGAAACCCGGGTAAAATATCAGCTGGCTCAGGGGTTTAAGAGTGAACTGACGCCGGATAACTGCGCTGTCCGCGCCATCTGCCGTGCCGCTAACCGGGGGGATGCCCTCGCGGCAGAAGTGATAAAACAGGTCGGTAATTCCCTCGGAAAAGCCATTGCTATCACGATAAACCTGTTTAACCCGCAAAAAGTGGTGATTGCCGGTGAGATAACCGCGGCTGAAAACATCCTTCTGCCCGCACTGCAAAGCTGCATCAATACGCAGTCACTGAAAAATTTCCGTGAGGATCTGCCGGTGGTGATTTCTCAGCTGCCGCCAAACTCCGCTATCGGGGCATTTGCCCTGATAAAACGGGCCATGCTGTACGGTGAACTGCTGCTGCATGTTCTGGAAAACAGACCGGTTCCGCAAGCATAATCTGCTGCCGGATAAATGTATCAACTCTGTGATTTTATCCTGTTTTTTGTTCTGTTTATCTTCAAAGTGATTATTATGCAGGCAAACAAACGGATTTCATCAAAATATCTGCAAAAAGCAGTTGACGCTTTTGGCTGTAATCCGCATAATGCGCCCCGCAACGCCGATGAAGGTCACGCAAAAAAAAGATGGCTACGTAGCTCAGTTGGTTAGAGCACAACACTCATAATGTTGGGGTCACAGGTTCGAATCCCGTCGTAGCCACCATCTTTTTTGCGGGAGTGGCGAAATTGGTAGACGCACCAGATTTAGGTTCTGGCGCCGCAAGGTGTGCGAGTTCAAGTCTCGCCTCCCGCACCATTTCTCGTGACATTCGTTGTTGCTTATTGTATTTCCGGATGGGGTATCGCCAAGCGGTAAGGCACCAGGTTTTGATCCTGGCATTCCCAGGTTCGAATCCTGGTACCCCAGCCATCTTCCACTCAGTGGAAAAATGAAGTATGATAGGCGTCGTTTTTCAGGTGGGGTATCGCCAAGCGGTAAGGCACCAGGTTTTGATCCTGGCATGCCCTGGTTCGAATCCAGGTACCCCAGCCATATTCTGAAAAACGGCTTTGTTAAAGCAGTAAAAGATGGCTACGTAGCTCAGTTGGTTAGAGCACAACACTCATAATGTTGGGGTCACAGGTTCGAATCCCGTCGTAGCCACCATCTTTTGCAGCCACTATCTTTTGGGGTATCGCCAAGCGGTAAGGCACTGGATTCTGATTCCAGCATTCCCAGGTTCGAATCCTGGTACCCCAGCCAAATTCTGAAAGCCCGTCTCTGACGGGCTTTTTGCTTTTCTGCATCCGGATAAATATTTCATTTGCACTCAATGTACAACGCGCGACAGCAGGCAAAATAAACGAAAAGCATGCGCGTCAGGGATGACGCGCCTGAGCGCACACGGATGTGTTTACAGCGGCTTTTCGTTTTTGCCTGCTGTCCGCCATCCCCGGAAGCAGAAGAGAATCTCCCGCCCTGCCTGAATCAGTAATCAGACCCCCAGTGCATATTTCAGCGCCAGTTTTTTCAGCGGTGTTGCACGTTGTGCCACCGTCAGTGCCAGATTACGCAACGGCTGTAACCCCGGCAGGGTATTACTGAAAGTGAGATAAAACGCATCCATCCCGGCCTGCATCAGCAGGTTATCCGGGCGGCGGCGGCGCTCATAACGTCTGAGAACAGATTCACTGCCCCAGTCCTCACAGCACTCCCGCGCCGCAATCAGGGTATTCAGCAGGGTATCCGCATCACGGTAACCGAGATTTACTCCCTGCCCGGCCAGCGGATTAATGGTATGTGCCGCATCACCGATCAGCGCCAGCCCGTCCTGCACATAATGGGCGGCATGGTGACGCACCAGCGGGAAAGAGCCGCAGGCCAGCGGAGTCACGTCCCCGAGGCGTTCAGGGAATGATGCGCGGATTTCTGCCTGCAGTTGCGGCAGCGGCAGTTTACTGAGCTGGCGTATCCGCGCCGGTGAGTCATACCAGACCAGCGAAGCATACGAATCAAACAACGGCAGAAACGCACGCGGGCCGGACGGGAAAAACTGCTGCCAGGTGATATCCTGCTGCTCACGTCCGGTATCCACGCTGATCAGCATGCAGGACTGACGATACTGCCAGCCGCGACTGCCGATACCGGCCAGCGTTCTGACCTGTGATTTCGCGCCGTCCGCCCCGATCACCAGCCGGGTGGTAATGATGTCACCGTTATCAAACGTCAGTAACCATTCACCGGACTGCTTTGTCATACCCTGTAACCGCGCCGGGCACAGACAGGTGATCAGCTCATGAGTGGTGATCATCTCCCACAATGCCCGTTGCAGGACCGGGTTTTCCACCATATACCCCAGCTCAGGTAACCCGAGGCTCTCTGCGGTAAAGGTCACTTCCGACCCCGGTTCCTCATAGGTTTCCAGGGTGCGGTACGGCACACAACGCATGGCACGCACACGCTCCCATACGCCGAGACTCTCCAGTAACTCAGCAGACGCGCGGCTGATGGCAGAAATCCGCACGTCAGGGCGGCTCTGCGCATCGAACGCTGCCGGTGCCTGTAATTCAGCCACCGTGACGCGAAAACCGGCCTGAGCCAATCCCAGTGCTGTGGCGGCACCAATCATTCCCCCGCCGATAACGGTGACTTCAGAATGTGCTAACGGGTTATCCATGACATACCTATTCTAATACGTTGATTTTTTGTTCAATTACCGTAAATTCACCGGGGAAGGTGAAGATCCGTGCTGCCGGGTCTGGTCACCGGAGTGTCAAATGACTACAATATCGACCATTGATTACATCAAACCTGATTGAATACACACAATGCTTTTCAGTGTTGCGGGTATTGTTTCACTGAAAACAGCGGATTGAGAAAATGTCGACGAGTAAAAAACTGTACATAAAAACCTGGGGCTGTCAGATGAATGAGTACGATTCATCCAAAATGGCTGACCTGCTGGAAAGCACCCACGGCTACACTTTAACAGACAATGCCGATGAAGCCGATATTCTCCTGCTTAATACCTGTTCTATCCGTGAAAAAGCGCAGGAAAAAGTGTTCCATCAGCTTGGCCGCTGGAAAAACCTCAAGGATGTGAATCCGGACATTATTATCGGTGTCGGGGGCTGTGTGGCCTCCCAGGAAGGGGATTTTATCCGCCGCCGCGCCCCGGCCGTGGACATTGTCTTCGGCCCGCAGACACTGCACCGCCTGCCGGAGATGATCAACAAACTCAGAGGCGACCGCAGCCCGATTGTGGACATCAGCTTCCCGGAAATCGAGAAATTTGACCGCCTGCCGGAACCCCGCGCCGAAGGCCCGTCCGCGTTTGTTTCTATCATGGAAGGCTGTAATAAATACTGCACCTTCTGCGTGGTGCCTTACACCCGTGGTGAGGAAGTCAGTCGTCCGTGTGATGATGTGCTGTTTGAAATCGCACAGTTAGCCGCTCAGGGCGTGCGTGAGGTAAACCTGCTGGGTCAGAACGTGAATGCTTACCGCGGCCCGGCGTTTGACGGCAGCATCTGCAGTTTTGCCGAACTGATCCGTCTGGTAGCCGCGATTGACGGTATCGACCGCATCCGCTTTACCACCAGCCATCCGATTGAATTCACCGATGATATTATCGCTGTTTATGAAGATACCCCGGAACTGGTCAGCTTCCTGCACCTGCCGGTACAGAGCGGCTCGGACCGTATTCTGACCCAGATGAAACGCGCCCATACCGCGCTGGAATACAAATCCATCATTCGCAAACTGCGCAAAGCACGTCCGGATATTCTGATAAGCTCTGACTTTATCGTCGGCTTCCCGGGAGAAACCAATGACGACTTCGAAAAAACCATGCAGCTGATTGCCGACGTGAATTTCGATATGAGCTTCAGCTTTATCTACTCCCCGCGTCCGGGAACGCCGGCGGCTGACCTGCCGGATGACGTGACCGAAGACGAGAAAAAACAGCGTCTGTACCTGTTACAGCAGCGGATTAACCAGCAGGCAATGAGCTACAGCCGTCAGATGCTCGGCACCACTCAGCGCATCCTGGTAGAGGGCCCGTCCCGCAAAGATGTTATGGAGTTATCCGGACGCACCGAAAATAACCGCGTGGTGAACTTTGAGGGCACCCCGGACATGATCGGCAAATTTGTGGATGTCGAAATTACCGATGTCTACACCAACTCACTGCGCGGTCGCGTGATCCGGACAGAAGATCAGATGAACCTGCGTGTTCACGAAACCCCGGAATCCGTGATTGCCCGCACCCGTAAAGAAGACGAACTGGGTGTCGGCATCTACCAGCCAACCGTACACTAACTAACGATCACGCGCAGAATAACCTGCGCGTGAGAATACACAGAGAGATTCAGTGACAGAGACCTATACATCACCTTCACAGGTAGCAACACAGGAAATTTTCCTCGAACCCGCCGAAAATCAGCGCCTGCAAAGCCTCTGCGGTCCCTTCGATGATAACATCAAACTGCTTGAGCGCCGCCTCGGCACCGAAATCAGC
This sequence comes from Morganella sp. TYF_1, assembly GCF_043105645.1. Lineage (NCBI taxonomy): Bacteria > Pseudomonadati > Pseudomonadota > Gammaproteobacteria > Enterobacterales > Morganellaceae > Morganella > Morganella sp. TYF_1. The sequence goes on along the minus strand of NZ_JBICLU010000015.1, from coordinate 85,150 downwards.
CGCCGCGACAACCGCTTCCGGCTGACCGGCAAACCGCACTGTGTCAAAGCCGCTGCGGCTATCCTGCGTCAGCTCTATGTGGAAACCGCCCCGGTGCGCGGCGTTATCCGCGATATTGACCCCGAGCAGGTTCACCTCGCTGTAGCCGAAAGCCGTGTACTGGAACAGAGTGACGAGCATGTGCCGGACTACGGAAAATCCGTCAATATCAAAACCAAACGTGGTGTGGTTAAACCGCGCACGCCAAACCAGGCACAGTATATCGCCCACATTCTCGACCACGATATCACCTTCGGTATCGGCCCTGCCGGGACCGGGAAAACCTATCTGGCAGTCGCTGCCGCCGTGGATGCCCTGGAGCGTCAGGAAATCCGCCGCATTCTGCTGACCCGCCCTGCCGTTGAGGCCGGTGAGAAACTCGGCTTCCTGCCCGGCGATCTCAGTCAGAAAGTCGATCCGTATCTGCGCCCGCTGTACGACGCGCTGTTTGAAATGCTCGGCTTTGAGAAAGTGGAAAAGCTGATCGAACGCAACGTGATTGAAGTCGCACCGCTGGCCTATATGCGCGGACGGACACTGAACGACGCCTTTATTATTCTCGATGAAAGCCAGAACACCACCATCGAACAGATGAAAATGTTTCTGACCCGTATCGGCTTTAACTCCAAAGCGGTTATCACCGGGGATATCACCCAGATTGACCTGCCGAACGGCAATAAGTCCGGTCTGCGCCACGCTATTGAAGTGCTGGCAGATGTGCCGGAACTGAGCTTTAACTTCTTCCACAGTGAAGACGTGGTGCGTCATCCTATCGTGGCAAAAGTGGTTATTGCCTATGAAGCGTGGGAAGCCGCAGAACAGAAACGCAAACAGATGCTGAAACAGCAGCGCGATGCCGAACGTGCGCAGGCGCAGCAGGAACAATCCCATGAGTAATCCGGTTCTTGATTTACAAATCGTCTGTGAAAATACAGACAATCTGCCTTCTGAGGCACAGTTTCAGCGCTGGATTGACGGCGTGCTGCCGATGTTTCAGGAAGAGAGTGAAGTGACCATCCGTCTGGTGGATGAAGCAGAAAGCCATGAGCTGAACCTGACTTACCGCGGCATGGATAAACCAACCAACGTACTCTCCTTCCCGTTTGAAGCGCCGCCGGAAATTGAACTCCCGCTGCTGGGCGATCTGATTATCTGCCGCCAGGTGGTGGAGCGAGAAGCTGCTGAACAGGAAAAAACCGAAGAAGAACACTGGGCACATATGGTCGTTCACGGCTGCCTGCACCTGCTGGGTTATGACCACATCGAAGACGATGAAGCAGAGGAGATGGAAGGCCTGGAAACGGAAATCTTAAAAAAATTAGGCTATTCTGATCCGTATATCACAGAAAAAGCGTAGTCAGCGATGCCGTTTTTATGCTACATAATACGGCATCTTTCATTAAATCGGGGAATATAAAAAAACCGCCATGAGCGACGACCATCCATCGGGTAGTGATACACCGAACCAGAAAAAGGGTTTCTTTTCTCTGCTGCGCCAGCAACTGTTCCACGGCGAACCAAAAAGCCGTGAAGACCTCGTTGAGGTCATCCGTGATTCCGAACAAAATGCACTGATCGATCCTGACACCCGCGATATGCTCGAAGGGGTGATGGATATTTCTGATCAGCGTGTCCGCGATATCATGATCCCGCGTTCACAAATTGTGACTCTCAAGCGCAATCAGACACTCGACGAGTGCCTGGATGTCATTATTGATTCTGCCCACTCCCGCTTTCCGGTGATCAGCGAAGACAAAGATCACATTGAAGGCCTGCTGATGGCAAAAGATTTGCTGCCGTTTATGCGCAGTGATTCCGAAGAGTTCAGTATCGATAAAGTCCTGCGCCAGGCGGTTGTTGTGCCGGAAAGTAAGCGTGTTGACCGTCTGCTTAAGGAGTTCCGCTCCCAGCGCTATCATATGGCGATTGTGATCGATGAATTCGGCGGCGTCTCCGGACTTGTCACTATCGAAGACATTCTGGAGTTAATCGTCGGCGAAATTGAGGATGAATACGATGATGAGGATGACGTGGATATCCGTCAGCTCAGCCTGCACTCCTATTCTGTCCGCGCCCTCACCCAGATAGAAGATTTTAACGATGCATTCGGCACCCGCTTCAGCGATGAAGAAGTGGATACCGTCGGCGGGCTGGTGATGCAGGCCTTCGGCCATCTGCCGACCCGGGGTGAAACCATTGAGATTGACAACTACCAGTTCAAAGTTGCGATGGCGGACAGTCGTAAAATTATCCAGTTACATGTTAAGATTCCGGACGATGCTCCAATCCCGTCTTTAGATGAAGATAATCTGACATGATAAAATCACCTCATGGTTTACGCCAGTGGCCGCGTCTGCTGCTGGCACTGATTTTCGGGGCCGGCGGAACGCTGGCCTTTTCGCCTTTTGATCTCTGGTTTTTCTCACTGCCTGCACTGACCGCCCTGCTGCTGCTGACCCTCAACCGGACAGGCAAACAGGCTTGTGCTATCGGTTTCGCCTGGGGGCTGGGCTTATTCGGCAGCGGCGTAAACTGGGTGTATGTCAGTATCGCGGATTTCGGCGGTATGCCGGAAATCGCCAACCTGTTCCTTGTTGTCCTGCTGGCTGCCTATCTGGCGCTCTATCCGATGCTGTTTGCCGGTCTGCTGGCGAAATGCTTCCCGCACGCCACTGTCTGGCGTCTGGTGATTGCTGCCCCGGCACTCTGGCAGCTCACTGAATTTTTACGCGGCTGGGTGCTGACCGGCTTCCCGTGGCTGGAATTCGGCTATACCCAGATTGACGGCCCGATGCGCGCACTGGCGCCAATCCTGGGTGTCAATGCCATCACCTTCCTGCTGATGGTGATAAGCGGGCTGATTGCCCTTTCACTCTCACAGCGCCGTATCCGCCCGCTGATCCCGGCACTGGTGCTGCTGTTTGCGCCGTGGCTTGCCCGCAACTACCAGTGGTATCAGATGAATAACGACCCGACTCAGGTCGCGCTGGTACAGGGAAATATCGCCCAGTCCCTGAAATGGGAACAGGGCATGCTGGATAAAACGCTGGGCATTTACCTCAAAGAGAGCCGCCCGTACTTCCGCCCTGACACCCTGATTATCTGGCCGGAATCCGCTATTCCGGATTTTGCCGCCAGTCAGTCTGCGTTCCTGGATCAGCTTAACGGCCTGCTGACACTCAGCGGTGCGCAGCTTATCACCGGTGTGGTGGATGCGGTCCCGAAAGCGGACGGCAAAGAGTATGATGTTTACAACACCCTGATTGTGTTGGGCAATAAGAGTGAATACGACAGCCGGGATACAAACCGCTATTACAAACATCACTTAGTGCCGTTCGGGGAATTTGTGCCGCTGGAAGATTTACTGCGTCCGCTGGCGCCGTTCTTTAACCTGCCGATGTCTGCTTTCAGCCGCGGGGGTTACATTCAGCCGCCGCTGACCGCCGGAAAAATGACACTGACCGCCGAGATTTGCTATGAAGTGATCCTCGGGGAGCAGGTGCGCCGCAATATGACCGACAAAACCGGTGTACTGCTGACTGCCTCCAATGATGCCTGGTTCGGCCGCTCCATCGGCCCGTGGCAGCATTTCCAGATGGCGCGGATGCGAGCACTGGAGCTGGGGCGTCCGCTGCTGCGCGCCACCAATAACGGTATTACCGCCATTGTTGCACCGGACGGCTCTGTCACCGCGCAGTTGCCGCAGTTCACACAGGCCACCCTGAGTGCCACGGTGACCTCTGCATCCGGTTTCACGCCGTATTACCGTATGGGCACCTGGCCGGTCTGGGGCGCTACCGTTATCTTCCTCGGTCTGGCGCTGGTAAAACGCAGAAAGAGCACCGAGCGCGGCCTGCATTTTCGCTGATAAGAAAAAATTCCGCAGATAAAAAAATCCCGCCGTGATTGCTCACCGGCGGGATTTTTATTTTCAGACTGATTATTTCGCCAGCCACAGCCTGGCCATCATACCCAACTGGCTGGTCCAGCCGCTGGTATAACTGACTATCTTCCCTTTGTGATAAATCACAAAGGTCGGCGTGACATTCACGCCCCAGAGCTGAGAGATACGGCCATCCGGATCATTAATCACCGGAAAATAGTAACCTTTCGCTGCCATCCCTTTCGCCAGCCGGTCATCGTCACCGGAGCGGATAGCAACCGTCACCACATTGTAGCCAAACTCAGACAGTTCGCTGACTGACGGCGACGTCAGTTTGCAGATCCCGCACCAGGATGCCCAGAAGTAGACCAGTAACGGTTTTTCCGCACTCATCTGCGCAATGGACACCGGTGTGCCGTCTGTCAGTGCCAGTGAAGGCACCGTGTTTAAATCCGGTGCCTGCGGTTTGCGCCAGTAGTCCATCGCCTGTGACGCAATAAATAAAATCACCAGCAGCAGGAGAAATTCCTTTCCCCATCTGCGCAGTAACCGCATTATTTAACCTTAGCCAGCTGTTCCTTAATGATGGCATCCAGCTGTGCTTCATCCACGGCACCCGGCAGCATCACGTCACCGATCAGCGTTGCAGGCGTTCCCTGAACACCTAACTGCTCTGCCAGCATCATGTTCATACGCATGGTATTCATACTGTTCTCAGTGACTTTTACATCACCCGCTTTGGCGGTTTTCAGTGCGCTGTTGATATCATCCTGGGTCAGTGCGGTTTTTTTCTGCATCAGGCGGTTATGCAGCGGTGCGAATGCTTCCGGCTTGCTTTCCCAGACAGACAGTGCGGCACGGCTGGCATTCAGGGAACTTTCCCCTTTGAACGGCAGCAGTTTGAAGACTACCGCCACGTCAGGGTATTTTTTCACCATCGCTTCCAGCTGCGGATCAAAACGTTTGCAGTACGGGCAGTTATAATCGGTGAAAGATACAATGGTCAGCTTCGGTGATTTTGAACCGATGCGCGGCGTGTACTTATCATTAAACAGCACGTCAGCATTCGCTTTAACGGCATCTTTCATCTGCGCAGTCTGTTTTTCGGTCTGTTTCTGCTGAAGTGCCGCGATCGCTTCTTCCAGAATTTCCGGGTTTTTGACCAGCGTGTCACGAACCAATTCACGCACCTGCGCTTCCTGGTCAGCGGTAAAAGCAGCCGCGTGAGCTGTGGCTGTAAAGATAAGCGGAGCAATCATTAAAGCCGCGAGTGTTTTTTTCATGGTTCAATTCCTTGTGACTGATTTAACAGATGTAAGAGTGTTTCTTTATCCAGCAATGGTGACAAGATTTCACCATCAGGTAAAGCAGGGCCGTAAATCTGATTAAACGGTACTGCCAGATGCCCGCGCTTTTGTAAAAATGCAGTAATATCCGGTGACGGTTTGGTCCAGTCCCCGCGCAGTGCAACAACATCCGGTTCACGGAGTGCGTCCTGAACATCATCGCGTAATAATACATTGTATTTGTTTGCTTTGCAGGTTACGCACCATTCGGCGGTCACATCCACAAAAACCCGTTTCCCCTGAGAAAGCGCGGTGGTCACCGCCTCTTCCGTCAGCGGCTGCCAATCCACCTGATCACGGACCAGGCTCTGCTGCCGGTCATCCGTCATATTGATACCGGCCCAGACACCACCGGCCACCAGCAGTGCCGCCAGCGCCGCCGTTCCGCGCTTAATACCGGTACGGCGGAACGCCAGCAGCGCAAGTACCAGCAGCACAACCCCCACCATCACGGCAGCGGTTTCCGGCCCGGTGTGCGGGATCAGCAGACTGATCAGCCACAGTGCTGTAATAAACATCATGGCACCCAGCACCAGACGCAGACCGTTCATCCAGCGGCCCGGTTTCGGCAGAGCTCTGGCAATTCCCGGAAATGCGGCGATCAGCAGCCACGGCAGACTCATCCCTAATCCCAGCGCGGTAAAGATCATCCACAGCTGTGAATACGGGGCCACCAGCGCAAACGCAACGGCAGTACCGAGGAACGGCGCGGTACAGGGGGTCGCCAGCAGCGTGGCAAACATACCTTCCATAAAGTGGCCGCGCATCCCTTTGCCGCCCGCTGTCGCCAGTTTTGTGGTTGCATTACTGCTCAGACGGATAGAAAAAACACCGAACAGATTGGCACTGAACAGTAAGGTTACCACCACCATAAAGCCGAGGAACCACGGGTTCTGGAACTGAATTCCCCAGCCGACCGCACTTTGTGTCAGACGTAATACCGACACCAGTGCCGCGAGGATCCAGAAGGAGACCATAATACCGGAGGAGGAGACCAGGAACTGGGTGCGGATCATCCGCCGTTCGCGGTTTTCCACATACAGCACAGCGCCGAGTTTCATCGCCAGCACCGGCAGAACACACGGCATAACGTTGAGGATCAGCCCGCCCAGCAATGCAAACAGTAACAGCATGATAAAGGAGGTATCACTGCCGGATGCAGCCGTAATATCCGGCCCGCTGCCGATCACCGTGGTGAGCGCCTGCGCTGCCGGACCGTCTGTCACAACGACCGACAACGGTTTTCCGTTCAGATCTGACGGTACTTCACCCCAGTCATCCGTCACTTTAACGGTGGCGGTGAGGTTATCCCCGGAAAGGGTAAATGACGGCGCGGCAAAAATAGTTTCTTTATCCGCATTAAAAAACAGCTGCGGATCCTGCCAGCCGCCCGGGCGGTGCAGTGCCATCGTCAGCGTCCCGCCGTTTATCCGGCTGCCGCCGACAGTGATATCACCGCCGGTCTGCGGAACCTGCTGCATCGCCATCACATACTGGCGATCAAAATCGTCCGGTGCCGGTTCAGACGTATCCAGTGAGACCGGATAATCGGTCAGGATACAGACATTACTGCATGTGGATAAGGTCAGTGTTCCGCTGAGCGCCGGCAGCGCCTGAGCCGCCGTGACTTCCAGCGGGAACACCACACTGCCGCCGTAGCCCTGAGTGGAAAGCCCTGCGACGTCAAAACGCTGCGGTGCGGGCCAAAACCACTGTGTATCAGCGGAGGTCTCCTGCCATGTCAGTTCAGGGGCAACGCCCCCCTCGCCCGGTGACTGCCAGTAGGTTTTCCAGCCCGGTTGTAATTCAACAGCCAGCAGCAGACGCAGTTTTCCGTCTTTCCACTGATCTGATGTGACTCTGACACGGGCGTGATCATTGTGCGGCATCTCAGTCCAGCCGGTATCAGCTGCATGCACAGAAGTCAGCGCGGACAAAAACAGCACAAACGCTGTTAATACAAAACGCATAATTTTTTCATCTCCGAATTAAGCAAAAAACCCGACAATATAAAGCGAGCCGGTTGCTAATCCCTCATGACACAAAAATGGAGATGCCTGCGCAGCCGCATCGGCGGGATATGTTGACGCCACGATCGCGAACGGTAACGGACAGGAACAATCACCGCTGTCATGACGAAGAAAAGAAGGGCAAAAAAGAGAGGTTCTGCCGGGAACTGCGGCACCGTACTCAGCGACTTGGCACTGATATCACAGGTGCCGCCGGGATTGGTACTGCCGGTTTCCGCATTACTGAGCTGCACCGGCGTGGTAAAATCCGCAGACGGGCTCAGACTGATGCGCGGCGCACCAGACACCCGTTGTGTCAGACACAACAGGATAAAGAATAATGTGAAAAACAGCAGCAAATAACCCTGCCTGCGTTGCTTCAGCATAGCCCGCTCCCCGATAGTTACCGCTTATCTTACACAGCCAGCGATTTCAGACAACCGGATAACCATAACTTTACACATTTAACCGCAATATGATGTTTTCACCGTACAGCCGGATTGTGACAACAGCGGATTATGGCACAATAGCACTTCCCGGCCATAACAGCATCCCGCCCGGCAGTAAAAACAACCATTAAAAGGTTAATAATTACGCCAATTGCAGCATATAAAACCAAGTCAACTAAAAATATCATAATTTAATATGAGTGTACGTTCTGTGTGTAACTTGCACATCTTTATCGGACAGAGTGAGAGGGATCTCCCGATTTAAAACAAATTAACTTCCATTTATTAACAATAGTGTTCTATTTTTAACAATACAAACACAATAGCAACACACGTCCTTATACTGTTCCCGAAAAGGAGTTGTTTATGCGCAAGTTAGTTTTGTCTGTCCTGGTCACCGGAGCCGCGCTTGCCAGTGCGGCAGTTTCTGCTGAAGAGCTGACCGGTACACTGAAAAAAATCAATGATAACGGTGTGATTATCGTCGGTCACCGCGAGTCCTCTGTCCCTTTCTCTTATTATGATAACCAGCAAAACGTGGTCGGCTATTCCCAGGATTATTCCAACCATATTGTTGATGCAGTGAAAAAGACCCTGAATAAGCCGGATTTACAGGTCAAACTGATCCCGGTGACCTCTCAGAACCGTATCCCGCTGTTACAAAACGGCACATTCGATTTTGAGTGCGGCTCCACCACCAACAACCTGGCGCGCCAGCAGCAGGCCGCGTTCTCCAATACTATTTTTGTGGTCGGTACGCGTCTGCTGACCGGTAAAGATTCCGGTATCAAAGACTTTGCCGATCTCGCCGGGAAAAACGTCGTGGTGACATCCGGTACTACATCCGAAATGCTGCTCAACAAACTCAATGATGAGAAGCAGATGAAGATGCGCATTATCAGCGCCAAAGATCACGGGGATGCCTTCCGCACGCTGGAATCCGGTCGTGCAGTCGCCTTTATGATGGATGATGCCCTGCTGGCCGGTGAGCGCGCCAAAGCGAAAAAACCGGATAACTGGGTGATTGTCGGCACACCGCAGTCCGAAGAAGCCTACGGCTGTATGCTGCGCAAAGATGATCCGCAGTTTAAAGCCCTGATCGATAAAACTGTCTCTGATGCGCAAACCTCCGGTGAGGCTGAGAAATCCTATACCCGCTGGTTCAAACAGCCGATTCCGCCTAAAAACCTCAACCTGAACTTTGAATTATCCGATGAAATGAAAGGGCTGTTCAAAGCGCCGAATGACAAGGCCTTTGAATAATCACCACGGCGGCTGACAGCCTGACCAGCTGCGCCGTCCGGACTGAGGATATAACTAAGACCGCCGCGCCCGCGTTCACCACTGACGCGGGCGCGGACGATAAACCGCAGTCCGTTGCATGCAAACACACTGTCTGTCCGGTAACCACTGGTTATCCGTCTTATACAGGGAGTTCGTTCTTTTACCGGGAGCCGCGCTATGTCAGCAAACTGGGACTGGGGCATCTTTTTTCAGCCCGCCCCCTTCGGCAACACCACTTACCTCGGCTGGATCCTGTCCGGCCTGAAAGTCACGGTGCTGCTGTCAATCTGTGCCTGGATTATCGCCTTTCTGGTGGGATCCCTGTTCGGTATTCTCCGTACGGTGCCGAATAAGTTTCTCTCCTCACTCGGCACCATTTACGTGGAAATTTTCCGTAATGTACCGCTGATCGTCCAGTTCTTCACCTGGTATCTGGTGATCCCGGAGTTCCTGCCGTCGTCTCTGCGCGACTGGTTTAAAATGGATCTCGACCCGAATATCCAGTTCTTTATTTCCTCCACCCTCTGTCTGGGGCTGTTTACCGCCGCCCGTATGACCGAACAGGTACGTGCCGCCATTCAGTCACTGCCGCGCGGTCAGAAAGCCGCCGGATTGGCAATGGGGCTGACACTGCCGCAGACTTATCGCTATGTGCTGCTGCCGAATGCCTACCGCGTGATTATTCCGCCGATGACATCGGAAATGCTTAACCTGGTGAAAAACTCTGCCATTGCCTCCACTATCGGGCTGGTCGATATGGCTGCGCAGGCCGGGAAGTTGCTGGATTACTCTGCCAGAGCTTATGAGTCCTTTACCGCGATCACCCTCGCCTATGTCGGCATCAACGTTATTATTATGCTGGCCATGCATTTACTGGAAAAACGGGTGCGTCTGCCCGGGACAGGAGGCCACTGATGTACGAATTTGACTGGAGTTCGGTGATGCCGGGTATGCCGTTCCTGTTACAGGGGCTGGTTATTACGGCGAAAATCACGGTTACCGCGATTGTTATCGGCATCCTGTGGGGCACGATACTGGCCATGATGCGCCTGTCATCCATAAAGATTGTGAGCTGGCTGGCTGCCCTCTATGTGAATGCCTTCCGCTCCGTTCCGCTGGTGATGGTGCTATTATGGTTCTATCTGATTGTGCCTAACTTAGTCCAAAATGTTCTTGGCATATCACCAAAAACAGATATCCGTCTGATCTCAGCTATGGTAGCGTTTTCCCTGTTTGAAGCTGCGTATTATGCTGAAATTATCCGCGCCGGGATTCAGAGTGTGTCACGGGGACAAACATCCGCCTCACTCGCCCTCGGTATGACCAAAATGCAGACCATGCGTCTGGTGGTGCTGCCGCAGGCATTCCGTGCGATGATCCCGCTGCTGCTGACCCAGGGAATTGTCCTGTTCCAGGATACGTCACTGGTGTATGTGCTCAGCCTGACCGATTTCTTCCGTACCGCCAGCAATATCGGCGAGCGTGACGGAACACAAATCGAGATGGTGCTGTTTGCGGGGGCGGTTTATTTTGTTATCAGCTTTGGTGCGTCAATGCTGGTTAATTATCTCAAGAGAAGGACTGTGTCATGATCTCCCTGAAAAATATCTCCAAATGGTACGGTCAGTTCCGTGTCTTAACCGACTGCTCGACCGACGTCAAAAAAGGGGAAGTGGTTGTGGTGTGCGGCCCGTCCGGCTCCGGTAAATCCACGCTGATAAAAACCGTCAACGGCCTTGAGCCGGTGCAGCAGGGCGAAATTTTCGTCAATGATATTCAGGTGAATGACAAACGCACCAACCTGGCGAAACTGCGTTCCAAAGTCGGCATGGTATTCCAGCACTTTGAGCTGTTCCCGCACCTCTCCATTGTGGAAAATCTGACCCTGGCACAGGTAAAAGTGCTGGGGCGCGATAAAGCGGCAGCAAAAGAAAAAGGGCTGAAACTGCTGGAGCGTGTCGGGCTGTCTGTCCATGCGGATAAATTCCCGTCCCAGCTGTCCGGCGGACAGCAGCAGCGTGTGGCTATCGCCCGCGCCCTGTGTATGGATCCTGTCGCCATGCTGTTTGATGAGCCGACATCCGCCCTCGACCCGGAAATGATCAACGAAGTGCTGGACGTGATGGTGGAACTGGCACACGAAGGCATGACAATGATGGTGGTTACCCATGAAATGGGCTTTGCCCGTAAAGTGGCGGACCGCGTGATTTTCATGGATGAAGGCAAAATCGTCGAAGACAGTAAAAAAGAGGATTTCTTTGCCAACCCGAAATCCGATCGCGCCAAAGATTTTCTGGCTAAAATTCTGCACTGATGTTCTGACCGGCCGGTCACAGACCGGCCTTTCTTCTTCTCTTTGTCATTCCCCTGCTTTTTTCATCCCTTTACGCCCTTAACTGTTGTTCCCTCAGGGGCATATCGGCTATGCTAACGGGTCAGAAATTAACGAAACCCAATATTTTCATGCTGTCCGCCCGGTCTGGTTGTCAGTCCGTGTCCGGCAGTTCATCACCACAGGAATACCGGTGCCATGCAAGAACAATATCGTCCCGAAGACATAGAGCAACAAGTCCAGAGTCACTGGCAGGAAAAACAAACATTTAAAGTGACTGAAGATAACAGTAAAGAAAAATACTACTGCCTGTCTATGCTGCCATACCCTTCAGGACGACTACACATGGGTCACGTGCGTAACTACACCCTGGGTGATGTGATGTCACGTTACCAGCGCATGCTGGGTAAAAACGTCTTACAGCCGATTGGCTGGGATGCGTTCGGTCTGCCTGCGGAAGGCGCTGCGGTAAAAAATAACACCGCGCCGGCACCGTGGACCTACGCCAATATCGAATACATGAAACAACAGCTGAAAAAGCTGGGTTTCGCCTACGACTGGGATCGCGAAGTCACCACCTGTACGCCGGAATATTACCGCTGGGAACAGTGGTTCTTCACCAAACTGTATGAAAAAGGTCTGGCGTATAAGAAGACCTCCGCCGTGAACTGGTGTCCGCATGACCTGACGGTTCTCGCCAACGAACAGGTTATCGACGGCTGCTGCTGGCGTTGTGATACCCCGGTTGAGCGCAAAGAGATCCCGCAGTGGTTTATCAAAATCACCGCGTATGCCGAAGAACTCCTCAATGATCTGGATACGCTGGAAGACTGGCCGGAGCAGGTCAAAACTATGCAGCGCAACTGGATCGGCCGTTCCGAGGGTGTGGAAATCACCTTTGATGTCGCGGACAGCACCGAAAAACTGAGTGTCTACACCACCCGCCCGGATACCTTTATGGGTGTCACTTATCTGGCGGTGGCGGCGGGTCATCCGCTGGCACAGCAGGCTGCGCAGAACAATCCGGAACTGAAAACCTTTATCGACGAGTGCCGTAATACCAAAGTGGCTGAAGCTGAAATGGCCACGATGGAGAAAAAAGGCGCGGCAACCGGTATGTTTGCCATTCACCCGCTGACCGGCGAAAAAGTTCCGGTCTGGGTCGCCAACTTTGTTCTCATGGAATACGGTACCGGTGCCGTGATGGCCGTTCCGGCGCACGATCAGCGCGACTGGGAATTTGCCACCAAATACGGTTTAGCAATCAAACCTGTTATTCTGGGTGAAGACGGCAACGCGCCGGATATCAGTGAAGCGGCAATGACCGGCAAAAACACCCTGTTTAATTCCGGTGAATTTGATGGTCTGGATTACACCGCCGGTTTTAACGCGATTGCGGACAAACTGGTGGCACTCGGCGTCGGTGAGCGCAAAGTAAACTACCGCCTGCGCGACTGGGGGGTTTCCCGTCAGCGTTACTGGGGCGCACCAATTCCGATGGCAACCCTGGAAGACGGCACCGTGGTACCGGTTCCGGAAGATCAGTTACCGGTTATCCTGCCGGAAGACGTGGTCATGGACGGCATCACCAGCCCGATTAAAGCCGATCCGGAGTGGGCAAAAACCACCATCAACGGTCAGCCTGCCCTGCGTGAAACCGATACCTTCGATACCTTTATGGAATCCTCCTGGTATTATGCCCGTTACTGCTGCCCGGACTATGACAAAGGCATGCTGGACCCGGCGGCAGCCAACTACTGGCTGCCGGTCGATCAGTATATCGGCGGTATCGAACACGCCATTATGCATCTGATGTATTTCCGCTTCTTCCACAAACTGATGCGTGATGCCGGTCTGGTGAACTCAAATGAGCCAGCGAAAAACCTGCTGTGTCAGGGCATGGTACTGGCCGATTCCTTCTATTATACCGACACTGACGGCCACCGCGTGTGGGTGTCTCCGGAAGAAGCTATTCTTGAGCGTGATGATAAAAACCGTATCATCAAGGCAACAGATAAAGAAGGCCGCGAGCTGGTTCACACCGGCATGAGCAAGATGTCAAAATCGAAGAACAACGGCGTTGATCCGCAGATTATGGTGGAAAAATACGGCGCGGATACCGTTCGTCTGTTTATGATGTTTGCGGCACCACCGGAACTGACCCTCGAGTGGCAGGAATCCGGCGTGGAAGGCGCGAACCGCTTTATCCGCCGTGTATGGCGTCTGGTGTATGAGCATGTTCAGAAAGGCAAAACCGCGCCGCTGGATATCAGCAGCCTGACACCGGAACAGAAAGATCTGCGCCGCTCTCTGCACAAAACCATTGCCAAAGTCAGCGATGACGCCGGCCGCCGTAAGCAGTTCAACACCGCCATCGCGGCAATTATGGAACTGCTCAATGAACTGCAGCGCGCACCTCAGGAAACAGAGCAAGATCGCGCGCTGATGCAGGAAGCGCTGGATGCGGTTATCCGTATGCTCTCTCCGATTATCCCGCACGCCGGTTTCACCCTGTGGAAAGCGCTGGGTCACGAAACGGATGTTGATGATGCACAGTGGCCGGTTGCCAGCGAAGAAGCAATGATTGACGATACCAAACTGATTGTTATCCAGATCAACGGTAAAGTCCGCGGTCGTATCACGGTTGCCGCCGATGCGGAGCAGGATGCTGTTATGGCACTGGCCTCGCAGGAAGCGAATGTGGCGAAATACCTCGAAGGCGTGAGTATTCGCAAAGTCATTTATGTGCCGGGTAAATTACTGAACCTGGTCGTGGGTTAATTAAGGAGATATCGTGCGACATCGCATTATTACGCTGTTGCTCGGGCTTGCGGTGCTGGTCACCGCAGGCTGCGGCTTCCATCTGCGCGGCACCACGCAAATCCCGCCTGAACTGCAGAAACTGCAAATCAGCACCGGTGATCCGTATGGCGAACAGACCCGTGCTATCCGCCAGCAACTGCTGCTGAATAACGTTCAGATTATTGAAAGCGGTGATGCCACCCTCCCGGTTCTGAAGATCACCAGCTCTTCCGAAGACTCAGAAGAGACAGTATCTATTTTCCAGGACGGTAAAGCCGCTGAAAAAGAACTGGTTTATTACCTGAATGCCCAGGTCATTATGCCGAACGGGTCGGTCTATCCGATCAACGTCCGCGTTGACCGTTCATTCTTCGATAACCCGCTGGAAGCACTCGCAAAAGATGCGGAAAAAGATATGATCCGCCAGGAAATGCGTGAGCAGGCTGCCGCCCGTCTGGTTCGTAAACTGCTGATTATCCAGCCGTCCGAACAACAGAAACAGGCTGAAAATGCTGTAGCGGCTGAGATTGTCGCACCGAAGGCATGATAAAAGTTTCACCTGAGCAACTCATCACGCAGCTCCGTTCGGGGCTGCGTGAACGTTACCTCCTCTGGGGGAACGAACCGTTACTGCTCCAGGAATCCCGGGATGCTATCCGCCATGCGGCGCAGGAACAGGGATTTGACGAGCACTTCACTTTTTCACTTGAACAGCATACTGACTGGGATGCGATTTTTTCTGTCTGCCGGTCACTCAGTCTGTTTGCGGGACGGCAGACACTCACTCTGTATCTGCCGGAAAACGGCCCCAATGCCGCGATGGGCGAACAGCTTCTCCGGCTGGCCGGGCAGTTGCATCCGGATCTGCTGCTGATACTGCGCGGTCATAAACTGACCAAAGCCCAGGAAAACAGTGCCTGGTTTAAAGCGCTGGCACAGGATGGCGTCTATATCGCCTGTATGACGCCGGATCTGAACCGGCTGCCGCAATGGGTTACCGCGCGGGCAGCATTGTTACAGCTGCAGCCGGATGAACAGGCTGTCCGTCTGCTCTGCTATTGCTACGAAGGCAATCTGCTGGCGCTGTCACAGGCACTCTCCCGGCTGGCGCTGATCTACCCTGACGGCAAACTCACTCTGCCCCGTGTGGAAGCAGCGGTGAATGATGCGGCACACTTTACCCCGTATCACTGGGTGGATGCCCTGCTGGCCGGCAAAAGCAAACGCGCCTGTCATATCCTGACTCAGCTGCTGGCGGAAGATAACGAGCCGGTGATCCTGCTGCGCACCGTCCAGCGGGAAGTGATGCAGTTACTGACATTACAGCGCGAAAGCCGAAACCAGCCGCTGCGCACCCTGTTTGACAAGCACCGCATCTGGCAGAACCGCCGCGGTATGATAACCGATGCACTGGATCGCCTTGATGCGCATACCCTGCAGGTGGCGATATCCCTGATCACCCGTATTGAAATCCGCCTCAAGCAGGATTACGGACAATCCGTAAGTGATGACTTACTGACACTGACACTGCTCCTGAGCGGTAAAGCACAGACAGGACAGATCCTCTATGACGAACAACGCGGATAACCGGATTCTGGCGCTGTACGGCGGCACATTTGACCCGATCCACCAGGCGCACATCAATACCGTGAAAGCCATGGCGGCGGAAGCCGGTCTGGAACAGGTGATTTTACTGCCGAACAATGTCCCGCCGCACCGTCCGCAGCCGAAAGCGGATGCACAACAGCGGCTGATGATGGCACAACTGGCTGTTAACGGTGATCCGCTGTTCCTGGTGGATGACCGCGAACTGCGCCGCGATGCCCTCTCCTATACGGTGGAAACACTGCGTCAGTACCGGGCTGAAATTGGTTCACGGCGACCGCTGGCTTTTATCATCGGTCAGGATTCCCTGCTCACGATTGATACCTGGCATGAATGGGATAAGATCCTGACCCTGTGCCATATCCTGGTCTGCAAACGGCCGGGGTATTCACTCGATTTTCCGTCCGAACAGCTCGCTGACTGGTTTGTGCAGCATCTGGTCACCACACCGGAAAGCCTGCACAAGCGACCGTGCGGCTATATTTTCCTGGCTGATACCCCCCTGTTTCCGATTTCTGCCACCAATATCCGCGAACGGCTGAAAAACGGCGAGGACTGCAGCGATCAGCTGGCCCCCGCCGTTCAGGACTACATTCTGGCACAGGGACTGTACCGCTGACTCACCCCGCCTGCCGGGTTTTGGCAATCACAATCTCACGGATACAGACATCCTGCGGTTGCTGATAAGCAAACTGAATACAATCCGCGATTTTTTCCGGATCCAGACCTGACTGAATCTCTTTTTTCCAGGTCTGGTAATTCTGCTTAATTTCCTCATTAGTGGTATGACTCAATAACGGTGTTTCCACCACGCCCGGGGCTATGGTAATTAAACGGACATTTGACGGAGCCACTTCTTCACGGATATTTTCCGTTATCGCATGAACGGCAAATTTAGTTCCGCAATAGACTGAATGGCTCGGGAATGTTTTTCGTCCGGCAATTGAACTGATATTAATAATGGTGCCTTCCTGACGCGCAACCATATCGTGCAATACAATATTAATCCCGGTCAGTACACCGTTAATATTCACATCCACCATTTGCTGCCATTCGGCATAATCCTGATCATACGGATTATCCAGCAACATAACGCCCGCACAGTTAATTAATAAATCCGTTTTGCCGTACAGACTTTCCGCTTCCGCTATGGCGGCTTTCATTGCCGCAAGATCGGTCACATCCACGCTGCGGCACAGGCTGTCCGGCAGATGAAACCCTTCGGTAATCTGGCTGCGGCGTGCCAGTAATAAGACCGGATGTCCGGCCTGACTCATCCGTTTTGCCACAGATTCACCGATACCGGAACTGGCGCCGGTAATAACCACTAATTTTTTCATTGCATTTATCCTGAGAATATCAATAAAGTTGCATGATTTTATGCCTTGCTTTACATATATCAAGAAGGCAGATTTATTTCACAAAGTAACCTGAAGGTAACTAATGGACGATAAAATAAAGAAAATTGTAGTGGTCAGTGAAATAGAAGTGACGCTGTCAGTTATCGGCGGAAAATATAAGCCGTTAATATTAAATTTATTATCTGAAAAAACCGTTCAGCGTTTTGGTGAAATACGGGCTTATATTGTCAATATTTCACAAAAAACATTAACCAATCAATTACGCGAGATGGAAGCGGACGGCCTGCTGACCCGGACGGTCTTTGCCGAAGTACCGCCCCGTGTGGAATACACCATTACAGAAAAAGGCCGTTCGCTGATCCCGATTCTGCTGCTGATGTGTGACTGGGGCTATGAAAATATGGGTGACCGCTACACACTGCTGCGCCCGGAGTGTGACTGAGCCGGTTTTACCGGTTGCAGGATAGCCTGCTCACACAGATAATCTGTCTGATAGTGACGGGCAGTGCTGAGTAACAGATGTTTCACCACCGCCGCAGAGCCGGTTCCGGTACGGTAAGCCTCAATCGCTGCACTCATCTGCTGCTTTTCTGCCGGGCTCAGCAGGCGTTTAAAATAGCCCTGCATATGCATCAGTGCGTTGGTCATATTGGCGCGGGTCGCGGGTTGCGAAAATGCAGAAAGTAACATCTGCTGCCAGACTGCCGCCGTTTCCGCCAGTTCAGCCGGGGAGCGTGTTCCCGCCTGTGATAACAGTCGCCCGCTGCTTTTATATATCTGCGGTGAATAAGCCATCAGCGCGTATTTGTAACGGCTGTGCAGACGGATCAGCCCGCCCGCACTGAGCGGCGGATTCAGTGCCTGAGTCAGTTCCTGCTGTGCCTGCTGTCGCCACAACATGTCCTCATCATCATTTTCCGTCTGTCGCTGATATGTCATATTTTCCGCCTTTTTATCTGTTACGGAGTGACTATAGTACAAAGTACACTGTTTCTGTTTTCCCTGTCCGTACATTTCCTGATATTTCTTTAATCTTTACTGCTTTGTATTCCCTCTGTTCGCTGTTATTCTTGCGGTGCCGGCGGCAACGCAGGGTGAGCCTCGCAAAATTGCCCTCTGTAACGTAAAATAGCGATTATCCCCCGGCACACAGCAACCCCGCGCCGGAACTGCCACGGCAGTACGACTGACGGGGATGTGTTCTGTTATCTATTTATCCGGAATATAAGGTGAACCTTTTGCAAGGCACAGAATTACTTGAGTTTATTATTGATAAACTCGAAGACTCCAAAGCACAGGACATTATTACTATTGATGTACGCGGTAAATCCAGCATTACCGACCACATGATTATCTGCACCGGCACATCCAGCCGCCATCTGGCATCTGTCGCCGATAACCTCATCACCGACTGCCGTCAGGCCGGTATGATGCCGCTCGGCGTGGAAGGTCAGGGCATTTCCGACTGGATTGTTGTCGATCTCGGTGAAGCTATCGTGCATGTGATGCAGGATGAAAGCCGCCGTATGTATGAATTAGAGAAACTCTGGAGCTGAGTGTTGAAGTTACAGCTCATTGCCGTCGGCACCAAAATGCCTGACTGGGTCGAAACCGGATTTCAGGATTATCTCCATCGTTTTCCGAAAGATATGCCGTTTGAACTGACCGAAATCCCGGCCGGAAAGCGGGGAAAAAACGCGGACATCAAACGGATTCTGGAAAAAGAAGGTGAGTTAATGCTGGCGGCGGCGGGCAAAGGCAACCGGATTGTCACACTGGATATTCCCGGCGCACGCTGGGATACCCCGCAGCTTGCCGGGCAACTGGAGCGCTGGAAGCAGGACGGGCGCAATATCAGCCTGCTTATCGGCGGCCCTGAAGGCCTTTCGCCTGCCTGTAAAGCCGCCGCTGAGCAGAGCTGGTCGCTCTCCCCGCTGACTCTGCCGCACCCGCTGGTGCGTGTGCTGGTGGCAGAGAGTCTGTACCGCGCCTGGAGTATTACTGCCAATCATCCGTATCACAGGGAATAACCGCAGTGCCCGGTCTGAACGCGCCTGACGGCGATAAGAAAAAACACAAGCAACGGATGGACTTCCGCGATTACAGCGCGGAATCCGCCCTGTTTATCCGCCGAGCGGTGGTTGCATTTATCGGTATTGTTATTCTGTCTGCCGTACTGGTGGTGAATCTCTATCATCTCCAGATTAACCGCCATGAAGATTATCAGACCCGCTCCAATGATAACCGGATCAAACTGGTTCCGATTCCGCCGAGCCGTGGTCTGATTTATGACCGCAAAGGCACCCTGCTGGCGGAAAACAGAACCATTTATCAGCTCGAAATTGTGCCGGAGAAAGTCAGCGGCCTGCCGGACGTACTGAATGAGCTGCGAGAAATTGTCGATCTGACCGACGAAGATATCGCGAATTATGAAAAAGAGCGCCGCCGTTCGCGCCGTTTTACCTCTATTCCGCTGAAAACCCCGCTCAACCAGATTCAGGTGGCGCGGTTTTCGGTAAATCAGTACCGGTTCCCGGGACTGGAAATCAAAGGCTATCAGCGCCGTTTCTACCCTTACGGCTCCGCCCTGACCCATGTGATTGGTTATGTGGCAAAAATTAACGACAAAGATGTTGAGCGCCTGGATAAAGACGGTCTTTTACCGAACTATGCCGCCACCCATGATATCGGCAAGCTGGGTATTGAGCGCTATTATGAATCCGTCCTGCACGGTAAAACCGGCTACGAGGAAGTGGAAGTCAACAGCCGCGGCCGCGTGATCCGCCAGTTACACGAGCAGGCACCGCAGGCCGGGAAGGATATCTATCTGACAATTGATCTCGAATTGCAGATGTATATTGAAAAACTGCTGACCACCAGCCGGGCGGCTGTCGTGGTCAGTGATCCGCGCAACGGCGAAATTCTCGCACTGGTGTCCAACCCGAGTTATGACCCGAACCTGTTTGTGAACGGCATTTCCGGTCCGGATTACCGGGGCCTGCTTAATAACCCGGATCGCCCGCTGATCAACCGTACCACCCAGGGGCTCTATCCGCCGGCATCCACCGTGAAACCGTTTATTTCAGTGGCGGCACTCAGCGAAAACGTGATCACCCGTAACACCACGATTTTTGACCCCGGCTGGTGGCAACTGCCGGGATCGGAAAAACGTTACCGCGACTGGAAACGCTATGGTCACGGCAACCTGAACGTGGTGAAATCAATTATTGAATCGGCAGATACCTTCTTCTATCAGGTGGCGTATGACATGGGGATCGACCGTCTGTCCGCCTGGATGACCCGCTTTGGTTACGGCGAGTATTCCGGTATCGACCTGATCGAAGAGTATAACGGCGTGATGCCGACCCGTGAATGGAAACAGCGGCGCTATAAAAAACAGTGGTATCAGGGCGATACCATCCCGGTCGGGATCGGTCAGGGATACTGGACGTCAACCCCTATTCAGATGGCAAAAGCCCTTAATACCCTGATCAATGATGGTGTGGTGAAAACGCCGCACCTGCTGCTCGGTACCAAAGAAGGCAACGGCATGCTGCCGTATGAGCAGAAAGAGCATATTGCTATCGGTGATATTCATTCCGGCTACTGGGAACTGGCCAAATCCGGGATGTTCGGCGTTGCCAATGCCTCGAACGGCACCGGCCGCAAATTCTTTGCCGGTACACCGTACAAAGCCGCCGCCAAATCCGGTACGGCGCAGGTGTTCAGTTATGAAACCTATAACGCCAGCAAACTGGCGGAACGTCTGCGCGACCATAAATTAATGATTGCCTACGCACCGTATGATAACCCGAAAGTGGCGGTGACCATTATTCTGGAAAACGGCGGTGCAGGCCCGGCCGTCGGTACCCTGGTCCGCCAGATCCTTGATCACGTCCTGCTGGGTGATAACAACACGGTACTGCCGGATGCGCCGCCGTCGCCACCCGGCAGTGAAACAGAGTAATGCCCATGACTGATAATCCGCGCAAAGTATCCCTGATGACCCGTATGCACATCGACTTCCCGTTGCTGGTGCTGCTGCTGATCCTGCTGGTTTACAGCGCATTTGTGCTGTGGAGTGCCAGCGGGCTGGATCCGGAGATGATGGAGCGCCGTCTCGGGCAGATTTTCTCCGGCATCATTATTATGCTGATCCTGGCGCAAATTCCGCCCCGCGTGTATGAAACCTGGGCACCGCATCTCTATATTGTCTGTGTACTCCTGCTGGTTTTTGTTGATGTCTTCGGGCAGATCAG
This sequence comes from Morganella sp. TYF_1, assembly GCF_043105645.1. NCBI lineage: Bacteria > Pseudomonadati > Pseudomonadota > Gammaproteobacteria > Enterobacterales > Morganellaceae > Morganella > Morganella sp. TYF_1. Next base: position 63,781 of record NZ_JBICLU010000015.1, on the reverse strand, counting down.
CAAAGGTGCGCAGCGCTGGCTGGATCTGGGGATAGTCCGTTTCCAGCCGTCCGAGATTGCCAAAATTGCGGTTCCGCTGATGGTGGCGCGCTTTATGAACCGCGACCAGTGTCCGCCGACCCTGAAAAATACCGCCATTGCCCTGCTGCTGGTGGTGGTACCGACTCTGCTGGTTGCCGCACAGCCGGATCTCGGGACATCCATCCTGGTTGCTGCCTCCGGTATTTTTGTGCTGTTCCTGGCCGGGATGAGCTGGCGTCTTATCGGGATCGCCGTGTTGCTGCTTGCCGCCTTTATTCCGCTGCTCTGGTTTTTCCTGATGCACGATTACCAGCGCGGTCGTGTGATGATGCTGCTCGATCCGGAAACCGACCCGCTCGGTGCCGGTTATCATATTATTCAGTCAAAAATTGCCATTGGTTCCGGCGGGCTGGCCGGCAAAGGCTGGATGCTGGGCACCCAGTCCCAGCTGGAATTTCTGCCGGAACGTCATACTGACTTTATCTTTGCTGTCCTCGCGGAAGAACTCGGGCTGGTGGGGGTGATCTTCCTGCTGGTACTCTATCTGCTGATCATTATTCGCGGGCTGATGATTGCCGCCCGCGCTCAGAATACCTTCGGACGGGTAATGGTGGGCGGTCTGATGCTCATCTTTTTTGTCTATGTGTTTGTCAATATCGGTATGGTCAGCGGGATCCTGCCGGTGGTCGGTGTACCACTGCCGATGATGAGTTACGGCGGCTCCGCCCTTATTGTATTAATGGCAGGGTTTGGTATTGTCATGTCAATTCATACACACCGTAAGATGCTGTCAAAAAGCTTATAATACATTACGAGGTTTTCATGCGTTTACAATGGATTGCGGTCACAGTGATGGCCGCCCTGCTGGCAGGCTGCCCGTCAGTGCCGCCGCCGGTCAAACAGACACCGCCGCCGGGCCCGGCAAAAGAGATCCTCGGTGCCGTACCGGCTTATGAGCCGCTGCATCCGGGCGTAAATAATGATTATGTCCGTAATGGTCAGCAGTATCAGATTGTCCGTGATCCGGAAAACTTCAGTCAGCAGGGCTATGCCTGGATTTACGGTCAGGCTCAGAACGGCAACCGGACAGCCACCGGTGAGATCATCAACAGCGCCGAACTGACCGCCTCCCACCCGACGCTGCCGATCCCCGGCTATGCGCGGATCACCAATATGGCGAATAACCGCATGATGGTGGTACGGATTAACGATCGCGGCCCGTATATGCCGGGCAAACAGATCGGGCTTTCCCGCGCTGTGGCCGATCGCCTGAACCTGCTGCCGAATACCAAAATTAAAATTGACCCGATTGTGGTGGCGGAAGACGGCTCCCTGAGCGGGACCGGGACTGTCGGTACCGTGGTCGCCAAACAGAGCTATGCCCTGCCGGGCCGCCCGGAACTGGGAAAAACCAGTGCGCTGGGGACGCCGGTAATCAACACCACCCCGGTGGTGCCGATCAGCAGCCGCCCTGTTATGGCGCAGCCGCAGCCGGAATCTGCCCTGATCCCGACAGTGAAACAGCCCGCAGCACCGGCAGAAACCCTGACTGAAAACACCGCCGCGCCTGCGCCGCAACAGGCCGCTGTCAGCGGTTACCGTGTCCAGGTGGGTGCCGTGGCAAGTGAGGAGCGCGCATCACAGTGGCAGAAAGAACTCAGCGACAAACTGGGGGTGCCCGGTATGACAGAATCCTCCGGTGATATGTTCCGTGTCCAGCTGGGGCCGTTTACCAGCCGTGAACGGGCCGCCGAAGTACAGGGACGCCTTCAGCAGCAACTGAATATGAATTCATTTATCCTGGCACCGTAAAAGCAGGCAGTGATAACACTACGCGCTGTCATGGCTGTTTTGCTATGATAGCGTTTCTTTTTCACCGGCATCATCAATGTTGTTTTAACACTCATGAAATACGCAACGACTTATCAACACCGCGCCGGGCGTCTGGCCGCTTTCGGTCTGACCCTGGCACTGAGCGCCGCAGCTTCTGCCGCTGATGTTCCGAATCTGAATACCACCATCCCGCCTGTTCCGGATATTGAAGCGGAATCCTATATTCTGATGGATTACCATTCCGGCAAAATACTGGCGGAAAAAAATGCCGATGTCCGCCGTGACCCTGCCAGTCTGACCAAAATGATGACCAGCTATGTCATCGGTCAGGCAATGAACACCGGTAAATTCACCCCGGACACCATGGTCACCATCGGGGAAAACGCCTGGGCGACCGGTAACCCGGTATTCCGCGGCTCCTCGCTGATGTTCCTCAAACCGGGCGAGCGCGTCAGCGTGGCGGATCTCACACGCGGCATCAACCTGCAATCCGGTAATGATGCCTGTGTGGCGATGGCGGAATTTGTCGCCGGTGATCAGGACACGTTTGTTGGTCAGATGAACCAGTATGTGGCACAGCTTGGTCTGAAAAATACCCACTTTAAAACCGTTCACGGCCTGGATGCCGACGGTCAGTACAGCAGTGCGCGGGATATGGCGCTCATTGGTCAGGCAATGATCCGTGACGTGCCGAATGAATACGCCATCTATAAAGAGCGCTCATTCACCTATAATAATATTACCCAGCAAAACCGTAACGACCTGCTGGGTGATAAAAGCCTGAATGCGGACGGGATTAAAACCGGTCACACCAACGGCGCGGGGTATAACCTGGTGGCCTCTGCCACCGAAGGAGATATGCGTCTGATCTCCGTGGTGATGGGCACCAAATCGGCCAAAGCCCGTAATGCGGAAAGCAAGAAACTGCTCACCTGGGGCTTCCGTTTCTTTGAAACGGTCAAACCGATGCAGAAAGACAACCCGCTGGTGTCTGAAATCGTCTGGTTCGGGGACAAAGACAAAGTACAGCTGGGAGTGGAAAATGATGTTTATCTCACCATTCCGCGCGGTCGCCTGAAAGATCTGAAAGCCGGTTTTGTCCTGATCGATCCGGAGCTGCATGCGCCGCTGGCGAAAAACCAGGTGGTCGGCACCATTAACTTCCAGCTCGACAACCAGATCATTGAAACCCGGCCGCTGGTCGTGACGGAAGCCGTCCCGGAAGGGAACTTCTTCAGTCGTCTGATCGACTATATCCGTCTGCTGTTTCACCGCTGGTTCGGCTGAGACTTGAAATCAGATGAACTATCCCCATATTTAGTTCATCTGACGTTTTGCTTTATTAAGGAGCACCCATGAAAACCAAACTCAATGAACTGTTAGAGTTCCCCTGCTCATTTACCTACAAAGTGATGGGTGCCGCTGAACCGGAATTAGTGAATGATGTTCTGGAAGTGATCCAGCGCCACGCGCCGGGTGACTACAGTCCGTCAATCAAACCAAGCAGCAAAGGGACCTATCATTCCGTTTCTGTCACCATTGACGCGACACACATTGAGCAGATCGAGAATCTGTACGAAGAATTAGGCGCGTTAGAGCGCGTGAGAATGGTGTTGTAACACCGTCATTTCTTCATCATTTCAGGCCGCCTTTCCGGGCGGCCTTTTTTTTATCCTGCTGAACATTTTATGCGCATCACTGGTACGCATTTGCCGTGCGCGTTATACTGCTGGCCCGGCATACCGAACTGAAGATACCATTTTGCAAAATAACACCATCGTTTTACGTCAGCTGGGCCTGCGGCCTTATCATCCTGTCTCCGAAGCCATGCACCAATTTACTGAACAGCGTACGGCGGACACCGGTAATGAGATCTGGCTGGTTGAGCATGAACGCGTTTTTACCCAGGGTCAGGCCGGTAAAGCCGAGCATGTCCTCGCCCCCGGCGATATCCCGGTGATCCAGTCCGATCGCGGCGGTCAGGTGACCTACCACGGCCCGGGGCAGCAGGTCATGTATGTGCTGATTGATCTTAAACGCGACAAAATCGGTGTGCGCGAACTGGTATCCGCCCTGGAGAACGCCGTGGTTGAGACGCTGAAACAATGGAATATTGAGGCTTACCCGCGCCCGGATGCCCCCGGTGTTTATGTCGGGGGTAACAAAATCTGTTCACTCGGTCTGCGGATACGCAATGGTCGCTCTTTCCACGGCCTGGCACTCAATATCAATATGGATCTCGAGCCTTTTCACCGCATTAATCCGTGTGGCTATGCCGGTCTCGCCATGACACAAGTGGCTGATTTTATTCCCGGTATTACCCTTGCGGATGTTCAGCCCGTGCTGACCGCACAATTCTGCAGGCAATTAGGATTCCAACTTACCGCAGAATAGTGTTATAATTTTTTTAACATTTTTAAAAAGATTTTTAAAAGATTGATGACTTTGTTACATTCAGCAGGCAGGCCGTCACCACGGCGCTCATCAATCACTATCCGATGAATCTAACCGGAAATGACATCAACATGAGTAAACCAATTCAGATGGAACGCGGTATCAAATACCGTGATGCCGATAAAATGGCGCTTATCCCGGTCAAAAACCTGGTATCAGAGACGACCGAACGATTACGCAAACCAAGCTGGATGAAAATCAAGCTTCCGGCTGATTCCCATAAAATCAAAGGGATCAAAGATGCAATGCGCCGTAACGGCCTGCATTCTGTCTGTGAGGAAGCCTCCTGCCCGAACCTGAGCGAATGCTTTAACCACGGTACCGCCACGTTTATGATCCTCGGGGCTATCTGTACCCGCCGCTGCCCGTTCTGTGACGTTGCCCACGGCCGTCCGAATGCACCGGATGCCAACGAACCGCAGAAACTCGGTCAGACCATCAAAGATATGGGATTGCGCTATGTGGTCATCACCTCTGTTGACCGTGATGATCTGCGTGACGGCGGCGCACAGCACTTTGCTGACTGTATCACCGCTATCCGCGACCACAGCCCGGCGATTAAAATTGAGACCCTGGTGCCGGACTTCCGCGGCCGTATGGATAAGGCGCTGGAAATCCTGACCGCCACCCCGCCGGATGTTTTCAACCACAACCTGGAAAACGTACCGCGTATTTACCGTCAGGTGCGCCCGGGCGCGAACTATGAGTGGTCACTGAAACTGCTGGAGCGCTTTAAAGAAGCCCATCCGGAAATCCCGACCAAATCCGGTCTGATGGTCGGCTTAGGCGAGACCAATGAAGAGATCCTCGATGTGATGCGCGACCTGCGCCGTCACGGCGTGACCATGCTGACCCTGGGGCAGTATCTTCAGCCGAGCCGTCACCATCTGCCGGTTCAGCGTTATGTCAGCCCGGAAGAATTTGAGGAAATGAAAGCCGAAGCAATGGCAATGGGCTTCACCCACGCCGCCTGCGGCCCGTTTGTCCGCTCTTCTTACCATGCTGATTTGCAGGCCAAAGGCGAAGAAGTGAAGTAATTTCCCGTCATTCTGTGAATACCGTAAACCGCCGCTGAAAAACGGCGGTTTTTTTATGCCGGGGTACAGGGACGAATAGCAGGCAAAGAAATGAAAAGCGTCTGCGCCATGGATGGCGCAGCCGAGCGTATAGGGACATATTTACAGCGTCTTTTCATTTTGCCTGCTATTCGTCAATTCTCAGTTGCTGAGAATATATGTGTTTATTTCTTTTGTGCTTTGCCTCTCTGCCGCTATTCCCCCCGCAACGGATGCGGATTATGATGCGTTCCATATCACATTATTAATGAGTAAATTATGAAACGTAGTGGCGTTTTATGTCTGACCGCACTGGCTCCCGCCGTCTGGGGCAGTACCTATCTGGTGACCACTGAGATGCTGCCTGCAGGCTACCCGATGACTGTCGCCATGCTGCGCGCCTTACCTGCCGGTCTGCTGCTGATGCTGTTTATCCGCCAGTTGCCGAAAGGGCTCTGGTGGGGGCGGATTTTCGTGCTCGGGGCGCTGAACTTCGCGGTGTTCTGGTGGCTGCTGTTTGTCTCGGCCTATCGCCTGCCGGGCGGTGTCGCCGCGACAGTCGGGGCCATTCAGCCGCTGATTGTGCTGCTGCTCTCCCGCATGGTGCTGGGCAATGTGCTGAAACCGCTGGCTGTGCTCGGCGCACTGTGCGGGATAGGCGGGGTGGCGCTGCTGTTACTGACACCGCAGGCAAAACTTGACACTATCAGTATTATTGCCGGATTAGCCGGTGCGTTCTCCATGGCCGCCGGTACGGTGCTGAGCCGCCGCTGGCAGCCGGATGTCTCACCGCTGACCTTTACCACCTGGCAGCTTACCGCAGGCGGATTACTGCTGCTGCCGGTCTCTCTGCTGCTTGAACCGGCACTGCCGCCGCTGACGCTGCTCAATATCAGCGGACTGCTCTATCTGGGACTGATTGGCGCAGCCCTGACCTATCTGTTCTGGTTTCGCGGACTGGCGATCCTCGGGCCGAATTCCGTGGCATCACTCGGTTTTCTCAGCCCGCTGACGGCGGTACTGCTGGGCTGGTTTGTGCTGGATCAGCAACTGAGCCTGTTACAGTGTGCAGGGGTTATCGTGGTGATCGGCAGTGTCTGGCTCAGCCAGGTTGCTAACCGGCCCTGATATAAAAAAACCCGTTACCATGGTGAGTAACGGGTTTTCGTCACGGTAATGTCGAATTAAAATAACGGCTACGGTATAGCGTGTTACAACTTAAATCGAGACAACGTTTGCGGCAGACGGGCCTTTCGCACCATCAACGATTTCAAATTCTACTTTCTGGCCTTCTGCCAGTGTTTTGAAACCATCATTCAGAATTGCAGAGAAGTGAACAAACACATCTTTGCTGCCGTCTTCCGGAGTGATAAAACCGAAACCTTTTGCTTCGTTAAACCACTTCACGTTACCTTTGCGCTTTGACATTCAAAAAAACCTTTTTACAAGTGATAGTACTTCATCAGTACCCGGCCAGTCGTTCTCAGACTGTATTGATCCTGCCGGGCAATCTGGTTTGAGACTAAACTACCCGCCGGATAATGACATTGTGAGAGATATTCCGCTGATATACCAGAGGATTTGTCCTGGTTATTTCAACGGTCAGCAAGATTTGCCACCTTTTTATTCAGATAATCCCCTCATGGCGCAACAGCCACTGCTTGATATCCAACCCGCTGCTGTAGCCGCCCATTGAGCCGTCATGTGCAATCACGCGGTGACACGGAATAATCAGACAAATCGGGTTACGCCCGTTTGCCATACCGACCGCGCGGCAGTAATTGGCAGAACCCAGCTTCAGTGCCAGATCTTTATACGACCAGGTGATCGCAAACGGAATGGTTGATAACTGCGCCCACACCCTGGTCTGGAATTCCGTACCGTGCGGATTAAGTTTTACACTGAAATCCTGCCGTTTCCCGGCGAAATACTCATCCAGTTCCTGAATGCACTGTCTGATATGCGGGTTATCACTGTCCGTGTGTTCCGGTGCAGTATCATCAAATCCCAGTTCAGTGATCCCCTGCTCATCCGCGCTGATAATGATAAAACGGCGGGGAAATCCGGTTGGAGCCTTTATATAAGTCGTCGCCATACGTTTGCCCTTTGTGCTGGTTTTGCTATAGCAAAACCTAATTATGATAAAGAGACAAACATCATTTACGTCATTCATCTCACAACAGAGAAAATAACGAGGCAAATAAATTCATGCAAGTCAGTTCACCGGAAAATGATACCCCGGCGGACTGATTTTTGACGAATAATTAGACAGGTGATTATTTCAGCCAGTCGGCGACAGCCTCATAAGTGCCGCGAAAGAGGATACGATCGGCTTTTTTGCTCAGCTGATAGCGGTACATCGGGTCGTAATATTCTTCCAGCAGCGGACACAGCCACGAGAAGTGGGCTTCAGTATTACCGCTGCGCCACTGCTCCGTGAGTGCGCTGTCGAGCAGCGCGGTCAGCTCTGCTGCCCGCTGCGTGCCGAGCCGCCGCCGGATAGCGGACAACCCGTGATGCAGATACTCACTGTATGCCTCACGCCCCTTTTCTTCGCCGTATGCGGCGGTGAAATCATGAGTCATGCGGTCAAAATACTCTTCTTTCAGGCGTTCCAGACGGCGCTCAAACGGATCTTCCACCACCACCAGCGACGCCTGTGCCATTTGTGCCCGCAGTGGCTCCGGCAGGCCGTTGGCACCGATAGCACGGCCTTCATCCTCCAGCACCCAGCGGGCCCCGGCGTCTTCTTTTTTTATCATGGCGGCAGCGAGATGGTTTTCAAATGTCGCCTGGGCAAACTGCGCCTCCAGCGTGCGCCCGAAAGACGATCCGCGGTGATGCGCCAGTCCTTCCAAATCGATACCGTCCGCCTGTTCGCCCACCAGCGTGGTTTTACCGCTGCCGGTGCAGCCGCCGATCAGGATCACCGGACGTGCCACCAGCTCTTCAGTCACCTGAATCACCGCCTGACGCAGTGCTTTGTAACCACCGGTGATCAGCGGGTATTCCGTTCCCGCATCCCGCAGCCACTGCTGCACGATATGCGAACGCTGACCACCCCGGGCACAGCAGAGATAACCCTGCGGATAATCCGCACAGGCCGCCAGCCAGGCCGTCATCCGCTGCTCACGGCGTTCACCGCTGACCAGCTGATGCCCCAGTGCCAGTGCCTTTTCCGGGCCCTGCTGCTTATAACAGGTGCCGACAGCGGCCCGCTCCTCATCATTCATCAGCGGCAGATTGTGTGAGACCGGCATGGCTCCCTGGCTGAATTCAACCGGTGCGCGGACATCAATCAGCGGGGTATCAGAAGCAAGGAGTGTGCGGATAGTTCGGGAAGACGGGGTTAATTCCATAATAAATGTGTGATTTCAGTTCAGATGCCAATAAATTCAGCTGTCTGCAAAAGACAGTTCAGATTTTTTTATTGTACGCCTGCCGGGGACATTTGTCGCTGCGGATTTTCCCCCTCCTCATATTCACCGTACAGACAGTTCATCATGTGTTTACGCATATTCCGATTAATAATAGTGATAATCATTCAAAATACAAAAACACCATATATAGTGTGGTTGATATATTTAATATCTACATATAGTATTCAAAACACAGTTAACCCACGATATCTGCTCATAACGGGCAGTGATAACCACGGGAAACCACCATGACAGTGACTATCTACAGCAAACCCGATTGCGTGCAGTGCAATGCCACTTACCAGATGCTGACACGGAAAAACATTCCGTTCAGTGTCATTGATATCACTCAGGATGAGCAGGCGTATCAGCATGTCCGCACACTGGGATATCAGCAGGTGCCGGTGGTGATCGCCGGTCAGGATCACTGGGCCGGGTTCCGTCCCGACAAACTTGCCGCCCTCTGAACCGCACACACCGGAGGCACCATGACCACACAGGCACTGATTTATTTCTCCACCCGTTCAGAAACCTGTCACCGTTTCACGGAAAAACTGGGGATCCCGGCCACCCGCCTGCCGGAAGATGGTGACCTTACCGCCACACAACCCTTTGTGCTGCTGGTGCCGACCTACGGCGGCGGCCACCGCAGCGGCGCGGTGCCGCGTCCGGTGATCCGCTTCCTTAACCGGCCTGAGAACCGGGCTCTGCTGCGCGGTGTGATCGCCGCCGGAAATACCAACTTTGGCCGCGCTTATGCTATTGCCGGTGACATTATTGCCGCCAAATGTCAGGTGCCGTTTTTATACCGTTTTGAACTGCTCGGCACACAGGCGGATGTCGATAACGTCCGCCGCGGCTTACACCAATTCTGGCAGCAGCAGGCCGCTGAGACCGCCTGCTGAGTGCTGTTAACCTGATTCCGGAATAACACGATGACCACTGAATACACGGATTACCACGCCCTGAATGCCATGCTCAACCTGTATGATGCAGAGGGCCGGATCCAGTTTGATAAAGATGTGACGGCGGCACACCACTACTTCCGCCAGCATGTGAATCAGAACACCGTGTTTTTCCACAATCTGCGGGAAAAGCTCGATTTTCTGATTAATGAAAACTATTACGAAGCTGACGTTATCGCACAATATGATTTTGAATTTATTAAAAATCTGTTCCGGCAGGCGTACAGCAAAAAATTCCGCTTTGCGACCTTCCTCGGTGCCCTGAAATATTACACCGGTTATACCCTGAAAACCTTTGACGGCCAGCGCTATCTGGAGCGGTTTGAAGACCGTGTCTGTATGGTGGCACTGACACTGGCACAGGGAGATACCACACTGGCAGAGCATCTGCTGGAAGAAATCATCAGCGGACGTTTCCAGCCCGCCACCCCGACCTTCCTCAACTGCGGCAAAAAACAGCGCGGTGAGTTTGTCTCCTGCTTCCTGCTGCGTATTGAAGACAATATGGAATCCATCGGCCGCAGTGTGAACTCAGCGCTGCAACTCTCCAAACGCGGCGGCGGTGTGGCATTCCTGCTGACCAACCTGCGTGAATCCGGTGCGCCGATCAAACTGATTGAAAACCAGTCCAGCGGGGTAGTGCCGGTGATGAAGATGCTGGAAGATGCCTTTTCTTACGCCAATCAGCTGGGGGCACGCCAGGGTGCCGGGGCGGTATATCTGCATGCGCACCATCCGGATATCCTCACGTTTCTCGATACCAAGCGGGAAAACGCGGATGAAAAAATCCGTATCAAAACCTTGTCTCTTGGCGTGGTGATCCCGGATATCACCTTTGAACTGGCCAAAAATAACGAGCCGATGTACCTCTTCTCCCCGTACGATGTGGCGCGGATTTACGGCAAACCGATGTCAGAACTGAGCATCACAGAGCACTATGCGGACATGGTGAATAATAAAGCGATCCGCAAACGCAAAATCAATGCCCGTGAGTTTTTCCGTATCCTGGCGGAGATCCAGTTTGAATCCGGTTATCCCTACATTATGTTTGAGGATAATGTGAACCGGGCAAACCCGGTCGCCGGCTACATTAATATGAGCAATCTCTGCTCGGAGATCCTCCAGGTTAACAGTGCCAGCGAATACAACGACGATCTCAGTTACCGCCACACCGGGCGCGATATCAGCTGTAACCTCGGCTCGCTGAATATCGCGAAAATGATGGATTCCCCCGATTTCGCCCGCTCTGTTGAGATAGCTGTGCGCGGGCTGACTTCGGTGTCAGATATGAGTCAGATCCGCAGTGTGCCGTCCATCGATCACGGCAACCGGGGCTCTCATGCTATCGGGCTCGGGCAGATGAACCTGCACGGTTATCTGGCGCGGGAGCATATCCATTATGGTTCAGAAGAAGGTATTGATTTCACCAATATCTATTTCTTAACTATCGCCTATTATGCCCTGAAAGCCTCCAACCAGCTGGCGATTGAGCGGCAGCAGACATTCCGCAATTTTGAGCAGTCTGCCTATGCCAGCGGGGAATATTTCAGTAAATACATCACACAGAAATGGGAACCGGCGACAGAGAAAGTCCGCGCCCTGTTTGCTGATGCAGGCATTACTGTGCCGTCGCAGGCGGACTGGCAGCAGCTGAAAGAGAGTGTGATGGCGCACGGGCTGTACAACCAGAACTTACAGGCAGTCGCGCCAACCGGATCGATTTCCTATATCAATCACGCGACCTCCTCCATTCACCCGATTGTGGCCCGCATTGAGATCCGCAAAGAAGGCAAGCTCGGCCGTGTCTATTACCCGGCCGCCTTTATGACCAACGATAATCTTGAGTATTACCGGGATGCCTATGAAATCGGACCGGAAAAGATTATCGATACTTACGCCGCCGCCACGCAGCATGTTGATCAGGGCTTATCCCTCACCCTCTTTTTCAGTGATGAGGCATCCACCCGTGATATCAACCGCGCACAGATTTATGCCTGGCGCAAAGGGATAAAAACCCTCTATTACGTGCGTCTGCGCCAGTCCGCGCTGGAAGGCACCGAAGTGGCGGGCTGTGTTTCCTGCGCCGTATAAACCGTTTATTTCAGGATATTATCATGACCACATTAAGCCGCATTTCCGCGATTAACTGGAACCGGATTGAGGATGACAAAGACCTTGAGGTCTGGAACCGCCTGACCAGCAATTTTTGGCTGCCGGAAAAAGTGCCGCTCTCCAATGACATTCCGTCGTGGCAGACGCTGACCCCGGCAGAGAAACAGCTGACTATCCGCGTATTCACCGGGCTGACTCTGCTGGATACTATTCAGAACACCGTCGGCGCACCGGCGCTTATCCCGGATGCCCTGACGCCGCATGAAGAAGCGGTGCTCTCTAATATCAGCTTTATGGAGGCGGTACATGCCCGCTCTTACAGCTCGGTTTTCTCCACACTCTGCTCCACACAGGAAATTGATGACGCCTACCGCTGGAGTGAAGAGGAACCGACGCTGCAAAATAAAGCGGCGATTATCCTCAGCTATTACCGCGACCCGCACCCGCTGAAAAAGAAAGTCGCCAGTGTGTTTCTGGAATCCTTCTTATTCTATTCCGGATTTTATTTACCGATGTACTGGTCAAGCCGCGCCAAACTGACAAATACTGCCGATCTGATCCGGCTGATTATCCGGGATGAAGCAGTACACGGCTATTATATCGGTTATAAATTCCAGCGTTCATTACAGAATTATGACGAACAAACCCGCAAGGAAATAAAGGAATTTACGTTCAGTCTGTTATTTGATTTATACGAAAATGAAGTCAGTTATACACGGAAATTATATGACGGTGCCGGATGGTCTGAGGATGTGATTAAATTCCTGCATTACAACGCCAATAAGGCACTGATGAACTTAGGCTATGAAGCGCTGTTTCCGGAGAGTGTGACGGACGTCAGCCCGGCAATATTATCCGCGCTGTCACCGGATGCCAACGAGAATCACGATTTCTTTTCCGGTTCAGGTTCTTCTTATGTGATAGGTAAAGCGGTGAACACAGAAGATGAAGACTGGGATTTTTAAATCAATCATTTCCGTTTAAGTATCATGCTATAAATACCGGTTTTATTAATGCACTGATATTGCAGTATATTTGTATCAGTGCATTTTTCGCTCATAAAACAACCTGAATCATCTATTTTTTCGGGGGTATTTTCCGGATATCAGGATGTTTTTATCGAGTTGTTTTCAAACTTAACCTAAATATTCGTTATTACACCATTGATTACATATCATTATTAATAAATATATCTAATATGGCATGATTTTTTTTCCCTGTTTTCGCGGTGAATCTCACAACTTACTGACGCCGGGATTATCCGGCGAAATATCATCATATTCTCTTTTCAGTCATTCCGGATAAAAAGCGGTTAAAACAAGCGCCTGGTTAACTTTCCGGTGATCTCTCTTTCTTATTTTCCGCAAATTATTCATATATTAATGAAATGGGGTATTTACCGGATGCCGGTGATTTTACACCAAAAATATATCCGTTCTTTTTGATTAATTCTCATAAACAAGGGGTTGTCAGCATTATCTCGTATGCTAGGGTAAATAACGTTTTTTTTCAGGGAGAGGATCCACATTTACCCATTTCACATCCACGTTATTTTGAATGGATATACTGCATGGCAATAAAACTCGAAGTTAAAAATCTCTATAAAATATTCGGTGAGCACCCGAAACAGGCATTTGAATTATTAGAACAAGGCCTGGACAAAGAACATATCTTTGAAAAGACCGGTGCTACCGTCGGCGTACAGGACGCCAATCTGGCCATTGAAGAAGGCGAAATATTCGTCATCATGGGACTGAGCGGTTCAGGGAAATCCACCTTAGTTCGTCTTCTCAATCGCCTGATAGAACCGACCCGCGGCCAGGTACTGATCGACGGCGAAGATATCGCTGTGATTTCCGATCAGGCACTGCGCGAGGTACGGCGCAAAAAAATCAGCATGGTGTTTCAGTCCTTTGCGCTGATGCCACATATGTCGGTGATCGACAATACCGCATTCGGCCTGGAACTGGCCGGGATGAGCAAAGCGGAACGTCATGAACGCGCACTGGATGCACTGAAACAGGTCAACCTGGAGCAGTGGGCAAATTCCTATCCGGATGAGCTGTCCGGCGGGATGCGTCAGCGGATCGGGCTTGCCCGCGCGCTGGCGAATGACCCGGATATCCTGCTGATGGATGAGGCGTTCTCCGCCCTTGACCCGCTGATCCGCACCGAGATGCAGGATGAGCTGCTGAGTCTCCAGGGCGATAAACAGCGCACCATCGTCTTTATTTCCCATGACCTCGACGAGGCTATGCGTATCGGCGACCGTATCGCCATTATGCAGGGCGGCGTGGTGGTACAGGTCGGTACCCCGGATGAGATCCTCAATAATCCGGCGAATGATTATGTCCGTACCTTCTTCCGTGGTGTGGATATCAGTCATGTGTTCAGTGCCAAAGATATTGCCCGCCGCCGTGCGGATGCGCTGCTGCACGTGGCGCCTGGCTTCGGCCCGCGTTCGGCACTGAAAGTTCTCAATGATGATGACCGTGAATACGGTTACCTGATTGAACGCGGACAAAAATTTGCCGGTATTGTTTCTGTTGCCTCACTGGAGGCGGCACTGAAAGCGAAAAAACCTATCACAGACGCCATTCTGAGCGAGCCGCAGGCGGTCAGCGCCGATACGCCGCTCAATGAGCTGCTGACCGTTGTCGCGCAGTCACCGTGTGCTGTTCCGGTGGTCGGCAACAACAACCGCTATGCCGGGGTTATCTCAAAAGGGATGCTGCTGCAGGCTTTAGATAAGGAGACGCCGAATGAGCCGGAATAATCAACAGGATACAGAACTGGATCCGTGGGCGGCGACATCAGAGCCGGATCCTTCATCATCACAGACCGTCCCGGACGCCGCAGACAGCAGTGATCCGTGGGGAAGTGCCGCCGATACCGGCGGTGCGGATGCCGACCCGTGGGGCGGCGCAGCCGACAGCGGCAGTGACTGGCTGGATGCCGCACCGGCGGATACCGGCCCTGCTTTTGACTGGGCTAACCCGTTTGACCACTCGCTGATCCCGTTTGACAGCTGGGTGACCGATGCCATCAACTGGATTGTGCTGCACTTCCGTCCGGTCTTTCAGGGCATCCGTGTACCAATTGATTTTGTGCTCACGACCTTTGAACAGGGACTGACCGCCATTCCGGCGCCGATCGCCATTCTTATCTTTGCCCTGCTCGCCTGGCAGATGAGCGGCAAAGGACTGGGGCTTGCCACGGTGGTATCACTGACCTTTATCGGTGCCATCGGGGCATGGAATGAAGCAATGGTGACTCTGTCACTGGTTCTGACCGCCCTGATGTTCTGTATTATCATCGGGTTACCGACCGGTATTGCCCTGGCACGGCATGAACGCGCCGCGAAATTTATCCGTCCGCTGCTTGATGCCATGCAGACAACACCGGCCTTCGTCTATCTGGTGCCGATTGTCATGCTGTTCGGTATCGGTAACGTGCCGGGCGTGGTGGTGACCATTATCTTCGCCCTGCCGCCGGTGATCCGCCTGACAATCCTCGGGATCCGTCAGGTGCCCGCCGACCTGGTCGAAGCCGCAGAATCCTTTGGTGCCAATCCGCGTCAGATGCTGTTTAAAGTACAGCTGCCGCTGGCAATGCCGACCATCATGGCCGGGATCAACCAGACGCTGATGCTGGCACTGTCCATGGTGGTGATCGCTTCCATGATCGCCGTCGGCGGCCTGGGACAGATGGTATTGCGCGGTATCGGTCGTCTGGATATGGGGCTGGCATCTGTCGGCGGTGCGGGGATTGTCATTCTCGCCATTATTCTTGACCGCCTGACACAATCACTCGGGAAAGATTCCCGCAGCAAAGCCGGCCGCCGCTGGTATCACACCGGCCCTGCCGGGCTTATCACCCGTCCGTTCCGCCGCGCGCCGTAACACACGGCAGGGAGCCTCCGCTCCCGCTCATTATCACCCTGCCGCTGTTATCGCGGCGGCAGGCACAACAAGAGGGAAAACGATGCGTAAGACAGCAATCGCAGCAATCGCCTTATCGGCACTCATTGGTACTCAGGCTTTCGCGGACACCGCACAGCCGGGCAAAGGGGTCAAAGTGCTGCCTGTGCAAAGCACCATTACTGAAGAAACCTTTCAGACCCTTATCGTCAACAAAGCACTGGAAGAACTCGGCTATGACGTGCAGCCGATTCAGGAAGTGGATTACAACGTGGCCTATGCATCAATCGCCAACGGTGATGCCACCTTTATGGCAGTAAGCTGGGTGCCGCTGCACAACGCCCAGTACAAGGCTGCCGGAGGTGACGACAAATTCTACCGCAAAGGGGATTATGTCGTGAACGCCGCTCAGGGGTATCTGATTGATAAGAAAACCGCTGAGAAATACCACATCACCAATATTGAACAGCTGAAAGACCCGAAAATCGCCAAACTGTTTGACAGCAACGGCAACGGTAAAGCGGATCTGACCGGCTGTAACCCGGGCTGGGGCTGTGAGGCCGCGATCAACAACCATCTGAACGCCTATAAGCTGACAGACACGGTTGAGCACAACCAGGGGAACTATGCCGCAATGATGGCAGACACCATCACCCGTTACAAAGAAGGCAAACCGGTGCTTTACTATACCTGGACACCGTACTGGATCAGTGATGTGCTGAAACCGGGACGTGATGTGGTCTGGCTGGAAGTACCGTTCTCCTCCATGCCGGACGGCGAGAAAATTGACACCAAACTGCCGAACGGCAAAAACTACGGCTTCCCGCCGAGCACCATGCATATCGCTGCCAACAAAGCCTGGGCTGAACAAAACCCGGCTGCCGCTGAGCTGTTTGCTGTCATGAAACTGCCGGTCTCGGCTATCAACGCCCAGAACCTGCGCATGCATAACGGCGAAAACTCACAGGCAGATATTGAGCGCCACGCCAATGCCTGGATTAAAGCTAATCAGGCGAAATTCGACGGCTGGATTGAACAGGCGCGCAAAGCCGCTGATAAATAACCGGATCTGAAAAATCCTCCCGGCGGCCATCACCGTATGGCCGCTTTTTTCCCCTCAACGAAACGTGACAAACCTCACAAAACCGATACCCTTTCCGGTCTGCTTTCTATATAGTAACGCTCCGTAGTACCCGTAATCATTTCATACTCAATCAATCTTATAATAATCATGAAAAAGAAGACCATTGATGCGGTTCTGACACCTCAGCTTATCTGCCTGATGGCAATAGCAACCGGGTTGTTAGTCGCCAGTAACTATTATGCGCAGCCTTTACTCGAGACGATTGCCGTGCAATTCGGCGTCACCGCCGGTATGGCCGGATTTATCGTCACCACCGCACAGCTCAGTTATGCTGCCGGTCTGATGTTTCTGGTGCCGCTCGGGGATAAATTCGAGCGCCGCAACCTGATTGTCACCATGACACTGCTGTCCGCTATCGGGCTGGTCATCTCCGCCCTGTCACAGACGCTCTGGCAGTTACTGCTGGGTACCGCACTGGCCGGCATGTTTTCCGTGGTGGCGCAGATTCTTATCCCGCTGGCGGCGACTATCGCCAAACCGCAGCATCGCGGCAAGGCCGTCGGGATCATTATGAGCGGCCTGCTGCTCGGCATCCTGCTGGCACGGACCGTCGCCGGGGTGCTGGCAGAATTCGGCGGCTGGCGGACGGTCTACTGGGCAGCTTCCGGACTGCTGGTTCTGCTGGCACTGATCCTCTATCTGCGCCTGCCGCAATATAAGCAGGTGTCTGAACTGAAATACGGCCAGTTGCTGGCCTCCATTGTGGTGCTGTTTGTGCGCACCCCGGTTCTGCGTGTCCGCGCCGCACTCGGTGCCATTGTGTTTGCCGCGTTCGGCCTGCTCTGGACCTCAATGGCCTTTTTGCTGGCATCGGCTCCGTTTAATTACTCTGAGAGCACTATCGGACTGTTCGGCCTCGCCGGTGCTGCCGGTGCGCTGATGGCGGGTCCTGCCGGGCGTTTTGCTGATAAAGGCAAAGGCCGCCTGACCACCAGCGCCGGTCTGCTGCTCCTGCTGCTCTCATGGATCCCGCTGGCACTGAGCGGCTATTCTGTCGCCGCCTTTGTCGCCGGGGTGGTGGTTCTGGATCTGGCGGTGCAGGCAGTGCATGTCACCAATCAAAGTACCCTCTACCGGATGATGCCGGAGGCACGCAGCCGCCTGACAGCCGGTTATATGACCTGCTATTTCTGCGGTGGCGCATTCGGCTCACTGCTGTCCGGTTATGCCTACAGTCACTACGGCTGGGATGGCGTCTGCTGCAGCGGCGCAGCGGTCAGTGCCCTCGGGCTGGTGATCTGGCTTTCCGGGAAGAAGTATGATGTACCGCTGTCTGATGACGCACCAGCCCGTCAGCAGACATCACACACCTGATTCCTCCGGAAAAAGCACCCCGGGGTGTTTTTTCCACTCAAAAATCGAACAAATATCGCATAATAATCTACCACTTGTAGATTATCCCTTCATAAAAAGTTACAAATAACACTGTTAATCAAAGAAAATAATTTTTGACCACGTAAAATAGATACCACAGCGATAATCACTGCCATAACGGCAATGCCGATCATTTGATATTCTTCATTATCATGGTTCACTAATAAAAATTGACGTAATTTATGAAGCGAAAATTACGCATAATCAGAGTCAGCCACCCGGTAATGAAAATGTAAGTCATTTGCTAAATAATAAGTGATATTTGTGACTAACATTCATAAAATTTATGAATCAGTTGGCATTATCAAAAGAAATGTAGTGATATTAACCTGCTATAATTGTTAAATTAATCTTTTGACCGGCCATTTCGCGGGTCATAGCCGGGTTAACATACCAACAGAAACTAATAAGGTATCTCAATAATGGAAAGTTCATTTACACCGACAGAAGAGTTGCTTAACAGCCGGATCTCACAACAAAAGAGTCTGGGTGCGGATCTGCCGTATCAGGAAATTTTGCTGACCCGGCTTTCAATGCACGTTCAGAGTAAATTATTAGAAAAACGTAACAATATGCTGAAATCTCAGGGCATCAACGAAACATTGTTCATGGCACTGATGATTCTGGATACTAAAGAATCGCACAGCATTCAGCCTTCGGAACTCAGTGCCGCGCTCGGCTCTTCCCGCACCAATGCTACCCGTATTGCGGATGAACTCGAGAAAAACGGCTGGATTGAGCGCAAAGAGAGCCACAATGACCGCCGCTGTCTGCATCTGCACCTGACAGAAAAAGGCGCTGATTTTCTGCATGACCTTCTGCCGCCTCAGCATGATTCATTGCGTCATATCTGGTCAGCACTGGACAATGATGAACAGAAAAATCTGGAGAAACTGATGCGTAAACTGCTTATTCAGCTCGATAAGGGCGACAACTAAATAACCTTTTATTGTTTAAGGTTAATGAATAAGAGCTTTTCTCAATAAGCAGGTGTAAAAAAACCTTTTCTGTTGGCCCGGATCCTTTATCCTTCACAGGCTGACATTTCTGCCATCAATTGATGCGCTGACCATCCCGGCTTGCGGTTGTCGTTTATCACAGCAACGACAATAGCAAGCCTGTCTTTGTTGCGGTTATGTCATGCAACACCTTAAAAAAAGAACAATTTAAAAAAAGAATAATATCCGGAGATAACTGATGAGTGTCAGTGAGGAAACCCGGGCTGCCCAGCCCCCTGTCCGTAACAAAAAACGACAACGCCGTAATGCGCTGATGTTACTGACGTTACTGTTTGTATTACTGGGTGCGGCTTACACCGTCTACTGGTTTATGGTACTCCGCCACCATGAATCAACCGATAATGCCTATGTCACCGGTAACCAGGTGATTGTGATGTCACAGGTATCCGGCAGTGTAACGACGGTCAGTGTGGATAATACTGATTATGTGACCGCCGGAACGCTGCTGGTTCAGCTGGATAAACGGGATGCCGGTCTGGCGCTGGAAAAAGCACAGGTCGCGCTGGCAAACAGTGTCCGTCAGACACATCAGCAGATGATCAACAGCCGTCAGTTGCTGGCCGGTATCGACGTCCGCCGTTCAGAACTGACCCGCCTGCAGAATGACCTGCGCCGCCGTGAAGTGCTGGGCGCACAGAATGTGATCGGTAAAGAAGAACTTCAGCATGCCCGCGAAGCCGTGGTGAGCGCCAAAGCGCAGCTGGATGTCGCCACCGAGCAGTTTAATGCCAATAAAGCCGTGATCCTGGATACCCCGCTGAGCGAACAGCCGGCAGTGAAACAGGCCGCCACCGAAGTGCGCAACGCCTGGCTGGCCCTGGCGCGGACCGATATCCGCAGCCCGGTGGACGGTTATGTCTCCCGGCGCAGTGTACAGGTCGGTGCGCAAATTACCCCTGCCACGCCGCTGATGGCCGTGGTTCCCGCCACCGGCATGTGGATTGACGCCAACTTTAAAGAAACTCAGCTCAGCGCCATGCGTATCGGACAGCCAGCCAAAGTGATCACTGATTTCTACGGCGACAACGTGGTCTTCACCGGTACCGTTACCGGGCTGGATATGGGCACCGGCAGCGCCTTCTCCCTGCTGCCTGCGCAGAATGCCAGCGGTAACTGGATTAAGGTCGTACAGCGCCTGCCGGTGCGTATCGCACTGGATCCGGCACAACTGGAACAATACCCGCTGCGTATCGGCCTTTCCGGTGATGTCACGGTGGACACGCAGAATACTGACGGCCCGGTGCTGTCGAAAAGCGTACGCACCGATCCGGCCTATCATACCAGTGCCCTGAGCATTGATATGCAACCGGCGGATCAGATGATCGCTGAGATTATCAGCCGCAATGCCGGTCAGTAAGGGGTCAGAGTTATGCAGGCGCCACTGACCGGAGCAAGACTGGCCTGGATGACGATCGCCCTGTCACTGGCGACTTTCATGCAGGTGCTTGACTCCACTATCGCCAACGTGGCGATCCCGACAATCGCCGGTAACCTGGGTTCCTCTAACTCTCAGGGAACCTGGGTGATTACCTCATTCGGGGTGGCGAATGCCATCTCCATCCCGATCACCGGCTGGCTGGCCAAACGGGTCGGCGAAGTCCGTCTGTTTATGTGGTCAACAGCGCTGTTTGCCATCTCCTCCTGGTTATGCGGTATTTCCAACAGCCTCGGCATGCTGATTTTCTTCCGCGTGATCCAGGGTCTGGTGGCCGGACCGCTGATCCCGTTGTCACAGAGTCTGCTGCTCAATAACTATCCGCCGGCGAAACGTACCATGGCACTGGCACTCTGGTCAGTCACTATTGTTATCGCCCCGATCTGCGGGCCGATCCTCGGCGGTTATATCAGTGACAACTATCACTGGGGCTGGATTTTCTTTATCAACGTGCCGTTCGGGATTGTGATCATGATGCTGACCGCAAAAACCCTCGAAGGCCGGGAAACCAAAACGGAAATCCGCCCGATTGATACTGTCGGGCTGATCCTGCTGATCGTGGGGGTCGGCTGTTTACAGATCATGCTCGACCAGGGCAAGGAGCTGGACTGGTTTAACTCGACGGAGATTATTGTTCTGACGGTAGTTGCGGTGATTGCTCTCGCTTTCCTGATCGTCTGGGAACTGACGGACGACCACCCCGTGGTGGATTTATCCCTGTTTAAAAGCCGCAACTTTACGATAGGCTGTCTCAGTCTCAGTCTGGCCTATATGCTCTATTTCGGCACCATTGTTCTGCTGCCGCAGCTGTTACAGGGGGTATTCGGCTACACCGCCACCTGGGCGGGACTGGCTTCCGCACCGGTCGGTATTCTGCCGCTGCTGATCACCCCGCTTATCGGTAAATATGCCCATAAGGTGGATTACCGGATCATTGTGACATTCAGCTTTATTATGTATACCGTCTGTTTCTACTGGCGGGCCTATACGTTTGAACCGGGCATGGACTTTGCCGCTGCGGCCTGGCCGCAGTTTGTGCAGGGGCTGGCGATCGCCTGTTTCTTTATGCCGCTGACCACCATTACGCTTTCCGGACTGCCGCCGGAGAAAATGGCATCGGCATCCAGCCTGTCAAACTTTACGCGGACACTGGCCGGGGCTATCGGAACATCGATCACCACCACGCTGTGGACACAGCGGGAGTCCATGCATCACGCCAATTTTGCTGAACATATCAACCCGTTCAGCCCGGATACACAGCAGATGTACCATACGCTGGGTGAAATGGGGATGTCACAGCAGCAATCATCGGCCTATATCGCCAAAGTGATCACCGACCAGGGACTGATTATCTCTGCGAACGAGATTTTCTGGCTCTCTGCCGGTGTCTTCCTGGTACTGATGTTGCTGGTCTGGTTTGCCAAACCCCCGTTTACTGCCGGTGGCGGCGGCGGTGGAGCACATTAAGTTAAAGCATAAAGGCACTGCGGTGCCTTTATTTTTATTGGTATAATTAATATAAAAAACAAAATACATTCATAAGAAAATTAATTAAACAATAATAAAACATAACTTTATTAACAGAATAATCACTTGCTATTAAAATCATTAAATTGCTATTCTTATTTCACCGCAGGAAAATACACTTTCCGGTTGCGGCATTAATATCACGGATGATTATTAATATAATATTCACAAAGGAGTGTGACCATGATTTAGCATCATTAATACGGTTTGCCATAATTTTTATTTTTAATGCACATTTTTGCACCATGCTCCGGCATGGTTTTTTTTATAATATTACTATCTGATATTAATAGCAGCCATCCCCGCACAGCCGTTATGATTGGCACGCTGACAGACAGGTGAACAAACTGCAGGATATCCATGAGCGCATTGTTAGATAAATTCATAAATCTCTGTAATATTCCCAAGTGGGATATTCACAACTATCTCCCGGGTAATCAGAATAAACAGCATGATACGATTCTGACGGATTATCATCTGACAAAAATTTCTGAGCATTATTATTTTCGTCATAATATAACCAGAGATATTTATTTATGCCTGCGTGGTGATGTCTATTTCTATATTCTGGCTGAATATCTCGATCAGGTGAACTGTGTATTACCCTTATCACCGACAAGTAATCTTCAGCATCATATTTCAGAAAAAACATTCATGAACATCATTAATAATAAAGGTGATGTACTGATGGCCGGAAAACTGTCCGTGGATGACGGACGGATTACATGCTGGCGACCTTTTGACAGCTTTACCGGCGATCCCGGCAGATATCAGCGGGCTCTGGACTCAGACGCTATCAAAAACCTGCTGACACTCCACCTCATCAATTAAAAAACCCGGCAAAAGCCGGGTTTTATCAACGATAATCAATGGATATCAGCTGACTTTATTCTGCTGCCACCAGCGTGCCAGGATAATCCCGGTTGCGACGGACACGTTCAGGCTTTCGACATTACCGGTACCGCCGACCGACAGACGCATATCCCCGCCTTCCCAGACCGCGTCACTCAGACCGTCACTCTCTTCACCCAGAACCAGTACCATTTTTGCCGGCAGCGTGGCTTTCGCCAGATCGGTGCTGCCTTTATGGCTGGAGGTGGTAACGATGGCGTACCCTTTTTTGCGGAATAAATCCAGCGTATCCGTCAGGCCATCGGCATCAATCCCGACCAGATGCTCAGCACCGCCTTCCGCTGTGCGGACAGCCGCACCCGATTCCAGCACAGAGGCATCCTGAAGGATCACACCGTTGACACCGAAGTGAGCGCAGCTGCGCATAATACCGCCGAGATTATGCGGATTACCGACGTTTTCCAGCGCCAGCACGCAATCCTGCTCACCGGCGGTTTCCAGATAGGTTTCCGCACTCACACCGCCGCGTTTTTTAATCAGAAAACAGACACCGCCGTGGTGTTCGGTACCGGATGCTTTCGCCAGCTCTTCCTCATCCACCACATGATAAGCTTTGCGGTTTGCCGCCAGCCATTTCAGGGCATCACGGAAACGCGGTGTCACTGACTGGACAAACCAGGCGCGCACAATACGCTCCGGACGGCTGCGGAACATAGCCTGACAGGCATTTTCCCCGTAAATACGGGTTTCTTCCTGACGCTGACGGCGCAGCTGCGCCGGGTCGATCTGGCTTTTACCGCTGATACCGCCGTGATCCGGGATCAGCCCTTCTCCGTCTTCTGACGGCTGGCGGGACACCGTTTTCCACGGTGAACGATCGTCACCGGAATAGCTCCCCTGACCTCTGCGTTCACCGCGATCACTGCGGTCACTGCGTTCTCCGCGATTGCTGCGCTCATTGCGATCCCCGCGCGGGCCGCGGCTGTTGCGATCGCTGCGATCTGCTCCCCGGCCGCCGCGTCTGTCTGATTTTTTCTGATCGTCCTGTTTGTCCTCACTGCGGACATACATGACTTTCACTTTGCCGTTTTTACCATTTAAAGAGTCGTTCATGTGTTTCTCCCACGCCATTTCCGGGGGCGAAGATTACCCGATATCGTCCGGACCTGCCGGTTATGATCACCGGCCGCCCCCGCCGGAGGCACTGAACTCAGGCGCCCCCGCGAAAAATCATGCTATTGTGCAGCGTTAACAGTACAATGCATACTGTTTTTTGTGAAACCAGCCGATAAAAATGAAGACCAATTCTGTTTACCAGTTACGCCAGCGGCGTCTGGCGCAATCCACCCGCGTTTTCCGTGCCCGGGGATGCCGTGTAGTCCGTTGTCATTACTGCTTATTGCCCGAAAAAAACTGTTTGTGTGACACCATACAGACCCGGGATGCGCGCAGTCAGTTCTGCCTGCTGATGTATGATACCGAACCGCTCAAACCCAGCAATACCGGAAAGCTTATCGCCGATATCCTGCCGGATACTCAGGCCTTTCTGTGGTCGCGCACCGAACCGGACGAAGCCCTGCTCACGCTCCTGAAAGATGATTCCCGCCAGCCGTACCTGATTTTTCCGCAGGCGTATGCCACACCACCGCGTCAGGTGTTCAGTGATGTGCCGGAAAATACAAAGCCGCCGCTGTTTATTCTGCTCGACGGCACCTGGCCGGAAGCGCGCAAAATGTTCCGTAAAAGCCCGTATCTCGATAATATCCCGCTGCTCTCCATCAACGATCTGGCGCAGAAAGATTATCTGCTGCGGGTTGCGGCACGGGAAGATCAGCACTGTACCGCCGAAGTGGCCGCTGCGGCACTGATGATGGCGGGTGATACCGCTGCCGGAAAACAGCTTCTGGATCACTTCACCTGCTTCCGCCGTCAGTATTTGAAGGGTAAGTCACATCTTCCGGTGGCACAAATCAGAGCAGAGGAGCTGCTTTTAGGCTAAATTAAAGCACACGGGAATCCGGTCTGAGGAGAACACCATGAGTCAGCGCGGCCTTGAAGCATTACTCCGGCCTCAATCCATTGCGGTTATCGGTGCATCCGAAAAGCCCAACCGGGCGGGTTCCCGGATGATGAGCAATCTGCTCAGCGGCGGTTTTGCCGGGCCGGTTCTGCCGGTCACGCCGTCACGCCGCTCAGTGCAGGGGGTACTGGCGTATCCGTCTGTCGCCGATCTGCCCCTGGTGCCGGATCTGGCCATTATCTGCACCCACCCCAAACGCAATATTGCCCTGCTGAATGAACTCGGTGAACTCGGCTGCCGCGCGGTGATTATTCTCTCCGCCCCGGCATCACAGACGACTGAGCTGAAACAGACCTGTCAGCACTATAATATCCGCCTGCTCGGCCCGAACAGCCTGGGGTTACTTGCCCCCTGGCAGGGGCTGAATGCCAGTTTTTCCCCGGTACCGGTACTCAAAGGCAAACTGGCGTTTATTTCCCAGTCCGCCGCCGTTTCCAACACCATTCTGGACTGGGCGCAACAGCGGGAAACCGGTTTTTCCTACTTTATCGCACTCGGCAGCAGCGCGGATATTGATATCGACGATATGCTGGATTTCCTGGCCCGCGACAGCAAAACCAGTGCCATTCTGCTCTACCTTGAGCATATTCATGATGCACGGCGTTTTATGTCCGCCGCCCGCAGTGCCTCGCGCAATAAACCGATCCTGGTGGTCAAAAGCGGTCGCACTCAGCGTACGCAATTGCTGGTCGGTGAAACGCCGAGCCTGGATATCGCCTATGATGCGGCAATCCAGCGCGCCGGTCTGCTGCGGGTACAGGATACCCACGAAATGTTTTCCGCCGTGGAAACCCTGACCTTTATGAAGCCGCTGCGGGGTGAACGTCTCGCCATTATGAGCAACGGCGCGGCACCGGCGGCAATGGCACTGGATGAACTGTTTCGCCGCCGGGGGAAAATTGCCGGTCTCAGCGACGACAGCAGCGCCGCACTCGCGGCGGTACTACCGGATGATTTTGTGATCAATAATCCGCTGGATCTGCGCGATGATGCCACGGTGGACCGCTATATCGCCACCCTGAATATTTTACTCGACAGCCACGATCATGATGCCCTGCTGATCCTGCATTCCCCCAGTGCCATTGCACCGGGCAAAGAAACTGCCGCCCGGATTATTGCCGCGATTGCGCAGCATCCGCGCAGCCGCTGGCTGACGATTTTCACCAACTGGAGCGGCGAATACTCTTCTCAGGAAGCCCGCCGCCTGTTCGGCGAGGCGGGGATCCCCACTTACCGCACACCGGAAGGTGCTGTGACCGCCTTTATGCATATGGTGGAATTCCGCCGCAACCAGAAACAACTGGCAGAAACCCCCGCACTGTCCGAAGGACTGACCGCCAACCGGCAGCAGGCACATCATTGCATCGACAGCGCCCTGCGCCGTCAGCATACCGTGCTGGATACTTATGAAGTCGAGCCGGTGCTGGAGGCTTACGGGCTGAATATTCTGCCGACCTGGATTGCCCATTCTGCGGATGATGCCGTCACCATTGCCGAAACACTGGGTTACCCGGTGGCACTGAAACTGCGCTCACCGGATATCGCCCATAAATCGGATGTGCAGGGCGTGATGCTTTATCTGCGGGATAAACAGGAAGTTGCCACGTCGGCAGCGGCGATTATTGATCGTGTGACACAAAATTTCCCCGATGCACAGATAGACGGGCTGATTGTCCAGTCGATGGCGAACCGCGCCGGGGCACAGGAACTGCGGATTGCCGTGACCCAGGATGCGGTTTTCGGCCCGGTGATTATGCTGGGGGATGCCAGCCGTCCGTGGGATGATGAATCCCCTGCCGCCGTTGCCCTGCCGCCGCTCAATATGGCACTTGCCCGTTATCTGGTCATTCACGCCATTAAAAATAACAAACTGGCGGCCGGCAGTGCCCTGAATCCGCTGGATATTGCGGGTCTGAGCCGGGTGCTGGTACAGGTGTCCAACCTGATTATTGACTGCCCGCAGGTGGTGACACTCGATTTGCACCCGCTGCTCGCCTCCGGCACGGAATTCACGGTTCTGGATGCCACCATGACGTTGGCACCGGCAGCCGGTGACGGTCGTCAGCGTCTGGCCATCCGCCCGTATCCGGCTGAACTGGAAGAGAATTTTCAGTTAAAAGACGGCGCGGTTGTGCATGTCCGCCCTATCCTGCCGGAAGACGAACCCCTCCTGAAAGCCTTTATCGACCGCGTGACCAAAGAAGATCTTTATTACCGCTATTTCAGTGAGATCAGTGAATTTACCCATGACGACCTGGCAAAAATGACCCAGATTGATTATGACCGTGAAATGGCCTTTGTGGCGGTGGACAGCGGCGGTCAGATTATCGGGGTTGCCCGTGCGATGTCGGATCCGGATAACCGCGAAGCGGAGTTTGCGGTGCTGGTGCGATCAGATATGAAAGGCAATACCCTGGGTTATCAGCTGATGTGCAAACTGCTCACCTACACCAAATCACGCGGTATCCTCCTGCTGACCGCCATCACCATGCCGGAGAACCGCAATATGATCCGACTGGCGAAAAAGCTCGGGTTTACTGTCGAAACGCAGTTTGAGGACGGTATCGTCAACCTGACACTTCACCTGAATTCTGAAATTTCCGCAGTGCAATAGTCAAAAACGGACAACGTGATATATGGCACAGACTTAACCGTCACTTAAGCAGAAAGTGAATTGCTGCGCACAATCAGACAAACTGGTGATATAATCCGTTGATCTGTTCATCTTTTCATTACCGGCCCGGTACCTGTTTATTCCGTCACCGCCGCCTATAACTAAAGAGATAATTCGCACTGTGATGTTGTCAAAATTCAAATCCGCGAAACACCAACAGCACCTTGCACAACTGCCGAAGTTAGCCCAGTCTGCGGATGATGTTGAAACGCTGTTCCATACCCGCGACTTTAAAGGTCGTCTGCTGGCAGAAATCGCCGGTGCAAAGAAAACCATTTATATTTCTGCGTTATATATTGAGCATGATGATGCAGGCCGGGATTTCCTTGACGCGCTGTATGCTGCCAAAAAAGCCAATCCGGAACTGGATATCAAAGTCTTTGTTGACTGGCACCGCGCACAGCGCGGGCGTATCGGTGCAGAAGCGAATGCCACCAATGCCGACTGGTATCATTCCGTCGCGGCATCTCACCCTGACCTGCTGATCCCTGTCTCCGGTGTGCCGGTAAATACCCGCGAAGCGCTGGGTGTTCTGCATCTGAAAGGTTTTATTATTGACGATACCGTTATTTACAGCGGTGCCAGCATCAATAATGTCTATCTGTATCAGCATGATAAATACCGCTATGACCGTTACCACTTCCTGCGCAATCCGGAACTGGCGGCGGCAATGAAACTGTTTATTGATGAAACGCTGCTGCCGGAACCGGCGGTACAGAAACTCGATACCGAAACCCGGGTGAAAACACCGGAGATCAAAAACCTGATCCGCGATTTCCGCCTGAAACTGCGCCATGCCGCATACCACTTCACCCCGCAGGCACTGCCTGATGATCAGCTGGCTGTTACGCCGCTGATTGGTCTCGGGAAAAAGAATATGCTCAATAACACCATTGAGCACCTGATGTGTTCCGCACAGGAAAAAGTGGTGATCTGCACACCGTATTTCAATCTGCCGTCAACGCTGGTACGTATTATCAGCCGCCTGCTGCGGGACGGAAAAAAAGTTGAAATTATTATTGGTGATAAAACCGCCAATGATTTCTATATTCCGCCGGAAGAGCCGTTCAAAATCATCGGCGGACTGCCTTATCTGTATGAAATCAATCTGCGCCGCTTTATGCAGCGTCTGCAGCGGTTCTCTGACAATGAGCAACTCACCATCCGTCTGTGGAAGGATGACGACAACACCTATCACCTGAAAGGAATGTGGGTGGATAATCAGTGGCAGCTGATCACCGGTAATAACCTGAATCCGCGTGCCTGGGGGCTGGATCTGGAAAATGCGATCCTTATCCGTGACCCGAAACAGGAGCTGCATGCACAGCGTCAGGAAGAGCTGGCAACTATCCGCACCAATACCACGATTATCCGCAGCTACACTGAACTGGATAATATCCGCGACTATCCGGTCAAGATCAAAAAACTGCTGCGCCGTCTGCGCCGTGTCCGTCTTGATCGCCTGATAAGCCGGATCCTCTGATATAAACGTCCCGGCACCCGCCGGGATTTTTTATCTGTTTCCCGGAGAACCTTTATGCCCGCTACATTATGTCCCCGTCTGACAGTTTCTTTCTGCCTGCTGCTGAGTTCAGGCTGTTCGATGCACCTTGCCAATGACAGCTGGACCGGACGCGATAAAGCCCAGCATTTTGCCTTTTCAGCCGCAACCGCGATTGCAGCTAATGCTTACGGCGATCACCAGAACTGGCAGCACCGGCACAGTGTACAATTCGGTATCGGTTTTTCTGTTGCGCTGGGGGCGGCAAAGGAATTTTATGACAGCCGCCCGGGCGGTACCGGCTGGAGTGTGAAAGATTTTGTCTGGGATATCGCGGGTGCCGTTGCCGGTTACAGTCTGTACCAATCGGTGAAATAAAAATCCAGTGACCGGACAGTGTTAATTTTGTGAACAACATCACATACAAAAATAATTTGTTACATTTAACTGTCCGGCGATAATATTTTTACCGGAAATTTAAACTATGAATAACCTTTCGATTAAAATATCGTCGTTACTCTTTATGCTTTTCTTAAATAACAAAACTTAAAATTAATATTACTTAAAATACATTGCCATGAAAATATTATTTTCATTGTCACTTTGATAATAAAAACACCCAGGAATCAAGATAAGTAAAAATGAAAATAATATGTCTAAGTGCAAATACCCACACATAAAATAAAAAAATAACACATTCATGCCATTAGATACCCGCAATAGGAATCCCCTTATTTCCGGCGTAGTAAATACACTATAATTGCCTGATAATAATAGATATTAGGATTTTATCCCTTTTACCTTTATTCCGAATACAGGCCATTATTATGAAATTTAAACTTTCACAAATTACCGTATTGGTAGTTAGTGCGCTTTCCGCGTCAGCCGCAATTTCTGCAACTGTTAATGAAACTGTTAATATCAACAATAACACTCCCGGTCCGGTTATCACCGGACATAACAATTCCAACGATACCATTAAATATACGGGTACCGTCAGTAACAGCCCGAACACAACCACATTTGTTGGCCGGGAATCAGCAACAGAAAGCAGCGTATATTACACCAATGTAACAGATGGCAGCGGTAATGTTATCGGTACCAGAGCCAACTATGACTACAAATATTATTATTCTCCGGTTGAAGTGGATGGGCTGACTATTACCGATTCCAGCGTCCGCATCAATGGTAAGGCAGATAATTTAACCGTTAATGGTGATTCCGTAGTGACTATCACCGGCAATGATGCCTATGACCAATACCAGGGCGCCAATTATCAAAATCCATCTGATGCAAGCTCACAATATACACCCGCCCGTCACGGTTTCACTAACAACCGCCAAGATGAGGTTATTATCAGCACCGGGAACGGTACATATAATGATAATTCCAAACAGTATCTGGACGGACAGCATATTGGTGATGTAAAAACTAATAACAGCAATGGTTCAAGCTTAACCATTAAAGGTACTGTTGTTAACGATCCCCGTTTAGGTGCCGATAATGGTGAATATCTGGTTGCCACCGGTGATACCTTCAACGGTAAAGCCGAACAGCATGTCGGTGAACGCTCACTGTCACAAGGTGCAACGTTTAACGGCCAGAGCTCGCAGCACCTCAAAGGTAAAGACGGCCAAAAAGCCATATCCCTTGATGCAACCTTTACCGGCACAGCCGGTGTAAAACATACCGGTCAGACTGTCGGCAGTAATGGCCTGGCAATCGACTCCACCTTTGATTACGCGGATCAGGATATCTCTTCCGGCGGTGTTGCCAAAAATAATACACTCCGTAACAGCGATCAATTTGTCAAAGGTGAAGCGATTAATACCAGCATCACCAACGGTAATCAGGTTATCAGCGGCAAAGCCACCACAAACAGCATCGATAACACCACCGGAACACATGGCCTTCAGTTAATCAGCGGCGAAGCCACTGACAACACACTGAAAAATGCCGATCAGGTTATTGAAAAAACCGGCGTTGCCGTTAAAAACGTTATCGATAATACCGGTGCTGAGCACGGTGTCCAGGTTGTGCGCGGTAAAGCGGAAGATAACACCCTGAGCAACACTGATCAGCACGTTGAAAAAGAGGGTATCGCCTCCGTTAAAAACGATATTACTGACGGCAGCCAGTATGTTGATGGTTATGCAGAAAATAATACCATCACTAACAAAGCCGCTAACCGTGGTAAGCAGGTTATCAACGGCACCGCCAATAATAACAAACTGACCGAAACCGATCAGTTTGTCGGCAAAAACGGCACTGCCGGTATTAAAAACGACATTACCAACGGCAGTCAGTATGTGGATGGTTTTGCCGAAAACAATACTATCACCAATAGTGCCGATAAACGTGGTGAGCAGGTTATCAGCGGCACCGCCGACAATAACACACTGATTAATACCAATCAGATTGTTAAGAAAGACGGCATGGCCGGGGTTAAAAATGACATCACCGATGGTGATCAGTATGTTGACGGTACCGCTGTTAACAACACCATTAATAATACCGATGCCAAAAAACCGGGAGTGCAGATTGTCAGCGGCACAGCAACCACCAACGAGCTGAACAACGTTAACCAGGTGATTAAAAAAGGCGGTCTGGCCACCGATAACACTCTGACCGGTAATTCTCACTTAACCGTTGAAAATGGCGGTGAAGCAAAAAATAACACCCTCAATGGCGATATCGATATGATCGTTGAGGCTAATGGTAAAGCGACCGGCAAAACCACCTTTAACGGTAAAAACCATCTGGATCTGTATGCTGCCACCACCAATGGTGCGTATGTGGAAGATCTTGCTCTTAGCCAGACCAAAGGCAAAAGCACGGTCACTGTTTATGAAGGTACTCAGGAGCACGATGCCGTCACTATCGGTACTTTAAACGGCAAAGCAGCGGTGAATTTTGACCACCGGACCAACCCGGCCGGTCATACTCAGATGAATATCAATAACCTGGGTAACAATGATCCGGCTCAGTATGATAACACCACGTTAGATTTCACCATGAACAGCAATATCCTCAATGGTAATTCTGACTTTATCAACACTGAAAATGCGTATGGCCAGCACTATGTCACCATCATTGAGCGGGACACCGGTAAAGAAGCAGTTCTGAACCGCCCTCAGTCTGCTGATTTCGCGTATGTGCAAAACGTGAACGGTGACAGCAATGCGGTATTTGGTATGAAGGATGCGGACGGCAAAATTCTCGATCTGATGGATGCCGGTACCTACATCCATAATATTCAGACCCGTACCGGTGCCGGCAATGACACCACCTGGTCATTCACCGCGACCGATCGCCTGACACCAAGTGCCCGTGCGGTACTCGCACTGTCCAGTGCGCCGCAGCTGATGTACAACAACGAAGTGGATCACCTGCGTGCCCGTCTGCAGATGCTGCGTACCAGTGACAGTATTGAAAACGGCCTCTGGATGCAGGGCATCGGCAGCAATACCAAAGTGGATAAAGATCAGATCCAGTACAAACTCAAGCACGCCGGTCTGGAACTGGGGGCGGATTATCAGTTAGCGTTAAACAGTGACAGCAAGCTGGTTATGGGCGGATTCACCGGATTTGATAAAGGTGACGTCAAAAACAGCTGGTCCGGCACCAGTGATATCGACAGCTATACCTTCGGTGCCTATGCCACGTATCTTAACACTAATGGCTGGTATGCCGATGCATTACTGAAATATAACCACTTTAATAATAAACTGAAGACAACATCCACCAACGGCTATGATGTCAGCAGTGACAAATACTCCACCTCCGTCTGGGGGATGGCACTGGAAACCGGTTATACTTTTACCTTCAGTAATCAGATCTTTATCACTCCGTATGGTCAGTTAGCGTATAACCAGATGGGCAGCAAAAACATCACACTGAGCAATGAAATGGAAGCTGAAATCAAAAATCAGCGTTCATTCACCAGCGAACTGGGTGTCAATGCCGGTAAAGACTTCAGCTTTAATAATGGCCTGGTGTTCTCCCCGTATGTGAAAGCGGCGTGGAATCACCAGTACGAAGACGGTAACGAAGTTGAGTTCAACCGTTATAACACGATTAACCTGGATTTATCCGGCAGTACCGGTAAATTCGGTGCCGGTTTCAATGCCCGCTATAACAACGTGAATATGTTCATGGAATTACAGCACATTGCCGGTGATGCGGTTTATTCACCAATCAACGGACAGATTGGTATCCGCTATAACTTCTGATACCTCATCCGTTCCCGGAAAAGCTGCCTGACGGCAGCTTGAGATTGCTGACAAAGCAGGATAAAACGTGGTTTTTCCTGCTTTGTGTTATCAGCCGAAAATCAATAAATTGATTTTCCTGGTTTATTTTTACAACCTCTGTCGGTCGCCGCCAACCCCTGCGGGTTTGTCAACGGCCTGAAGCTGCCTGACGGCAGCTTTTTTTGCCGCGTTCAGTGTATATTTATTATACAAAAAAATTACAGACGAAATTACATGACGTTCAGCACAGGTATATCAATCATTCAAAAAATAATGTGAACGAATATAATCAGATATAATTGAGATAACCCTGACTAATAATGTCATTCACCTTTTTTATGCGATAGCGAATATTTGAACGAAGCCAGCTATCCTGAGTCCATTCATTATCAACCATCTCCTGCCCGAACAAATGTGATGCAATCTCCCGCTGGGAGTAGCCTTTATTCAGACTATCCATAATTCTTAGTAAGAATTGGTTATCCTCAGACAGTGATGAACATTTCGATTTATTATTAAGAACATCATTAATGATGTCGGTGTTTTGCTTTTTTCCGTTTAACTCAAGCGATATATAAATATATCTGTTAAAAATATTTTCAGTATCACTTCCGGGATTAACAAAAAACTGAAAATAACTATAATTATTAAATACTTTAATACAGTATATTCCATTTTTTAAAATGATCGTTCTGTAATCAATGTTCTCTTTCTTTAAGATATTCTCTATCGATAAATTTCCTTCGTGACTCAGCAATACCCTGAATGAGCGTTTGCTGAGCCCTTCCGCCCAGAAAACATTATCTGCTGTACACTCAGGATCGACATACCTTAACAACCCCCATTTTTTTTCCGCATTTATATCGGATGCCGTTTGTCTTTGCGGGTTGTGACAGTGATCTGTCCCGGATGTGTTGCAGTGTAATTTCCAGTCTTCCTCATACTCGGGAATTCGGCGCAAAAACTCCCATGCGATGTCGATACACCCTTTGATACCCATAACAATACCTCTGCTGAGCTGATACTATTTGAATATAAAGATAATTATATTTTTTTAACTAAATTGTAAGGTATAACATGATTATAACAGAGTAAATATATATAACTACATCAGGTAACCCGTAATGACAATATGATATTTCCGTGTAGACAGCATGTCACAATACAAGAGCATAAAATGACAACCAACATTAAAACACTTAATAAACTCATGAAAAAAAATGGATTATCGACAATATTACGGTGATTTTTTTATACTTACACGACATAAATTTAAGACAAATCCTTATATTTAACATTCCCTGTGAAATTAAATCACATTAAGATTCGTCCTCGTAAAATCTACAAGGTGATAATCATTATTTTAAATTTGTCCCTTTATTAAAAGCAGACTCCGATATTAGAGTAAAACGAAACAGGACGTTAATAGCGCGGGATGTGATAATGAATACAAGTGATCACGATATTTACGGTGTGGAATTCGACCCGATTTTCAGCGAGGTTGAGGCTATTTTGACTCAGTCTGAAGAATCAGCCAATCCGTTATCCGGAGAAGATGAACTTCCGCAGATTAACTGGATCACCATCTCAGAAAAAACCAGTGAATTATTATATCAGTATAAAGATCTGCGTGTCCTGCTGTGGTCATTACGGGCAAATCTGTATATTGACGGAATTTCATCATTATTCAGCGGAATAAAAACCCTGAATGAACTGATTGAAAATAACAGTGAATTACTCTATCCGAAATCAGAGGATGGTGATATCCGCAGCGGTCATGCTGCCGCACTGGGATGGTTATCCGCATCACAATGCATTTCAGAACTGAAGCTGACCAAAATCACCGCTGATCATCATTATACCCTGAATGATATCGCCTCCATCGACAGCGGCGAAATACGGGACAATTATGCCACATCACTGAGTGCTCTATTAACATCACTCACCAACAGTGATGATATCAATATCAGTAATATTTCCGGACATTTTTCATCGGTTATACAGTCACTTGATAAAATCGAAGAGTATGCCAACCACTATACTGACGGTTATATTCTCGACTGCAGCGCGTTAAAACAATTTCTGACACGCTGTATCAGCACTCTTAATCAGCTGGCCTCATTTTCGGATACTGATACCCATTCAGAACCACAGGAATCACTCTCTGACGGCAGTAATCCGGAAACACCGGTAACGGCATCATTAAGCGGACCGGTCAGAATGACTGATATTACCTTACGCTCCCGTCAGGAAGTCTTAATTATGCTGGACTGCATACTTGATTATTTTCAGCGTTATGAACCCAGCCACCCGGTTCCGATATTTATCCAGCGATCCAAACAAATGATTGGAATGGATTTCGCCTCAATCGTTGAAAAACTCCTTCCGGAGTCAGTCAGCACATTACAACAATTTACCGGAAAGTAATATTTCCTTTATTGCAATGAGGATTGTGAGATGGCCAAAGATATCAGCTCTCAGAAATTTATCGGCAGAAATAATGCACCCCGTGTGCAGATTGAGTATGACGTCGAGATTTACGGCTCGCAAAAGAAAGTTGAACTTCCGTTTGTCACCGGCGTTATGACCGATTTATCAGGACATCGCGCCGTTCCTCTGCCATCAGTGGAAGAGCGTCAGTTCCTCACTTTTGATCAGGATAATTTTGATTCCCGGATGCGGGCAATCCGCCCCCGTCTTGCCTTCTATGTTGAAAACATGCTCAGTGAAAATCCGGAAGAGCTGCTGGATATTGAACTGGAATTTGAGTCGATGGAAGACTTCGAGCCGGGCGCGATTGCCGCACGGGTCCCGCAGATGCAGAAACTGCTGGAAGCACGGGCACATCTGACGGATCTGATCACCTATATGGACGGAAAGTCCAGTGCGGAGGATGTGATCCGGCAGTTACTGGAACAGCCCGATTTCTTAGTCCGCCTGGCGAATGATGCGAAAGCCACTGTTGCCGCTGCCGGACCGGATATGACTGACGCGAACGGGGAGAACGACGAGTGAGCGAACAATTAACCCAAAGTACGAACGCTGCGGATAAGGCGGTATTAACCGCCCCCGCTGAACAGAGTGAGTTAGATATTCTGTTACAGCGTTCATTCAGACCCAGCACCACGGAAGCCTCTGTCGCCGTCCGCAGTGCCATCAATACCCTGGCGGAATATGCCAATTTCGGCAAAGTAAAAGTCAGCCGGGATGTGGTACTGACCATTGAATCCATGGTCGCGGAAATTGACGATAAATTATCCGCCCAGATGAACCGGATACTGCACAACAAAGAGTATCAGAAACTGGAATCCTCCTGGCGGGGACTCAGCTATCTTGTTGATAATACGGATGTCAGTGAAACCCTGAAAATCCGTGTATTAAATATCAGCAAAGATGAACTGTCCAAAACACTCCGCCGCTACCGGGGATCCGCCTGGGATCAGAGCCCGATCTTCAAAGCGGTCTATGAACAGGAATACGGCCAGTTTGGTGGTGAGCCGTTCGGTTGCATGATAGGTGACTTTGAATTTGATCACAGTAATAAAAGTGTCTCCCTGCTGACGGAAATTTCCAAAATTGCCGCAGCGGCACACTGCCCGTTTATTACCTCCGCCGCACCGTCCATCATGCAGATGAATAACTGGCAGGAACTGGGGAACCCGCGTGATATCGGCAAGATTTTCACCACACCGGAATATGCGACATGGCGGCGTCTGCGTGACAGCAACGACTCCCGCTATCTGGTGATGACCATGCCGCGTTTTCTCTCCCGTCTGCCGTATGGCGAGAAAACCAACCCGATTGAGGATTTCGCTTTTGAAGAAGTCGTGAATCCGTATGATGTCAATGACTTCAGCTGGACAAACGCGGCCTATGCAATGGGTGTGAA
Organism: Morganella sp. TYF_1; assembly: GCF_043105645.1. NCBI lineage: Bacteria > Pseudomonadati > Pseudomonadota > Gammaproteobacteria > Enterobacterales > Morganellaceae > Morganella > Morganella sp. TYF_1. The sequence continues at coordinate 26,254 of NZ_JBICLU010000015.1, read as the reverse complement.
TATCAACCGGGCGTTTGCGGAGTATGGCTGGTGCTCACGTATCCGCGGGATTGAATCCGGCGGGTCGGTGGAAGAATTACCGGCTTATGCATTCCCGTCAGACGAAGGCGGTTATGAGCTGACCTGTCCGACTGAAATTGCGATTTCCGATCGCCGTGAAAATGAATTATCCAATGCCGGATTTTTACCCCTGGTCTACCGCAAACATTCTGACTTCGCGGCCTTTATCGGCTCCTGCACACTGCACAAACCGGTCATTTATGAAGATCCGGACGCCACGGCGAATGCGAAATTATCCGCCCGTCTGCCGTATATTTTTGCCACCTGCCGGTTTGCGCATTACCTCAAATGTATTGTGCGCGACAAAATCGGTTCTTTCCGTTCACGGGATGATATGCAGGTCTGGCTGAATGACTGGCTGATGAAATATGTTGACGGTGACCCGACTATTTCCACGGAAGCCACAAAAGCAAAACGGCCGTTAGCCGCTGCTGAAGTTCATGTGGAAGATGTCGAAGATGATCCGGGTTTTTATAAAGCACATTTTTATTTACGCCCGCATTATCAATTGGAAGGTATGACGGTGTCATTACGCCTGGTCTCTAAATTACCTTCAAGTAAAGAAAATAATAAATAAAAGATTTATTGCTGAGCACGAATGAGTATCTGTTTTTCCATCAGGAGATACATTCTCAGGGACGAGAACATGATGTTTATATTTTATATCCTAAATATATTTAATTGTCGTAATATCAATGCAGGAGTGAATTAAATGACAGCATTAGTCGATTATTTTTTAAAAATTGAAGGTGTTGAAGGCGAATCTCCGGATCAGCAATATGGCGGCTGGATCCAGCTTCAGGCCTGGCAATGGTCAGAAGAGAACGCCGGACGCTGGGGTTTCGGCAGTGGCGGCGGCTCCGGGAAAGTGGAAATGAAAGACTTTGAATTCCGCATGGTCAGTAACAAAGCATCACCAAAACTGTTTCTGATGTGTGCGACCGGGGAACATATTCCGCAGGCAAAACTGGTGTGCCGTAAATCCGGCAACGGTCAGCAGGATTTTATGACCGTCACATTCAGTAACTGCCTGGTCTCAACCTTTAAAACTGTCGGTAATATGCCGCTTGATCCGCAAACTAAAGTGGATGCGGATACGGTACTGCCGACCGATGTTATCAGTCTGAACTTTGCCCGCATCGAAGTGGAATATAAAGAACAGAAAAATGATGGTTCTATGGGTGCCGTTATTAAAGCAGGCTATGACCTGAAGGCAAACGCCCGTATTTAACCGGCTGTAATACAGGAAAACTATGTCACGATTATTATTTGTCTGTAAGACGGATAAATAATGTATCGGGGTATGGTTTTCCCTTTACGGAAACTGAAATATGAAATCATCAGCGCCAATGTTATTTGATAAATTAAGTCTGAACAGACGAAGAATACATTTACCGCAATGGCGTGATGTTTTATTACGCGATATTGAGTTGTTATTAAATGATGCTGCACACAGCGCCTCATTAGCATTAGATAAAAAAACCTACTGTATGAATTCCGTGATTAATTACGGACTGCCGACACTCAGTGCGAAAGTGCCTGTCAATACTGATCCGATAGTGCTGGCAAAAAAAATACAGCAAATCATTGCCACATTTGAACCGAGACTGGATCCGCGCTCAATCCGGGTCACACCGTTTGTGAATAAAAATGAAACCTGGACCCTGGCACTGCTTTTCGACATTTATGCCAAAACCAATTTACCGGATGACGATCTGTCCGTGAATTTACGTATCGCCCTGGATTATTCATACGGCAGTGTCCGTGTCATCTGATCCGGCACACTAATCTGAACGACAGGATACCCTTATGCTGAGTGACCGTTTTCTGACATTATACAACGAGGAATTGCGTTTCCTGCGGGAGGAGGGGCTGCTGTTTGCCAAAGCCAATCCCCAGGTGGCACAGCATCTCGGCATGATGCCGGACGGCGTGCTTGATCCTTTTGTCGAACGTCTGCTGGAAGGCACCGCGTTTCTCAGCGCCCGCGTGCATGAGCGGCTCAATAATGAACAGCCGGAAGTGGCTATTCAGATGATCAACCGCCTCGCGCCATACTGGTTCACCCCGCTGCCCTCCATCGCCACCATCGCAGTGGAGCCGGATCTGACGTCCCCGCAGTGGCATTCGGATGTCACCCTGCCCCGCGGCAGTAAGCTGACACTTCACGATACCTCGCCGGGATTCCGCAATGCCACCTTTACCACCGGCCGTGATCTGAATATCCAGCCGCTGGTGATCGCGCATGCCGAATGCGCCACCACCCCGTCAGCACAACTGCCGCAGTCCGTTCTGCAATGCATGCAGGACGGCAGAGCGCACATCTCGCTGACGATGAACACACAGGGCGTTGTTTCATTATCTGAACTGAATTTCTCGCCGATGACACTGACGTTTGCGGGCGATGTCGTACACGCCAACCACCTGCTGACCGCTATCCAGAGTGATACGCTGAGGGTGATCCTGTGGTGCCGGGAGGATAATAAAACGCCGCACATGCATCTGCTGAACCCGGGACAGATCCGCCAGGCCGGATTACAGGCAGAAGATGCATTATTACCGGCTGTCAGCGGGGAATTGCCCGGCAGCCGCCTGCTGCGGGAATATTTTGCCGCCCCGTCCCGCTTTTTCAGTATTGAACTGCACGGCCTGATGCCGTTTTTACAGGCGGGCGATAAGTGCACGGAATTCAACATAATTTTTGTGCTGGATAAAACACCGGTCAAGTTAACCGGTAATGTCAGCAAGGACGATTTCCGTCTGTTTTCCACCCCGGTGATTAATTTATCGCGCCGCCGGTGCAGCCCGGTGCTGGTCAATGGCGAGCATACCGAATATCCGGTTATCGTCGATAAACTCAACCCCGGTCTTTATGAAATCCATCATCTGTTACAGGTGGACGGCCTGCTGGCAGATAAAGGCTATGTGCCGTTTTCCCCGCTGCACGGCTATGCACGCTTTGACGAACCGCCGGTTTCCGCCGGTTACAGCCTGCGCCGTGTCCGCCGGGTGACAGAAGACAAATATGACAGCGCACCGGCTATGCCGAAAGACAGCCTGTTTATCTCACTCTCCGCCGGTCCCGATAATTTTTCGCCGGACAGTGTCCGTTCCCTGAGCATTGAAGCACTGGTGTGTGATCGCCATCTGGATCCTGCCCGCCTGCAACAGCCGGTGTTCCGGCCGGATACCGCCCTGCCGGTAGGCCCGGTGGAAATCCTGCGCACGCCGTCCCGTCCGCAGGGCGTACCGTGCAGCACACAGGCGTGGAAAGTACTCCAGTTGCTCTCTGTCAATCCGCTGCGCTACGCCCTGCCGGATTTTCCGGATAACAGCCAGCTGCTCAGAGAATGGCTTTCCCTGTTCTGTCCGCCGGATGACAGCCGTCAGCAGCGCAGGATAGATAGTCTGCGGCACGCCGTTATTTCACACCGTTTTGAATGCAACCCGCTGCCCGGACCGCTCGCCTGGAGCCGCGGGGCTGAAATCAGCATCGATTTGCGCGGTAATCATCACAGTGACCGCGGTGCGTGGCTGTTTGCCCGTATCCTTCACCATGCGCTCGCAGAGTATTGCGAACTGGGGCAGACGCTGCGTATGCAGCTTAACGTTGATGGTGAACCGCTTGCACAATGGGAGCCGATTGATGGCAGATAAAACACCGCTCCGCATCAACGGCCTCAGCGCCAGGCAGGATTTTGCCGAAGTCATGCGCCGCATTGAACGGGTCAGCCCGGCGCTCGCGGCAAACGGCGTGGTACGCGGAAGCACCCCCGCCCGGCTGCGGATAATCCAGACGGCTGATACCGGATTCGCCCCGCGCGAAGTGGCGGATATCCGCCAGTCCGCCGATCCGGTCACCAGCGCCGCTGAAATTACCGTCTGGTGCCGCCATTTCGGGATGTTCGCCCCGTATGGTCCGCTGCCGATTCACATTACCGAGCATGCCCGTACCGAATTGCTGGCGCGCCGCAGTCATGCTTTCCAGGATTTCTCAGCGCTTATCAGCCATCGCCTGGCGCTGTTTTCCTACCGCGCACAGACACAACTGCATGTCGCGGCCGGCCATGACAAAAACAACAAGAATGCCTTTCAGCAACGGATGAATCAGGTCACCGGGATTTCACCGCAACTCTCTGCCGGTGACCACATTCACCGGCTCCGGCAGGCATTTCCCGGCTGCTACCTGCCCGGACGGAGCATCCTGAAAAACTTACAGTCACTGCTGACACACTATTTTGCCGTGCCGGTTACCGTTCAGGCGCGGCGGGGAATGTGGATTGATGATCCGCAGAATACCGCCAGCCAGAGAATGGGACGTCTCGGCAAAACCCGCGCCGGAAAACGGTTTTTTGATGTTGAACACAGCCTGTATGTGCAGATAGGCCCGGTGGGCAGTCAGCACTATCACCTGTTCCAGCGCGGCAGTGAACGTCTGAACGTTCTGGTGGCTATCTGCAACGATTTTGTCTCACACCGCCGGGTACTGGACGTGAAGCTGCTTATCCGGACTTCCCCTGATATGGCCGGTCACACCGGCAGCGGAAAACTGGGCCGCAGCGGCTGGCTGAAACCGGACGGGACAATCCGGATTCAGTCCCTGTATACCACCGCAGCCTGATGCAATTAACCCGATATGCAATGAAAGGATGAGTGTTATGCCCCTGATTGAAATTGATAATGAGAAGCTCAACGGGATCGATGCCTTCCCGCTCAGCTTTACCGCGCAGGAACATCTTTCGCAGGACCCGGTTTACCGCCTGACGTTTCAGGTACCGGATCCTGATCTGGATATCGGGGAACTGCTCGGTGAAAAGGCGCTTATTTCTGTTGAACAACCGGATCAGAGCCGCCGCACATTCACTGCCCGGGTGGTGGCCGGGGGTGATGAGGGGCAGCATCAGGATCAGTATGTTTATCATCTGGAACTGCGCAGTTGGTTATGGTTTCTGATGCAGAACCGCAACTGCCGTATCTTCCAGCACCGCAATGTACTCACCATTATTGAAGAGATATTTACCCGTTACAATGTGGCGGATTACCGCATTGAAACAGAAGGCACGTATCCGGATAAAGAGTACTGCGTCCAGTTCGGTGAAAGCGATTTCAGTTTTGTCAGCCGTCTGATGGAAGATGCCGGGCTCTGGTATTACATCGACCACAGTGACAACCGGGATGTCATGGTGATCACCGACCACCAGCAATTCAAACCGCTGAGTGACGGTTATGACTCACTGAGTTTCCTGCCGGACAGCGAAGAGCACCGGGCTATCCGCGAAGGTATCCAGCGCATCCGGCGTAACCGCCGGATACACGCCAGTGAAGTGGTATTGCGCGATTTCGATTTTCTCAAACCACGTCACTCCCTTCAGACGCAGGCGGAAGAAAAACGCCCGCATTTACAGGGTATTCCGCTGGAATGGTATGACTATGCCGCCGGTTATGATGATGTGCAGCAGGGCGAAGTGATTGCCCGCAAACGCCTAGAGGCATTCCGCTGTGAAAACCAGATTTTACAGGGTGAGAGTAATGCCACCGGCCTGAAACCGGGCCACACGTTTGAGCTGAATCAGCACCCGGATTCAACCCGTAACCGGGGATTTAAAGTGCTCGGCTGTGATTATACGTTTATCCAGGACGGGCCGGACAGCAGCAGTACCGGACGCAGAGTCTCCTGCCGGTTCCGCGCGCTGAATGATGATGAGGTTTACCGTCCGCTCTGCCGGACACCGCGTCCGCAGATCCCGGGAATTCAGAGCGCGACCGTGGTCGGTGCGCCGGATTCTGAGGTTCATACCGATAAATATGCCCGTATCCGTGTGCATTTCCATTGGGATCGCTACAAAACCACCGAAGAGGACAGTTCCTGCTGGATTCGGGTGATACAGGCCTGGGCCGGTAAAGGCTGGGGTGTGCTGGCGATGCCCCGAGTCGGCCAGGAAGTGCTGGTAACCTATATTGACGGTGATCTGGACAGACCGATGGTGACCGGTATTGTCTATAACGGCGAGAATCCGCCGCCGTATCAGTTACCGGAGCATATCAACTATTCCGGCCTGGTCTCCCGTTCTCTGCGTCACGGTATGCCGCAGCATGCCAGCCAGATCACCTTTGATGATAAACGCTACAATGAGCGGGTGATGATCCACGCCGAACGCGATATGCAGTATACCGTTGAGCGTAACGCCTCCTCCACCACCGGCCAGGATCGCTATGAGGTGGTGAAGCGCACCGCGACAGACTGGTTTAAAAATCATGTCTCTTATAAAGAGGTCAATTTCTCATTCACCGGTTTTAATTTCAGTGCCACCGGTATCAATGTCGGTCTGACCGGCCTGAGCATCAGTATGACCGGTGCCAGTATCGGCCTTACCGGTGTCAGCACCTCCTTTACCGGGGTGAGCACATCGTTTACCGGGGTGAGCACGTCCTTTACCGGGCAATCCATATCTTTCACCGGCAGCAGTGATTCCTCAACCGGCATCAGCAACTCCCGGACCGGGTGCAGCACCAGTATGACCGGTACCAGCAGTTCCATGACCGGCAGTTCACACAGCCTCACCGGTTTCAGCACCAGTATGACCGGCTGCTCCGCCTCCAAAACCGGCCAAAGCTACAGTGCCACCGGATCGAGTCTTTCCCATACCGGTACCAGTGTCAGCACCACCGGCAGCAGCACCTCCAGCACCGGTGTCAGTGTCAGTACCACCGGCAGCAGTACCAGTGTCACCGGGGTCAGTGTCAGCACCACCGGCAGCAGCACCAGTGTCACCGGAAACAGTGTCTCTGCGGTCGGCTCTTCCGTTTCCGCGACAGGAAGCAGCGTCGGGGTGAAAGGCAGCGATGTATCAGCCACCGGCAGTTCTGTCAGTGTGACCGGCAGTGATATTTCAGCGAAAGGCTCCGGTATCTCCGTCACCGGATTCTCTTTCAGTTATACCGGCGCCAGTTATTCCGATACCGGCATTGACCTGAAAACGGTCGGCATGCAGAGCAAAAATTAAAGGGAAGTATGATGCGTATTATTCGTCCTCAGCAACTTGCTGTACTCAGAAACAGCTACCAGATTGGCAGGGAGTGCCGATCTGGTATCAGTGTGATTGCGGGCAGTTATTTATCCGCCCCTGATCACTTTGTCACTGAAGCACAGATTTGGCAGGCATGGAAGTCTGCCCCCCTTTCCTTCCGTATGTTAGATACTGCTGAGCCGAAACCGCATGCCGAATATATCCTTGCCGGTCATGCCGGCACCGGGCAGACACTGACGGCGCTGGATGTTGCCGTCCGGGTCGGGTCGCTCAGCCGGGCGTGGCGTCTTGAGGGAGACCCGTTTACCCGCGTTGCAATGGATCACACCGAAGCGCCGGGCGGCAGCGACTGCAAAGAAAACCCGCTGGGTAAAAATGCCCGCCGCGGTACACGCCCGGTGCTGAGAGAAGCCCGTGCCGACGGAGCCGCAGACCCTTATATTCACCTGGCGGCACCGTCGCCGGTGCCGCCGGATTTTTATGTCCGCCGCAGACACCTTGATGCCGTGGCTCACGTGATGACAGACAAACAGTATATGGAAAGCTGGTTTCCCGGTCTGCCGCCTGCCATTGACCGCCGTTATTTTCAGATGGCGCCGCCGCAGCAGCAGCTTTCCGCCGCTCAGTGGCCGCGCAGCGTGCCGTTTGAACTGCACGGCTTCCGGCCGGATGACGCGGTAATTTCCGGTACATTCCCGGCAGTGCGTGCCAGAGCATTGGTATTTGGTAAAGACGCGGCAACCGCAGAAGAGATCACGCTGGAGAAAAAGACCCTGTGGCTGCTGCCGGATGATGACCTTTGCCTGATGGTCTTTACCGGCAGTATTCCGTTGCCACATCTGTTTGCCGCTCCTGCGGTCACACTGCTGGCCGCACTGGATAATGACGGTACGGAACGACCGCTGACACATTATCAGGATGTGTATCAGCGCCGCAGCCGGACGGATACCGCTAATTTTGAATTTCTCCGCGACCGCGAACTGATGCCGGAAAACAGTCATTTTAATGTGATCCGCGATATGGCGGAACACCCGGATTCTCAGCGCTACACTGCCCGTCCTCTGACAAAACAGGATACCGATACGTTCTATCAGGATGTGGAAAACGCGATTGCGCTTCATGAAGAGAACCAGAAGCAATACTTCGCCCTGCCGCCGGAGCAGGAAACCGCCGTACCGGTCAGCGATACGCTGCACCGGAAAACAGTGCAGCCCGCGCCGGATTGCGATGCGGTAACCGAAAGCCGGGACTTTATCTCGCTCTCATTTGCCAACACAACATTGCAGGGAAAAACCTTCAAGCACTGCCATTTTAATCAGTGTGATTTCAGTGAATCACAACTGACACAGTGCAGCTTTGAACACTGCCGGTTTACCTCCTGCCTGTTTGCCGGGGCGGTGATAACCGGTTCACAGCTGACCGGCGGCCGCTTTCAGCTCAGTAATCTGAGCGGAAGTACATTTACCGGCACCGGCTGGGAAAATCTGACGCTGGATGACTGCCTGCTGGAAAAAACAGTCTTCACCCGCAGCACCTGGACGAAATGCCTGATTAATGACACACAGATAACCCGCTGCGAATTCACGGCGTGTGACATCAGCGGCGCAATGCTGTCACATGCCGGGCTGACGCATTCAGACTTCCGGCAATGCACGCTGACATCCCTGATAGCCGATAAGACCGGGGCCGCCGGTGTGCGCTTCACCGGGTGCAGTCTGACAAAAAGCTCCCTGATTGGCGGGAACTGGACAGCGTGTTCATTTACGGACTCCGTTCTGGAGAGTGTGACATCCGGTCAGTACAGCGATTTTTCCGGCAGCAGCTTTACCGGCTGCCGCCTGAATAAAACCGGTTTCAGCAATGCCGGGTTAAACCAGTGCCGCTTTACCGGATGCGAACTGATCGAAACCTGTGCCGACGGCAGCAATCTGACCGGTGCCGTGTTCAGTCACTGTGATATGGCCGGGATGCGCCTGAAAGATGCGGTAATGATCCACGCCTCTTTTATCAAAAGCAGTCTCCAGCAGGCCATGCTCTATAACGCCGATCTCCGTGACAGTACGTTTCGTCAGTGCAATTTCGCCGGGGCAAATCTGGCCATGATGTACGGCAATTCCGGCACCCACTTTGATTTATGTCTGATGGACGGCGTCCATCTGTTACCGCGCCGCTTCCGGCTCAATGTCTGACAGGAGGTCTGAATGAACGAAACCGCAAAACAGATTATGGATTTGCAGCCGGTGAAACTGATCCGCGATAAGCATTTCAGTCAGTTACAACTGAAAGATGACACCCTGTCACATCTGCATTTTACAGACTGCCGCTTTGAGCATCTCAGCACGGATAATGTGCAGGCGCATCAGCTCTGTTTTCTGCGCTGTAAATTCGCCGCCGTTTCACTGAGTAAAAGCCTGTTAAATTCCTGCACGTTTATTGAGTGTGAGATAGACACCATCACGCTGGCAGAATGCGGTCTGCTCAGTGTCTCTTTTCAGCAGACCACCATACAGTCGCTGAGTGCGGACAAGTGCCTGTCGGAGCGCTGCATGATGTCCGGCGGCAGGCTCAGTGAGAGTACCTGGAAAGAGGTCAGTCTGAGCTACTGGTCGGCGAATGACTGTGAGATCAGTCACTGGCATACCGAAGGCGGCCTCGTACAGGACAGCAATTGGTTCGGCTGCACCCTGACACAATTCCGCTGTACCGGTGCGCAGATTACCCGGCTGGTTTCCGGTAACAGCACACTGACCGATTGTCAGTTTACCGGCAATGAATGCGACATCCTGGTCTGGCAGAACTGTCATCTGGTACGTGCCGACCTGCGGAAACTGAATCTCACCTCCGCCGGGTTTGCCAAATCCCGGCTGGAACAGTGCCGTTTCGACAACAGTAATCTGCATTACGCCCAGTTCAATGAGGGATCATTGCACGACTGCACACTGACCGGCACGCAACTGACCTGCGCCCAGTTTACGGATACTGAGCTGTATGAGTGTGACCTGAGCGGCGCACAACTGATTTCCGCCGTTCTGGTGCGCGCGGTGCTCACACTCTGCATTCTGGATGACACCACATTAACCCGCACCGATATGCGTTTTTGTCAGCTTAAACAAACGCCGCTGCACAGTGCGGTGATACAGAAAGTCCGCCTGCACGGTGCGGAAACCGGGCTGACCGATCGCGGACAGAAATCGGATGAGCCTCTGCTGGCATCCGTTGATTTATGGTACGCCCGGCATCAGCCCGGCGTGAAAGATGACACCGGGTCCCCCCGTTTACCCCCAGGAGCCAGCCGTTATGTTTGACACAATACATCATACTGATACACCGGTTTTATCCGGCAGACCGCTTTTTTCCGCGCCGGAAACCCCGGTGATCGCCGCAACACGGCTTATTGCCGGCGATAACGGCGGACTGCTGTTGCAGTCACATCCGTATTCCGTCGTGACTGTCGCGGCCGGGTGCCTGATTGTCCCGGAAAAAGGCGATCTGGTCTGTGCCATGGTTCAGGGTGACAGCGCCTATGTGCTGTCGGTTCTGGAACGGCACGCCGCCTCCGCCCCGCTGACACTCAGCACTCAGGATACCCCGCTGCATATCCGCGCGCCGTCACTGGCACTGGAAGGAACGGAGAGTATCACCATGAAAACCGCCCGTTTTTCCCTGGTATCACACACCTCAAAATGGGTTGCACAGACACTGCGCCAGATTGCCGGCTCTCTGTTTGTCAGTGCAGAGAATGCGCACAAAAAGGTTGAGAATCTTGATACCACCGAAGCCGGTCACATTGCCCAGCATGCTGAAAAAAGCATGGTTCTGGACAATGAAATCGGCGCTATCACATCACGTGCCGTCCTTCGTATTGATGGCGGCCAGGTACATATGGGGTGATCACATGACAGCAGCAAACACACGGGCAGGCGGTATCAGCTTTTCAGGGTGCGAACCGATGATCCCGATCCCGGGACCCAATATCGCACCGAACACCACCGGGATACCGAATGTCGCCAACTATTTCTGCTGCGGCGGTAACGAGCAGAACCTGATGAGCATCCGGGTATCAACCATTTCCACCGGCATTATTCTCGGTGCCACCGGAGCACATTCGGCACAGATGACGCCGGTTCAGGGATCAGGCAAATACTTTATTCAGGGCAGCCCCGCGACCCGGCTGGGCGATATGAGTATGACGAATAACTGTAACGCTCCCGGCACCCAGATTGCCCCGAGCCAGACGAAGTATTTTATCAATGCCTGATTACCGCAGATGGATACGCAGCCTGCTGGTGGTGCCGGGTATTGTACTTCTCAGCAGTTGCAGCCTGATCTGGCCGGACGCACCGGAACCGCTGCCGGCGGACAGAACCGTCAGCCTGCGGATTGACGCCGCCGCCGGGGTGAATACCGACAGCAGAGGGAATTCATTACCGATCCGGGTCTGTGTATTTGAAATCAGCAGGGATGACTGGATACCGCCGGGGCTCTACCGGAATGCCCCCTGCGATGAGACGGCACCGGACCCGGTCATGATCCGTCAGATGCAGCATATTTTAAGCCCCGGTGAATCCCGCCGGTATTCGTTTGAGATCCCGCGGGAAACGGCACGCTGGCTGCTGGTGGCCGCGGAGTTTCAGATCCCCGGAAAAAATAAAAACACTGTACTGATTAATACGGAAGTTAATAAAAATTCAAATGTTGTTGTCGTGGTACGGGAACGCAGTCTGACACAGATGAAGATACCTGTTTCAGATAAGCCCTGACACCACGCCTGAGGACGGAACTGAGGACATAATTATGTTGTTAAAACAGCGTGTAGCCTGGGTTGAAGGGATGCTGATGGAACCTCAGCATTTTCAGCAGCAGGAGCGGTATTTCGAACATTTTACGGATATGCGTATCCGCAGCACAGATGCTCTTGCCTGGGGTTTTCGTCAGATACATCTCGACACCGGATTACTCGATCAGGGAAAAATCGCCCTGACCCGTGCCCGTGGTGTTTTTCCTGACGGCACCCCGTTTGATCCCGGCGGTGACGACCCGCTGCCGCCGCCGTTTGATCCGGGTCCGGACTGCCAGGGACAAATTATCTGTCTCTCCGTCCTGATGGATATGCCGGGGAATACCTTTATCGACCTGTCACAAAGCAAGAGACAGAGCCGCTTCAGTGTGATTAATGCCGATATCCGCGACCGCAACGCCGGTCTGGCCTCCGAAGGCACGCCGCAGATGGCGACACTCCAGCTCGGGGATCTCTGTACACGGCTGAATGTCCGGAGTGCGATCAGCGATGCGGAATCCCTGCTGCCCGTGGCGCGGATCACCGAAAGAACCCGTGACGGCCGCCTGATACTGGATGATAAATTCCTGCCGCCGATGCTCGATTTCCGTGCCTGCGGCTGGCTGAAAAGTGCCGTCACCGAACTGCTCGGTCTGATGGTACAGCGGCTGGAGAGTGTTTACCGCCCGGATGTGCCGCTGACCACCGGCGGACTGACTGAATTACTGGAACTCCTGCTGTTACAGACACTGAGTGAGTACCATCTGCGCCTGGCTCACTTGCTGGCGCAGCCTCAGGTTCATCCGGAGCGGCTGTTTTTTACCTTGCTGGGCCTGCTGGGACGCCTGAGCATTATCCCGGGTAAAGAGAATACTTCGCTGCACCAGGATTTCCACTATTCACACAATGAGCCGCAGAACGCGTATTTCAGTCTGTTTGCCGCGCTGCGCCGTGCCCTGTCACTGGTCATTGAGGCACCGGCTATCGCCCTGCCGTTTATCGAGCGCGGCGACAATATCTATCTGTACCAGAATGATCCGCAGTTACGTCTGGAAAAACTGGTCTTTATCGTCAGTGCAGAGCTGCCGGGCGATACCATGAGAAGTTATTTCCCTGCCCAGACCAAACTGGCGCCGGTGGAAAAAATTGTCCAGCTTATCGACCTGCAGTTACCGGGTGTGCGTATCACCCCGATGTCATCACCGCCGCGTCACATCCCGTATTACCCGAACAGTGTTTATTTTGAGGTGGATAACGCGGACCCGATGTACAGGGATATGCTGTCCGGCAGTGCCGCAGCACTGAGTATTGTCGGTGATTTCCCCGGATTACGTTTTGAGGCGTGGGGCTTGCGTCAGGGGAGAGTAGGATGAATGAGTTTGAACGCCAGATCAGGAGTGCCATATCTGCGGCCCGTACAGGCATGAAACAGGCCGAACACTCGTTAACCAACCCGATATGGCAGGCCAAAAGCACCGCCGCATCCATCGGCGGTATCATTCCGGCCGGTATGCGGGGGATGGGCAGCACACAACCGCAGGATGACGATCTGCCGGAATTCACGGCGGCCAATGAAGATCCCCCGCAGTCATCTGCGAACCCGGCTCAGAGAAAACAGAATCCGCTTCCGCCGATGCGCCCCGCACAACACCGGGAACGTCAGCAGAGCGCCCGTACCACCGGACAAAACACATCGCTGTTCGGTCTCTGGCATAACCCCTATATTTCAGCCGGGATGCCGCTGCTGTTGCAGATTGAGTGGTTCCGTAATGAGCCGCAGACCGATTTTGTCTGCGCCCGCCTCCAGATCGTCCGGAAACTGGAATTTTTCCGCAAAGATCTGCGCAGACAAGGATTCCCGCCGGAGGAGATCAACCACCTCTCTTATCTTATCTGTACCTATACCGACGGTATTTTTAACGACATGGTAAAAGAGGAGATGACGGGACTGAGCCTGCTGGTGGAATTCCATAAAGATGCCTGGGGCGGCGAAAACTGTTTTGAGCATCTGAAAGAATACATCAGCAATCCGCAGGATAACCATGATGTGCTGGAGTTCTATTATCTGATCCTGTCCATGGGATTTGAAGGTAAATACCGGATGCTCGATCGCGGGGCCGTATTGCTGATGGATCTGCGCAACCACCTCAGCGGCCTGCTCTATGCACAAAATACCACGCTGTTCTTATCCGATGTCCGTGCGGAAAACGTCAAACCACCGAAACGCCGGTTTATCACCGCACTGCGTATCCTCATTACCGGGCTTATCCTGGCCGTTATCGCCTACGGTATTTCCGCCTGGTATCTCCATGAACAGGCGCGCCAGATCCGCAATGACATTCTGGCATGGGTTCCGCCGGAGCCGCGCAAAATCAATATTATGGAAACGCTGCCGAACCCGCTGACCCAAATCTTAAGCGAAGGCTGGCTGGAAGTCCGTAAAGATCCGCGCGGCTGGCTGCTGATCTTCACCTCTGACGGTGCGTTCCTGACCGGTAAATCCGAACTGACGGAAGACTTCCTCAGCAAACGTAATATCGAGCGTCTGGGGGCCGCCCTCGCGCCGTGGCCGGGTGATCTGGAAGTCATCGGCCATACCGATGCCACCCCGTTCCGCAAAACCTCCGCCAATAATAACCTGAAGCTGTCAGAGGCCCGTGCGGTGGTGGTCGCCGATATTCTGCGGACCAATACCATGATTAATCAGACTCACAACCGCGAAATCACCGCGACAGGCCGGGGGGAAAGCGATCCGATCGCGGATAACACCACCGATGAAGGCCGCAAACGTAACCGCCGTGTCGATATCTTATGGAAAATCGGTAAACGCGACGCGGAACAGGCCATGCAGGGCTATCAGGACGGCGATGTTCCGGCGGTACTGAACGGGACCCCGGCACTGTCAGCGGGTAATCATAATGACAACACTTCAGCGGAACCGCCTGTGCTCCCGGCATGGATGAAGTAACGGTATACAAGGACGTATTATGATCAGACGATTTATCATCCTTATCATTGCATTGGTTCTCAGCTACATCATCTGGTGGGTCGGGCCGATGGTTGCCATCGGCAATTTTTACCCGCTGGCCCGCGTGCTGGTACGCCAGATTATTATCGGCGTTATTCTTTTCTGGGCGTTGTGGCCGTTTGTGGCTTTCCTGTTCAGCCGTCTGTTCCGGTTTCTGCGGACACCGCTGCCGAAGCCGAGAAAGAAGATTATCCAGCTTGACCGGGTCACTGCCCGTTTTACCGATGCTATCCGGACACTGCAGTTTATTGCGCTGGCGGGCAAAAAAACCCGCAGCGAACGGATGAAAATCCATCTCAGCCGTGAATACATCAACAACAAGCCCTGGTTTGTGGTGATGGGTCCCGCCGGATGCGGCAAAACCTCCGTCATTTATAACAGCGGCGAGCAGTTCCTGCTGTCCGAGCAGTACGGGTTATCCCGCACAACCGATATCGGCCCGACGGTTGACTGTAACTGGTGGCTGACAGAGCGCGCCGTGTATATTGATACCGCCGGAGAATGGGTACAGATGCACGGACAGAGTGACGATGCCGGTAATGCACGGCAGAAATTGTACGCTCTTATCCGCAAGCACCGCCGTTATCCCGGTATCGACGGGATTATTTTGTGTGCGGATATCGGTACACTGCTGTATGCCCCGCTGACCGAGCGGAAATCGCTGGCTGACACATTACGTATCCGTATTCTGGAAATGGCGGCACTTTTTCAGTCCGATATTCCGGTTTACCTGCTGCTGAATAATATTGACCACCTGCCCGGCGGTGAGGCATTCCTGAATATCGCCGATGACGATCTGCTCGCCGGCGGTCTGGGGATCAAACTGCAATGCACAGACGATCACCGCAATAATTTTATTCATGATGAAAATACCTATCACCAGCTTCAGATCCGGGTCAGCAACTATATTCTGGAAACCCTGCACAATGTGCCGGATGACGGATTACGCCACCAGCTTCTGTTGTTTATTGAATCGCTCGGCGCGCTGCAAAAACCGTTGTTTTCCTTCCTCGAACAGATTTTTCCGGCTTCTGCGACAGGCTATACCGGCTGTCTGCGTCAGTTGTGGATGGGCAGTACTATCCCGCTGATCGCACGTGAGAGCCTGTATAACGCAGACAGCGACGGGTTGTTTGATGAGCGTCAGTCCGGCGGCATGTACTTCCCGGCGCTGATGCAGGCCATCACCGAGCGCGGTGTGCTGCACAGTGCCCGCTACCGCCCGCTGCGCAACAAGCTGATGTCCGCCGCCCGTTATTCCGCAGTAACGGCAGGACTGCTGGCAACGGTGATGCTGCTCTCCTCCCGCTACTTCTGGGAGTCGGATTTTATTTCTTATGCCAGCGCCCGCTTTGAGGAAACCAAACGGATTGTCCGCGATATCCCGGTCACCAGTCAGTTTAATGATGACCTGATTGCCGCTTATGAACAGCTCGGCTATATCAACACGCAGTTTCTGGAAAGCTCTCCGCCGCTGCTGACACCGTATTTCGAGCATAAACTGCTGAGTAATGCGATGGAGCAGACTTACCGGCGCCATCTGTACAAGATCTTCTGGCCTGCCGTGGAAAATTATATCGCCAATGAACTGAAACAGAGTGCGCTCAACGGCAATACCGATGCATATGATACACTTAAGGTCTATCTGATGATGGTTTACCCGTCATACAGAGAGCCGGAGGCGCTGGAAAACTGGTTTATGATCCGCTGGGATAACTACGCGGTACAGGGCTATACCGAAACTGACCGCCGCCTGTTCCGCTATCACCTGCACGAATTGTTCAGCGACACCTCATCCACCGCCCCGGCGGCCAAAATGAATGCGGAACTGGTGCGTATCGCCCGCGTTAATGCCATGAAAACCCCGATCCATCTGCGGGTGGTTAACCGTATCAAAGATAAACCGCTGCCCGCAGGTATTCAGAATATCTCACTGGCAGACGCCGCAGGCCCCAGTGTATCGCTGATGCTGCGCCGCAAGAGCACCAATACGGTAACCGATTCCGCCGTTTCCGGTTTCTACACCAAAGCCGGTTATAAGGATGTTTTCCTGCCACAGTTACAGGATGCAGCCACAGATATGATCAGCGAAGAAAACTGGGTACTCAGTGACAACGCCGAAAAACGTGGTGATATCGGTACACAGGAGGCGATTCAGACATTATCCAATGAAGCGCTGAAAGCCTACCTGTCTGAATATGCCAATCAGTGGGACAGTTTTCTGAAAGACATCCGTGTCCGTCCAATCAGTGATCTTGACGATGCGGCGCAACTCGCCCGTCAGTTTACCGAACCGTCTTCACCGCTGACTGCGCTGGTACAGTTTGCCATTGATCAAACCACTCTGAGCCGCGAAAACCAGCAGGATGCCACCGGATGGTTTGCCCGTCAGGAAAACAAGCTGACTCAGACCCGCCGCTCGCTGCTGGACGGGGTCAGCAATGATCGGTCTGCGGGCAGCACGCCGGAAAAAAGTCTGGAGGCTCGTTTTGAGGCGCTGCACCGCCTGCGTCAGGCCGAAACGACCGGCGCCAATGATCCGCTGTTCACGGTTTTTGACCAGGTTTACAACAAACTGGCCACCCTCTCCGCCTCGCTGCGCGCCGGTCAGATCCTGCCGCAAAACAGTGAAATCAACCGGTTACGTGATGATATGCTTCGTCAGCCGGAGCCTGTACGCAGTGTCATGATAGATCTGCTTTCCACGGGCGAACAACAGAGCCTGCAAAAAAGTAAAGAGAATCTCAGCCGTGGTGCTTCATCCATTGCCTCTGATTCCTGCCGGACAACCATCAGCGGCCGTTACCCGTTTAACCGCAGCGCGAGAGAGGAAGTCGGTATCGGGGATTTCACCCGCATGTTCGCACGCGGCGGCGCAATCCAGAGCTTCTTTGATTCAAATCTGGCTGCCTATGTGAATACCGGGGCAACCCCCTGGCAGATCCACCCCGGCAGCCGCGGCGTGGTATCAGCCAAAACGGTGGCGTCATTCGAAAACGCGGCCCGCATCCGGGATTCCTTCTTTGATCCGGCCGGCACAATGTCGATGTCCATGATTATCCGACCGATCTCATTATCGCCTTCGGTTCTGGAAGCCGTACTGGATATAGACGGTCAGATAATCCGCTACAGTCACGGCTATCAGGAGCCGGTCAAAATTAACTGGCCGGGGCCCAAAGGTGGCATTTATACACGTCTGACATTCAAAACACAGGACGGACAGGTGGAAACGGTCAGCTTTGACGGGCCGTGGGCACTTTTCCGGATGTATGACGCCGGTAACCCGGTACAACTGAGCAGCAACAGCCGCCAGCTCACTATGGCAATGGGTCAGGTGAAAGGGTTCTTTATTGTCGAGCTTAATTCAACAATGAAGGATTATCCGTTGTGGTCACGGGCATTAAAACAATTTTCCTGCCCGGGTAATATCTGATAAACGAAAAGGACAGTTATTATGTTAGATCCGAAAAATGTACAGTCAGTACTGAAATTCAGTACTGAATCAGGAAACAACTCGGCTTCAGAATTACAGAAACCCTTTATGGAAGGGGTTGAAAATATGAGTATGTCCGGTTCGGATGCCTCGCGTTCAATACTGAAGAACGTTAATCAATCCTGTGACCAGATGATGAAGGAAATGGGAAAAATGTTCGATGGTCTTCAGGATAATCTGGATGCTCATCAGAAAATGCAGCAGGCCGAGCGTCCGAAAGATTTCGATACCGCCATGAAAGATTTGCGGACAACGCTTTCCTCCGGTT
Source organism: Morganella sp. TYF_1 (assembly GCF_043105645.1). Taxonomy (NCBI): domain Bacteria; kingdom Pseudomonadati; phylum Pseudomonadota; class Gammaproteobacteria; order Enterobacterales; family Morganellaceae; genus Morganella; species Morganella sp. TYF_1. The sequence continues at coordinate 7,600 of NZ_JBICLU010000015.1, read as the reverse complement.
TCCCGGAAGAGATGAAAAGTATGTTTGATAAAATGCCGAAGATATAATACGAACATAAAAAATACCGGGAAAATCCCGGTATTTTTTTGTTCTGAAAAGAGGAAATCAGAATAAGTATTTAAAACGGACACGCGCCCCGTAACGGTCGTTATCTTTACTGTCAACCATCGTCATATCCCCTTTCCCGTTAATATGGGAATAATACGCACCGAGATAGGTTTTAAAATTATCCATGCCCAATATATCCGGTAACTCATACGACGTGAATACGGTATGAATATTATACCGGCCCGGATTTAACGTATCATACTGACTGTCATCAAGTGCATTCACAACCTGATAGGATTTAATATCATTATGTGCATAGATATAACCCAGCTGGAACTTGCGCCATAAGATATTCGTTCCGGCTGAGAAGTCATTTTCATTCTTCGCATCCAGATAAGCCGTGCTGAGATTAACCACCACCCCGTTCTCCGGGTCATCCTTCAGGGTATCCCATTTCATGGTCAGGCCATAACCGGTACGGCGCGACTGATCCGTAAATTTGCCGTCAGCATTATCAAAACCGTAGGCATTACTGATGACGTTGGCATCCACAGCACCCGCAATCGTGACATTATCATAATTCCATGCCACCACAGGACGAACGTAAATCACATTCTTTTTATTCTGTAATTTACGTCCATGATATTCCTGATCTTTAAAGACACGACTGCCATCCTCAACCAGCGTATTCACCTCAAAATACCAGTTATCATATTGGCTGCTGAGGTTCATTCCGCCACCATGGTTACTCCGCCCGCGCCCTTCTTTCATCATATAGATATAGCCGAACCCGTCAGCATAGAGATCATTGGCACTGTTACCCGAATGTTCAACAAACGTATCCTGGTTCAGCGGGAACATATCATAGGCTTCATAGCGGCCGATTTTATATTTCCATTTATTTTCTTTACCAAAATAGAATACGGCATCATCCAGCCCGATATTACCGGTCATATTCGCTAACGGCTGAACACTAAAGCCGGCATAGTTGCCGTTATCCAGTTTCCGCTGCCCGTCAAGACCAATCAGTATCCGTCCGTTAATATCCCAGCGCTCTTTATCACCGAAATCATCGGCCCCGTGCCCGGTCTGTGTATGCATTGAGGTAATCTGCCCTTTCCGGCTGGCAGCATCTATATTGAACTCCACATCACCGTATAATTTCAGTGACCCTTTACCGTTATCTGCGCTGACGATATTACTGAAACCCGATGTATTTCCCTTATCGGTATTGCCGGCCGGCGCCGTATTCTGAGCCATTAAACTTTCCAGACGTTCTGCTTTTTTCTCTGCCGCCACAGCTCTGGCTTCTGCTTCAGCCGCTCTTTTTTCAAGACTGTTCAGACGCGCCTCAATATCACTTAATGATGTTTCAGCACCGGCAGAAAAAGGGAACACAGAAACAGCAAACCCTGTTATCAATGCTAATTGCGTTAATTTCATTATATTTACCTTTGTTCGCGACGATCAGATGGCTGCGGCATATGAATATGCCGGGCCTTCATCAGAAAAATTTATTATCAGAAATTTAATTATTGTTTTATTTTTAATACATATTCAGGCGTGATTTCTTCAAACGACGAAATAATAAGATCAGCACCACGTAATAATGCATGATCTCCGGTGACACCGACTGAAAAAACACCCGCCCTGTTCAGCGCAGTAATACCTGACTGTGCATCCTCAAAGCCTATTGCATCCTGCGGCAGGACATTAACAGATAACGCTGCCTTCAGAAATATTTCAGGGTCCGGTTTACCTTTACTCAACAATGCAGGATCGACAATTGATTTAAAATAATTATCAATATTGAGTTTTTTTAAAATAAAAGGTGCATTACGGGATGCCGATGCAACGGCACACGGTATATTAAGCATATTCGCCCGGACAATAAAATCATGAACCCCGGGTAAAATATCCTTTTCGGATAACTCCCCGAGTAATTTCACATAATAATCATTTTTTTCATCCGACAGTAATCTCTTTTCCTCATGACTGTACATATCCGACTGACGACCATACTCTAATATTTTTTCTAATGATTCCATCCGGCTGATGCCTTTGAGGTTTTCATTAAATTCCTCACTGATATCAAAGCCTGCCTTATTGGCAATATATCGCCATGCAATATAATGATACTTTGCCGTATCAACAATCACACCGTCCAGATCGAATAAAAATCCTGATTTCATGATGTGTATTCCTTTACATAATGATATGAAAACGGCGTGCCTGCTGTAATCTGATGTGTTTCATTATCAATATCGATATAGGCTTCTTTGTCCGCCGTGACGGATACCGATGCCGGTGAGATTAAAAAGTAATAATGAACACCACGATGCTGTAAATTAAAACGGATACGTTTCCATTCCGCCGGTAATGATGGTGAAACAGATAAACGATCACCACGAATATCCACTCCGGCATAGGACATTACCGCCGTATTGATTGTCGCGGCCATAACCCCGGTGTGAATACCTTCAGCGGTGGTTCCGCCCTGAATATCACCATAATCCGATCGCAGCGCCTGCTGATACAATTCCCGGGACAAATCGTGCAACCCGGTATCACAGGCCAGTTGTGCATGCACCACTCTGGATAATGTGGAGCCGTGAGAGGTCCGTTTTAAATAATAATGAAGGTTCGTCTGTGCGTAATCACGGCCTAAGTGATAGCCCATGTTATTCAATATCCCGGTGACATCATCACGGGAAAAATTATTGAATATCATCAGCGTATCGGCCTGTTTGGCTACCTTATAATTATCCGCACTTTTACCTTCCGCACGCAATATTCTGTCCATCCGGTAAATATTGCCGTACTTATTCTTATAGTGTTCCCAGTCAATCTCTTTCAGGGAAAAATACCCGTCAAACTGAGCAATGACATCATCATCAATGACCAGCGCTAAATGCTGACCGGCATGACGGATATCCCGGATAAACGCAGTGTCTTCCCCGCCGGTATGAAACTGCGGATACAGTTCAGCCAGGACGGAAAACAACCAGGAGATCATCATATTGGTATAGGCATTATCTTTGAGCCCGGCGCTGCTGCTGCCGCTGATATGCTCATGAAATTCATCCGGCCCCATCACGCCGCTGACAGAGTAACGCCCGGTAACCTCATCATATTCCGCTTTACTCAGCCAGAAGCGGGCAATATCTGTCAGCATTTCCATACCGTACAGCCGCATGAATTCCGCATCACCGGTATTTTTCCAGTACAGCCAGATATTATAAGCAACGGCAAGAGATACATGGCGCTGAAGATGACTGTAATCCGGATCCCAGTGACCGTTCAGCGGATTCAGATGCACCGATTGTGTCTGCTCACTGCCGTCCAGACCTGACTGCCACGGATACACCGCGCCCTGACAACCGCTGTCCTGTGCAATTTTCCTCGCTCCCGGTAACCGGTTATAACGGTACATCAGCAACTGACGGGCCGTTTGCGGGAAATGCATAATATAAAAAGGCAGGATAAAGATTTCATCCCAGAAAATATGCCCCCGGTAAGCCTCTCCGTGTAATCCCCGGGCCGTCACCGACACATCGAGCTTATATTTTCCGTTACTGTATGGTGAACACGATGACAGCAGATGACAGATATGCAAACGTAATAACTTCTGAGACATTAAATCGCCGTCAATAACAATATCGGCCTTATCCCATAAGTTTTTCCATGCCTGCTCAGACGCTTCTGCCTGAACAGCAAAATCAGCCAGCGTTGTTTTATCCGCATCAGCCCAGTTATCCGGAAAAACAGACGAAAGACGGATGTTAATACTTTTTGCAAGACGGTATGTTTTTCCCTTTTTCGCATGACAGGTAATAAGCTGCTGTACTTTATCAGGGCTCTCTTTTATCTGAATATCGCTGTCAGTAAAAAAATCCCCGCTTATTTTTGCGGTCACACCGATACCGATACCTGATTGCAGTGTCCGTGCATTTAATTGTGTATAACGGCCTTCCGCCCCGCGGGACAATACCCGGTAATGGTCTGATGTCAGGCTGCGGTAACGTTCCACACCATAATTACGGGTCGTGCCGTCAATACAGGTGGCAACGGTAATCTCCGCATCAACATTCAGGGGAGTGAAGCTGTATTCAACCGCAAACCGTTCCGGACAGGACATATCCGCCAGCATCCGGCTGTTAATCTGAATCAGGTGTTTACGGGAATCTTCTGCAACCCAGGTCTGCGTCAGAATACCGGTTTTTAAACACAGGTTCCGGTACAGGACTTTATTGCGGCAATTTTCCGGCGATAACCACTCACCATCGCCGATTTTTATCCGGACGGAACGGGCATCAGGAACATTCACAAAATCTTCATTCGATACCGTATTCCCGGCGACATCTGACTCCGCACGGTTATAACAACCGGCCAGATAGGTTGCCGGATACGCCGCATCACCTGCCCGCATATCCGGCAGTGCTCCGCGCACCCCGAGATATCCGTTTGCGGTGGTTAATAATGATTCTGCGGCATATTCTTCTTTGCCCGCCGTAAATCCGGAATAATCGATATTCCAGCAAAGTTGTTCATATTTCTGTTTTAGTGCCTGCGCCAGATCGCTTTCTGTTAATACGATCGTTCCCTGCTGTGCAATAAAAGGCACATTGAAGATTTCCGAAAATGATTTCTCCAGATCAATAATGGCATTCCCGGCAAGTTCAGCACAAAATGCAGGATAATCCGGCACCCGCTCCCCCTTAATGACACCACCTTTAATACCGGGAAAATCACGGCTGATTTCGGTTAAAATATCCAGACATGTTTTAACGGATATCTCACGCCAGCAAAAAGCATAGTCATATTTATCGCTGCCGGAAAAAATATCAGCACCACTTTCTTTTACAGACACAGTCAAATAGCACATATTAAATTCACTTTATTAATTTACAGGGAAGTTACCAGGGTGCCTTTGCGCTGCTGATAACGATACATCATCATTGTTAATAAGATCGGAACAACAATGGCGACTATCATGGCAACAAGATAAATACCCCAGAAAGCAGGCTGAATAGACAAAATTCCCGGAATACCGCCGACACCAATACCATTGGATAACACATGCGCAAAACCACAAATTAACCCTGCCAATGCAGCACCAATCATGGCGCACAGCATCGGGAAGCGGTAACGCAGGTTTACACCGTACATCGCCGGTTCAGTCACACCTAAATAGGCAGATATTGCCGCCGGAATCGTTATTTCGCGTTCGTCCTTTTTGCGGCTCATAATAATGATGCCGACAACCGCTGAGGCCTGAGCAATATTTGATAATGCAATGATAGGCCAGATAGGTGTTCCGCCGATGCTTTGCGTCAACTGCATATCAATGGCCAGCGTGGTGTGATGCAACCCGGTAATGACCAGTGGCGAGTAGAAAAAACCAAATATCATTGAGCCGATTAAGGCATAATCACCCAGCATTAAATAGCGGACACCATCCGAAATAAGATTACCGACAGCACGTCCGAACGGCCCCAGCATGGCGTGAGCCACTACCACCGAAACCAGAATGCTGATGATCGGTACAACCACCAGTGTTAAATATTCAGGAATACGGCGGCGTAATTTCACTTCAAACCAGCCAAGGAATAAACCGGCCAGAATAGACGGGATCACCTGAGCCTGATACCCCACTTTCTGAATGGTAAATACGCCGAAATCCCAGACATCCGGCGTCTGACTGCCGATACCATAAGCATTCATCAATTGAGGTGATACTAATGTAATGCCCAGCACAATACCCAGGATCGGAGAACCGCCCATTTTTTTGGTTGCTGACCAGCAGATAGCCACCGGCAGGAAATGGAATATTGCTTCACACGGTAACCACAGGAAATCATATATTGGCTTTAGCCAGTCATAATACGCCGTCAGCGGTTTATCATCGCGGATCGGCATTTCACCGATAACATTCCGGAGCCCCAGTAATAAACCACCACAAATTAATGCCGGCAGCAAAGGAACAAAAATTTCGGCCAGATTGGCAATAAGCCGCTCCCAGAATTTCATATTTTTTCTGGCAGCAACCTTGGTTTTTTCTTTATCTGATTCAGATATATTGAGTTTTTCAATTAAGCCGCGGTAGTAGTCACCGACATTCATGCCGATGATAACCTGGAATTGACCTGCGTTATTAAAACACCCCTTAACCCCGGGTATTTGCTTAATAGACTCAATATCTGCCAGTTCAGGATTATTTAACACAAAGCGTAATCGTGTCAGACAGTGAGATACCGTACTGATATTTTCCTTTCCACCGGTAAATCTGATGATCTGATCCAGTTCATCACTATGAACATTAATCTCCATATCCCCATCCCCGTATAAAACGTCTCTTTTTTAAAATACGTTCAGTATGGGAATGACTCAATGGGAACGATCCCATTGCGGGACAGACATCACACAAAAATTTATTTAACCCAATAAAATCAATAAGTAAAAGAAGGTGACGGGACTAAGTGTATTTTGGGTGAAAAATTGCCATTAACCATATCAATCAATAAGTTGACAGATTTCTGACCGGTTTTACTCATACCCAGACGGCATGTTTTTACATCCGGAAAGAGGAAGGTTAATAAGTCATTTCGTCCGATACAGGCAACAAAAATAGTATTAATCTGATGATGAAGAAGATATTTTTTGACACCAAATGCCAATGATTCAGTTGCACATAATATGGCCTGAGGGCGTTTCAGTACGATATTTTCGGCGAGAAGATAACCGCTTTCATAATTTAATTCACCTAATGCCGCATCCGATACTATGTTATATTTTTCGCAGTAATGCTTATAAGACTGATAACGTAATAGCCCTGTTGTTTCATCGTGTTCATTAACACCGATATAACTGATGGCTGTAAAATTCTTCTCCTGATGAAGATAATTCATCAAATGATTTACGGTTCCGGAATCATCATTACAGACACAGGTATACCCTTCAAACGGACGGGCAATAACAACGATATTTTTTTGCCAGGAGGATAATTGCTCTCGGTCCAGACCGGTAAATGCAAATAAAATAACCCCATCCACCTTTCGTCTTTCAAGCATAGACAGATGCTCATCAACCTTTGCAGGGTCAAACTGGCTTTCCAGAATAATAGGATCAATATTATTTTTATATAAGACCGGCAGCATCGCGCGAATTGCCTGATTCTCAGAATAGGAATCAAGCCGGGTAACAATAATACCAAATGTCCGGCACGTTAATCCTCTCATCGCCCGTGCTGATTTTGATGGCGCAAAGTTATTCTGCTCAATGACTGCCAGGACTTTACGACGGGTCTCTTCATTGACGTTCTGCTCGTTATTTATCACGCGGGAGACAGTGGATTTACCGACATTACAGATAGCTGCAATATCTTTAATGGTGAGTTTTTTCACTGTGTATGCTCCCGTTGATTCATTTTGATCTGGTTATCAGAACAGATGCCAGGTGAGTCCTGCAATCCGGTGCAGGGTATTATACGCATTTAACGATGAGAATTGCCGGTTGTTAATTCATTATCCTAAAAATGAGCACATATTTCGCC